>CAZFIB010000044.1:0-35221 GCA_964518865.1 uncultured Thermodesulfobacteriota bacterium
AGGCCCACAGACCGACATGCTTCAATATCTTTTGTATAATGTCGGCCTGCCTGATGAACCCGATTATTTTCATAGAACCGGCACACTTCGGACAGACGAGTGGATCGACCTCATATATTTTCTGTATCAGGCGCGCCCAGGATTTGCGCCGGGCCGGAGACAGTTTGCCGCCTTCGATGATATGGGGGATGATGTCATCTGAGTTTTCTTTTTTGCGTTTACCCCTGCTCACATTGCTGTAATAGCCGTAATAGCGTACCATCTGCTCGCCTCGATTCGGAACGTGAGAACACATGGCTGCAAGCCACGCCAGCGCATCAAAGGTTTTGGTCGTTTTACCGTTCTTTGATTGATACACAACGCTGGCTTGCTCCCGGATGTAGGTCATGCGCTCCTGAGAAAATGAAGCTCTAATAATGTATCGGGCAATATTCTCCATTGCCTTTTCATCATCGGGCCAGATCCGTCTGCCGCAGTGCACATTGAACCCGGAGTGGCGCCAGGACATGAGCATGTCGACCAGCCCGTTGTTTATTTTACCCGCCTTCAAAAGCAGCCTGAATACTTTTGCCCGGAACACGGTTTCGAGTTCCCTGGCCTGAACCGATGGCGCTACCTTGAACGTACCGCTGCCGTAAAAGCAGCCGTCGGTGACCAGCACATGACAGTGCGGATTGAAATTGAGAAAATCGCCGAAGGTCTGGATGGCAACCGCTGCCCCCGGCGCCCCCTCTAACTCATTGCTGATCAGCTGATACCATTCTTTCAGGCTTTCCCAGGCGCAGCGGCTGAGCCCGGAAAGCAGTTTGCGGTCATAGAGAAAGTACCGGCGCAGGATTTTCGGTATACTGAAAACAATGTGGTGGTGGGGGACTTTTTTCAGGACTTCGCAGCACAGCCATTCCCCGAACTCAACAACCCGCTTCTGGTGGCAGGACGGGCAGAAATGACGGCGCTTACAGGAAAATGCCAAAAGATACTCATGATTGCAATCCGTGCACTTGACCCGCGCAAAACCGTTGTGCAGAATGCCGCAGTCGAGGTAGCGGCAGATGACATCCTTGACATACGGCCTGAAAAATCCGTACTGGCGGCTGAACCGCTCCTCATAGACCTGCTCCAGCGCTTCGAAGTGGTCTTCAATGCAATGGTAATAGTGAGAGGTTTGCGGACGGCGCGGCCGGTAGTGCTGCAAGTCGGCATCAAGTGCTGCTTCACCCATGGGTGCCCCTGTGCACAAAAGGGCACAGGGTAACAAATGTTATACTTTAATGCAACAAAAACAATTCCCGGACTTTTGACACGACCACCATTAAGGTTCGCCTTTGATTGCTTCCAGGGCCAGTTTGGCCTTGAAGGCTGGCGCATGATTCCTTCTGGGTCGTTTGCTCATACGCTGATCCTCTTTTAGGGTCATTTTAGAGCAGTTCCCTCACTTATGCACCTGTCTAAATTTTCAAGACCAGTTCTCTCTTGCCGGACAAGAGGCGTCAACCCAACCAATCCCTGCAAAAACAAGCTTTGTGGCCACAGGACACCGGGGTATCCTGACCCCTGGGAATAATGCTTTCCTATGTATTTTTGCGGGATCACCGTAATTAGTTGTTGATTTTATGTGTGAAATAACCGATATATTGTTTTAATAGTGTGAAATATTTCTCGTATATGGTTTGAATAATGTGATTCAGAGAAACATTATACACCAACTGCAGAGCTGGAGGGATAGCGCTGCCCGCAAACCCCTTGTTCTGCGGGGCTTGCGGCAGGTAGGCAAAACCTCGCTTTTAAAGCAGTTCGGAAGCCTGTGTTTTGAAGATACCGCTTACTTCAACTTTGAAGCCAATAAGGGTATTGCCGATCTATTTAAAGGCAATATCGATCCGCAGCGTATCGTAGAGGCACTTTCTATCCTGCACGGCACATCGATCCAGCCGGGGAAAACGCTTCTTATTCTGGATGAAGTTCAGGAATGCGGTCAGGCGCTCAACAGCCTGAAATACTTCTGTGAAGAGTTGCGCGAGCTGCACATCGCAGCAGCAGGTTCACTGCTTGGGATCGCGCTTGCCGGACCTTCGTCTTTTCCGGTCGGCAAGGTCGATTTGCTGACCATGTACCCTGTGTCGTTAAAAGAATTCATTGCCGCCCAAGGCGATGAAATGCTTGTCGCCAATCTTGCAGACATCACGCCGCAGCATTCGATTCCCCGGCCCATCTTTGAAAAATACAGCGATCATCTCACGCGGTATTTCATAACCGGGGGCATGCCTGAAGCGGTTGCCACATGGGTTGAAACAAAAGATCTTGAGAAAACAGAATCCGTTTTAAAAAACATCCTGACAACCTATGAGCTTGATTTTGCCAAGCATGCGCCGGTAAAGCTTATCTCGAAAATTCGCGAGATATGGCATTCGATTCCAAATCAGCTTGCCCGTGAAAATAAAAAATTTACCTACACGGCCGTCAAAACAGGCGCGCGTGCGCGGGAATATGAAGATGCGCTCAACTGGCTCAAAGATGCCGGACTTGTCTATAAAATCTTACGCATTACAAAACCGCATCTGCCGATTGCATCCTATGCCGACTCCTTTGCGTTTAAGGTGTATCTGGCTGACATCGGACTTTTGCGGATGCACAGCAATCTGCCGGCGTCCGTGTTTCTTGACACCCACAGGCTTTTCACTGAGTTCAAAGGTGCAATGAGCGAAAACTATGTGCTTACGGAACTGATTGCTTCAGGACTCGATCAGCCTTTTTACTGGACATCGAAAGCCACTGCGGAAATAGAATTTATCCTGCAGGCAGGCACACAGGTTGTGCCGGTTGAAGTGAAAAGCGGAACGCATGTTGCCTCAAAAAGCATGGCCGAGTACCGCCGGCGCTATGAACCGGCAACGGAAATCAGGATATCAATGAAAAATATCGGCGTTGAAAAATCTCTAACAGCGCTGCCGCTTTTTATGGTCTCTGAGATAAAAAGTCTGATTCAGCCGGGCTGATACGGGCGCCGGGGTGCGCGTTACGGGGCGGAAAGAGGCAAAATAACTGCCGGGTGTGGGGCAGAGTGTGGGGCGGGCACTATTTGAAAAAACAAAAAGCACTCAAGATTGCTCCTAAGTGCTTGATTTTACTTGGTGGAGATGATGGGATTCGAACCCACGACCCCTGCCTTGCGAAGGCAGTGCTCTCCCAGCTGAGCCACATCCCCACACGCCGATATCCTGAAATAGTAACAAAATCCGTACGACAGTTCCATAAAAAAGTAGAGAGTGTTGCGATCCGGATGCTTGATACTGAATTCCGGACAAAGAATTCCTGACGCCGTATGCGGATTATATGAATTATTATCGGCTGCTGATGTGTTGCGTTTCTATTGATTTGATAAAGAGATTTAATTTTCTGCCAAGAACCGCAGGCTTTTTATAACTCATTTGTTTTACGCCCCTTGTGTATCCAGCATCCAGAAACCAGCGGCCGGTATCAAACGATAATCCTACAGCAAGGCAGTGTAAATCTCTTCAAGCTTCTGGGCCTGCCTGACGGCGTCGTACTCCCGCTCGATGTGGGCGCGGCCGGCGCGGCCCATGACCTCCCAGGTTTCCGGGTGGGTCACGAGGTGTTCGAGCCGGTCGGTGAGGGCGTCGACGTCCTTTTCCGGCACCAGCAGGCCGCTCTGATTGTCGAGAATGACCTCAGGGATATCGCAGTGCAGGGTGGAGAGGACCGGCATGCCGTAGGCCGACATTTCTATGAGCGTGACCGGCGCGCCGCCCTCGGTTTCGCCGTCCTCGCCCACAATGCTGTGTGAGAGGAACAGATCGTGGTGCCTGGCCTCCTCGATAAAGGCCGGGTAGTCGATAAACCCCATAAGGTTGACCTTATCCGAGATCCCTCGCTTTTCGATCACCTCCAGCACCCTCTTTTTATACTCGACCTCCCGGCGGCTGCGTCCCGCATCGCCGATCACCGAGAGCTCGATGTTTTTGTGTTTTTCAGCCACGTTGGCGAAGGCCTCGAGGCAGTAGGTCAGCCCTTTTTTATCGCGGAAGGTGCTGGCAAACAGAATTTTCACCGGCCGGTCTTCAGTCAGCCGGCGGGGAATAAACTGTATTTTTTCAAGGTCGACGCCCAAACGCTGCACGACCACCCTGTCCGGGTCGCAGCCGAGCTCGACCAGGGTTTTCTTCATAAAGCCGCCCTCGGCGCAGAAGCGCTCGCAGCGGGTGAACAGCTCCCGGTAGCGCCTGCGCCACAGCGGGTCGCGCGCCATCATGGAAGCGTCGTGCCCGTAGAAGGTGGTGACCTGGGGAACGCTGAGCTTTTCCTTGAGCCTGAGGTCGAAAAAACCCCGGTTGCCGAAGTGCGACTGCACGAGGCTCACGCCGCGTTTTTTGAGCAGCCGATAGGACCAGGGAAAGTAGAAGTCGGTTCGCCTGGCATACTCGCGCTCGAAGAAGCGGCGCAGCCCCGGCAAATCCGAGAGGGCATGGACCTCATCCCAGGGGAAGACATCCCGGTTCTGGCGCTTGACGCACACAACCAGGCTGTCGTATTTTTTAACGTTGACCAGCTGGCTGTATATCCAGCTTCCGGTGCGGAACAGATAGGCGTGGACGGAGTGGGCGATTGTTTTTTTCATGCTGGTAGTAAATATATTGTTATTGCGATCATATGGATTCCCGCCGGTGTAACCCGAAACGCTTGAAGCGTTTTGGGTAAACAAACCGGCAGGGTATCGATAGAGCGGTTTTATAATCGCATACCTTTTTTTGCTTGTCCAAAGAAAGGTATGCCAAAGAAAAGACACCCGTTTGCCCGGCCCGCCTTCGGCGGCTGCCCTCGCTCGAGCCCCGTGCAGCGGCGGGCCAAACACTCACCACGCTCAGACAGTTCGGTCCTTTTTTCCGCAGCACGTGGCTCAGGCTCGGCACGGTCAAAATGGGCCCCAGAGACCTGATGGCCCCCTTCGGGGACCATCTTGAAACCTCACCCCCGGGTGAGGATAATCAGGTGCATCATAACTATCTACTTCCAGCGGTAGGCGGTGTATTCGACCCCCCGGGCGCCGAAGGATTCCTTGAACCGCCTGACTCCCTCGATGCCGATGCTGGCGCCCATGTCATAGGTATGAAAGCCTTTTTCACAGGCCCACTCCATGACGCGGGCATGCAGGAGGTTGTTGGGATAGTGCCTGAAATACTCCTTCAGGGCACAGCCGTGCCAGTAGACCGCCAGGTTGTTCCAGGACAGCACCAGAATGCCGGCGATAACCGTACTGTCTGCTTCTGCGAGCCAGAATGCTATACCGGCATCGCGGTGCTCGAACAGGCGCTCGAACAGTGTATCCGGATACGCGGCGGCTGCCGAATCGCCCCAGCGCTCGAGGGTCCGGCGGTAGATGCGGCAGTAGGCTTCAATGTCCGCGGCGTTTTGCGCCTGCCGCACGCTGACCCCTTTCTTTATAGCCTGGTTTATATTGCTTTTCTGTCCGCGGTTGAAATTTTTCCGCACCTGATCATAGCCTTCCGTAAGGTCGACAACATGGGTCGTCATTTTTTTCGCACGAAAGGGCGCCTCGAGACCAAGCGGCATACCCGGCGTTTCGACAATCCGCCCGCCGGTTTTTTTTGCATCGAGCAGCAAACGGCCCATTGCGCGGCACTCCTGCGGGGTAAGCGTACGGGGGGCGATGAAGCCGCCGTAGGTGCCGGGCTCGGTTGAGCGGTACTCGGTCCCGGTTGTCAGCAGCCGCTTTTTGCTGCGCGCAACAGCGGGCAGCAGGGCCGGGGTGCCGTCCTCGAGCTCGAATCCCAGACAGGCCGGCCGGCAGCCGGGAACGGCCCCTGCCATACAGTCGGCCCACAGCGGGGTATGAAAGAACACCGCCCAGGTGCAGGCCGCTGCAGTGCCATGCCAGAGTTCGCGCGAAACGGAATCGATGCGTTTCATTTTTTATTCATTTTACCGGTATCATAGGGAAGCGTCTCCGCCCCGAATGATTTTTTGAATCTGATCACGCCCTGGCGGCCGCCGCTGGGGCCGAAGTCATACCACCGGCAGCCGCGCTCCACGGCATCCCGCATAATTTCCATGTGCAGCATGTTGTTCGGATAGAAGGTGAAATAGTCCTCATGCGATGCACCGTGAAAATAAGCCGCTATGCTTCCGGAGTATAGTACGATGGCGCCGGCCGCCATGCGGCTTTCAGCCTCGGCCGTCCAGAGCACGGCATCCCGGCAGGCAAGCAGCCGGTGCAGAAAAGCATCGCTGTACGTGAAAATCGTCCGGTCACCCCAGCGCCTGATCGTGTCACGGTACAGGGTGCAGTAGTGCTCGACAGCCGTTTCGCTGTTATCCGCTCTGACAGTCACGCCTTTTTTTTCAGCCTGATTCAGGTTGCTTCTGGCCCCGCGGTTCAGCAGGCGGTACAGGCCGTCTTTATCGGCCGGGAGGCGGATCGCCTGGGTAACGCTGTCCTGAACGCTGAAACAGCCGTGCAGGCGGCAGGTGGCGAAAGGATTACCGCAGATGCGAACTGAGGCTTTGAGCCCTGCAAGGTAGCTGTAGAGGCGTGATTCTTCATCAGGTTCGAGAGGGCGGCTGGCACAATACCCGCCATAGCAGGAAAAGGCAGAGGAGTGTATGCGTGATTTTATTTTAATCAGCCCGCTGTCGGTCTGCAGGCAGGGAAACACTGCTGCAGTCCCCCCTTCAAAAACAAACTGGGCAGTGGCGATTTTGTATTCCGGATAGGCGTCCCGGACGGCTTCATGCCACTGCGGGGTGTGATAAAATGTGGCTGCCGAACTGGAATCGACAATGTCCGTCCAGAGGGGAACATCAGGCCACGTGCAAACTTCCATTTTTTAACAGCAGACCTTTCTGTGCACACTCAGGGCTTCCGGCGCGAACGCTCTTTGAGAATGTCTTCCATCTGCCGGTGCTCGACATCCGGACTGTGGCTGATTTCTGCTTTCTGCCGGGCCTCCCTGGCCATCCTGTTCCGTTGCGAGCTGCTGGCCAGCAGGGTGCGCCACCGGCTTGTGTGCTTTCGTATCAGGACCTTTTCATACACCGATTCAATACGGCTGCCCTGGTAGTCGATATTGAAAATACGGGAGGCCTTGGCCCGGGCATTGTGCCCCATTGCGCGCCGGACGTCGGGATGCTCGATCATGTAAAGCATCGCCTGGGCGAGGTTTTCCGGCATGTCGTCTATGATAAGGCCCTCTTTTTCATGCTCGACGATTTCAGGCAGCATGCCCCGGTCGGCGGCAATGACGGGAATGCCCATGGCCATTGCCTCCCGGACCGCCCGGCACGAGCCGTCGCTGCCGGGCACGAGAAAGACCTTGAAATTGAGACAGGCAAGTGTTTCCCTGAAATCCTCTTTTTTATACCCGGTGAATATGAGATTTGGACGGATGCCCATTGTCTGGGAGGGCTTGATCGCTATCTCCTGAATATGGGTTCCCCTGCCGATGATCATGAACTTGAGGTTTGGAAATTCACGCAGGACGATCTGCAGGGCCTCGAGAATTACGTTGAACCGCCTATGTTTTTGAACCCGGGCGACGATGCCTCCGACCACGGCCTCCGCAGGCAGCCCGAACGCTTCGCGCGCCGGCTCCACCCGGTCGGGGTTGAAGCGGTGGAGGTCAACCGGGATATCGATTTTCCAGAGCTTTTGAGCGGAAATACAGCGCTTGCGCAGGATGTAGTTTCTAGCTGCCTCGGATATAACCAGCAGGGCATCGGTTGCAAAACCGAACAGAAAACGTCCCCGCAGACCGCTTTTTACCTTTTCGCCGTCATAGCAGGTTCTGACAAGAGCGGTCCTGCTGAAACTCAGGCGGATCGCCAGACCGGCGATCAGGTGGTCGTTGGGCAGATGACAGTGAACGATATCGAAACGGTTTGTTTTGATGTAGGCACCGAGAGCGGTGATGTCCTTAATGTCGGCGGTGATGTTCAAATGTTTTGCCAGCCTGAAACCGGTATACGGCTCAATGCCGGCAGGGCGCGCAACCGCTATGATGGACTCCTCGATTCCCGGCGGCGGCGCGGCACAGGCAAAAACGACGCTGTGACCGGAGCGCTGCTGATGCAGAACCAGGTTCAGGGCATGCTCGGCCGGCCCGGTCCATTTCCAGTTGCTGAAAAGATGTAAAATTTTCATCCGCTGCGTCCCGCAAGCCTCCGGCTGCTTCAACAATCGTGTACGGTCTGTTCTTTTCGAATGCCGGTCGTCCCGGTCAGGGTATGAGTCTACTGTTTCTCAGATAGCGGGTCAACAGCTATTCTTCAGGCAAACGTCAGCCCATAGGGCTCGGTGATTTTCGTTCTGCCGATTGCAATAATGCGACGGTAGTACTTTTTTCTGTCAGTGTACACACCGCAGCCTGCAGCATAGATGCGGAAAAACTTAAGCCGGTCCCTTACCGTCATACAGTCGGCGACCGAGGCGTTTATCTGGGCGAGATTGTTGACCCGCTTTTCAAAGGGCACCGCGTGGTCGAACCTGACGCGGTCGAGGTCGATAATGTAAAAACGCCACCCGCCGTCCTCGCGCTCTTCGACAAGAATGTTGTTCGACTTGAGATCGGCATGATAGATGCCCCGCTCGTGCATGTTCAGGATGACACCGGCCAGAGCAGCCAGGAATGCCGTTCTGGTCTTCGGAGCGGTATCGGTCATGGTCTGCACATACGTGTTCAGCTCTCGGGCATTCGGATGCCAGCGCGTGATGAGGTAGCTTTTCAGCTTCAGCGGCCCGCAGCGTCGCTCGACGATCGCCAGTGGCAGCGGGGTGTCGATGCCGCGCACCATAAGGGCATGGGCGGCCTTCCAGCTTTTGAGGGCGCGTGATGTGCGGAACATATATTTCGCGGCATAGAGCAGGCCGAGGTAGCGGTATCCTTTGACGCAGACGCGCCCGTCAGCGGCGGTGTCGTGAGCGGTCAGCACGGACTTGGATGACGCTTTCAGAGTCGACGTCTTTGCCGTAAGCTCGGACTCATGCAGCCCGATACAGGCACCGGCACGTACGCGGCCGAAATCGCGCCTGCCGTGATAGCGCTCGCGCCAGGTGATCTTTTTTTCGAAAACCGTGCTGTTCTTTACGCACCGTTTGCTCCTGCTGCGTATCCGACGCAGCCGGAGCTTTTCTGTCCGCCGTCCAATCAGCAGCGCCGTGTCACGCAGGTCTGCAGGGTATTCCCGCAGGTCGGTGCAGTAGGAGCGCAAGAAGCGGATTTTATCGGTCCGGGAAAGGCTCAGCGAGTTGCACAGCACGGCCAGGTCGTCCGTAATCATCCACTGCATGAGAACGGGTACCTGCAGGGCGCGGTGCAGATCGATGAAAAAAAGTTCAGGGCCCCCGTCTGTTTCCCGCACCAGAATATTGCCGGCATGCAGGTCGCGGTAATAAATGCGCGCGGCGTGGAGCCTGCGCACCAGGTCGGCAAGCCGTTGGATAAGGATAATTTTATATTGCATATATCCCGACCGCAGAACATCCTGCTGCGCTTCTGCATACTCATTCAGGGGCACGGCGCCGTCAATCGCTTCCATGACAAGGCAGCTGTCCTGAAGCATGCCCGCTTTGCGGCGCTCATGCAGCGCCAGAGGCAGCGGGCAGGGCAGGCTGCAGCGTCTGAAGCGCAGCAGGGAGCGCCACTCGGATTTTGCCTTGGACTGAAACAGAAGGTATTTGCAGCGGTCAGAGAAGCTTCTGCACTTGTAGCGCTTGACAAACAGTGCCGGCCGGTCTTCATGGCCAGTGCGAAAGAGAAACGCGCTGCGGACATTGTTGTCCTTTACCAGGGTCAGTTCCTGATTGGTCCGGTGGTGATCGAGCCGGGGCAGAAGCCGCTCAAGCACGCTTTCATCAAGGCTTTCGTGAACTGTCCAGTCTGTGCCGCGTATGGTGAGCTGTTTGTTCATAGTGAGTGATTGTCCGGCGGTCGCAGATGGTCCCGATAGGGCCGTCCTCAAGTCTCACCCTCCGAGCGAGGATGCATGTTTCAAAAAAGAGCTAATCCTTGTTTTTGTTGTGCAGTTCCCACAGCTTGGCGTACTTGAGAAAAACATAATAGGACGACAGCACGGCGATGATCAGGCCCGGCATGCCGTCCAGAAATCCCCGCTTCCAGGCATACATCTCCAGAAAGCGAACAGGCGGCCTGAACACAAGCTCGAACAGGCTGAGGCGCTTGTTGCTGCGCAGCCACTGCGCGGCCGTGATACCGGAAAAGGAGTCGATCGTCGCCAGCTGATGCGAGATGTCCCGGTACACATAGTGAAGGATTTCGCCCTGCAGCTTACGGGCTGTGCCGCTCAGCTCCAGCTTGTCATGCGGGTCCTTGCCGCCCCAGCGCGCGCACCCGCGCCGTACCAGGCGGAGCTTGCAGTCCGGAAACCAGCCACCGTGGCGGATCCACCGGCCGAGATAGCAGGACAGGCGCGGAAAGATGAATCCGTCGGCTTCCGGATTTTTATCAATAACATGTGTGCGGATGTCGGCGGCGGCCGCCCCGGAGAGTCGCTCGTCGGCGTCAAGGGAAAGAATCCAGTCGCCGGTTGCCTGATCGAGGGCAAACTGTTTCTGCAGCACATGGCCGGGCCAGGGCCGCTCGACGATGCGGTCCGTGTAGTCCTTGCACAGTGCAACGGTGCGGTCGGTGCTGCCTGAGTCCACCACGATAATTTCATCAAACCACGCAACGCTTTCCAGGCAGGCGCGGATATTGTGCTCCTCATTGAATGTGATAATCGCTGCTGAGAGTTTCGGTCGTGTCATGTGGTATATCGGCCTGTGCGGCCTCCTTCCCTCCCGAGTGGGTGAAGCGTTTCCAGCTGTTTCAGAACGGCCTCCTCGACCTCGTCCACCGCTACCAGCTGCATGCAGCGGTGCGTGCCCTCAGGGCAGGTGTGCTGACGGCACGGGCCGCAGGAAACCCGCTTTCTGATCACAACGGCCGTGCCGAGCGGCCCCGTGACCGCCTCGTCGGTCGGCCCCAGAACCGCAACAACCGGGGTGCCGACGGCGCAGGCCAGGTGCATGGGACCGGTGTCGTTGGTGACCAGCACATCGCAGGCCGCCAGCAGGGCTGCCAGCCGGGAAATCGATGTTGCACCGGCTGCATCACGGGCCGTGCCGCCCAGGCTGCTGTTGATGCCCCGGGTCAGCGGTGCGCTTGAGGAATCCCCCACCAGCACGATCTCACAGGAGTGCAGGCGCCGCGCAAGCTCGGTAAACCGTTCGGGCATCCAGCGCTTGGCATCGCCGTTTGTGGACCCGGGGTTCAGGCAGACACGCGGCACGCCGTTTTTTTTATCGTTACGATTCAGGAATTCGTCAGCCCATGAGCGGGCCTCCCGCGGAACCGTAAAAGACGGCTTTTCGGGAAAACGCGACGCACCGATGTGCGCTGCAAGCTTTTTGTACCGCTCGGCTTCATGCACGGGTGCGGCCGTGCCGTGCAGCGGGACAGTATCAGTCATCAGCATGTTTCTGATGCCGGCGCTGAATCCGACCCGCCGCGGGATACGGGCAAGCGCGCACACCAGTGCCGCAGCACAGGATCGCGGAAAAAAAAGCGCCAGATCGAATCGCCGGCGCCGGACTGCGGCCGCCGTCCGTATGATGTTCCGCAGCAGTAATGTGCGGGCGGTGTCGAACAGTATGGTTTCATCTATATCCGGAACTGCCTGCAGGATTTCAGCCGGCAGCGGTTTTGCAAGCGCCGCGACAAAGGTGTCTGAATCGATGTGCTTTATGCCGTGAACAGCGGGCAGGCTCAAAACAGTGTCGCCGAGCCAGCTGCTGCTCACTACCAGTATCCTGCCGGGTGTCTTCATGCCGGTCCGCCTTTGTGTGAACGGATCTTATGCGCCTTTCTGTTCGCTGTCGGTATACTTGAAAGATTCCAGCATTATGCCCACGGCCCTGACAACGCTTTCCTCCCGGATATTTTTCATGCAGGTTCTTTTTGAACACTGGTATTTTCTGCAGGGGCTGCAGCTGACTTCCTTGCGGATTATAATGTGCGGCGTGCAGATATAGGGCTCGTTGACGACGTGGTCGGTCGGTCCGAAAATGGCGACCACCGGGATGCCGACAAAGGCGGCCAGGTGCATGGGGCCGGTGTCGCCGCCGAGGTACATATCGCAGTTGCGAAAAACGGCCGCCAGCCGGCAGAGGTTTTCCGTTTCCGGTGCGACCAGCGCCCGGTGCTTCATAAGGCCGGTTATTTCCCTGACGGTTTCGAGCTCTTCGCCGAACCAGGTAAAAACGATCTGGGCGGCATGCTGCTCGATGACCTTGTCGGCAACGACCGCGTAGCGGTAGGGCTCCCAGCGCTTATAGGGTGTTGTCGAGCTTGTAGCCGGATGCACTGCAACAACCGGGCGCCTGCGGTCGACCTGGGACTGCCTGAAAAACTTTGAAACCCCGGTCTGAATGTCGGCGGGAATGTGAATTACAGGCGGCGTGTGGCGTATCTCGAGCCCGCATTGTTCAAGCAGGGCCAGGTTGCGGTCGATGCGGTTGAGGCGCTTTTTCTTCAGGGGATAGCGGCGGTTGTTGAACAGAAAATTGCATTCCCTGGTAAAGGGCCGTGAAAAGCCGATACGCTCGGGTGCGCCGCTCAAAAAGCTGATAATGCCGCTCTTGAAAAGGCCGTGAAAGTCATATACGCAGTCGAAACGCTGCTCCCGCACGGTGCCGATAAAAGAAAAAAAATCACGCAGGCCTTCACGGAAGGTGGCCGGGGATTTCAACCTGGCGCTCAAGCTCTCTTTGGGAAACACCAGCACATCGTCGATATCGGGATGGGCTTCGAGAATATCCCGGGATTTCTCCTCGACGGCCCAGGCGATATAGGAGTGGGGGTAGCTCTGCTTCAGCACCTGCAGCGCCGGAAGCACCCTGAGAACATCTCCGATGGCGCTGAGTCTGATAATGAGAATCCGCTTGGTTTTTTCAGTCATTTACATACTAAAGCAAATAGTTTATTGTTAAAGAATTCTATCTTTTTTAGCAGGAATATAAACAAATAGCAACAGATTAGCCGTTCCGGTGCCGATGCCTGCATATCCGGTATCGTGCCCATCATCCAGAAAGACCGTATCGCCATGGCAGCAGCCGGCATGAAAAAGGTGCTTTTTCTTGTCAACCCTGTTTCGGGCAGACGTACAGGAAAAAAGCTCAATGCAAAAATCATCGAAGGCCTGAAAGGCGTACTCTCGACACGGCAGTATGATATCAAGCTGACCAGGCCCGATATCGCCGCCCAGCTGCGGGCGGCATCGCACCAGTACGAGACGGTCGTGATCGCCGGGGGGGACGGAACCGTTTCGATGGTCATCGATGCCGTGGCCGGCCTTGCGTGCAAGCCGTCGATCGGCGTCATCCCGATCGGAACCGGCAACGACCTGGCGCGCTCGCTCGGCATTCTCCCCCTGTTCCGGCGGGAAGGCATCAGCGGGATTCTGCGGGTGATCGTTGCGGGCAAAACCACCAGCGTGGATGTTCTGAAAATAAACGGCGCGCTGTTTGCCAACTATTTCGGCATGGGGATCGACGCCAAGATCTCCACCGACTTCGATGCGATGCGCAGCCGTCATGTGTACCGGCGCATCTGTTCGAGCGGCCTGGGAAAGCTGCTGTACGGCATGCTGGCCTTCAGCAATCTCTCATACCGTGTTCCGTTCCCCGTGCGGCTCAAATTTTTCTGCGAACGGGCGGGATACCGCGAAATCACCATTCCGCGCAATATCTGTCAGCTGCTGGTAACCAACACTACAACGTATGCGGGCGGCATGGTGCTTTCTTCAAAGTGCCGCATGGATGACGGGATGTTCGAGGTGACGGTCATCCCCCACGTGCGACAGTGGTTTTTCATGCATTTCAGCCGTATTTTCAGAAGGCCCTTCGATGTTCAGTGGCCGGAACTGGATCACTTTCAGACGCGCCGGCTTGAAATTATTTTCGATGATCATATCTGCTGTCAGATCGACGGAGAGGTGTACGATGTGTCGGTGAGCGAAACGCGGCACATCGAAATTGCCGCCGGGGCGCAGGTGGCAATGATCATACCCTGATCAACGTAACTGCGAGGCAGCACAGCACGGACAGGCAGCGTGCACGTACATGAGCAGCATAGACCTTTCATTCATCATTATCAGCTGGAACACCCGCGCGCTTCTGCAGGACTGCATCGCGTCGGTTCTGGCATCGTCAGACAGCCGCAGCCGTGAAATAATCATCGTTGACAACGGCTCGGCGGACGGCAGCCCGGAGATGGTCAGAGAGCGGTTCGGCGACGCGGTGCACCTCATCACAAACAGCGACAACAGGGGGTTCGCCGCCGCCAATAACCAGGCCCTTCGCCGGTCACGGGGCCGCTATTATATCCTGCTCAACAGCGATGCCCGGCTCCGGCCGGGTGCGGTCGAAGGCCTCGCGGGCTATCTCGACGCCCACCCCCGGGTGGCAATGGTCGGGCCGCGCATGGTGGGCGACAACGGGCGGCAGCAGAACAGTTTCGATAATTTCCCCTCTTTGACTACAGAGCTCTTAAACAAGAGCCTGCTGCGCCTGTTTTTTCCGCAGCGCTATGCCGGCAAGCCGGGCGGCCGGCGCGAGCCCTTCGAAGTCGATTCGCTGATCGGCGCCTGCCTGGCGGTGCGCGCGGAAGCCGCCCGCGATGTCGGCTTTTTCGACGAGGATTACTTTTTCTTTCTGGAAGAGACCGACTGGTGCCTCAGGATGCATGCGGCGGGCTGGCGGGTCGTACACGACCCGCGGGTGGAGGTTGTTCATCTCCAGGGGCGCAGCAAGCAGCAGCGTCCGCTGCAGGCATGGATAGAGTACTACCGGTCCCTGTATCTGTTTTTCAGGAAGAACAGGTCGCCCGGCGCATACGCAGCGCTGCGCATCTTCCGCTTTTTCAAACTTATAGTGAACCTGGTATTTACCGCAGCCGGCCATGTCCTGACCCTCGGGCGCAGCCGGCGCTGCCGGGAAAAGACAGCGGTGTATGCGGGCCTGGTGTGGTGGCATCTCAGGCGGTGCCCCCGGTCGGCAGGGCTGCGCGGGAAGGCCGCGCACCGGTAACAAATTACTATGAAAATTGCGCTTGTACGAAAAGAGTTTCTGGACGTTCACGGGGGAGCCGAGCGTTACGCCGTTGCCCTTGCCGGCGGTCTGGCGGATGCGGGGCACGAGGTGCACGTTTTTGCCGGACGCTTTCGCAAGACCGACGACAATACCATAACGCTGCACCGCGTACCGTTCATAGCACGCCCCTCAGCACTCAAGAATCTTTCTTTTCATCGAAATGCGCGGCTGCTGCTGGGCCGACGATCCTTCGATATCGTCAACGGCCTGTCGCAGGTATATCCGCAGGATGTCTACCGCATGGGAGACGGCCTGCATTGCCACTGGCTCGCCGTGCAGGGCGGGGGTGCGGCCGCGCGGCTGTCGCGACGGGTCAGCCCGCGCCATCAGACGATCCTGATGATCGAACGCAGGATTTTCAGCCCCGGCAACTACCGCAGGATCATAGCAAATTCAAGCCTGTGCAAAGAGCAGGCACAGGATTATTATGATGTGCCGTCCTGCAAGATAGATGTCGTTCATAACGGGGTCGACCTGCGGCACTTTAATCCCGCCGCCGGCATGTCTGCAGCCCCGGCCGTGCGCAAACGGTTCGGGCTGGACCCTTCCTGCCGGGTGCTGCTGTTTGCCGGGCACAACTTCAAGCGCAAAGGCCTTGACCACGCACTGGACTGCACGGCCCTGCTGAAAGCCAGAGGCCTGCGCCTGAAGCTCCTTGTTGCCGGCAGAGGCAGGGACAGGCCGTTCAGAAGGCGTGCCGACCGGCTCGGCCTTGCAGGGGATATCGTGTTTGCCGGTCAGGTAAGCGATATGACCGGACTGTACGGCGCGGCCGACCTGCTGGTCCATCCCGCACTCTACGAGCCGTTTTCAAACGTGTGTCTCGAAGCCATGGCCTGCGGGCTGCCGGTTGTGACCACGCGGCATAACGGTGCCTGTGAGATTATCGAGAGCCGGGTCAACGGGATCGTTATCGACGAGCCTGCTGCGACCCGGGCGGCGACCGAAGCCATTGAAGCCGTGCTCTCATCGGGCAATACGGCGCGTGAAGAGATGCGCTTCAGGGCGGCGGCACGGGCCGGCGAATATTCGATGGAAACAAATGTCCGGGAAACCCTTGCGGTCTACCGCGCCGCTCTGGAGGATACGGATGAGCGCAGGACCTGTTGACATACGGACCGGACCGGCAGGCATAGTGTACAACGGCCGGTTCGAAAACATGCTGCAGGAGCACGGTCTGCTTGATTTCGACCGGGTTATGTCGCTGCAGGATGTGGAATTCGTCAAGCGCGCCGTGTCCGAACGCAGCACCGCCCGGTTTTTCCTGCGGCACCGGGGCGAGCCGCACACGCTGTATGTCAAGCGGCATGTGCACCGCTCATGTATGCAGGCCCTGTATCGCCTTCTGAGCAGCGACCGCAGGAAGGACGGCGTCGATGAGTTTCTGTCGGTGTGCGCTTTTCACGACAGCGGCCTGCCGACCATGGTGCCGGTTGCAGCCGGGGTGCGGCGGTGCGGTTTGGCGGGAAAAGAATCATTTTTGCTGACGCTGGAACTTGCCGGCTGCCGGCGCCTGGATCACCTGGTTGCCGGCCCCGGCGACCTGCCGCCTGAGGCTCTTCGCAGGATCATCAGGCGCACGGCACAGCTTGTTCACCGCATGCATGCCTGCGGGTTCAATCACCGCGATCTGTATTTGTGCCACATTCTGCGGGGGGAGGGAGACGCACTGTTCATTGTCGACCTGCACCGCGTCGACCGGCGCGGCAGGGTTCCCGTTCGCTGGAAAGTGAAAGACATTGCAGCGCTCAATTACTCGGCGCTCAGGGCGGGCATCAGCCGGACCGACCGGCTCAGGTTTCTGAAGCATTATCTCGGCGTGCACCGGCTGTCGGCTGCCGGCCGGAGGTTTGCAAATAGCGTTTTAAAAAAGACCGCAAAAATGATACAACATAATACTAAAAACCGGGCGGCTCCAGCCGCAGAACACGGAAAGAGAGCTTCATGCGAAAAGAATTTCTGATATTCGGCAGTCCGCTGATAGAAGAGGACGAGATACGGGAAGTCGTCGACTGCCTGCGCTCGGGCTGGATATCCACCGGCCCGCGCGTGGGAACATTCCAGGATATGTTTGCAGACTATATCGGCTCCCGCTGTGCCCTGGCCCTGAACTCCTGCACGGCCGGGCTTCACCTTGCCATGCTTGCAGCCGACCTGCGGCCCGGCGATGAGGTCATCACAACCCCCATGACATTCGCTGCAACGGCAAACGCCATTATCCACACCGGCGCACAGCCGGTTTTTGTCGACATAGAGCTGCCGGGCATGACCATCGATCCCGATAAAATCGAGGAAAAGATTACGGAAAAGACACGGGCGATCATCCCGGTGCACCTCTACGGCCGGCCCTGCAATATGGATCGCATTATGGACATTGCCGGCCGCCACAGCCTGCTGGTTATCGAAGACGCCGCGCACGCTATCGAGACCGCCTATCGGGGCAGAAAAATAGGAACCATCGGTGATATGACGGTTTTCAGCTTTTATGTCACCAAAAACCTGGTTACCGGCGAGGGCGGCATGATTACCACCGACAATGAAGATTATGCAGCCAGGATCGAGACCTACGGGCTGCACGGCATGAGCCGGGGGGCCTGGAAGCGCTACTCCGACGAGGGCTTCAAGCATTACCAGGTCGTCTACCCGGGCTTCAAGTACAACATGATGGATATGCAGGCGGCGCTGGGCATACACCAGCTCAAACATGTCGAGGAGCGCCTGCTGCGGCGTGAGGAGATCTGGCGGCGCTATGATGAGGCACTCAGGGACATGCCGCTCGACCTGCCCCCGCAGCCGGAAGACGACACGCGGCATGCCCGGCATCTTTATGCGCCGCTTGTCCGGCTTCAGGACCTGAATGCCGACCGGGATGCCGTGCAGCAGGCCCTGCACGAAGAAAACATCGGTACCGGCATACATTATATTTCGCTGCACCTGCATCCCTTCTACCGGGATCGGTTCGGCTATGACCGGGATGCTTTCCCAAACGCGCTGCATGCTTCCCGGCGAACGATTTCCCTGCCCCTGTCCGCAAGGCTCACCGATGACGACGTGCAGGATGTTATCGATACCGTGAGACGGGTTCTTGACAGATTCAGTTCATAATATGCACTCCGCCCGCATTTCCTGGAGGGTTGCTTCCGGCTGGGACGGCATGTTTACCGCGCAGGTGCTCGACGGTATCGCTGCCGGCAATCTGATCGCACGGCAGGATGTCGTGCGGGAACTTCCCGGTCGGCGCGTCAGTTGCGTGCACACGCCTGACCCCGGTCTGCCGTGCGTGTATCTGAAAACTTCCACCATACCGGCACGCAAGCTGTACCGGTCGCTTGCCGTTCCGCCGGGCCTGCAGGAGTGGCGGGCGGCTCGGGCCCTGATAAAACGGGGGGTTCCGGCCTGCCGCCCCATCGCCCTGGGGCTTGAAAAAAGAGGTATTCTGTTCCGCCGCTCGCTGTATATAACCGAGGCCCTGCCCGGCAGCATGACCCTCAAGGAGTTTGTGCTGAGACGGGCGGCTGAGGCCGGCGGCGCTGCGGAGCGTTCCCCCCGGGAGCTCGTCGCTGCGTTTGCCGGGTTTGTCGCGGCCGTCTGCCGCGCAGGTGTGCTGCACCGTGATCTGCACTGGGGCAACATACTGATACGGCATGAGGGAGACGGCCGTCCGTCGTTTTTTCTGGTCGATCTGCAGGCGGTCCGGCTGAAAAGCAGGCTCGATGCCGCCGATATCATCAGGAACCTCTCGCTTCTCAATGCCTCGATCTTCGACGTGCTGCCCGCCCGCGACAGGCTGCTGTTTCTGGACTGTTTCCGACGGGCCATGCCGCCGGGGCATGACCGCATCCGGCTCCGTGACGATATCGTGCGGGAAACCGACCGGGTGCTGCGGCATGAGTGGCGCAAGCGTGCACGGCGCTGCATGCAGGAAAATTCATACTTCCGGCGGATTGCCGCCGGGGGCCTGCAGGGCATGGCGTGCAGGGTGCCGGCGGGGGCATGCCTTGCGGCAGTACTGCAGGATCCCGACGGCCTGTTTCATGCCCCGCATACGCGGGTGCTCAAGGATTCCCGCTCGACCGCATCACTCATTCTGGAAACAGAGTCCGATCCGGGCGTACACCTGAAGCGCTACAATGTAAGAGATGCCCGGGCTCAGGTCAAGAACTGCCTGCGCGGAACACGGGCACGGCGTGCCTGGAAAACGGCAAACAGCATGGCGGCCCGGGGCATGCCGGTACCGAGGCCGCTGCTTTTTCTGGAGCGACGCAGGTACGGCATTCCGGCTGAAAGCTATCTGGTGACGGAGAATGCGGCGGGGACCTGCCCGCTGGATGTTTTTGTGCGGGAGGTGGCCCTGCAGCTCAGCCGGGCTGAAAAACGGGCCTGTGCAGCCCGGCTTGCCGGGGCTGTGCGCAGGATGCACGATCGCGGTGCCGTTCACGGCGACCTCAAGGCAAAAAATATTCTGGTACGGCACCGGGGCGGAATGGTGCAGGATATATATTTTATCGACTTCGATGCAGCCCGTATCATGGAGCGCGTCCCGCTTGCGCTGCGCAGCCGCGACCTGGCGCGCCTCAATTATTCACTTCCGGCAGGCGGGCCTGTTTCACGCCCGCTGCGCCTGTCGTTCATCAGAGCCTATTTCGGCACATGCCGGCGCAGTCTTCTTCGGCAGTCCGTGCGGTTTGTCGAGCGGTATACAAGCATTAAAAAAAGGAAAGCGGAGAGCAGGTGAATCTTCTGCGTCATGCCCGTTGTCCATCACCTTCAGCCTTGCGATTGTTCAAAAACGTTTTATCATTCGGGTATGTTTTTCAACTCCACGGCACAGCCGGCCGCTATATCGTGCTTCCGGCAGAACAGGGCATTGACCTCGAGCACATACTGTGAGGGCTTCTCTATTCTGTACGGCCCCCGTGTCCGGGGCCGGGTGTTCTCGATCACTCCCGCTACCCGCAGCGACCTGTCGATGAATAGCATGTCGAGCGGAATGAAGGTGTTCTTCATGGTAAAGCTGTTGAGCTTCTGGGTGCTGAACACGAAGAGCATTCCGCTGTCCCGGCCGAGATGCCTGCGGTACATGAGGCCCAGATTCCGCTGATCGGGTGTGTCGGCCACCTCAACCGTAACGCACACCTGACGACCGGCTGTGTTTGTTATACAGACCTGCGGCTGCGGCACGGTGCAGCCGGCCAGGAGAAGAACGGCCGTGAACAGCGAATATGCCGGGAATGATGATCTTTTTTTCACTTGACCCCGGGAATGAAGATATTTTATGTCTAACACGGGTGCTGTACACAACCTGTTCTGCACATCTTACGCTGTGCCGCGTCGCTGCGATATGCGGATATGATTCCTGCGGCACGGCCGCTCCGACCCCACGACGACAGAGACAGCGCCCGAGGGCACGTTCCTGTGCCGCAACCGTTATATAATAGTTGCTGTGGCAATGACAGGTCAAGAAGGGAATTCACGTTCTTCAGAAAAACTGTTTCCGGGTCTTGCGGCAGGTGCAGCAGGGGCACTGCTGGCGCTTACGCTCTGGAGCGGCGCCCTGCTGGATGCCTGGGAATTACGGTCGTGGGATATGCGTGCCCGGCTGCGGGCACAGCCGTCCGCCGTTACAGGTACGATCAAACTCATTCTTGTCGGTGGGAGGACCGGCCGGCCGGCATCCGAACGACCGTCATCTTTGTCCCCGGATGTGAAAAACCGGTGCCGGACAGCGGCTGAGTTCTGCCGGGAGGCCGGCGCGCGATCAGTTGCTTTTGCCATGCATCCCGGGTCTTTCAGCCCGCAGGCCCGTCCTGCAGACGATTCCGGCAGAGTCGAAAAAATTACCGTTGAAGGGCTCGACCGCTGGCTGGTGCGCTCGGGCCGGAAGAAGTGTACAGGCTCCGCGCTGACCGTGCCCCGGTCGCTCGAACATTCGGGCATGCCGCTGGTTAAGGACATTGACGGTGTCGTGCGGCGGGGGCATGTGCTGCAGTGCGCAAACGGTGCGCCGCATACCTCTCCCGGCATTGGTGCCGTTGCAGAGGCTGCTGCAGATGTGCGGGCAAGCATCGACGGCAGCACCCTGCACATCGGCGGTTTCATCGTCCCGCTTGCTCTGGACGGAACATGCCTGATTCGGTTCCGGGGGCCTGCGGATGTTTACGAAACGTTTTCACTGGATGACATCGTGCGTTCGGCCGCCTGCCTGCGTGAGGGCAGGCAGGCGACGGTCGATCCCGCAGTCTTTGCCGGAGCCCATGTTTTCATCGGTGACGGGGATGTCTGCCCGACACCGCTTGGCGCGTATCCCCGGGCGGGGATAGCCGCCGCCATGCTCGACTGTTTTCTTGCCGGCGGATTTCTGCATGCAGCGGAGCCGTGGCGGTTTGTGCTCGCCTGCATGCTGCTGGCGCTGACCTGCGGTGTTGTATTGCAGTACTGCAAGCCACTGCCGGCAGCTCTCGTGGCCGCCGTGTATTGTGCCCTGCCGTGGTATGCCGCACAGCGCTGCTATGTAAACGGCCTGTGGCTGCATTTCGCAGCCCTTGAAGCGGGAGTGCTGTTCACGGCACTCTGCTCTCTGACACTGTATCAGCTGACGGAAGGACGCCGCAGGCGAGCTCTGAAGAAGGTTTTTCGCGGGCGTCTCGCCACAGACCGGCTGAAGCAGGTAATGGACAGTGCTGATGAGCGGATGCTTGCATGGCGCAGCCGCCGGATCAGCGTTCTTTCCTGCTGCTTTGAGGACTGTGCCGTCCCGGACAGCTTGCTTCAGGACTATGCGGACGTGCTCGGCAGACTGATCATGAAAGGCGGTGGTACGCTTGCACCGGGTGCCGGGCGGGCGCTGTGCGCTTTCTGGAACGCACCGCTTGAGGAGCAGGACCACGCCGGGCGTGCCGTACTGGTCGCATTGAACTGCCGCCGGGCGATGTGGGAACTGCGAACGGCGTTTCGGGAGAAGACCGGCTGCGAGCTTGTACTGCGCACGGGGCTCGCCACCGCCCCGGGGGATGCCGGCATCGATTCCGACGCGCCGGATGCCGGATATACGGTGCGGGGACCGGCGCTGAATCATGCCCGGCAGGCGCAGCAGGCAAACGGGCTGTTCGGCACACATATCCTGGTCACGGAGGCAACCGCCCGGCTTCTGGAAAGCGATGTGGCACTGCGGGAGATCGTCCGTGTGGTGTTCGACGATACTGCCGTTGTGAAGCTCTACGAGCCGATGTATCCCCGCGAGTATGAGCGCAAATGCGCCGTATACGAGTCGTTTGAAAACGGCGTGCGGCTTTTTTACCAGGGTGATTTTTCCGGTGCCCATGCCGTGTTTTCCCGAATCGCCGAGCGCGACCCGGTTGCCCGGGTGTATGCCAAAAAGGCCTCGGAGTGGGCTCACAGACCCCCGCCGCACTGGCGCGGCTATTTGCAGCTCAGCGACTGATAGTAGGCTGCCAGGTTCGCCATGTCCGCCTCGCTGAGCATTTTTGCCTGCGGCTCCATCATGGGGTCTTTCCGGACACCGCTTTTGTAATCCTTCAGCTGTTTTTCAAGGTACCGGGCGTGCTGGCCGGCCAGGCTGGGCCAGAGCGGGTTGGCGCTGATGCCCTTTGCACCGTGGCATCCGGCGCACACGACAGCCCTGGCCTTGCCGGCTGCAGCGTCACCCGCCGCAACGCTTCCCACTGTCATGAAAAAACACACAACCGTGACAACAAAAACAACCGTACGCTTCATGATATCCTCCGCGAGCTGAAATATGAATGTTCCTGCATGGTTTACGTGCAGGAACTCTACCATATTTCATGTAAAATTCAAACAGCGCATGCTCCCTGCCGTGCGCTGTGCACCTGCACGGCAGGCGCATTGCTGCTGCAGTTTTGGCTTGCGCCCGAAGCGCCGATTTTATATGATATTTCAGCAATGCCTGCGCGGCGGGCCAGAACCTCGCCTTGCTCGGACCGTTCGGCCCTGTGTTTTGCAGCACGTGACTCATGCTCGGCACGGTCAAAATGGAGCCATGGGGCCAGAGGAAGTGATGGCCCCCTCCGGATGCCGTCCGAAAGCCCCGCCCTTTTCGGGCGAGGATGATTACAACAGCACCCAGCCCCGTACGGGGCTCTCGTTTTTTCTGCAGAAAAGGGGGATTCATGATTGGGCGCTATACCCGCAGTGTAATGAAGGAAATCTGGTCCGATGAGAACAGGTTTCGAACCTGGCTCGACATCGAAATCTATGCCTGCGAGGCCCTCAACCGGCTGGGGCTCGTTCCCGATGAGTCGCTTGCAAACATCAAAAAAAACGCCGGTTTCGACATCGGGCGGATAGAGGAAATCGAGCGCGAAACAAAGCACGATGTCATCGCCTTTACGACCAGCGTGGGTGAATGTGTCGGACCGGATGCGCGCTACATTCACTGGGGACTGACATCATCGGACGTGCTCGACACGAGTTTCAGCATGCTCCTGCAGCAATCGGCGGATGTGCTGCTCCGGGATATCGACGAGCTGCTGGCGGTGCTCAGGGAGAAGGCCGTCACCTACAAGGATACCGTCATGATCGGGCGCAGCCACGGCATCCACGCCGAGCCGATCACCTTCGGACTGAAAATGGCCCTGTGGTACGACGAGATGCAGCGCCAGCGCGGGCGGATGGTTCGGGCGCGCGATGCGGTGAGCGTCGGAAAAATATCCGGGGCGGTGGGAACCTTTGCCCACATTCCCCCCTCGGTCGAGGAGTACGTCTGCGAAAAATGCGGTCTCAGGCCCGCACCCGTTTCAACCCAGGTTATACAGCGCGATGTGTATGCCGAGTTTTTTACGACACTGGCCGTCATCGGCTGCTCCATAGAAAAATTCGCCGTTGAAATCAGGCATCTGCAGCGCACCGAGGTGTCCGAGGCCGCCGAGTATTTCTCCGCGGGCCAGAAAGGATCATCGGCCATGCCGCACAAGAAAAACCCCGTTCTGTCGGAAAATGTTTCGGGCCTGGTGCGCATCCTGCGCGGGAACGCCCTGGCTGCCATGGAAAATGTCGCCCTGTGGCATGAGCGGGACATCAGCCATTCATCTGCAGAGCGCGTCATCGGGCCCGACAGCACGACCGTGCTCGATTTTATGCTGACACGTTTTACAGGGCTTTTGCGCAACCTGATCGTCTATCCCGAAAAAATGCTGAATAACCTTGCAACCACGCAGGGTATTTTTTACTCCCAGAAGATTTTGCTTGAACTGGCCAGGCGCGGCGTGTCGCGCGAAGCCGCCTACCGCATGGTGCAGCGAACAGCCCTGAAAGCCTGGGAGGAAAAGCAGGATTTCAAAACCCTGCTGCTGCAGGACAGTGAGGTTGCCGCACACATACCGCCGGCCGACATCGATGAACTGTGCACGCTGCGCACCTACACGCAGCATGTCGATGAAATCTTCAGCCGCGTATTCGGTTAAACGGGTGAGGCTCCGGCGGCATGCGGTATGCCCGCACCGAACGCATCGGGATCGCACACTATGAATCGGGCGGTTTTTTTAGACAGAGACGGTACGATCATCCATGATGTCGGATACCTCAATCACCCCGACAGGCTCAGTCTTATTCCGGGTGCGCTGGAAAGCATCAGGATGCTGCGTGCATGGGGGTATCTGGTCGTTGTAGTAACCAACCAGGCCGGCATTGCCAAAGGTTTGATCGAGCCGGACATGCTGCCGGAAATTCACAGGGCGTTTGCGGCGCTGCTCAGGCAGGGCGGCGCGGAGGTCGACGGGATATACTTCTGCCCCCATCATCCCGAGGGCTGCGTCGAACAGTACGCGCGTGCGTGCTCGTGCAGAAAACCGGCTCCCGGCATGCTGCTGCAGGCCGCGGACGATCACGATATCGATCTGACACGCTCTTATGTGGTCGGGGACAAGGTGAGCGACGTCCAGCTGGGGCACAATGCAGGCGCAGCCGCTATCATGGTCCTGACGGGCTACGGACGAGAGCATCTGAACAGCTATCCCGCAGGCTGCCGGCCGCCGGACTTCATCTGCAGCAACCTGTTCGAAGCCGCGCAGTGGGTGCTGCAGCAGGAGCCGTGTTCCTGACACACGAGCGCAGCGTGAAGCCATGCACATACTCCTGATACGTCTCAGCGCGATAGGCGATATCGTTCACACGCTTCCGGCTGTCGCCTGTCTGAAAGCCGCCTATCCCGGCGCGCAGCTTGCGTGGGCTGTCGAGAAGCGGAACGCGGATCTGCTGACCGGGTATCCGGGCATCGACCGCATCCTGGTGCTGCAGCGCGGTGCCTGGCTGGCCGCGGCGCGAAGCGGGCATATCGCTTCCGCGCTGCAGGACGCACGCCGGTTCTTGCGCGACCTGCGGGATACGCACTATGACCTTGTTCTCGACTTTCAGGGACTTTTGAAAAGCGGGCTGATCGCCGGCGCCGCACGCGGCAGTCGAAAAATCGGGCTCGGCAGCGCCCGCGAAGGCAGCAGTCTGTTTTACACCGAAACCGCACCCCAGGCAGATTTTTACGATCACGCGCTGCAGCGGCACGCTGCACTGCTTGGCCATCTGGGCATCGCCTGCAGTGACAGGCATGTCAGGCTTGCCTTCGATGAACGCATCAGCCGGGCGGTCGACGGTCTTCTGGAACGGCACCGGCGGGGCAGCCGGTCGCTGGTGTGCGTGCATTGCCGCACGCCCTGGCCGACCAAAGAGTGGGAGCCGGCAAAGGTATCGCATCTGTGCACCCGCCTCTCCCGTGAGGCCGATGCAGATGTGCTGCTCGTCGGTTCGGCCGCGGATGCCGACGTGCTCAGACACATCGCTGCAGGGTCGGACGAGACGCACAGCTGTGCCGGCCTCACAACGCTGCGTGAGCTTGCCTGCCTGCTGTCCCGGGCGGACCTGCTGGTGAGCGTGGACTCAGGTCCCCTGCATATTGCCTGCGCAGTTGAAACCCCGGTCGTGGCACTTTTCGGTCCGACGTCACCACGCCGCACCGGCCCCTTCGGACCGGGTCACAGCGTTATCCGGCGTGATCTTCCTTGCAGTCCCTGCTTCGGCAGGCAGCGCTGCCCGGAAAACCATCATCGCTGCATGCGCGACATAACGGTTGATGAAGTTTTCAAAGTATGCTGTAATTATTTGAAAAAATAAACGGTTCGCACGAAGAAACGGGCCGTGACCTTCTTGACCGCAAAGGAGTATCCGCATGGCAGTCAGCAAAGAGCTGCTTGATATTCTGGCGTGCCCGAAGTGCAAGGGCGATATTCACCTCAACGAGCAGGGCACCGGTCTTGTGTGCGAGGCCTGCAGGCTTATGTATGAGATCAAGGACGATATTCCCATAATGCTGATCGACGAAGCGGTCAAGATCGATCCGTGAGGTGTTCGGTCGGTCAGGCACTCCGTCCGTACGGCAAACCAGCACATCCCGGCTGTCGGCGGACCTCCGACATTTCAGAACAGCTATCGTGAACACAGCTTTCCCTGCTTCCAGTGATCGATTATCGGCACGGCAGTGGCTGACGGCGATTGCAGCGGCAGTGCTTGCCGGTGCGGTGCGCCTGTTTGCTTCCGGACAGCGCGGCTTCTGGTATGATGAATATTATACCCTTGGGGCCGCCCGGCTGCCCCCGATCGAGATGATCGGCGAGCGGATCGCAAGCGGGCATTCCCCCCTTTATTTTTTCTACGCAAAACTGGGCATGCTGCTGGGAGCTTCCGAACATGCCCTGCGCGCCACATCGGCACTGGCAGTGAGCGCAGCTGTGCTGTGCTGCACGGGGCTTGCCGCCGCCCTGGGGCTGCGCAGGCACCTGCCGGCGTTGTGGGTGCTGATGATCCTGCTGCCGTACTGGGTTACCATCGGCAGTGAGTATCGTTACATGATGCCGGTTGTCGCCCTGACGGCAGGTACGTGCTGGGCCGCTGTCCGGTACGCTCAGCACACTGATGTGCGACGCGGACTGCTGCTGATGTTGCTGACGGGAGTTTTGCTCTGGCTCAACGGAAGCGCCCAGCTGGTACTGTTCGGACTTACCGGCTTTGCACTGTGGGAAAGCCGAATGGTTCTGGGCGGATGGAGCAGTCGCACGGTCCGCTACGTCTGGCCGCTCGTTCTCGGGTTTCTGCTGAATCTTCCCATGCTGTATGTTCTGCGCGGGTATAAGCAGGACAAGGGATCGTCATATCCCAAACTGGACGGGCTGGTGAAAGATCTGTGCGAGACGGTGTTCGGCAACAACAATCTGTGGTGCTGGTACTTAAACATCAACGATGGAATACTGCTGCCCTTTGAAATCGGGGTGCTGATTGCGGCGATTCTGGCGGCATGGCGATACCTGCAAAGGCAGGGACGTCCCCTCTGCTGGCGCTTCCTGGCCTGCCTGCTGGCGGGCATACCGCTGGCGCTGCTCCTGATTTCGACGATTGTGCGGGACTTTCAGGGCCGGGCCCGCTACATGGCCGCGTTTTCCGTTCCGGCGGTTCTGTGCCTGGCAGCAGCATGGTATGAGATTACCTCGGCGCGGCGGAGAAAGCTGTACCGCGTTGTGCTGAGCACGCTTGTGCTGGTTCAGTTCAGCGGCACGGCGCTCGATCGCGGCGATCTGCACCGGGAGTCGGTGCAGTGGATTATCGAGCACCATGCCGGGTTTGAGCCGGTTCTGCTCTCCTCACGTGAGAACAACGAGCTCGCCCTGTGCTACCTGGGTTTTCCGGCGTGCGACCGGATCGCCGGTATCGACCGGCAGACCCGCGACCCCCAAAACACCCGCCGTATTATCAGGGAAACCTTTGCCGACGGCAGCCGCGGTTTCGTTCTGCTGTATCACAGCAAGGCGCCGGTTGAGGAATGCATCCGGGAGCTTGTGGCCGAAGGGTTCCTGGCGGACTGCCGGCGCTGGCGTAATGCGCGCGTAGTGCTTTACGCCGTCATACGCGATCCCGATGAGGCGGACTGGCTGCACTGCCTGCCGCCGCCGCGCCCCTGGGGGCCGGCAATGGGAACGGGCTAATATATTATTTTGATTGTAGAGCCGGGATCAAGCGGTGCGCTGTCCGGCAGCCCGTTCAAAAGAGCGATCTCACGTGCCTTTACGGCGCTTCCCAGAGTACGCCGGGCGATAAGCGGAAAGTCGTCGCCATGCAGGACGGTATAGAGTTTGATGTGCCGCAGGCTGTTTTTGGGGCCGTAGGCCAGGCCGTCGAGGTATGACTTGTAGAGGTCCTCCCGGACAAGGCCCTGTACCGGCGTAATCTCAGGGCTGTTCGACAGCTGCCCCATGGTGCTTTTCATGGTATCGAGTACCTTGCACTTGGTCTCTATGCGGGCGATTCTGTCGAAGATATAGGGGTGCGTTACCAGGTACTGCTGCGGGCCGGTGGGCCCCTGACTCATATAGGAAAGCGTTCTCATGAACGAAATAATCTGCAGCGGGTCGTATCCCACGGCAGACATATATTCAACGCTCTGTTCGTCGGCAAGATATTCGCGCGACCGGCTGAAGCCCAGCATCAAAGTGTTAAACAGCTGGTTGGTCGCCACGGCGACATCGCCCCCGGAGCTCGATGATGCTGCAGCTCCTCCGGCGACCGAAGCCAGGGTCGCAAGCTGGGCAACCAGGCTCTGGGACATGAGCGCTGCGCTGTCGCGGCCCACGACATGGCCGATCTCATGGCCGAGAACGCCGGCCAGCTCGGCTTCGCTGTTGAGGTAGGCGAGCAGCCCGCGGGTGACGTAGACAAAACCGCCGGGAACGGCGAAGGCGTTGACCGTGTCGCTGTCAAGCACGGTAAAGGTGTAGTCGATATCCTTGCGGCGACAGACGCTGACAAGCTTTCGGCCGACCCGGGCTACATAGTCCTGCAGCCTGGGGTCATGGTAGTATCCGAACTGCCTGACGATCTGATGATGGGCGTTTCTGCCGATGCGCATCTCTTTGGATTCGCTGACAATGTTGAACTCCTGTTCCAGCGTGACCGGGTGTACCATGCACCCGGCGGCGCATGTCAGCAGAACGGCGAAAATGCTGAAAAGGCGAATTGTGATCATACTTTATTTGTAATATAGAGACAGCGCCGAAACAAGGTATTTTTCCGGCCACAAAACAGAAATTGAATTTTTTTTCTTATATCATTACAATTTTTTTACCGGCAGTTAATAAAAGCTTACAGCAGGGCACCCAAGAAGACGGTGGTTGAAAATGACGATACGCACACAGCTTGAAGAACGGGAACGGCAGATTCTTTCCCCGAAAGCCTCCTTCAGCGGCAGTTCCAGGGGGCGTCTGCAGCAGGAACAGGAATGCGATTTGCGGCCCGCCTTCCAGCGCGACCGCGACCGAATTATTCACTCCAAGGCGTTTCGCCGTCTGAAACATAAAACCCAGGTATTTTTGAGTCCCGGCGGCGATCATTTCCGCACCCGTCTGACACATACCCTGGAGGTGGCGCAGATTGCCCGCACCATCGCAAAATCCCTGTTCCTGAACGAGGACCTGACCGAGGCGGTCGCCCTGGGGCACGATCTCGGCCACACTCCCTTCGGGCATGCCGGGGAGGACGTTCTGAACAGGATCGTGCCGGGCGGGTTCCGCCACCCCGAGCAGAGCCTGCGGGTTGTGGACGAGATAGAGAAGCTCAACCTGACATGCGAGGTCAGGGACGGCATTCTCAAGCACTCCAAGAGAAGCGGGCCGATTATCGCCCAGGATGCCGGCAAACAGCCCGCAACCCTCGAGGGGCAGGTGGTGCGGTTCGCCGACTCGATCGGCTATCTCAACCATGACCTTGACGACGCTCTGCGGGCCAGAGTCATTTCCCAGAGGGAGATACGCGAAGAAAGCGGCGGTGCCTTTGAATCGCTCGGCACGACGCATTCGCAGCGGATCGGCCGAATGGTGCATGATATAATCGAAACCACCCGCAGAACCGCCATGGATTCCATTACAGCGAGCGATGAGGTGCTGGAGGCCGCCATGCAGCTTCGCCGGTTTCTCGATGAGCGCGTTTACAATACCAGCGAAGTGTATGATGATTTCAGGAAAGCGTCGAAAATCGTTGAAGAGCTGTACGGCTACTATGTCGAGTGTCCGGAGGTCTTTTACCGGGACACGGAGCACAGCTTTTCATCCGGCGACATCCACCGCGATGTCTGCGATTTTATCTCCGGCATGACCGACCGCTACGCATTCAAGGCCTACGAGAAAATTTTTCTGCCCCAGCCGTGGCTTATATTGTAGCGCGTCCGCTGTTACTGCCCGGATGTCCCGCTTTCTTCCGCGCTATCAGCATTTTCCGACAGCATGTCAAGGAGCATGCGGGGCAGAGATTCCTGAATGAGATAGTTGAGCGTTTCTTCGGCAAGGGCCGCCTCGGGTTTCTGCAGGGATCCCCGGATGGTTATGGGCAGGCTGATGCGGTTTCCCCGTCGCGGAAGATACTTCGCAATTTTCAGGTCGTCGGAGAATATGTCGGGTGCGATGTACACGTCGGCGGTCATGTCCAGGCTCGAATCGAGGCCGATCTCCCCGGAGGGCAGAAGCTCCAGATCGGGACCGGCAAAAAAGCCGTCGGCATCGATACGGCCGCTGCGAAGCCGGAGCTGCAGCTCAGCGCGGTTGAATGTGATGGCGCTGAGCCGGTCGGCTTTTACAAAGCGGGCGAGCTCCGGTATGAGATCGACACCTTTTATGGCGCTGTCGGTGACGGTAATGACGGCATCGCCCTTGAGGCTGTCCAGAAACCGCACAGGGCTGGTGCCGGTTCCCTTGAGTGCGCAGGTGCCCGAGGCGCGGCCGTCCAGGAACTGGGCGTATTCCGGGGCATAGGCGGTAATGATTCTTTTCAGCGGAGCGCGGCTGAATTTGATATACGCATAGTAATCGAGCCCTCTGGTTCCGAGATCGACGTTCACGGCCAGTGAAAACCGACCGTCGTCGATGTTTCCCGAAAAATCTTTAATCGAGAGCGTGTTGTCTTTCAGCAGGTAGCGTCCGCCGACATCGGACATCGGCAAACCGAAGAATGTTATGGCGCCGAGCCTGATCGGTCCGTCAAAGACAAGCCCTCCCAGATCAAAAGGCCCGATATCCCCTGCCGGGCTCTCGTCGGAATATTCTATCATGCGCTCGAAGTCGATTACGGAGGATACGACTCTGACGTTCGACTTCGGGAACCCGCTGCGATAGCCGTTTACATCCCCTGCCAAAGTGAAGGACATGTTTTCGGTCGCGATCTTCAGATCCGTCAGTGTGATATCGTTGCGGTCCATGCGGATCGAGCCTGACAGGCTCGGCTGGATTCCGCCGAGCGGCGGATAGATTACCCTGTTGCGGTTAAAGGTGAGGAGCAGGGTCGGGAAAAGCGAGGGGCCGATCGGGCCGGCGAGCCGCATCTCAAGGCGGGCGTTGCCGGCCAGGCGCGCACCCGCCAGGGGAAGCTCGGACGGCAGACGCAGGCGGGCGAACAGCTCGTCGAGTGAAAGCTTTCCGGACTGCAGCACGGCTGATATCGTTTTGCGGGTGTCATGCAGGGTGAGGGTTCCCCCCAGGCTCACAGGAGAGCCGATGAATTCTCCGTCAGCCGTATCGAGGGTCAGCTTTTTCCGAACGGGGTCGTAATCCGCATCAAAGGAAAGCCGGCCGCCGGCGTTATCGAGTCCCGGGCGGGATGATGCCGGCGGCAGCGCGAACTGCTCCAGCTCGAGCGTGCCCTGCAGGGATACGGGCTTTTCGGGTGCGATCGCAATCGTTGCATCCCCGGACAGAGTCCCCCCGCTCACAACGAAATCCGGGGCGGTAATAAAATACTTCAGAAGGTCCGTGCGGACCTCTTCAAAACGCATTTTTGCCGTTACGCTTTTTTTTGATAACGAGGCAGTGCCGCGGCACGCAAGCGAGGAGCTGTGCGTATCAATCTCGGCGGTAACGGAGAAGGGAAACGGTCGAATGATCGAAATGTTCCTGGCTGTAGCCTGCACGCTGGAGAACTGCAGCGGCGGCATGCCGGCCGGGGTGGTAACGGTTGCCGCCGCATCGGTCAGCGCAAGGCCGGCCGGCAGAAAGAGCATATCGAGGGGCGCGCCCGGTATTTTTTTGCGGGAGCCCCGGCCGAAAAAACGAAACGAGCCGCCGTGATCGAGCCCTATCTGCAGGGCGGGACGCTGCAGGGCAACGTTTCGTATCACCAGCTTTTTCAGAAGCAGGGCTGCCAGCGAGCATTGCATGGTTATGCGGCGGCACTCAAGCAGCGGACCGCGTTCCCAGGGGTATGATGCGTCGATAACCACGTCGTGCAGAACTATGCCGTGCAGCAGGTGCGTTTCAACCCCGCCGACGGCAACCCGGCGTCCCAGCTGCTGCTGTACGCCGGAAACGAGCGCCTGTTTGACGGTGTGGGGCTTGTAATACAGTCCGGCGGCGACACCGAGTGCCAGGCCGGCGAGCATGACGGCTGCGGCGGCAAAAAGTACTGCTGCTTTGAAAATTTTCATGGAAAAAGCGGATTAATGTGCGACAATGTCTTTAATTTATTCGACACAGCATGCTATGTACAATCAATTCAGCGCCGGATGCATAAACTGTACTTATCACAGTTGCCCTGAGCGGGCAATTGGAAAAACGGAAGCAGTGCGAAGGTGCCGGTCAATCCGGACAGATAGTAATGGAGGACATGGTTGTGGTTTCCCGCCTGCAGCAGCAAACAGCTGACCTGATCACTGCAGTAACCGATACGCTTCATATCAATAAAAACACCCTTATCGTCATAGTCGCCTCCCTTATCGGCATTATCGGCGGTTTCTGCGCCGTCGGCTTCAGAACGCTCATCGAGTATATTCAGATGCTGTGCATCGGCGGTCACAGCAACATCCTTGAGCTGGTCCAGGCCCTTCCCTGGTATAAAAAACTGCTGCTCCCCGCTGCCGGCGGCCTGGTTGTCGGGCCGCTTGTCTACTACTTCGGCAAGGAGACCAAAGGCCACGGTGTGCCGGAGGTGATGGAGGCCGTGGCGCTCCGGGGGGGCAAGATACGCTCGCGGGTCGTGCTCCTCAAGGCCTTTGTTTCCGCCGTGACGATCGGAACCGGCGGATCTGTAGGACGGGAGGGGCCGATCGTGCAAATTGGATCCAGCCTCGGATCGACGTTCGGCCAGTTGCTGCGGGTCGGCCCCAGCACCATAAAGGTGCTGGTGGCCTGCGGCGCAGCCGCCGGCATTGCAGCGACTTTTAACGCCCCCATCGCCGGGGTGATGTTTTCGATCGAGATAATTCTCGGAAACTATGCCATAACGACCCTGATGCCCATTATCATGTCCTCGGTCATGGCAACCATCATCGGGCGGTGGTACTTCGGCGACATTCCGGCGTTTGAGATCCCCCATTACGGCCTTGCCAGCGCCTGGGAGATCGGGCCCTATATTATGCTGGGGCTGCTCAGCGGCGCCGTGGCTGTCTGTTTTGTGCGCATGCTGTACGGTCTGGAGGATGCGGCTGAAAAAATACCGCCGCGGGGGTGGATCAAAACACCTCTGCTGCTGCTTGGCATGGGCGTGTTCGTAGTCTTTTTTCCCCAGGTATACGGTGTGGGGTATGACAGCATCACACAGGTACTCAAAAACACTATGACCTGGCAGATGCTGCTGCTTCTGCTTCCCCTGAAAATGCTGGCAACATCCCTGACGCTTGCAGCGGGGGGCTCGGGAGGCGTATTCGCGCCCTCGCTTTTTCTGGGCGCTGTTTTCGGCGGCCTGGTCGGCTCGATCGCCCAGGCACTGCTGCCGGGCGTAGTGCTGAGCCCCGGTGCCTATGCGGTTGTGGGCATGAGCGCCATGGTGGCGGGGACGACGCATGCCCCCATCACGGCCTTTCTGGTCATTTTCGAAATGACCGGCGATTACAAGCTCATCCTGCCGCTTATGCTGTGCTCCATCCTTGCTTCGTTCACGGCGTCGCTGCTGAAAAAAGATTCGATCTATACAATGAAAATCACCCGCAGGGGTATCGATATATCAAAGGGCATGGAGGTGAGCATCATGCAGACGATGCATGTCGGCGATGTCATGAACCGAAACCATGTCGTGCTGCATGAAAACACCGGCTTCAGCGAACTTCTGCAGAAGGTGGTCAGTTCAAACGAGGCCTGTTACTATGTCGTCGACGATGATCAGAACTTCAAAGGCTCGTTTAACGTCCACGATGTCAAGGAGGTTATGAACGAAAAGTCGCTGGCCGGACTTGTCGTGGCGCAGGACCTTGTTTCTATCTCCATCAGCCCGTCGATCGAGATGGAGGCCACGCTTGCCGACTGTATGCGCAAGTTCAGCGCCTACGAGACGGAAGAGCTGCCCGTCATAGAAGGGCGCGGCAGCACCCGGCTGTTAGGCACGATCAGCCGCCGCGACATCATCAATGTCTATAACCATGAAATCCTCAGGCAGGGTTCCCTCGGTCTTAAGTTCGTTCAGGCCAAGCTTCCCGATCAGCCCCCCGAACAAAGCTATGTGGATCTGCCCGACGGGTTTGAAATAAACGTGCTGCCGGTGCCGGCGGCAATGGAAGGACGGACCCTGAAAGAACTTGATCTGCGTCACAGCTACGGCGTGACGGTTGTTGCGGTCAACCGCCGCGGCGAGCGCGGTGAGCGCGAGGTCATCATTCCCGATCCGGAACAAAGCCTGCAGCGCAGGGATATGCTGGTTGTCATCGGTCGGGGAAGCGATCTTCAGAGCCTGAAAGCCGCTTTCAAGGCATGATATGAACCAGCGTCTGCTGAAAGTCGCCGCCGGCGTGATCGCTGCCGCTCCTCCCAATGAACATGCTATAAGTTATTGGTTTTCATTATGCATTTTTGCTGTCATTGCGAGCCGCAGGCGAAGCAATCTACATAAACACCGCACCATATCCGGTGAGATTGCCTCCACCCTCCGTAGCAAAGCTACTGCGGAGGACGGGGCGTCATCCCGCTTGCGCGGGATTCATCCTAATGAACATACGGTACGACAAAAGCCGGACTCGAACCTTCTGCGGCAGTGTCCCTGCAGGCCGGACAAAGCGTC
>CAZFIB010000045.1:0-35046 GCA_964518865.1 uncultured Thermodesulfobacteriota bacterium
CACGCGAGCTAAAAGCCATTGAACCTCTGGCCGCACACGGCTGATTCGCTTGATTTAAAGTCGAGTCATCGACACGCGATGAGCGGATACTTACAACACGGTTTACACGCCGCGGAAACAAAATCCGCATTATCGGCTGTGCCGATTGGAGAAAATTCAGGAGGCTCTACAATGAAGCAACCCAAGCTCGATGAATTAAAAATCGACAATAAAGGCACCAGACAAATACGGAACAAAATGGCGAAAGCCGGCAAAATAAAAATCACCGTTAACATCGACGCCGACATTATCCAATCGCTCAAGCAGACGGCCGATGAAACAGGCGTTCCCTACCAGACGCTGCTGAACAGAGTTTTGCGGGCTGCCCTCGAAAAACATCATGCCGAAGAAAGCAGACTTGATCGCATTGAGCGGGAGATTGAAACGCTCAAAAAGAAAATGGCAGTTGGGGCGTGACTATAAAGTGTTTTGAAACAGTTCAAAAAAACCGTCAGTGAACCGTCAGTGAAATCAGTTTTCCACAGGCCATTTATTCCTCTCAGGAATATTCATGAGAGGAATATTTTCAGGCTATTTTATTCATCACAGGAATAACCGAAAGTTTTATATACTTGCTCTGTCTACCTAATTGATGGGATTGGCCAATAATTAGCTTATACGCAGGAAAAACTGCAATATCCCAATGTTTCCAGTTGAAATACGGACATAAATGTCCGATACTTAGTAAATGACCGGTAATGAGTTCATACGGTTGATTAAAAACATCGGCAAACGTAATGGAGTTGCGGTTCGTTTCGTAAAACAACGCGGCAAGGGAAGCCATGGAACTCTGTTCTACGGAACATCTTTCACAATTGTCAGAAACCCGAAGGACGAACTCAAAAAAGGCACATTGCATGTCATGCTCGCTCAAATAGGGTTGAGCAGTAAGGACATAACAGGAGGATAACTATTATGCTCAATTTTATTTACCCGGCAAAGCTTACACCGGATAAAGATGACGGCGGCTTTGTTGTCATGTTTCGGGATTTCCCGGAAGCAATTACCCAGGGCGAAAATATTGACGATGCGCTCACGGAAGCAGTTGATTGTCTTGAAGAAGCGTTCGCCAACCGGATCGCCTCGAGTTTACCCATCCCCGCCCCCTCCAAAGCCAAAAGAAACGATCATCTTGTGTTTCTGCCTGCTCAGATGTCGGCAAAAGCAGCATTGTACCTTGCCATGAATGATTTAAACATTACCAAAGCAGAGCTTGCAAAACGGCTGCGTTGCGATGAGAAGGAGGTCAGAAGACTGATTTCCCCCCGGCATCCATCGAAATTACCCCGCATTGAAGCTGCATTGGCAGCTCTGGGAAAGCATTTGATTGTGGGCCTGCAGGAAGCGGTTTGAACGTTGCTTTTAACAAGGGCGCTTGCCGACCGTCACAAAACCAGCGATGAACCAGCAGTAAGGACCCCCCCCCAGAGATGAATAGACAAGCATCATCAATATTTTACAGCTCGTAGCGGTTCTTCGACTCCCCCCGCCTCCACCATTCGACTCGCTGCGCTCGCTCATGGTGTGCCACCATCGATTTAGTATAGAGTATATTTGCGGTAAAATCTTTTATTCGAGTCGAATGATGCCCTGAGCGAACATAGTGAGCCGAAGGGCTAATTTCATTTCCTTCAATCTTAACCGTTGGCTGTGGCGGAAGAGGAACCGGAATAAAAGCCTTATAGCCCGCCTGCTGCTGCATGTATGTTCCGCTTCTGTTCATTTAACCAATCTATGAGTAATTCAAGTTTTGTTGAATAACAAAGGGGGAAAGGGTTTTTATTCATGTTTCTTTGAACAATCTTTGGTTAATAGCAATACCGCATGTTTAAGCATTACACTTGCGACGCTTCAGCATGCAGTTTCAAACCCAGGGCATTCATTACCTTGAGTATGGTATCAAAACCGGGACTGCGCTCGCCGGAAAGCGCTTTATAAAGACTTTCGCGGGACAATCCCGCATCCCGGGCAACCTGTGACATTCCCTTGGCGCGTGCGATATCGCCCAGTGCTTTTGCAATGAAGGCGGCATCACCGTCAGCCTCCTCAAAACAGGCCTCAAGATAAGCTGCCATTTCCTCCGGGGTGCGAAGGTGCTCTGCCACATCATAGCGGGTGGTTTTTGTTTTTTGCATTGTTCACTCCTGTTCCTGCAGGTTGCGTGCAAGGCGCAGCGCGGTTTTGATGTCCCTGGCCTGTGTGCGTTTATCCCCACCTGCCAAAAGAATTACTACTTCGCGGCCGCGCATTGTATAATAGACCCGATAACCGGGACCATAGTTAATTCGCAATTCAGAGACAGCTTCGCCGACCGGTTTAACATCACCCGGATTTCCTGTTGCAAGGCGTTCGATTCTCGCCTGCACGCGAGCACGGGCATGAATGTCTCGCACACCATCAAGCCATTTTGCAAAATTTTCTGTCTTGCGAACTTCATACATTGTATGATTGTAGCCAACAGGCTACATAATGTCAATGCTCATGTTCAAAAGAACGTAATCCAAAGTTCCATAAAATTTTTTCAGGCCGGAGAAATCCTGCTGGAGGAATTTCTAAAGCCCCACGGTATAAGCCAGACAGATATAGCCCGCAGGATCGGAGTGTCCCGAAAGCATATTAATGAAATTGTGCATGGCAGAAAACCGATCAGCACAGATCTGGCCCTGCGGCTATCCCGTTTTCTGGGAACATCTCCTGAGCTGTGGCTTAACGGACAGATTGCCTGGGACATCTGGCATGAGATGCACAGTCAAAAAGCACGCGAGCTAAAAGCCATTGAACCTCTGGCCGCACACGGCTGATTCGCTTGATTCAAGGGTGATTAAATAATAATAGCATAGAGACCGGAGCGGCCTCCGGCCGCGAAACAATCGCAGCTGCAGCAGTCCCTGCATTTTCACACCACCAGGCGGGCACCGGAAAACAGCTGTGGAATTGTGTGAAGTGCACTAGTACATCATGACAATTAATTTCGATGTTAGTCTTATGAAAGAGTCCGCGGACGAAATTCGCGACCGAAGGTCGCTCCTTCACTGACGAACCAGAATTACAATTTTAAATGTCATAATCTACTAGACTCTAAACAAGTATAGTTAAACTGTTTAAAACAAAAAAAACACTCGAAAAGCCCTTAAATACTGGTTAAAATGATTTCACCACAAAAACATTTAAGCCAGAAAAGGAGCATTTCGAGTGAAACAAAAAGATATCAAAATTCTTCAAAAACGCAAACGAAAATTGACAAAACGCCTTGACCGTACCCGGTATCCGGAACAGCCCGGCCCGGTGTTTAAGGCTAAAAATATCCACTATGAAATGGCCGACCGGGCCCGTGCCATTGGGTGTGGCGGTATCGGCGCTATTCACTTGCTGGCCCAAAACAGCGGACTGATTTATGAAATAAACAAAAGACTTAGGATTCTTGAAATATATTTGCCGTACCACGAATCGGACCATGTTTTGAACATAGCTTACAACACGCTGACAGGCGGCACGTGCCTGGATGACATTGAGCTTCTTCGTAACGATGAAGCCTATATGGACGGCCTGGGCGCAGAGCGCATCCCGGACCCGACAACAGCCGGTGACTTTTCTCGCCGTTTTTATGAAGCCCATGTGCTGAGCCTGATGGAGGCAATTAATACGGTTCGGGTAAAGATGTGGAACAAGCACTTGAGCAGAGACGAACGCCGTGAGGCGATTATAGACGCAGACGGAACCGTGGCGCCGACGACGGGTGAGTGCAAGCAGGGAATGGGGCTGGCTTACAACGGCATCTGGGGATATCACCCTCTGCTGGTTTCTTTGGCCAACACACAGGAGCCCCTGTTCCTTGTAAACCGACCCGGCAACCGGCCGAGCCACGATGGAGCCGCCCCATGGATAGACCGCGCGGTTTCTTTGGCCCGAGAGAGCTTCAAAAAAGTCTGCGTGCGGGGTGACACGGCTTTCTCGCTTACCGCAAACTTTGACCGCTGGACGCAGTCTGGAGTGGGATTTGCGTTCGGCATGGATGCGATGCAGAACCTTGTTAAAACCGCTGAAAACATTGACCCAAAATGCTGGCGTGTGCTTAAGCGGCACAAGAAGTCTGCGCCCGTAAGCGGCAAAAGACGCCGGCGGCCACACAAAGTCAAGGAACAGATCGTTGATCAAAAGCAGTACAAAAATATTAAACTTGAGCGGGAGCATGTTGCGGAGTTTGCCTATCAGCCCACCAAGTGCAAACGTTCTTATCGGATGGTGGTGTTGCGCAAAAGCCTTGCGGTAAAAAAGGGCCAGATCCGGTTGTGGGACGACACGCGTTACTTTTTCTATATTACCAACATCCAGGACAAGTCGCCGTCCGAGGTGGTTTATTTTTGCAATGACCGCTGTAACCAGGAAAACCTGATTGAACAGCTCAAAAATGGTTTGAACGCCATGAGAATGCCGGTGGGGGATCTGGTATCCAACTGGGCCTATATGGTCATGTGCTCTCTGGCCTGGACACTGAAAGCGTGGTTTGCTTTTGTGGTGCGCAACCGCGATGGCCGGGAGAAGTTGCTCAGGATGCAGTTTCGTCAGTTTCTCAACGCAATCATAAAAGTGCCGGTTCAGATAATTAGTGCCGGCAGAAAGATTATATATCGGGTACAGGGCTACAACCATTGGATTCACACATTCTTTCGAACGTTCGACAGGATTCGCCAACTACGGTTGGCGTAACGACTTAATGGTGCCTGGTGTTTGTAACTTTAACGGGAGTCGTATGCCTAAAATCAGATATAAACCATCAAACTGCTCCGTTTTTGAGCAAGCAACCGGCCGGGATGGTGCATTGACCGCTCCCGCAACCTGTTGTCGGAGCAAAAAAACGACCCGGCGGCGCTAGCCGCCATATTCAAATCAAGCTTCGCTTGATTTGAGACTAGATCGGTTTTAAATGGATTGAAACAGTTGGTTCCTTACTGGTACGGCCTACTGCGGGGTGTGGGTCGGCAGTTCCCGGTCCTCGGGCTTTTCGGTATAATAGGCCGGCATGGCCTGACCGCTTTTTTTCAGGAACGCATCGGGGTCGGCGATAACCAGGCAGTTCTTGAGCACCTCGTCCATGTGCTCGACCATAACGATTTCGATTTTCTTGAGGATCTTTTCGGGGATATCCTTGAGGTCTTTCTCGTTTTCGCGGGGGATTATGACCCTGGCGATCAGGCCGCGGTGCGCAGCCAGCACCTTTTCCTTGAGTCCTCCGATCGGCAGCACCCTGCCCCGCAGGGTGATCTCGCCGGTCATGGCCACATCCTTGTCGACCTCCATGCGGGTGAGTGCCGAAACGATCGATGTGGTGATGGCGATACCTGCCGAGGGCCCGTCTTTGGGGATAGCACCTTCTGGAACGTGCACATGCACGTCGATTTTCTGATAAAAGTCGCGGGGAAGCTCCAGCAGTTCGGCCCGCGAGCGCACATAACTCATGGCGGCCCGCGCGGATTCCTTCATGACATCGCCGAGCTTGCCTGTGATGATGAGATCGCCCTTGCCCGGCATGGTCGTGACCTCAACCATCAGCAGCTCACCGCCGACCTCGGTCCAGGCAAGGCCCGTGGTGATGCCGATTTTGTTTTTCTCTTCGGCTTTTCCGTAGCGGAACCTGGGGACGCCCAGATATTTATCGATAGCGTTTTTGTCGAGCTTTACCGTGGTGTCCTCGCCCTTGCGAACGACTTCGATCGCCACTTTTCTGCACAGAGAGGCGATTTCGCGCTCGAGGTTGCGCACCCCGGCCTCGCGCGTAAAGCGGCGGATAATGCGCAGGACAGCGTTGTCGGTAAACTCGATGTTACCCTCTTTGAGGCCGTTTGCCTCCATCTGCTTGGAGATCAGGTAGTTTTTGGCAATGGCCAGCTTTTCGCTCTCCATATAGCCCGCGATACGGATGATTTCCATACGGTCCTGCAACGCCGGGGGAATGCCCTGCAGGGTGTTTGCCGTGGTGATAAACATAACCTCCGACAAATCATAGTCCACATCGATGTAGTGATCGTTGAAGGTGTTGTTCTGCTCGGGATCGAGCACTTCCAGCAGCGCCGCCGAGGGGTCGCCCCGGAAATCCATGCTCATTTTGTCTACTTCATCAAGCAGAAACACCGGGTTGTCGGTGCCGGCTTTTTTGAGGCTCTGCAGAATCTTGCCCGGCAAAGCGCCGATATAGGTCCGGCGGTGACCGCGGATTTCAGCCTCGTCCCGCACGCCGCCCAGCGACAGGCGCACGAATTTGCGGCCGGCTGCGCGCGCAATGGATTTCGCCAGCGAGGTTTTCCCGACGCCCGGCGGCCCCACAAAACAGAGAATCGGTCCCTTTATTTTTTCCACCAGGGTCTGCACGGCCAGGTACTCGATGATGCGCTCCTTGGGATCTTTCAGCCCGTAGTGATCCTCCTCCAGTATCTGCTGCGCCTCATCGATGTCCATCTCGAGGTCGGATTTCTCCCCCCAGGGCAAAGCCAGCATCCAGTCGATGTAGTTTCTGACCACATTGACCTCAGCCGACATGGGCGGCATGATCTTGAGCTTTTTGATTTCCTTTTCGATTTTCTGGCGCGCCTCTTCGGAAATGCCGGTTTTTGATTTCAGCTTTTCCTCAAGCTCGCGTATCTCGCCTGAGCGCTCGTCCTTATCGCCCATTTCCTTCTGAATGGCCCGCATCTGTTCGGTGAGGTAATAATCCTTCTGCGTTTTTTCCATCTGCCGCTTGACACGGTTCTTGATGCGCTGCTCGGTACGCAGCATTTCCATGTCCGATTCCATGACCGTGTATATGCGCTCGAGCCGCTCGCGCACATCGACCGCTTCCAGAATCTGCTGTTTCTCGGGAATCCCGAGGTTCAGCTGAGCGGCCATCACATCGGCCAGCTTGGAGGGATCCTCGATCGAGGATACGTTGGACAGTACATCCTTTGAAATGCGCTTGTTCAGCTTAAGGTAGTGCTCGAAAGACTCAACGATCACGCGCCGCATGGCGGACACTTCCTGGACGTTGGTGATATTATCGTCGATCTCCTCCACCTGCGCCGAATAACTTTCATCGTCCTGCGTGAATTGTACGATCCTGCAGCGCTTTTTACCCTCCACCAGCACCTTGATGCTGCCGTCGGGAAGCTTAAGCATCTGCAGTATGGTCGACAGCGTACCGATCGGAAACAGGCTTTCGCTCGAGGGGTTGTCGACCGAGGCATCCTTCTGCGTACACAAAAACAGCAGCTTGCTCTGCTCGAGAGCTTTCTCCACGGCGCTGATCGAGCGCTGCCGACCCACGAACAGGGGCACGATCATGTGGGGAAACACCACGATATCGCGCAGCGGCAGCATCATATGGGTCGCGGAAAGGGATTTTTGAGATTTGAAAATCACGGAATCAGTCCCTGTGTCGAAGAATACTGGAATTCAGGCCCGAAAGCAGGGTCCGCACGATCACACAGCCTGCGATCATGCGGATTCCTTCTTCTTGGCATACACGATAATGGGCTTGGCACCCTTGGCAATCACCTCATCGCTGATAATGCATTCCTCGATGTTGGTGCGCGAGGGCAGGTCGTACATGATTTCAAGCATCATGTCTTCGAGAATGGCCCGAAGCCCGCGGGCTCCCGACTTGCGCTTCATGGCAAGGGATGCGATGTTCTGGAGCGCTTCATGGCTGAAGCGCAGCTTGACGTTTTCAAACTCAAAAAGCTTTTCATACTGCTTGGTCAGCGCGTTGCGCGGCTGCGTCAGTATTTCGATCAGAGCCTTTTCATCCAGGTCATACAGCGTTGCCACAACCGGCAGGCGGCCGACGAACTCCGGGATGAGGCCGTACTTCATCAGGTCTTCGGGCTGCACATCCGAAAGCGTGTCGCCGATGTTACGGATTGCGCTGACTTTTACGTCGGCGCCAAACCCGATCATCTTCTTGCCGGTGCGCTGCTGGATAATGGTCTCGAGGCCGTTGAAGGCGCCGCCGCAGATAAACAGGATATTGGAGGTGTCGACCTGCAGGAAGTCCTGCTGCGGATGCTTGCGACCGCCCTTGGGCGGAACATTGGCTACCGTGCCTTCGATGATCTTCAGCAGAGCCTGCTGCACGCCCTCACCCGAAACATCCCTGGTGATGGAGGGCGTATCGGACTTGCGGGAAACCTTGTCGATTTCATCGATGTAAACGATGCCGCGCGAGGCTTTTTCGATGTTGTAATCGGCGGCCTGCAGAAGGCTCAGGATGATGTTTTCCACATCCTCACCCACATACCCGGCCTCGGTAAGCGAGGTGGCGTCGGCGATCGTAAAGGGCACATGCAGGATACGGGCAAGCGTCTGCGCCAGCAGGGTCTTTCCGGTGCCGGTGGGCCCGATGAGCAGAATATTGCTTTTCTGAAGCTCGACATCCTCTTTGCCGCGACGATACTCGATCCGACGGTAGTGATTGTACACGGCAACCGACAGAACCTTCTTGGCCTTGTCCTGACCAACGACATACTGGTCGAGAAACTTCTTGATCTCATGGGGCTTGGGAACCGTTGTCTGGCCCCCTGCCAGGGCTTCGCGCTCCTGCTCTTCGGCGATAATATCGTTGCAGAGCTCGATGCACTCGTCACAGATATACACCGAGGGCCCGGCTACGAGTTTTTTCACCTCTTCCTGGCTTTTGCCGCAGAATGAACAAAAAAGATGACTGCCCTTGCCCATGCTTTTTTTTGTGGCCATTAACCTACCCCTTACGGTATTTCCCGTACGCTGATTACTTTATCAATAATACCATATTCCCTGGCCTGTTCGCCATCCATAAAAAAGTCCCGCTCCGTATCCTGGTGAATGCTCTCGCGGGACCGTCCGGTGTGGCTGACGAGTATTTCCTCGAGCTCTTCCCGCATCCGTATGATTTCGCGGGCATGGATGTCGATGTCGGTAGCCTGTCCCTGAAAGCCACCCATGGGCTGGTGCAGCAGTATGCGGGAGTGCGGTAATGCAAAGCGCTTGTCGTCGGCGCCCGCCGCAAGCAAAACAGCCCCCATACTTGCGGCCTGCCCGAAACACAGGGTCGAAACCGGGCTTTTTATGTACTGCATGGTATCATAAATCGCCATACCGGACGTCACCTGACCGCCCGGTGAGTTTATATACATATGAATGTCTTTTTCCGGATCCTCGGACTCGAGGAACAGCATCTGGGCGATAACGATATTGGATACGTGGTCGTCTATAGCGCCGCCGAGAAAAATTATACGGTCTTTAAGGAGGCGGGAGTAGATATCATATGCCCGTTCACCCCGGTTTGTCTGCTCAACGACCATTGGAATGAGCTGCATGTATTCTTGTTGACGGGCTGATGCGTTCATGTCGTGAACAGACTGTGGTGACTTTTGCACTGGAAGCTCCTTATCTACTTTTCGGTAATAATCGCTTTTGTCTTAATGAAATCAAGCGCCTTTTTCTCAAGAATTTGCGGTCGAATCATATCATCGGTCACACGGGCTTTTATCGCTGCGACATCCTGCTGCATCTGTTCGGCGACTTCCCGGTATTTTTCCTCGATTTCCTGCTCCTGCGCCTCCAGGCCCTCCTTCTCAGCCACAGCATGCAGCAGCAGTGCGCTTCTGACCTGACGCTCTGCAGGACCGCGGTACTGCTCGAAAAGCTGTGCGGGTGTCTGCCCCATATCCTCGAGTTTCATGCCCTGGGCGCTGAGCATCTGCTGCATATCAAGTATCATATTTCGTGCCTGCATCTCAACCAGAGATTTGGGTACCTCAAAAGAATTCTTTTCAATAAGCTTGTCGAAAATCGCATCCCGCAGTTTCATATCCGCCTGCTGCTTCTTGCCCTCGGTAATACGCCCGCTGATTTTTTTCTTCATATCCTCAAGGCCGTCATACTCGCCGCAATCCCGGGCAAACTCATCCGTCAGCTCGGGCAGCTCCTTTTCCTTGATGTTTTTCATGGTCACCGTAAAGTCGATTTTTTTGCCGGCAATGTCCCTGTCGAAATAATCATCCTCCATTGTCAGCGAAAACGACTTCTCCTCGCCAGCGGACATACCCTCGAGCTGCTCGGTAAATCCCGGAAGAAAGGCATCTTCCATGATTTCAAGAAAAAAGTCTGTTTTTTTGCCGCCCGCATACGGCTCGCCGTCCACAATTCCCTCAAAGTCGAAAACGACATGATCGCCCTTGTGCGCCGGTCGCCCGGCAGCATCCTTCATGCCGGCGCAGGCATTGCGCATTCGCTCTATTTCCGCATCGATTTCATCCGGAGCGGCCTGTACCGCCGGCTGCTCGAGCTCAAGACCCTCGTATCCGGTTACGTCGATCGCGGGTTTGATTTCAAAAACCGCCGTATATGAAAAATCCTTGCCTTTTTCCAGAACACCGTTTTCTATCTTCGGCTGCGATACCGGTGATGCATCAACCTCCTGCAGCGCCTGGGGGTAGGTGTCCTGCACGATGCGTGAAATGACGTCCTCCTCCACCTGCGCCTTGAAATGCTTCTGCAGGATCGACAGTGGCGCCTTGCCGGGCCGGAACCCCCGGAGTTTGACGGTTTTTTTAAGCTTCTGGTATGCCTTGTCGATTTCGCTGCTGACGGTCCCGGACGGCACTTCAACGGTCATGCGCCGCTCAATATCGCTGATGCTTGCTATATCTACTTTCATGCTGCCGATGGCCTCCATAAATGCGAGAGGGGGGACTCGAACCCCCACGGTTGCCCGCTGGGTCCTAAACCCAGTGCGTCTGCCATTCCGCCACTCTCGCCTGTTGATGATTACAAAGCAGTAAAAACTGAGAGAAGGAATTATATTCTGCTGCTGCGGTTTTGCATATTCCGGCCGGCATACGAGCTTTGCCGGACGGTATCTGTTTTCTAAAAGGATAATAAATCGATTAAGAAAATATTATTAAATTTTTAGCGTTTTGTGTCAAGACATTAACTGATACGACCGCACAAACACAAGCAAATTTAATAAGTTCTTGCAATGCAGCACCTCGCATAGTATAAAAGCAATCTTGCTGTTAACGGTACTGGATGAGCATGACAGACACACCGGCCCTTTCCGCACGCCTGCGCGAAGAAGCACGCACTCTTTCAGCCCGGAAACTCTACAACGTGCTGATGTGTGCCGTGCAGCTCAAGCTCAAAAGCGCCCGCCTGCTCTATCTGCCCACGCGCATCTCCATCGAAACCGGCAACATATGCAACCTCCGGTGCCCGCTGTGCCCCACCGGCAGACGCGACGAAGGCGTTGCCCGCGGGTTCATGCAGCTTGATGACTACAAAAAAATAATCGACCAGCTGTACCGCGACCTGCTGCTCGTACGCCTGTACAACTGGGGCGAGCCCCTGCTGAACAAAAATCTGCAGGCGATGATCGGGTATGCGCGCCGTCGCCGCACCGCCGTTACCGTCAGCACCAACCTGAACACGCTCGACGCAGATCAGGCTGAGGCCCTGCTCAAAGCCGGCCTGCAGAAAATATTCGTCTCCTGCGACGGCCTTTCAGAGAAGACCTACACAGCCTATCACGCGGGAGGCGACTTCAGGCGCGTGATGGACAACATCGCGCTGCTTGCCGCGCTGAAGCGCAGACTCGACGGCTGCGGCACCCGCATCATCTGGCTTTTCCACGTGTTCCGGCACAACGAGCACGAGGTCGCCGATGCCCTCAGAAAAGCCCGTGAGCTCGGGGTGGAAATCAGGGTCAACATGATGCGGACCGATATGGGACAGGAAATTTTCGAGACCGCAGAGCAGGCTATCGAGCGCGACCGGGACTGGATTCCCGAGGACCCGCGCTACTGCGCCTTTGATCTTGAAACAAAGCAGGCGAAGAAAAAAAAGAACTTCTGCGCCCTTCCCTGGAAGGAAACGGTCGTTAACTGGGACGGCGCCGTGCTGCCGTGCTGCTCGGTCTACCAGGAAAAATATTCGCTCGGCAATGCTTTTGAACAGGGTTTCCGGGCTGTCTGGAACGGACCCGCCTACCGCGCGGTGCGCAGGGAACTGGCCGGCAGGCCCAACACCGGCACCACCGTGTGTCATATCTGCAAGGCAAACGGGTTTACTTTTTTCTAGCTGCGCTTTTCCCGGTATCAGGGTCTAACGGCAACCCGTCACTGCGGAGAATCCCGCGCAGGCGGGATAACGCCCCGTCCTCCGCAACAGCTTTGCTACGGAGGGTGGGGGCACGCTCAGGGTGACGGCAAAGAGGTGAAGCAGTCAAAAGGTAAAGAGGTAAAACAGTGCAGGCCGGAGCAAAAACCGGAAGGATACCTGCATGCCCGCGTTATTGCCGGACACGCGCAGTTTATCCCGACAGCATTGTCGGGGCTTTGTCCGGCCTACGGGTACGCTTCAACAGAAGGTTCGTGTCCGGCTTTTTGCCCCCGCATGCACGAAGAGCTGTGCTAAGGAATATCAAAGGGTTGTCGCATGTTCATGAGAGCAGTTTTCTGTTTTCTGCAGCCGTCTGTTTTTTGTCATTTCGACCGAAGGGAGAAACCTCTTCCGGGGCGTGAAATTTCCCAGTCGCTGTGCTCCTTCGAAATGACAGAATGGCTGAAGTAGTGTGAAAAATACTCTGAACAACAAACGGAATAAGCACCGGCATTTGTTTCGGATTTCGAATTTTATACTTTGCGGGATGCGCCGTGCGCACCGATTGCCGGTAGGGTGCTGCTCAGCTTCTCACAAAATACGCCCGCACCAGTGCCAGTTCGTCGGGAAAATGCCTGCGCAGCATCGACAGCACACGCGACTCCGCGCACAGGCCCGCGCGGTAGCGGACAATGTCGTCGTTTTCGATCACGATCGCCCCGCGCTTGTCTTTTTCAGCAAGCGCCAGCGGCAGTTCGAGATCGAGGCCGGCTATGATGAACGCGCTGAGGATCGCCCATACCCGTGATGCATCACCGCCCTCGAACAGAAACACCTCGCAGCCCGTGAGGCTTTTGCCGCTGTCGCGCTCCAGGGCGGCCGTCAGCTGCTCCGCGTCACGGTCCTTTCTGAGCAGCCCGCTGAAGCCATTGTGCTGCAACCGGTCATAGCGCCCGTGCGTGTACAGGCTGGTGATCCGCCCGCGCTCGAGATCGTGCTGCAGTGAAAGCAGCGTCAGCTCCTGCAGCTCCCGGAACAGGTGCCGGTGCCCGCCGCTGAAGTCGTCATCCGCTTCGCAGAAGCTTCTAAGAAACCGCATGCGCGCTGCGAGGCTCACCTCCCGGCCCACCCTGTTGAGCCGCGCAAGCAGCTCGAGCTTTTCAGAGCGCGGAACATCCCGCATCCGTACCCGCTCGAAATCGATGAGCCACAGCTGCAGGCCGCCCTCCCTGCGGCCGGCCAGAAAGTTGTTGAGAGAGTAATCATACTGGTAGATGCCGCTGCTGAAAATCCGGGCGGTCAGCCCGCCGAATGCGGTGGCGGCCTCCCGGCGCTCGGCAGACGAAAACGACGCGCGATCGAAAAAAACGGCGCGCAGCTCAGCGGTCCCCTCCAGAAAGCGGTAGGCGACCATGCTGCGGTGCACCGCACCCGGGAATCGCTGCTCGGCTGCGGCGACGGGATCGGGGATCGGAATACCGCGCTCGACGATTGCACGGGCTGCAGCGAACTCTTTCAGCGCACGCGAACGGGAAAACATGCCCCTGATGATGCCGGTAATCCCGCGGGACACATAGCGTTTGACAAGACAGCGGCTGCCGGCGATGTCTGCCGTGAACAACGTCTTGTATTTCCCTTTTTTCAAAACCGCGGGGCCGGGGTCGTCCAGCAGCCGTGCGCTCAGATCGCGCAGCTGCTCTGCCGTTACGGCAGCGGTTGCGGATCGACTGTATATCGCCCTGACAGAGCCTGCGGTGATTTCTGTAACACTGTGCCGGTTCATATTGTGATACCCGTACCTGGTGACCGCGAGTGAGCATACCACAAAACAAGCGGCTTGCAAAATGCGGGAAGCGACGGCATCGGAAAAAGTATTGTCAACACCACTGTGTTCTGATATTTTGTTTTATTTATCCATGCATATCCTTTTATGCTCCTGCATGGTATGTGGACGGCATACTGTACCGTAAACTGCTCAGCGGACACCTATGAACATAATTCACATCGACAGACAAAAATCATGGACCGGGCAGACCAACCGGCTGTTTCAGATAGTCCGGGGACTGCGCGAGCGCGGCCACGATGCGCGTGTCATCAGTCAGCGCGGCAGCAGGCTCGCGCTGCGATGCCGCGAGGCCGGCATTCCCGTTTCCGTCTACCCCATGCGGGGCTGGCTTTTCAATCTATCGGCCGTGGTGATAGCCCTGCAGCTGCGCTCCCGCAGACCGGATATCCTGCACTGTCATGGACCGCGCGACCATTTGCTCTCGCTGATTGTCCAGGGCCTCGGCGGTACCGGCCATGTCGTGCGCACCAAGCACAATCATAAACACCTGAAGTCGGGGTCCTTCAGCCGCCTGCAGTACAACCGCTGTGCCCGCGTTGTGACCGTATCGGAATTCGTCAGGTCGCGACTGATCGAGGACGGCCTCGACCCGGGCCATGTTGAAACGATCTACACCGCGGTGGACACCGCTCACTTCACCCCGCGTGAGAAAAACAGACGCCTTCTTGCCGAGTTCGGCATTGCCGATGACGAGCTCGTCATCGGATGCCTGTCGAGCCTGCATGTGCGCAAAGGTATCGAGGAGCTTCTCAAGGCGCTTGCATCCGTGCTGACGCAGAACCCTGATAAAAAAATCAGATGCCTGCTTGTAGGTAAAAAGTGGCAGCGCTGGGCCGAAATGGCCCGCGGCCTCGGCATCGGCAGGGAGAAAATCATCTTCACCGGCTTTCGACAGGATGTTGCCGACCTGCTTTCGGTTTTCGACATCTACGTCCTGCCGTCGCGCGACGAGGGCCTGGGCACCTCGATTCTGGAGGCCATGGCAACAGGCCTGCCGGTCATCGCCACGACGGTGGGCGGCATTACCGAGGCGATCGGCGAGGACGCCGGAATCGGCGTAGCGCCGATGGACCCGGATGCGCTGGCTGCCGCCATGAACGATCTGATCGGGGATCCCGCCCGGCGGGATGCTCTTGGTAAAAACGCCCGCCTGCGCGCCGAGCGCATCTTTTCCGTCGAGACCATGATCGAGCGGACCATGCAGCTCTACGGGCACATTCTCGGGGAAGGGCCTGCATGAGGTGGACGCGGGCGGCCGGGAAGCTGAGCCGCATTGCCGCAAAGGCCGGGTTCCGGAAAAGCGTCGTGTACCGCGGACTTGTCGGCCTGCGCGCGCCTGCATATGCATCGGCCGTACGTTTCCTTGAAAGCCGCAGCCCGTTCCTCATTACAAGCACCGGCCGTACGGCAACCAAGTGGCTTGCCGCGCTGCTCGACGGGGCTGCCGGCGCCTGCGTCGCGCACGAGCCGGTGCCCGACGAGCAGCACGCCCTTTTTGAGGCCCTGCGCACACCCCCGTCGGCGGAGAAGTACCTGCGCTCGTTCAGGCTGCGCGACATGGCGCTCAGGGCGCGGGACGGCCGGGCGCGTGTGTACGGCGAGGTCAACAGCGCCCTGCGCTTTCACGTGCAGGCCCTGCAGAATCTCATGCCCGGCATGCGCATGATTCATCTTGTGCGGGACGGCCGCGATGTGGTGCGCTCCGTCTTGACTAAGCGTGCCCGCGGACAGGAATTACTGTATTATCACAGCCTGCGGCCGCCCGAGCTCGATTCGTGGACCGCGCGCTGGGACGAGCTGTCGGAGTTCGAGCAGGTCTGCTGGGGCTGGCAGTTCGAAAACGCCTGGCTGCGCAGGCACATTCCCCTGTATGTCCGCTTCGAGGATATACTGACCTCGTTCGATGCTTTTGAGAAAGGGGTGCTCGAGCCGCTGGGGCTTTCGATCGAGCGAAGCGCCTGGGAGCGCTCGGCGGAGCGTCCGCGCAACACCAGCGAAACATTCAGCATTCCCCACTGGAGCGCATGGCCCCCTGAGATGGCGCAGCAGTTCCGTGCCATCTGCGAACCGGAGATGCAGGCCTACGGGTACGCGCTGCCCCGGGATCAGCAGATGTGAGCTGCTGCGGCAGTATCTTTTTTCTTGTAGCCGCTCTGGATGTTGATCAGGCTGTTGTATACCCCGCTCTGCTTCATGAGGTCGTCATGGCTGCCGCGCTCCACGATGCGGCCGCCCGACAGGACCAGAATCTGGTCGGCGTTGCGGACGGTGGCGAGCCGGTGGGCGATGATAAAGGTGGTGCGGCCTCTCATCAGGTTTTCCAGCGCATCCTGCACGATTTTCTCGGACTGGGTGTCCAGAGCCGACGTCGCCTCGTCAAGCACAAGGATCGGCGCGTCCTTGACAAGCGCCCGCGCGATGGCGATGCGCTGACGCTGTCCGCCGGACACGAGCACCCCCTTTTCCCCGACGACCGTATCGTAGCCGGCAGGCATGGTCGTGATAAAGTCATGGGCAAAGGCGGCCCGGGCGGCCCGCTCGATCTCCGCGTCCGACAGGTGAGGGGAGCCGTAGGCTATGTTGTTGCGCACGGTGTCGTTGAACAGAATCGTCTCCTGGGCCACAAACGCAATCCGGGCGCGCAGGGAGGCCACGGTGACATCCCGAATATCGATGCCGTCGATGAAGATACCACCTGCGGTTACATCGTAGAAGCGCAGCAGCAGGTTGGCTATGGTGGTTTTTCCCACCCCGCTGTGTCCCACCAGCGCCACGGCCTCCCCGACGCGGGCGGTGAAAGAGATGCGGTCAAGAACCGGCTCGTCGCCGTAGGAAAACGAGACATTACGAAACTCGACCGCCGTGCGCAGCACCGGCAGCTCGACGGCACCCGGACGGTCCTCGATTTCGGACTGAATGTCAAGCACTTCGAACACGCGCACGGCCGCAGCCATACCGCGCTGAATGCGTATATTCTCTTTGCTCAGAGTCTTCACCGGGCGGTACAGCATGGCTATCGCGGCGATAAACGAGGAAAACTCTCCCGTTGTCATGGTTCCGTGCACAACCTGCGAGCCGCCGTAGTATATAATGAGCGCCCCCATAACACCGCCGCACACCTCCATGACCGGTGACGCCAGCACCATGATTTTCAGATTTTTGAGGCTCACTTTCAGCAGGCGCGCGGTTTCGAGCACAAACCGCTTTGAGGCATACCCCTCCATGCAGAACGCCTTGATTGTCTGGGTGCCCGAAATTGTTTCATCCAGAAACGTGCTCAGCCTGCCCAGCTGCCGCTGCGTGCGCCTGCTGTAGCGCTTGCTGCGCTTGCCGAAACGGACGATCAGCCAGGACACGGCCGGCACAACCAGAAAGCACACTGCAGCCATTTTCCAGTTCTGATAAAACGCCACGCCGGTCAGCCCGATGATGAGCAGAACGCTCTGCACCGTTTTTTTAACCGAGTCCGAAACCGAGCGGCGCAGCACGGTCACATCGTTTGCAATTCGTGACATGAGCGCGCCGGTTTCGCTGCGGGTGAAGAAAGAAAGCGACAGCGTCTGGACATGCCGGTACAGCAGCTCCCTGAGATCGGCCACGGTCCGGTTGCCGACATACCCCATGAAGTAGCTTTGCCCGAAGTCGGCAGCCCCCTTTATCAGGTAGGCCAGCACAAGCAGCACCGGAATGAAGTACAGCATGAGGAAGTCGCGCTGTGCGCTCTTGGTCAGCGTGCCCGGCAGCAGCTCGCGCAGCACTGCGATCGCAAACCACTTCAGGTCGGTTTTTTCTGACGGGCCCGGATCACTCTTTATTCTCCAGGCGCCCGACGGCGACTGCACGGCGATCCCCTGAGCGGCCAGCTGCCCGAGCGAGTCGTGCGCCTGCCCGCCGGCTTCGAGTGCGATCACGCCGCTGTTTTCAAAATAAAATCCGGGGTCGTCTTTCATGTCGTTCAGGGCCCTGACGATCATCAGCTTCTCTTGTGAAGCGATGTCGCCGACAGGGAGCTCCTGCAGGTGCTCCAGGTCCGCGGGCTGCAGATAGCGCTGCAGCAGCGCAGCGACCCCGACCGGATCACGAGCTGCCGCCAGCGCGTGCAGTCGATCCCACTCTGCAATATCGCGAACCGAAATGTCGGGGGAATTTTTTACGAAAACACCATCGATCGCCGGTTTGACCAGATAGGCGATGCCGGCGGTAGTGCCGGACACGATTGCCATGCAGCATACCGAAAGAACCATAAACACAAGATAGGGCCTGGCATAGGCAAGAAGTCGCAGGTAAATAGTCATGTATCAGCTCTTTGCCGGCTCGGCGTTGATGATTTCGCGGATAACTTTCTGCAGGGCGTTTTTTGAATGATAGCCGACAAACGTTTCCCTGACCACGCCCCGGCCGTCGATGACAACCGTCGCGGGGATGCCCGGTATGGAAAACCTGGTGCGCAGCTCCTCCGCACTGCCGAGGTAGACGGGGTAGGCGATCTTCATGTCTTTGATGTACTGCTGCAGCACGTCGGCCGGCATCATGTCGAGCGATATGCCGATGACCGCAAGGCCCTGCTTCCGGTATTCGCGATACAGCTCGTTGAGGTGGGGTATTTCTATCCGGCAGGGACCGCACCAGGTTGCCCAGAAATTAATGACCATAACCCGGTAGTCCCCGCAGGAGGGCGATGCGGCGCGACCCGCAAGATCCGTACAGGTAATGGATTTGACAAGCGCGGGGCACTCCGCAAAAGCTGGTGCGCCGGCATGCACTGTCAACAGTGCGGCGATAAGGCACCCTGCAAGCCGCTTCGAAAAAAAATTCGTCGTATTGGTATCTGTCACTGTTTCCCTGTCATTTCATTACGATACGCTGCCGGCTGCCGGCGGTTCCCGTCACCGGGACTCCTACTCCACCGTTACGCTCTTGGCCAGGTTCCGGGGCTGGTCCACATCAGTGCCCTTGAAGTCTGCGACGTAGTAGGCGAAGAGCTGCAGGGGGATAACCATGACGAAGGGTGTCAGTATCGGCTCCAGCGCAGGAATGGCTATAAGGTGGTCGGCCCGATGGCCTATTTCAGAGTCACCTTCTTCGGCAACAGCTATGACACAGCCCTTGCGGGCTTTGACCTCCTCGATATTGCTGAGTATTTTTTCATATACACCGTCCCGGGGCACAAGCGTCACAACCGGCATATCTTCGTCGATAAGCGCAATGGGGCCGTGTTTCATTTCGCCCGCCGGATATCCCTCGGCGTGAATATAGGATATTTCTTTGAGCTTCAGCGCACCTTCCAGGGCGATCGGATAATTGATACCCCGCCCCAGGTAAAGGAAGTCCGACACATCGGCGTACTGCTCGGCAATCTCCCTGACAACGGATGCATGCTCCAGCACCGTATCGATGTGCCCGGGCACGGTTACAATCTTTGCAATCAGCTTTTTTGTATAGTCAGCCTCCAGCACCCCCCGTCTTCTGCCGATAAAAAGGGCAAGCAGCAGAATGGCGGCAACCTGCGAGGAAAAGGCCTTGGTCGAGGCAACGCCTATTTCGGGGCCTGCATGCGTGTAGAGCACATGATCGCAGTCCCGCGCCAGCGTGCTTTCGACAACATTGCAGATACACAAAAGCCCGGCGCCCTTCTGCCTGGCCTGGCGCATTGCCGCGAGTGTGTCGGCGGTTTCACCGGACTGGGAAATCAGCACGACGAGCGTGGTGTCGTCGACAAGCGGATCTCGATAGCGGAACTCGGATGCAAGGTCGACCTCCACCGGAACACGGCACAGCTGTTCGACCATGAATTTGCCGACCAGTCCCGCATAATAGGACGTGCCGCAGGCGATAAAATAGATGCGCTCGATTTTCTTTACGGCGGCTTCGTCGAGCGTTACGCCGTCCAGAAACACATCGCCCGTATCTTCGACGAGGCGGCCGCGCAGCGTATCGGTTATGGCACGGGGCTGCTCGAAAATCTCTTTCAGCATGAAGTGTTTGTAGCCGCCCTTTTCCGCCATAATGGGGTCCCAGCTGATATGGCGGGGCTGCCGCTCAACAGGCTTACCGGCAAGCGTTGAAATGCGGATAGAGGCGGGGCCGAGAACAGCCAGTTCACCGTCGTCAAGAAAGACCATTGAGCGTGTATGGGAAAGAATCGCCGGGATGTCCGATGCGATAAAATTCTCCCCGTCGCCCACCCCCAGTATCAGCGGGCTTTCATTGCGGGCAGCGACCAGGACATCCGGCTCGCGCTCGCTCAGCACGGCAATTGCGTAGGATCCCCGCACCATGGCAAGGCCGGCGCGCACGGCATCTGCCAGACACACGCCTTTTTTTGCAAAGCGCACAAAAAGGTGTGAGAGCACCTCGCTGTCGGTTTCCGAACTGAAGGCATCCCCCTCGCCGATAAGCATCTGCTTCAGCTCGAGGTAGTTCTCTATTATGCCGTTATGAACCACGGCGATGCCTTCGAACAGATGCGGGTGCGCATTGGTCTCCGAAGGCCGCCCGTGCGTTGCCCAGCGCGTGTGCCCGATACCGATATGACCGCTCAGGCGCTCGCCGGCCAGGCGCTTCTCAAGCGCTGCAATCTTCCCCTCGCAGCGGCACACCGAAATCGTACCGTTATCGAGCAGGGCCACGCCGGCCGAGTCGTACCCGCGGTACTCAAGCCGCTTCAATCCTTCGATGAGCACGTCTCCCGGCGCCCTGGGCCCGACATATCCGACAATACCGCACATACCCGTTCACCCTGTCTCGCATGAAAGCACCGGCGGACTCCAGTGGTCCTGCGGCGGCACCGTTTGTTATTTCTTTCCCGCCTTCGTTTTCTCCCGCTCCGGAACATCCTCATACACGCGTTGTCTGCCGCGCGCAACTCCCAGGGACTGTGCCGGCACATCCCGCGTGATGGCCGAGCTGGCCGCAACAACACTGCCCCTGCCGATCCGAACCGGCGCAACCAGGGAAGCGTTGCTGCCGATAAATGCGCCGTCCTCGATAACGGTCTGCTGTTTGCGTGATCCGTCGAAATTACAGGTAATCGCACCGGCTCCGATATTGACCCCCTTTCCGATAACGCTGTCGCCGAGGTAGCTCAAGTGGCAGGCCCGCGAATTGCGGCCGATGCGCGTTCGGGTGATCTCTACAAAATTACCGACCACCGCACCACTTTCGACAACGGTTCTCGGGCGCAGATGGGCAAAGGGGCCGATGTTGACATCATCGCTGATACAGCTTTCATCTATAACACACGAGGAGCGTATATGCACGTTATTTCCGATATCCGCATGGTTTATCGAACAGTTGATTTCGATAATGCATCCCGAACCGACTTTCGATGTGCCGCGTATGATCGTGTTGGGATAGATGATCGTATCGGAACCGATGATAACGTCGTTTTCAATATAGGTCGAGTCGGGATCGATGACGGTTACGCCCGCGCGCATGTGCTCGTCAAGAATTCTGCGCCTGAGAATCCGTTCGGCTTCGGCAAGATCAACCCTGTCGTTTATACCGCGCGCTTCGGAAAAGCAGTCCTGCAGAACGGCGCGTACGCGCCGGCCCGACCTGATACCGATGCCGACGATATCGGGCAGATAGTACTCAGCCTGATCGTTGTCCGGCCTGATCTGCTTGAGGGCGTCAAACAGAAACGGCGCCCTGCAGCAGTAGATGCCCGTATTGATTTCCCGCACAGCCCGCTCCTCGGCGGTCGCGTCGCGCTCTTCCACGATCCGCTCAAGCCCGCCCTGGCTGTTGCGCACGATACGTCCGTAGCCGTAGGGGCTGGCGATTTCAGCGCTCAGCACGCTCAGCGCCGCGTCAGCGCTGCGGTGACCGTCAAGAAACCCTTTGAGAGTCGCCGCTGTAATCAGCGGGACATCCCCGCACAGAATGAGCACATCACCGTCGAACCCCTTCAGCAGCCCCCCGGTAGCGGCAACCGCGTGTCCGGTACCGAGCTGCCGGTCCTGAACGGCATACAGAACGTTTTCGCTTTCAAAGGCCGACTGAACAGCCTCGCGCTGGTGCCCGACGACAACGACAATGCGGCTGGTACCGATTTCCCGGGCAACTCTCACGGGATAGCTGAGCATGGGAATACCGCACAACGGGTGCAAAACCTTTGCCAGGCTCGATTTCATGCGCGTTCCCTTCCCTGCCGCCAGTATGACGGCTACAAGGTCTTCCATTGACACCTCCCGGTATGTCCATCTTTCCGCGCTTGACAACATGAAGCGCTTCGTGGCAGTATAACAGCACTTCAAAAAAACCAAAACGGCGATATGCACTCGTCATATCGTCCGGTTCAATCACAACCCATACGAAAAAGGCGGATACTGTATGAAAAAGCTGATACTACTGTGTACAGCCCTGCTGCCGCTCGTGCTTGCCTGCGCTTCCGCGCCGGTGGAGAAGCAGGGGCGCACCGATCAGGAGTATTACGAAAAAGCCATGACCCTGTTCAATCGTCGCAATTATTTCGATGCCATCCCGGCCTTTGAAGAGCTGCGCGAAAAGTTTCCCCTGAGCCCCTTTGCGGTTCTGGCCGAGCTCAGGCTCGGCGACGCGCACTTTCACAAAGACGAGTTTGCACAGGCCGTTCACTACTTCGAAAACTTTCGGCGGCTGCACCCGAGCAATCCCCATGTTCCCTACAGCATCTACATGACCGGCCTGACCCACTATGCCCAGATACTGACGGTAGACCGCGACCAGACATCCGCCCGGGAGGCGGTCGAGCAGTTTCAGCTTCTGGTCGACCTCTACCCCACCAGCCCGTATGCAGGAAAAGCGCTCTGCCGAATATCCAACGCCAAGGCCAGCATAGCAGCCCATGAGATGTTTGTCGCTAAATTTTACTTTAAAAAAGGCAATTACACGGGGGCTGCAGACCGCTACAGCACGGTGCTGAAATACTATCCGTATTCGGTTCAGAAGGACAAAGCGCTGTTTTACCTTGCGGAAGCCCTCATTCAGTCTGAAGATGTCGCCAGGGGATGCGGAGTGCTCAAGCTGCTTCTGAAACGATACCCTGAAGGCGATTACGCCCCGGAAGCTATGGCGCTGCTCGAGCTGCACGCATCAGGAACAGCGTCCGGCGATACGCAGCAGGGCCGGGCCGGCACCGAAGCAGCCGGCTCCTGAGACTCGTGCCTACCCGCTTACGGAAACGGTTTCCCGCACCAGTGCAACCGCCCGGTCAAGAGCCTCGTCAAGCCGGTCGGCATCCCTGCCGCCGGCCTGTGCCATGTCCGGCCGGCCGCCGCCTTTGCCGCCGAGCAGCGGTGCCGTTTCCCGTATAATCTCGCCGGCAGAAATTTTTCCGGTCAGATCATCGGAGACCATGACCAGCAGGTGCGCCTTTCCGCCGTGCGCCGCACCGATGACGACGATACCGGATCCAAGGCGGTCACGCAGCTGATCGCCGTAGCTGCGCAGCGATTTCGGGTCCCTGTCGTCCAGTCGAACCGGCAGCACTTTGATGCCGCCGACTTCACGTACCCGGTCGAGCACCGATCCGGCCTGACCTGAAAGCAGACGAGCGTTGAGACGCTCGATTTCCTTTTCCATCTCTTTCTGGGACGCCAGCAGGCGTTCAATGCGGCCGGCGATGCCGCCGGACTCCGTTTTCAGCATACCGGCCAGGCTATCAAGCAGCTCCTCCTGCTGCCTGACCAGGCGGCAGGCAGACTCGCCGGTTACCGCCTCTATGCGTCTGACACCGGCAGCCACCGCGCTCTCGCCGACGATCTTGAAAAGCCCGATGTCGCCGGTAGCCTGCGTGTGCGTGCCGCCGCACAGCTCCATGCTGTAGTCGCCTATGCCCACAACGCGCACCTCATCACCGTATTTTTCGCCGAACAGCGCTGTAGCGCCCCGCTCGACAGCCTCGTCCCGGGAAAGCACGTCGACGCTCAGCGGCGTGTTTTCCCGGATGCGCTCATTGACGGCATCCTCGACAGCCCGTATATCATCCCTGCTGAGCCCCTCGAAATGGGTAAAGTCGAACCTGAGCCGCTCGGGACTGACGAGTGATCCCGCCTGTTTGACATGCGGGCCCAGGTGTGAACGCAGCACGGCGTGCAGAATGTGTGTTGCGGTGTGATTTGCAGCGGTCGTCAGGCGCGTTTGTGTGTCCACGTACAGGCGCACGGCATCGCCGCTTCGAACCCGCCCGCGTGTTACCGCTGCCCGATGAACGATCAGCCCTTCAAGAGGTTTTGCGGCAGCGCGTATTGAAAGCGTGTACCCGTCCCCCTCAGCATGGCCCGTATCGCCAACCTGCCCGCCGGACTCACCGTAAAAGGGGGTTTCAGCCGTGATTATCTCCACCTCGTCACCCTCTGCAGCTTCGTCCGCAAACGATCCGCCGCGCAGCAGTTTGACAATGCGCGTCTCGACGGAGTGTGTGTCATAGCCGTGAAAAACAGTGGGGCCGGCCTCCTCGGCAGCCCGGCGGTACACCTCGGCTATTTTTTGTTCCCCCGACCCCTTCCAGGCGCGTCGGGCCCGCTCGCGCTGGTTCTGCATGGCACGCTCGAACCCGTGCTCATCGATTTTCAGGTCCTGCTCGCGGACAATGTCGCGGGTAAGATCCGGCGGAAATCCGTAGGTGTCATAGAGCCTGAAAACCGTTTCTCCCGGCAGGGTCGATTCCGGGCGCTGCTTCAGCGCGCGCATCTCATCTTCAAGAATTTTCAGCCCCGCAGCCAGCGTCTGGGAGAAGCTCCGCTCCTCGTTCAGAATGGCCTTTTGAATGAAGTCCAGCGACCGGCGCACTTCGGGGTAAACATTGCCCATCTGATCGGCTACGCCCGCGGCTGTTTCATGCAGAAACGGCTGCTCGATTCCCAGCAGCCTGCCCCGGCGTGCGGCGCGGCGCATGATTCTGCGCAGCACGTAGCCGCGGCCTTCGTTGGACGGCAGAACGCCGTCGGCTATCAAAAAAGTTGCAGCCCGGCTGTGATCGGCTATTACCCGCATCGACATGTCATGGCCGGCATCGCTGCCGTAGGCCCTGCCGCACATGTTCTCGACCATTCCGATAAGCGGCTGAAACAGGTCGGTATCATAGTTGCTCTTCGCGTTCTGCAGCACCGCGCACACCCGCTCGAGCCCCATACCGGTATCGATGCTGGGTCGCGGGAGCGGCGACAAGGTGCCCTGCCCGTCCCTGTCATACTGCATGAACACAAGGTTCCAGAGTTCCAGGTACCGGTCGCAATCGCAGCCCGCCCGGCAGTCGGGGCGGCCGCAGCTGAATTCCGGGCCCTGGTCGATCAATATTTCGGAGCAGGGGCCGCACGGCCCGGTGTCACCCATTGACCAGAAATTGTCTTTCGCTCCCATGCGCACGATCCGCTCGGACATCACACCGGGAACAGCGCTCCAGAGCCCGTGGGCCTCGTCATCCTCCTCAAAAACGGTGACCCACAGGCGCTCTGCAGGCAGGCCGAGAACGCCGGTCATGAATTCCCAGGCCAGGTTGATGGCGTCGCGTTTGAAATAGTCTCCGAAAGAGAAGTTTCCCAGCATCTCGAAAAAGGTGTGATGGCGGGCAGTGTGACCCACGTTTTCGAGGTCGTTGTGCTTGCCCCCGGCGCGCATGCACTTCTGGGACGATGTTGCACGGCTGTAGGGACGCTGCTCGCTGCCGAGAAACACGTCCTTGAACTGCACCATGCCGGCATTGGTAAACAGCAGCGTGGGATCATTCTGTGGTATGAGGGGCGAGCTTTCCACTACGCTGTGCCCGTGCCGGGCGAAGTAGTCGATGAACTGCTGCCTGATGTCTTTTGACGATTTCATGTCCTGTCCGTATCCAGATAGTGTCGTAGTATAAACCGCAGTAAAGTATCCTCGCCCAACTGGCGAAACTTCAAGATGGCCCCCGTTGGGAGGCCATCAATTCCCTGGGTCCCATTTTGACCGTGCCGGGCCCGAACCGTGTGCTGCGGATCGAAGGGCCGAACTGCCTGAGCGCAGCGGGTTTTCGGCCCGCCGCAGCGCACGGCTCTAGCGGGGGTACCCGCCGGAGGCGGGCCGGGCAAACGGGTGTCCTTTCTTTGGCCATATCTTTCTCTGGACACGCAAAGAAAGGCATGACTCCTGCTGCAGATACCAGCCTGGCTCCTCCCCAAAACGTCTAAATCTTTTCGGATCAGACCGCCAAAAGCGGTGGACCCGGATAAAAAGCAACTAATAGTTTACTCCGGCCCTTGCTCGTCACCCCGGCAGGCAACCCGGTACACGACCTCCGCCGAAAAACCGCGCGCGGCAAGAAAAGCCGCCGCTTTAGCGGGGGTGCCTGTCGACGCGCCTGGCCGAAAGCGCTTTTCAAGGGCGCTGCGCGCAACATCCTCCTCGTCGCGTGCCGACCATACCTCCTGCTGAACGCGCGCCACGATACCTGCATCTATGCCGCGGCGCGCAAGATAGGCGGCGACTTTCGCCGGCCCCCAGTGTTTATGCTCGACCAGCTGCTCCGCCCAGCGCCGGGCAACAGCTTCATCATCGAGGTAACCCTGCCTGCTGAGCTGCCCGATAAGCTCGTCGACGACAGGCTCGTCGAACTTCCGGCGGACAAGCTTGCGCCGGAGCTCCGCCGCGCTGTGGGGCCGGCCCGCCAGATATCGGTATGCGGCCGCCCTGGCTTTCCGGGGCTGATCATCACCGTCAGCCCTGCTGCTGCTCATCACCTCCCGGCGCCTCCGGCTCTGTGCGCACAAGTCCTGCTTTTTCGAGCACGGCATGCTCGATTGCTTCGCTAATGTCCCGGTTTTCCTTTAAAAACGTTTTGACATTTTCCCGGCCCTGTCCGAGCCGCTCACCGTTATAGGAAAACCAGGCACCGCTTTTTTCAACGATTCCGTGTGCAACACCCATGTCGAGAATGTCGCCGTAGCGCGAAACACCTTCGCCGAACATTATATCGAACTCGACCTCGCGGAACGGGGGAGCGATTTTATTCTTGACCACCTTGACCCTGGTGCGATTGCCCCTGACCTGATCGCCGTCCTTGATGAGACCGATTTTGCGGATGTCCATCCTGATGGTAGAGTAGAACTTCAAGGCATTGCCGCCGGTGGTTGTTTCCGGATTGCCGAACATAACACCGATTTTCATACGGATCTGATTTATGAAGATGACGGCGGTTTTCGACTTGCTGATGGCCGAGGTCAGCTTCCTGAGGGCCTGTGACATAAGCCGTGCCTGCAGCCCCATGTGGGAGTCTCCCATATCACCCTCGATCTCGGCCCGCGGAACAAGCGCCGCCACCGAGTCGATGACCAGCACGTCCAGGGCACCGCTCCTGACCAGCACCTCGCTGATTTCCAGGGCCTGCTCTCCGTTGTCCGGCTGCGATATCAGCAGCTCGTCGGTCCTGACGCCCAGATTGCGCGCGTAGGACACGTCAAGGGCGTGCTCGGCATCCACGAAGGCCGCTGCGCCGCCCAGCTTCTGCGCCTCGGCGACCACATGCAGCGCCAGGGTGGTTTTGCCCGACGACTCGGGCCCGAATATCTCGATGACACGCCCGCGCGGTATGCCTCCCACGCCCAGCGCGATATCGAGACTGAGCGACCCGGTGGGAATCGCTGCCACGTTGTCGACCAGGGTCCCGTCTTCGCCCAGGCGCATGACCGCACCCTTGCCGAACTGCTTCTCAATCTGGCTGACCGCCATTTCAATGGCGCGCTGCCTGTTGTTTTCCTCTTTGGCCATGTTCACCTCCGCTTATGTGCTGGTTGCTAACGCTATGCCTTCAATACATGTATATTCGGGACCGGTCGGATACAGCTCACTCCTGATGTAGGATATTCGATCGATGTCGTGGGTGCCCAGCGTCTCATCGCCGTGCTCGGCGAGAAACCGGTGCAGATCCCTGCGGATGCGCGCGTCCTTCACCCGCCCGAGCGTCAGGTGCGGCGAAAACGGCCTGGCTTCACGGGAAAACCCCCGCTGTTCGAGCGACTGTTCAAGGGCGCCGTGCAGCTGCAGAAGCGTCTTGTGTTCGTCGATGCCGACCCAGACGACCTTGGCGTTGCGAATGTTGGGAAATGCGCCGAGGCCCCGGACTGACATGCTGAATCCGGGTATGCCGGCCGCCGCCTCATGCAGCGCGGCGCAGACATCCCCCACGCGGTCCTCGCGCACCGAGCCCAGGAATTTCAGCGTCAGGTGCACGGCCTCGGGACGCACCCAGCGGATGCCAGCAAGCGAGGCGGACATCCTGCTTTGCAGGTGCGCAAGATTTTCCCGCAGCGCGGGGGGCATGTCAAGAGCAATAAAGGTTCTCAGTGTTTCCATGCGCCACGATGCTCAGGCATTGAGTAGAGCTATCACAGGCATCCGCCTTTGTCAATCCGCGGCCTGCTTCAGAATCTGCAGGCGCAGTGCACTCAGGGCCGTCTGCGAGCTCATGAGCTTGATCTTTTCACGTCCGCCGGTGAAGCGGTGCCGTGTGGCCGACAGTTCTTTTTCCGAGGACACGGCAACCCACACCGTTCCCACCGGTTTTTCGGCACTGCCGCCGTCGGGGCCGGCGATACCGGTCACGGCGACACCATACGTTGCGTCAGCCAGCCGCCGGACCCCCTCCGCCATACTTCGGGCGGTCTGCTCGCTGACCGCCCCGTATCGAGTCAGCGTCGGTCCGGGCACCTGCAGCAGTTCCTCTTTCGAGCGGTTGCTGTACACGACCACCGACCGGTCAAGGTATGCCGAGCTGCCCGGCACGTTGGTCAGGCGGTTGCTTATGAGCCCGCCGGTGCACGATTCGGCAACCGCAACGGTCTCGCCGCGTGTTTTCAACAGCTCACCCACGACATCCTCGAGCATGCGGTCGTTGTCGGCATAGATGCTGTCTCCCAGCCGCTCATACAAAACAGCCTGAAAGGCCTCCAGTTCGCGCTCTATGGCAGCGGGATCGCTGCCGCGGGCCGAAAGCCGCAGGCTCACTTCGGGATACTGCGGATAAAAGCCGAGCGTCACGCTGCCGCCTTCCGGCAAAGCGCCTGCGAGCTTTTCATGTATGGCGGACTCCCACAGGCCGAACACCTTGAGTGTTTTGTTGCGCACGAAGGTGCGGTCGCCGGTGCCCTCGCGGATATAGCCCGTTAAAAACGACTCGGTGATCGCCCGGGTCTCCTCGGGAACACCGGGCAGAAAAACAGCATTCAGGGCTGCAGACTGAACGATAAAGCCGCAGGCCGTACCGACGGGATTCGGAATCACGCGGCAGTCCTCCGGCAGCATGGCCTGCTTGCGGTTGGCCTCATTCATCGAGCGGCCCAGCTCCGCAAAGCGCTGCTGCATCAGCCCCAGCGCCTCGTCGTTGAGTCTGATATGCCTGCCGAAGGCCGCAGCGGCGGCCGCCGCGGTCCGGTCATCGTCGGTCGGACCAAGGCCGCCGGTCACTATTATAAAACGCGTATCAGGCAGGGGGGAGCGAAGCGCCCGCACGATGTCCTCGGTGCCGTCTCCGACAACGGTTATCCGCCGCACCTCGTGACCCTGGGCATACAGCTGCCGTGCGATAAAATTCGCGTTTTGATCCAGCGTGCTTCCTGAAATGAGTTCGTCGCCGACAAGAATGATTTCAATCACGCTGCATGGTCTCACATGAGGGTGGTTCGGTGTTCGCGCCTCGGTCTCGTGCGGAACCGCTCACATGCCGCACAGGCGGAGCGCCTGCAGGATGAGATTTGCGTATATGCCCGCTACAATATCGTCAAGGACAATACCCGGCCCGCCGCGAACCGAGCGGTTGATTCTGTCGGCCGGATAGGGTTTCACGATATCCATGATGCGAAACACGACAAAGCCGGCGGCGAGATATCGCCAGTCCGGCGGAAACGACAGCATCGTCACGAGATATCCGGCGATTTCATCGATTACGACCTGCGGCGGATCCTTGCGGCCGAGATAGCGTTCCGTCAGTTCCGACAGCGGAAACGCCGCCGCGATAACGGCGCAGGTTATTGCCAGCGACAGTGCCGGGTGCAGCCGTACAATCAGCGCATAGAGCGGCACGGCAACAGCCGTTCCGAAGGTTCCCGGGGCGAAGGGCGCATAGCCGCTGTAAAAGCCCGTGGAAAAAAAAAGTATTGCCCGACGCGACACACCGCTCATGCATCCGCCCGCCCGACCCGGACCGCCGTGCCGTCAGCCACCTGCCGCAGCGCCGAGACATCACCCTCCACCCGGCCGAAAACATTGACCGCGCTCGCGGGACGTATCTCACCCGGTTTGCTCACCGGTGTGGGGCCGAAAAACACGCAGAAAGCCGATCCGCTCGGCCAGTAGGCAACGTCTCCGATCCCGACGGTTTCGGCAGCATCGCCCTCCATATCCGCGCTGACGGGTATGGCAAAATAAATCTCATCCCCCCATGTCCGGGCGTCTGCGTCAAACGGCAGCGCGTTCCAGACCGCATCCGCGGTGGGCGTATCATGAAGGCGCACGTTCAGCGTGAGCGAATCTATGGATACGGTGATGAACCTGGCCATACCACATATCCCCCCTGTTCATTCTCAACAGGCTTGCGCATAGTGCCTCTCTATAAGCCGGCAGACCGAATGACCGAAACACAAATGTACTTCCTGTATGCGGGCTGTGCAGTCCGACGGCACCGGAAGGCATATCTCCGCCATGCAGCCGAGAGGGCTGTCGTGCGCACCGGTACAGCACACGGTGAAAAGCCCGGCCCGGCCGGCAGCCTCACAGGCCTCGATAATGTTTTGAGAGCGCCCGCTCGTGCTCAGGGCCCACAAAACATCCCCCGGACGGCCCAGCGCCTCGACCTGGCGTGAAAAAATCTGATTAAAGGAAAGATCGTTGCCGATACTGGTAAGAGCCGCCGGGTCGGCCGGCAGCGCCACGGCCGGCAGCGCCCGCCGGTATACGGCCAGCTTGTTGACGAGTTCAGCGGCAAAGTGAAGGGCCTGAGACGCGCTGCCGCCGTTGCCGCACAGCAGCACTTTGTTGCCTCGGTCAAAGCAGTCGATCATACGCTCTGCAGCTTCCTGAAGGCGCGGGGCGCAATCGCGGCCGCAGCGACGCATAAGCTCGGATGCGTCGGTAAATTCTTTTTCAATCTCTTCTGTACTCATCCGTCACAACCGCTCGAGCGGATGCCGGCGCTCTATTCCGAAGAATCCAGGTAGCCGCCGTCTCCGAGCTTTTGTTTCGTCTCATCGTTAAGATACACTTTGGCATCGGCGATCTCCCGCAGAGACAGAACAACCTCCCGGTTGCCGGGCGCATGAATCTGGGGCTGGGAGCCTTTGAGCAGCTGCCGGGTGCGGATGTTGGCCATATGCACAAGGACAAAGCGATTTTCAATATTCTTCAAGCAATCTTCAACAGTTATACGAGCCATTGCGGCTGTCCTCCGGAGAAATTAATAAAAAATGTAATTTTTTATTATATTTAAAAAATGCATGAAATGTCAAAATATTTTTATGCTGTGGTGATTCCGGCAGCCGTAAGCAGTTCGGTATACACGGCCTCGATCCGGCCGATCATGGCGTCAAGCGAAAAGCCGGCCAGCGCGGTAGCGCGGCCCTGCTCCTGCAGGCGACTGCGGAGCCCGGCATCGCGCAGCAGCCGTACAACCAGCCCTGCCATGGCAGACGTTGCGCCGGGCGCTACCGTAAAGCCGTTCTCACCGTTACGGATCACCTCAGCGACCCCGTCGACACAATTGGCGACAACCGGCACACCCGCAGCCATGGCCTGGGGAATAACGCGCGGCAGGCCCTCCCACAGGGATGTCAGGACGAATACATCCAGGCACTGCAGAACAGCGGGAATATCCGTGCGCAGACCGGCGAGCACGACCGAGCCTGCCAGGCCCATGGCCTCAATACGCTCTTCGGTTTCCGCGCGCAGAGGACCGTCACCGACAAAAAGAAACTGAACCCCGGGCAACATGTCTCTGACGTTTGCAGCCAGGCGGATGAAATCAGCCGGATTCTTCTGCCGGGAAAGCCGCGCCACCGTCCCGACCACCGGCCTCTGCGGATCAAGACCCAGCTCGGCCTTCAGGGCCGCGGTGTCACCGTCGGCATGCATAAAGTCGTCAATGCGAATACTGCTGTGCACGGTAACATAGCGCTCGGGTTCGCCGATACCGTCACCGAGACCTTTTTCGGCGTTGCGTTCCGATACCACGATCAGCTTATCGGTAATGCGGGCGGTCATGCGTTCCAGGCGGATGTAGAAACGTCTCAGCAGCGCAGGCTGCCGGTCGTTATGTCCCCATCCGTGAACCGTGTGCACTATTACGGGCACGCCGGCGCGCCGTGCGGCCCAGCGTCCCAGCATGCCGGCTTTGGAGCTGTGGGTGTGTACGATATGCGGTCGGGTGCGCCTGAACAGGCGCGTCAGTGCAGTGAGCGCCTGAAAATCCCTTACCGGGCTCGGACGCCTGACCAGCTCGGGCAGTATGGTGAGCGGAATGCCGCGGCGGCGCACCTCCGTAATGATCTCGCCTTCGGTGCCGGTTTCGGGACCGGAAACGATTTCAGCTGCAAACCTGCGCCGGTCCAGACCGGCGCAGGTTTCCATGGTGTTCTGCTGCGCCCCGCCGAGCACGAGACGGGTTATGGGATGGATAACTGTAAACGGTCGGGCCATGCAATAGTGCAGTCTGAAAAAATCTGTTCAACACATCAATAACAAGCGAATATCCCTGAAACTATACCAGAGGGTTCAAAAATGTCAAAATGAGACTGACCTTCGCCTGGCAAGCAAAATCGCAGAGGCATTGTCATTATGCTGCAGGGTCCGGCACACATCGAGGCTCCTTTGCCCCCTGAACCCAATGCCCGTTGTTTTCTGATCACTGTTTGACCATACCTAATGACGGTTGACTGTCAGCGCTCATATGGCATTATAGGTGAGCAGAGGATACATATAATCTGTACTGATTTCTGCAAAAGGACTACCCTATGCCTACCGGAATCGGCCTCTTCTCAGGCGGCCTTGACAGCATTCTCGCCGTCTGCGTGCTGCAGCAGCAGGGCATACGCATCATTCCCGTCTGTTTTGTGACTCCGTTTTTCGGCTCTCAGACGGCAAAAAAAGCGGTGGGGCAGCTCGGCCTGACCCTCAAAATCGTCGACATTACCGACGCGCATCTGGCCATGCTTAAAAATCCGCGGTACGGGTTCGGCCGCAACATGAACCCCTGCATCGACTGCCACGCCCTCATGTTCCGTGAGGCCGGAGCGATCATGCGGCAGGAGCAGGCCGACTTTGTGTTTTCCGGTGAAGTTCTCGGTGAGCGCCGCATGTCACAAAACAAAAACTCTCTCAGGACGGTTGCTCGGCACTCGGGTTTTGAGAACTATATCGTGCGTCCGCTGAGCGCACAGCTGCTTGCCGAAACACTTCCCGAAAAGCAGGGGCTGATCGACAGGAACAGGCTTCTGGCCCTTCAGGGCCGCACGCGCAAGCCCCAGCTCGAGCTTGCCCGGCAGTTCGGACTTTCTTTTTTTCCGGAGCCCGCCGGGGGCTGCCTGCTGACCGACCGGGGATATGCCGCCCGGCTTCGCGATCTGTTCTCCCATGCCGGCACCCCCTCACGACGCGACCTGGAACTTTTGAGCCTGGGAAGACACCTGAGGCTCAGCGAATCGACAAAGGTGATTATAGGGCGCAAAAAAAGCGAAAACGAGCGTCTGGAGCGTTTGAGCCGTCCGGAGGATGCGGTGCTCACCCTGGAGCACATACCGGGCCCCACGGTTCTCGTGCCGGGCGGCACGGAAAGCATCGAGGAGCTGCGTCTGGCCGCCTCCCTGTGTATCCGCTACAGCGACATTGATAACGAAGAGCCGGCGACGGTGCGAATCGTGTGCCGCGGTGAGTCCGGCGAAATACGGGCGCAGGCCTGCGCAGATGAGTTCATCAGGGAACGGCTGCTGTGATTCGGGGACGGCATCCTGATGATCTATTCGGAAGCCTGCTTTTCTTCTTCCGGAGAAACGCCTGCGGTTTTCTGGTCGATATAGCTCAGCAGGGCCTTGCCCTCCTTGAAATCAGGCTTGATGGAAAGGGCTTTATAAATTGTTTCGCGGGCCAGCACAGCATCGCCCTTTTCAAAGTGGGCGCGGGCAAGGTTAAAACACAGATGTTCGTCATTGGGCGAAAGCTTGATGGCCCTGGAATAATAATCGATCGATTCATCGAAGAGGCTCTGCTTTCTGAGCTGAATAGCGCATTCATTGAAAAAATGCTTGTTTTCCTCTTCAAATATCGCCTCGATCTGTGATATTTTGACAAAGATATCTTTTGCCTTCTGTTTTTCACCCATCTGCAGGTATACATTGCCGATCCCGAAATTTGCCCGCAGGTTTTTCTCGTCTATTTTCAGGGCGTTTTTAAACTCGTATTCGGCACTGAAAAATTCCTTCTTTTTGGCATGCTGTTCGGCGATGGCAATATGCTTGTTGACCTGCTTGTCCTGATGCTCCTTATCAGCTTTTTTCTTTTCAAAGTAATACGGCTGAAAGGTGAATGTCCGCACAAAAACATCTTTCGGTATCCTCTCGGCGTCCTCCAGGGGCGTATCGTCTTTGCCCAGATAGCGGACTTCCACCACATTATCGTCGATTTCCCGTGCCAGGCAGTACATCTGGTGCCGGACCTTTTTTTCAGTTGATCCGGTACCTATTTTAGACTCTTTTTCGTACAGGAAAACACCTTCGATTTTATCTGCCATAGTCGTGTCCCACATGCGGGTTCTGGTAGTACTATACATTTTTCATATCGGTTGCACTGCGCTATCCTTTAGCATTTATATCCCGGCGTATGACCAAATACAAACGCAATTCATACATTTTCTTGTGCATATATGTTCATTACATGAATAACCCCGGCACCGACCGGAGTCACGTGCTCAAAATGACAGGTGTTTTTGATTCCGCACATTCGTACTTTGAATGTGTTTCGTGCTTTCATTTGCAGGAGCGACCTCCGGTCGCGAAATTCGCCCGCTCAGCGGTCTCCTACAGAAGATGCTCCACCAATATCGCACCCGTATCCGGTGAGCT
>CAZFIB010000046.1:0-34144 GCA_964518865.1 uncultured Thermodesulfobacteriota bacterium
TTCGCGTTTTCACGCTGTCAAATCTACTCAATATAAGTTTTCGTTCAGACACTAACTATTAGTATTTCAATTTTTCATTAATCGATAATAATCACGAAGTTAAATATCAGTTAAGTTTTTCAGCATAACTATCGAAAATACAGAAAGCTTTTTCATAGTGTTTAATTTATAAAAACTATTTATATATACTATCTTGTATGCCGGGCATAACTATGCTACAAAATATAGTGTATCCGGTACAGCAGATTCGACAGACCATGCTGAAAAAGCCCCTGTTTCACGGTGCAGCATTATTTGTTGCCGTAACCATTCTGGGCAACACCTGTGCGTTTGCGCAGACAAAAGGCAGCCTGCCGGACTACGTCATGCCGCCTCGCACAGCACCGCACGGCATCATAAAATACCAGGGAGTTCTCGATGCCTCCGTGTTTATGATCGACGGCTACTATGCAGAAGACAGCGGGAGCTCGTCCATGGACATCGACGCCCCTCCTGCCGTAAAAATATTCCTGATTATCACCCTGCTGCCCGTTTTTCTGATAAAGGGTATTTTCAGCGTTTTTTTTCACGATGATCAGGGCTTGCGGGTAACGCCCGGCGATCACACGGTGCGTATCGGCTACTGGACCGATGAGAGCAAGTGGGTTGCCAGAGATTTCGACGTTACGGTTCCTGCAGGTGAGGCTGCCGTCATAGAAACACTTGCCGCCGACGCGGGCAGTCCCATTCGGCCGGACCTGGAGCTGATCACGAACAAACGGGAAAATGTGACGGTGTTCTTCAACATCCGCTATGAGCCGCTGGCAGGCTACAGCCAGAAGTGAGCATCCCGGCCCGCAGGAGTGCGGTGGGCAGGCTGTCTCCCTGAAGAGTTATCATCCTCACCTCAAAAACGGTGATTTACATTTGAATCAATGCTAGAGCCATGATCTCCGAAAGGATTCTGACGCGACAAAGCGCGTTTCGCCGGAATAATACTATCACCTTTGCTGGAAGGCCACGCTCTGTCGTGGCCGTTCTTGTATCGTGATACCGGGCTGTGCCATGCTGTGAATTGCGCTGGCCTCGGCTTTCTCCCCGAATCGCTCAAGGCTTTTCGGATCGCACGGGCTGAAAGCCGTGGGTTGCTACATTTTTTTCTGAAGTCGTGTGCTTATGATCGAACCCGCACGCATTTCGGTTGTAAAAAACCGCCCGCCGGTCAGTGGGCGCTATGTGCTGTACTGGATGCAGGCATCTCAGCGCGCCCGGCACAATCCGGCGCTCGAGTATGCCGCCCGGCAGGCCAACGATCTTCAAAAGCCCCTGCTTGTCTTTTTCGGGCTTACCGGCTCGTTTCCCGAAGCAAACCTCAGGCACTATGCCTTTATGCTCGACGGGCTCCGGGAAACACATGCCGCGCTGCACAGGCGGGGCATTCAGCTGGTGCTCAGAAACGTTTCGCCTGACGAGGGCGCTGCGGAACTGTCGCGCGATGCCGTACTGACGGTCGTCGACAGGGGGTATTTGAAAATTCAGAACCAGTGGCGCGCGCGCTTTGCGGACAGGGCGGCCTGTCCGGTGGTACAGGTCGAGTCGGATGTGGTCGTTCCGGTCGATACCGCCTCACCGCACGAAGAATTCAGCGCTGCAACGTTTCGGCCGAAAGTCTCAAAGCACATCGATACCTTTGTGGTTCCGCTGAAAACAACGCGTCTCAAACGCGATTCTCTCGGCATGCGCTTCGACAGCCTCGCATGCACGAAGCGGGACAGCATTCTTGACGCCCTGGATATCGACCGGTCGGTGAAGGCCTCTCCGCTGATGCGCGGCGGTACGGCACAGGCTGAAAAACACCTTTCGGCATTTATCGATACACAGCTTGAGGAGTATGCCGATCGGGCCCGCGACCCTTCGCACCCGTGCCGCTCTCTGCTGGGAGCCTACCTGCATTTCGGCCAGATATCCCCGGTTTTTATCGCGCTGAGCATAAAAAAAAGCGGTAAAAAGGGGGCTGCTGCATACCTTGAAGAGCTGATCGTGCGCAGGGAGCTCAGCATGAACTTTGCACACTACAACCGCAGCTACGATTCCTATGAGTGCCTGCCCGCGTGGGCGCTGCAAACCCTTGACGGGCACGCGCGTGATACCCGCGAGCCGATCTACCCGCTCGACCGCCTCGAGCGGGCACAAACACATGACCGCTGCTGGAACGCGGCGCAGCAGGAGATGGTGCACACCGGGTACATGCACGGGTACATGCGCATGTACTGGGGCAAGAAAATCCTGGAGTGGAGCCCTTCGCCGAAAGAGGCCTTCGACCGGGCCCTCTATCTCAACAACAGATATCAGCTTGACGGGCGCGACCCCAACAGCTTTGCCGGCGTTGCCTGGTGCTTCGGCAAGCACGACCGGCCCTGGAAAGAGCGGCCGGTGTTCGGCAAAGTGCGCTATATGAACGAGGCCGGACTGCGCCGCAAGTTTGCAATCGACGACTATATCGAACGCGTACACACCCTGTGCAGCGGAAAGGAGGCTCATGGACGATAACAACCTGATACTGCTGACCGGTGCGACCGGCTATGTGGGGGGCAGGCTGCTTGCGGCGCTCGAGCGGAAAGGCGCAGTCGTGCGCTGCCTGGTCCGCCGTCCCGAATTCCTGAGGGGCCGGGTTGCTCCTGAAACCGAGGTCGTCCGCGGCGACGTTTTCGACACGGCATCGCTCGCCGCCGCCCTGGCCGGTGTTCACACGGCGTATTACCTTGTGCACTCGCTTGCCGGGCGCGGCTCGTTTGCTGAAAACGACCGCCTCGCGGCCCGCAACTTTGCCGACGCCGCCCGCGTGGCCCGTGTGCGCCGCATAATCTACCTCGGGGGGCTCGGCGAGGGCAGCGATCTTTCCGAGCATCTTGCCAGCCGGCAGGAGGTCGGCGAAATCCTGCGCGCATCGGGTGTGCCGACGACAGAGTTCCGGGCCTCCATCATAATCGGCTCGGGCAGCCTTTCCTATGAAATGGTCAGAGCCCTGGTGCAGAAGCTGCCGGTAATGACGACGCCGCAGTGGGTGCGCTCGCTTGCACAGCCCATCGCCATCGAGGACGTCATCGGCTATCTGCTCGGTGCCCTTGACCGTGACGGTGCCGAAAACAGGATTTTCGAGATCGGCGGCGCGGATGTCATCTCCTATGAGGGCATTATGCGTGAGTACGCCCGCCTGCGGAGGCTGAAGCGCATCATCATCCCCGTGCCGCTGCTCTCGCCATGGCTTTCAAGCCTCTGGCTGGCATTCGTGACACCCCTGTACTTCCGCGTCGGGCGAAGGCTCATCGAAGGCGTGCGCAACGCAACGGTTGTTACGGACCGCACGGCACTTGAGGTGTTTCCCGTGCGGCCCATGGGCATCCGCACCGCCCTGGAGCGCGCGCTTGCAAACGAGGACGCCGATTTTGCAAGCACACGCTGGTGCGACGCCCTGGCCTCCCGCAGCCTGACAGATCACTTCGGCGGCATACGCTTCGGTTCGCGCCTGCTGGAATCTCAGGAGGCCGAGGTTGCCTGCCCGGCGGAGCAGGTCTTCCGAAGCATCTGCCGGCTGGGCGGCTCCCGCGGCTGGTATGCCTTTACGTGGCTGTGGAGCCTGCGCGGCCTGATCGACCAGCTGCTGGGCGGCGTGGGCAGCCGGCGCGGCCGCCCGGACAGCCGCAGTCTGGCGGTCGGCGATACGGTCGGTTTTCTGCGGGTTGAAGCGCTCGAGCCCGACAGCCTGCTCAGGCTCTATGCTGAAATGAAAATGCCGGGGCGGGCGTGGCTGCAGTACGAGGTGCGCGAGGATCGCGGAACGTCTATCGTCCGCCAGACCGCCCTGTTCGATCCGATCGGCCTGTCGGGGCTTGTGTACTGGTTCGGGCTGTATCCGGTCCACCGGATCGTGTTCCGCTCGATGCTGCGGGGCATTATCGACGATGCGCTGCAGGCAGACGGCTCCCGGACATCTGCCTGAGCGGTTCCGCATCAGACGGTCACTCACTGCTGTGCGCGAAGCCGCCTGCCGGCATTGAGCACTTGTGCAATCTCGCACCGCTCGCCGGTGTCCTGCAGAAGCTGTAGCAGTCCCTCGAAATCGTTTCTGCTGAGAAACTGCTTGACCAGAAACGTGCTGGCCGGAAGGCCGATGTCCCGCAGCCCGTAGGCGACAGCGCTGTATGCCTCTTCCATGATGTCTCCGTGTTCCATACCGAAAACCGGCAGCTTGTTCATAATCGTTACTGAAATAATCAAGCCCGTTTCATGTGCATCTGTGCTGCCCGGACAGCCTTCACTAATATAAACACCTGAGCCTGATGGAAGTTTTGTGAAGAATTTACCTGAAGCGCAAACCGGCACCCGATGCTTTGCATGAAGCGGCATGCAAAGCAGCATGTCAGCCGTCGCGACCTCCGTCTTTTCGGGTTTCGTCATCCTTGGCGAACAAATCAGGATACAGCCTGCTGGCGCACTCAGGGCACAGGCTGTGGGTAAAATCAATGCCACCGTATGTATGGATATAGGAATCCACATTGTGCCAGTAGCCCTGATCGTCACGGATTTTTTTGCATGATGCACAAATGGGCAGCAGCCCTTTCAGTATCTTAATGTTTGCAAGCGCATCCTGAAGTTTCCTTATCAGCTGATCGCGCTCGAGCTCAGTCTGCTTGCGGCCGGAAATGTCCACAAATGAAGCCATTAATCCGACAGCCTGTCCGCTGCTGTCCTTTACTACCGACGAAGACACCTCCACAAAAAAACAGGTGCCGTCCCTGCGCTGTACGGTAAACTCGTCCGTGCGTGAAGTAGTGCTTCCTGTAATAGTTCTGACGTCATTGAATACCTGTATTTCTTTTCCGGGAAATAAATCTGCGGCGTTTATTCCCTCAATTTCCTTGTGGTCGGCATATTCAAACATCCTCAAAAAGGAACTGTTTACATACATGATTCTGCCGGTCGGGTCCGTTATCGCTACTCCGCCGACCGTAGAGTCGATAGCGTCATAGACAATGCTTAATGTTTCCTTTATCTTCCTGAAGCTTTCTTCTGTCTGCCGCAAAGCATGCAGTTCGCTTCGCAGCGACTGCACTTCTTCGATTAAACGGGTTTTGCTCATTCGTTTCATGATTGTTGCCGCCCCTGTTCGACATTGCTCCAAGTGCACAAACCGAGTTTTCTGCATCCGTGTTTCGTGCGGAGAAACAGTCGACTTCTTAATTGCGGTTCGCAAAACATATGTATTCTGAAAAATCTATAGTGAATCAATACCGAGACCGGGCCGGTCCGACGGATACAGCACACCGTTTCTGATGCGTACCGCGCTGCCGGTTGCATCACCCACAAGCCCGAGGTGGCCGTCAAGATCGGCATAAGCAACGTTGGGGCGCGAAAGGGCAAAGTGCAGCCCGGCCGCGATTGCCAGCGCGGATTCATCCATGCAGCCCACCATCGCCTCAAGCCCGGCGGAGCGCGCTACGGCGTTTATCTGCAAAGCCGCGGCGATGCCGCCGACTTTCATGAGCTTGATATTTACCATGTCCGCAAGGTTTTTCTTTGCCAGGCGGAAGGCATCCCGCAGGCCCATCAGGCTTTCATCGGCCATGACCGGAATCGGTACGCTGTCGGTTACCCTGCCGAGCAGGTCCGGCTGACCCTGCGGCGTCGGCTGCTCAATAAGCTCGAGACACGCTCTGGAGCAGCCATTCACAAAGCGTACGGCTTCTTCGAAGGAATATCCCTGGTTTGCGTCAAAGCGAAGTTCGACGCTCCGCCCGACAGCCTCACGCACCCGGATAATACGCTCGATATCCTCATCGCAGTCGATGCCCCCCTTTATCTTCAGGCATGAAAAGCCCTGCGCAGTCCACCGGCGTGCGTACCGGACCGTTTCATCAACCGGCAGAATACCGATTGTGACGCTCGTTTTCATCCTGCTGCGGTAGCCGCCGAGGATGCGCCAGACGGGAAGGCCGGCAGTTTTGCCGAGAATGTCGAAAAGACCCATGTCGACTGCGGCCTGTACCGAGGGGAAGTGCGGCGTCTTTCTTTTAAGCGCTTCCATTGTTTTTTCCCGGCGCAAAGGATCGGAACCGACAATGAGCGGGCGGGCGATTTCTTGCAACACCCTCAGCACGCCTTCCTGCGTCTCGCCGGTGATGTCCGGTTCGGGTGCCGCGCATCCGTAGCCGTTGATGCCCGAATCTGTTTCAAGACGAATAAAAATATTGTCAACCGACGAGACGGTTCCATAGGTGATGGTGTAGGGCTCCTCGAGCGCCATACTCACCGGCCATGTTTCGATGTGGCTGATCTTCATCGTCGCAGCGCCCTCAATACCGCCGCTCATATATTTCATCAAGCGAGAGACCCTGCAGGTCCTCGACCAGTTCGACAAGGTTGGCGATCATAATGTCCCACATCCGACGCCCTTTCTCAGCGCTGGCTTTCGTGGGGTCGCCGAGCACACCGTTTCTTGAAATGCGCGATGTTCTCGCAAACCACTGCACGCTGCGCTTCGAGCTGAAGTTCAAATACCTGCTTGAAAATTCAGGAATGAATTTCTCTGCTTCCTCAATATGCACGCCTTCCGGACGCACGGCCAGCGCCGTACTTGTTTCAATCTCTCCGGCATGCACATCATTGGCCGTTTCACACAGAAGTGCTATGTCTGCGTCGCTGGTCTCCCCGGAGTCGACACAGGTGAAAATATGCGCATCGCGGTTGATCATCTGGGCCGCAAGTTCCAGCGAAGGGGCATTGCCACCGTGTCCGTTGATGATGAGCAGCTTGGTAATGCCGATCCGCGCCACGCTCATGCCGATTTCATAAACGATTCGCGAAAGGGTTTCGTTGCTGATACCGATTGTTCCGGCAAAGTCTTCATGGTGATAGGAAACACCGTACGCTACAAGCGGGAGTACCAGAGGCTTCGGGTCACGGCATTGCTGCGCGACGGATCTGGCAAGATAGTCTGCGTCATGGGCATCGGTATCGAGCGGCAGATGGGGCCCGTGCTGCTCGATCGATCCGACAGGCAGCAGTGCGATATCGACCCGCTTCATATAGTCGGCAACCTCCGGCCACCGCATCTCCCCAAGCAGAAATGTGCGCTTGGGCTCACGGTCGCCGCCGCACGGACGGGGGGTGCCGGTATGCGCAAAGCGATACGGCCTCAAAAAACCGGGGTCGCTGCGCAGGTCCGCATCGACCCATCTGCGGCCGACCTTTACAACAGCGCCGTCGGTATGCTCTAAAATAAGCGAAAGCAGTTTTTGGCGGATATCCGACGGCACGGCATTCATTGGTGAGCGCTCCCCGTCAAAGCGGAGTTTCATGATTTCCTGATGAGGTACGGCTTTGTACTCCGAGGGCTCCTCATGCAAAATGCCCCTCTGCTGCAGCAAATACAGCATGTGCTCGACATCTGACCTGTCCTGACGAAAGTGCCTGCTGCCTGCTGCGGCGGTAAACGAATCGACCTGCTCCGGGGTAAAACCGCAGTTCGCGGGATCCCGGCCGAGCGCAGTAAGCATGCCGATAATACGAAAGCACTTTTCACAGCGGCCGCAGGGCAGTGCGCGGCCGTTATCGATATGAGCGGCGTGACATGATGTCTGAAGCGCCTGCAGATGAGGATAGCGCTCCGCAAGTATTTTTTCAATCGCCATCTCGGAAAGCGGGCGCAGCAGGGAAAACTGACAGATACTCCAGCCCTTGTCGGCATAGTACCGCGAAAGGGCGTTATCGAAATAAATGCTCTGGTCATACAGCCCGTCATAATGCGCTATGCCGGCATGCATGCGCCGGCGCGTCGTGTCGTACTCGTCGCCGATGACGATCCTGCCGATGCCGCGCTTGAGCAGTACCGGAAGCGATCCGAAGACGAAAACAGCAACCGTCCACAGCCGCAGGGGGTAGTAATCGGTACGCAGTCGGGCGAAGTCAGTGCGGATAAAGGGAAGCCGGCGGAGCATCCAGGAAAACAGACGATCGACATTGGTCCAGACACGCGCCGTTGCGGGATAGTGCTCTGCAAAGAAGCGGTAGGCATTCAGCGCCGTAAACCAGTGGCGCCCTGATTCATTGGTAAAAACAGGATGGACATCCGCCCCGAGTTCATCAAGCAGACCGAAGCTGAGCAGGCTTTCCTTGCCGCCGCTTGAAAGGACGGCATAGGTTTCGGGCGGGAGGGAGAGCGACGTGCTGCTGCGCTCAGGCTGAGCAGCAGCGCCGTCGAACACGATCTCTGCCTGCAGATATGAATCCTTTACCTGGGGCAGCATAGCGGCTGCGCCGTCAACAATAAAGCGGTTTTCTTTCAAAAGTTTGCTGACGTATATCTCCCTGGCGGTATTCTCGAGCATGTTCATCAGAAATCGTCTGTCGTAGCGGTCATATGATCCGCAAAAGACGATTTCCCTGCAGAAAAGACCGTAATTGACGGCTGCCTGCGCCGCAATCATATCGGCGAGACTGCGCACAGAAGGAAGCGAATCGGAAAAAACGCTTTCCTCATAACAGAACTGCACTTCGAATGTTTCACGCCGGGCACCGGCGGTAACCGTATAATCCGCACGTATGCGCTTTTCCTCCAGGCGCACCGGACCTATTTCAAGGCGGTCAAGCACCTGAAAGTCATGCAGTGCGGTATAGTTTCTTTTCATCATGCACCGTCCGGCGTGTCTGCTGTTTTCATCGCCGATGCTGTTTCTTCTCCGCGAATGGTATAAGCGCCTGCAACAGCTCACCGGCACCGTCAACAAGCACATCGCAGGCAGGAAGACCCGTTTCCCGGCTGAGCCTCATGCAGGTTTCCGAAATGCGCTCCGGCGGGATGTGTTCGTGGTTCACGGCCAGTGCCACAACCGGCGTTCCCGAAAGCAGCTCTATCGCCTGTATCTGCTGCTTCAGCGGATGCACGCGATAGCCGGGAAAACCGTCATAGTCACTGCGTGCCGGTGCGTGCTGCAGCACAACTGCATCAGGGCGGCCTGCGGCGAGAATTTCGAAGCCGCCCGGATAGGCGGGATTCATAAGGCTTCCCTGCCCTTCGATTACCAGAACGTAGGGATGCTGCTCGTTCCAGGCACTCCACACCACATGCTCGATTTCACCTGCGACAAAGTCGTTAACCAGCGAGTCGATAATAACACAGTACCGCGCGCCCTGCATCCAGGCAGTCTGGCCGGTTCCGATCATTTCAGCGCGGTATCCCGCAGCATCGAACGCATCCGCCAGCCACCAGGCGGTTGTCCGCTTGCCGACGGCCGAGTCCGTTCCCAGCACAGCTACAGTGAGGCAGTCGACCTGCTCGATTTTTCCTGAAAAAAAATGAAGCCTGTTTCGCGGCGGCGGCCTGCGAATATCCGTAAGTGTGACATCTTTTTCTGCGGCCAGACCGGACAGCTCAGGGTCTTCAGACAGAAAATCATGCAGGCCGGCATCGATATTCAATCCCAGGGTAACGGCGCGCCTGATATCGGCGCGGCCCCGGTCCGTAAGCCTGCCGCCGTCCGGGGCAAGGCCCACGACCAGATGTGTCGGTGTGGAGCCGTCACGCTGCGCGGCCCGGTATGCCTCCTCGATATCCCCGTGGATCGGAATATGTCTGTTTCTGCGGTCGAGTACCCATCCGGCGTCTTTACCGGCATGCCGGGAATCTACTACCGAAAGGATTCTGTAGCGGGCCGTCCGGCGGACCAACCCGTGCGCCGTTTTTCCGTTTGGCGTTGCGAACGCACCTTCGCAATACACGATCGCATCTCTGTCCCGGACCCCACTCATCACTTTCTCCCGGTCAAAACAGCGACGAACCTGTCATTTGGCAACCCGGAACCTGCTCTCCCTTCAAGCAGTGCGATCAACCCCGCGGTTGAGGCAGGCAGAACGCTCAGCCCCTCCTGCTCGCGCAAAAGCCTGGCGTACCAAAGCATCGCCTTGTCGCTGGCCCAGGAGGCCCGTCCCCCGCTCTCGCGGATTGCCTCAAGCGCCTGCTGACCGTCTATCGAAAACCAGTTTATGAGGGGTTCATTTACGGCGGTTTCCTTGATGCGCGCCGGATCGAGACTCTGGCAGGTGTCGATATTTTTCAGATACGAGTAGACGATGGGGTTTTTTCGGTGGGCGGAACCGGCGACAAACATCGGCATGCGCGAAGTCTTGCCGCGGCGGTACAGGCTGAGGAACCCGCGGTAAATACCCGCCAGGGTCGTCCCGTTCGAAACCGGTACGGCCACGGCATACGGGGCGTCGCGAAGCTCGTCATAGATTTCATAGGCGATTTCACCATAGGCCTTCAGCTGCAGTGTGGTGTTGGGACCCCCGGGGTTGGCATCATACACATCGTGCTTTGCTGCAAACTCACGGGCCGCCGAAACAGCGTGCTCATAGTCGCCCTGCGACCTTACCAGAAGTGCCCCGAGGGCGGTCATCTCATCCATCCGTTTTGTTTTATACTGTTCAGGAAGAAATATATGACAGCGAAGCCCTGCATAGGATGCTGCCAGGGCGGTTGCCGCTCCGTAATTGCCGCAGGTGGCGGTTGTAATCGCATCGAACCCGCGGCGCAGCGCGTCCATGGCCTGCGCAAAGGCGATGCGGTCTTTCTGGGTGCCGGTCGGATTGTTGCCGTCGAACTTAAGATAAATCTGCCGCACTCCGGTAACGCGCTCGAGGTTGCGTGCCCGCACGAGATTTGTATCGCCGACCTCGGAGTCGATGATGTTCTCGAACGCTTCCAGCCGCTCTTCAATCGGCCGCCCGGTGTCGGATACGATGCGTTTCTCGGCATCGAACTCCGGGGAAATCCCCTGCCGGCACGCTGAAGCACCGTCAAGCAGAGGCCTGCCGTTCTCGATGCCTGTAACGGCGGAGACATCCTCCTGCATGCCGCCTGCCGGTGATTGCATGTTTTTATCCTGTGGTGTCTGATGCATACGATTTCCTGTCTATTGCGGAAACAGTGCTACTTCGACTTGCGAAAAGGCCTGAACGTTTCAAGGAACCTGATGTTCATGATCGATGATGGTTCGGGAAAAATCCCGTCGCTGACGTGCTTGATGTCCTGCACGGAATAAAAGGCCCGTGGGTTGTACTGCTGTACCGCCCCGATGATGTCTTTGAGGTCCTTGCGCTTGACGACCGAAAAAATGATGCTGACCGGACCCTCCGCACCCTGTCCCGCTACCGTCGTCACGCCGAAGTTCATACCCCGCAGATAGTCGATAAGCTTTGTTGCGTCGCGGGCAGTGACGATACGGATGACCGCTTTTCCCTGCGAGAGTTTATCCACGATATACACGCCCAGAAAGCTGCCGCTGGCAAATCCGCCGGCATAGGCGAAATAGCAGGCGATGTTGTTCAGGTTCTTGAATATCTGGCCGATCGCAAGCAGCCAGATGAGTATTTCCAGAAACCCCACCAGGGCCGAAAAATACTTCATGCCCCGGGAGATGAATATTATCCTGAAGGTGCCGAGGGTGACGTCGAAAATACGTGCCGTGAATATTAAGAGCGGCAGCACAAACCATGTGAACAGAGGCGTTTCAGCAGTCATTGCGGAACCCCTCATTCAGATCATCGGCCTCATCAGCGGCATTGTCGAAATAGTCACGGGCCTCCGATTCGACATCACGGTCAAAACCGTTTTCAAAATCATCGTTTTCCAGGGCCGGATCGCCTTCAGGCTGCACTGCTGCATCCCGGTCGTCATAAACAAATTCTTTCATGATATCAGCGTGCTCCTTTGTTATATTGGGAGATGCGCAGCTTCGACAGGCGGGGTGCAGGGGGTTCGGGACGCAGGACTCCAGTGCAATCAGCCTGGGCACATTGCGGGCATTGCAGAATATTGTTTCCGTGCTCATGGCAATCACCTTTTCAGGTCTCTGTTGTGTACTATACTCCGGTCGGATGCATTTTCCGTATCGCACATCATTCGCCGCGCTGTCATATGTGGGTGCGCACCCATGTCTCGACAGCTGAAATAAACCTCTGCGATTTATCGGCTGTACTGCAGAAGGGCGCCCGTGAAAGCTCGATCTGCACCCAGGGACATTCATTGGCGTGGCGGCGGATTATATATCCCCCACGGAACGGCGCGTTGACCGACACCGGCCGCTCAAAAGCCTCCTCGAAACAGCGCGCAAGCGATTCGAGCCAGGATTGCGGACAGGCAGAGTCCGCATTGCTGAGGCACACTGCCGGGCGCTCGGCCCCCGGGTCCGGACCAACGGGCGGACCGTGTGCGGCCATGGTATGGCAGTCGATGCCGAGGCCGGCTTCAGCTCCGCAGCGCGAAAGCTTATCATGATAGGGGTGGTAATAGTCTGCGAGCAGGCCCTGAATTGTTTCCTCATCGGGGTATGTGCGGTAAACAGCGACATCCCAGCAGGTATGGGTTTTCACGACCCCGTCACGGCTGCGGTCGTCGGCGGCCCTGTTGACGTCAACGACGGCGCGGGCTATATCGGTGGTGACGAGCGATGCACAGGACGCTGCGGCAGGCAGATAAATATCGGCTGCTTCCTCATCTCCGTCGCGCACAATGTCCGCCTCCTGCAAAGCGCACAGCTTCTCAATCCCGGCCGGCACCGATGTACCGGCGTGGGGCACCGACATGACAACCGGAAGGGTCATGCTCTGGGGCCTCCGGCCGATCCGTCGCGGCGAGGGTCCGCGACGCCGATAAATTCGTCATTCTCGCTCAGCACCATCTGAACGCACCCGAGATAAAACGACATGGGCTCCCGGATATCGATCGTAAAGCCGTGCTGCCGGAGAAAGTCCGGAATGTCGTCCCGCATGCAGGCCGCCTCAAGGGAAACCCTGCCGCTGAAGGAGCTGTGCAGCCGGGGAGCGGCTACCGCATCGAAGGGCGACTGGGAGGCGAGGCGTATCAGAACCTGCACGATGGTTGATATGATACGCTCGCTGCCGGGCGAGCCGATCGCGAGCCACGGTTTCCCCTTTTTGAATATTATCGTGGGTGCCACGCTTGCCCAGGGAACTGCGTTCGGCCGCAGGTAATAGGGATGGGTTATGTCTTTGTAGTCAAAGGCGCTCATGTAGTTGTTGTACAAAAACCCCAGGTCGGGGCTGACGACCTTGGATCCGTACACGCGCTCGATGGACTGGGTAAGGGCGACGACATTGCCGCACCTGTCCATTACCGACAGGTGCGTTGTATCGCCGGAGGTCTGAATGCGGGTGCGGATCTGATCGGACACCAGCTTTGCGTAGTCGCTGCTGACCATGCGCCCGTCCTGCACCTGCGGATAGTAGTTGGGATCGAAGGGCCGGTCTCGACGGTCGAGCTGGGCGCGCCGCATGATTTCCGCCATGAGCAGCGCTCCCTGCGGCGTGTCGGGGTTGCGCTCCTTGGCGGGGAACTTTTTCAGGATGTTGAGCATTTCTATAAGCGGCCGGCCGGAACCGGGCGGCGGCATCGTATAGACGTACATGTTGCCGAACCGGCACGAAACAGGGTCGCGTTCTATCGGGTAGGGAATACGCGCAAGATCGTCCCGCTGCATGAGACCGCCGTTGCGTTCCATGTCCCTTACGATATGATCGGCGATCTCGCCCGAGTAAAAATCTTTTACACCGCTGCGCGCAATCCGCTCGATCGTCTGCGCCAGAAGAGGCTGCCTGAAAATAGTGCCCACAGGACACGGGCGCTCGCCGGCATGCAGAAAAAAGCCGCCGCCGTTGAACTTCTTGAGGGTTTTGAGCTCCCTGCGCTGCAGGCGCCGCTGAAGCCCGGTTATCTGGTACCCCGTGTCGGCAAGATCGATCGCAGGCTGCAGAACGTCTGCCAGGGGCTGCGTTCCGTAATGCTGCAGGGCGTAGTCCAGCGCCGCCGGGGTGCTGGGAACGGTTGTGGCCAGGTATCCTTCCAGGCGGTCCTCCCGATCGATAAAAAGCTCGTTCACGGCGCGGTTCGGAACGCGCGAGGATCCGTCAAGTGCGAACAGGCGGCCGGATTCTGCGAGGTATATCATCATGAAGGTCTGACCGCCCAGGCCCGAGGCCTGCGGCTCGCAAACGCCCAGCGCAAATGCGGCGGCAACCGCGGCATCCACGGCATTGCCGCCCGCGGCAAGAATATCCGAGCCGGCGGCGGTCGCCCTGAAATGAGCTGTAGACACCATGCCGCCGCGCGATACGGCAACGCGCTGCGGCTGCGGTATCCTGACCTTCTCGGGTTCGACAAACTCGGTATCAAGTTTTTTTCGAGCCGGCACGTTTCCTGTCCTTGGATAGGATTGCGTCACACGCCAGAAACTCGGTCAGCAGCAGCGCGCGCTGAATCAGGCTCACCCTGTTGACCGCCTCCCGCGGGGTATACAAATCCCTGGCAACAGGGCCGACGCCGCATACCACCGGCACGCGGTACGGCACGAGGCCGCCCACCGACGGCAGCAGCGACGATTCCTGCTCGAGAGGGATATCCCAGGTAGCAGCCGTATCGGCAAGCTGCCGGGCGAGCCTGAGATTAGTCCGCCGTTCTTTCATCGGCGGGCGATCCGACACTTTTTCAAGGCTCAGCCGGGGTTCCCTGGCCCGCAGCATGCCGCGCAGTTTTTCTTCACGCTCATCGGCGGTTTTCTGATCGAGATAGCTCATGATGATCGTGGCACTCAGACGGTGGGGTGAAAACATGCGGAACGACTCGGTCCTGACATCGACGATCGAGACCGTCACACGGTCTTTCTTCGACGACAGGCCCGCAAGACGCGCATAGGTCTGGGCAAACCACGGCAGAACCTCTACGTTTTTACTTATCTTGCCCACGCGCACCGGTCTGCTCTCGGCGGTCAGATTATACTTTCGCTGCCCCCGGCGCTGAATACGGATGTTGTGCGGCTCGCTCCCCGGCCGCAGAACAAACACCCTTCCGGCGCGGGAAGCGGCTTCGCGAATTATCTCAGCGCTGTACCGGCAGTCGCGTCCCTCGTCAAGGTAATACAGAACACCGATCGGCAGCCGGTGCAGCAGCCTGTTGTGCCGAAGCCCCCGCAGAACAAACTGCAGCATGACAAGCGGGGCTCGTGAAACACCAATCCCTTCGCCGCACAGCCACTCCGGATCACGGCGGAATATCTGGGATGGCACGGATGAATCGAGGGGTACATCCGTGTGACCGATAAACAGGGTCCCGCCGTCGAACCCCCTGGATGTCTCCCAGGTCCAGACAGAGCGGGTATCGGTAAACTCCCTGACGGGTTTCATCTTGAACTCCCGCAGCCGCTTGTCGAGCTCGGTGACGACCATTGAATTGCCGACCGGATCGGATGTTCTGCTGCGGATAGCGGTCCACTCGGCGAGCTGTTTTTCCATCTGATCGCGACGGTTTGTCAGGAACGAAAAAACAAGCTTTCCGGAATCGCCCTCGCCCTCACGCAATGCCGGGGGAGCGGGAGTGCCGAAATATCTGGCGCTTGCGACTTCAACCAGACGGTTGACCAGGGCTGCAAAATCAAGTCCGGCCGTCTCAGCGGCAACGACATAGGAGCCGTGCTCGCCGAGGCTGGGAAGGCTGTTTATTTCCAGAACATACAGATTACCCTGCTCGTCAAGGCGCATGTCCACCCGTGCGCAGTCAAAGCATCCCAGGGCTGAAAAGGCTTTTTGGGCTATGTCGATTGCCTGGCGGTTCAGCGCCTCGCCGATCGGTGCCGGGCAGGCCCAGGTAATCTCGCGCCCCGATTCACGGGTCTTGTCCTCCGAGGTGTATATGTTCGGCCCGCCGCTGCCGAAAACGATTTCGCAGGGCGGCAGTGCCTCGGGCGGGCTGTTGCCGATGAGGCCGACGTTGACTTCACGGCCTTCGATATACTGCTCCACCAGAACCGGCTGATTGTCGAATCCGTCGAAAATCACCTGAGCGGCCTCGCGAAGCTCCTGCTCGTCGTCAACCACCTTGAGTCCCATGGAAACCGACTCGTTCTTCGGCTTTACGATCAGCGGATAGGACAGACCGGGGCTCTCAAACCCGGGGGCGTCGAGTACGGCGAACGGCGGCGTAGGAATGCCGTTCTGCAGAAAAATCATTTTGGCCACCACTTTATCGAGGGCCAGCGAGTGGGCGAGCGGACCGGATCCCACATAGGGTATGCCCACCATTTCCAGAATGCCCGGAACATGCGTATAGCGCGCCTGCCCCTGAATGCCGTAGGAAAGATTGAACACCATGCCCGGGCGCTCGCTTTTCACAACCCGCGGCATAAAGCTCTCGAGGTTGTGAATAAGATCCTTGTCGCCCTCGAAGGCCCTGACCTGATGACCGTATTTTTTAAGTCCGTCGACGATGCGCTTTATCGCCTGCTTTCCGTACTTTTCCCGGTTGGGCTGTCCGAACAGGTTGATGACGTTTTGACTTTCCCGGTTGTACACAACAGCTATTTTCATGCGGTACCGCTTTCTCCCTGTGAAATTAATGTTCCGGGAGAACCGTTTACCGGCTTTCCCGGACACCTGAGTCCGACGTTCCTGCCGGCGGTCCAAATCCGGCTGCTCGTATCAGACTTTCTATACTATAGACACACTTCACAATCAACCCATACCTGTATGAAAATGCCCCGCACGAGCTGCGGGGCATTTTTATGGGAGGGAGTACAGCAGCACAAAAGCGCGGTGCGCATCGTTTTACCGGAGAGGATTACATGGTTTCGTTATCATAATACGGATCATCATCTTCTTCTTCGTAATCCCGGGCAAGAAGCATATGTGACGATCCGGCCAGAATCTCGGTGTCGTTATCCTCGTAATACTCATCATCCTCATAGTCATCCTGGGCGAGAAGTACGTGATCAGCACTCCTGTGCGTATCGGCAGCCACGGCAGCGGTGAATGCCGCCGCCATCATAAAAGCGACCAGCAGGGTAAAGACAATAATATTTTTCATGGTTACCTTCCTTCCTGTTAATTAAATGATTGAGTGTGTAGTGGAAATATCTCTTACTCGTCTGCTGCCGAAACATCAGCGGATTCCTGACCGGCAGGCTTTCCCCGACTGTACATGACGGTTTTTTTGTGATTTCCGTCACGGTCATAGTATTTCTCCGGGCCGTGCATAAGACCTTTTCTGTAAGGTGTTTCTCGTTTCAGCGTGCCGCTCTCATAGTAATATTTTCCAATGCCGTGCCGTCTTCCGCGCACATAGGGCACCTCACGCTTCAGCGCCCCGCTCTGGTAATAGGTGCGGGTCAGGCCGTCTTTGGTGCCGTTTGCCAGGATGACTTCTTTTTTGAGCCTGCCGTCGGGATAGTAATATTTTTTTACTTCCGCATCTGATGCCGCACACAACAGATACGGCAGAAGCAGACAAAGCGACAGCACACAACAGCAGCTGAATCTCTTGCAATTCTTTTTCATCATACACGCACGCATTCATAATTTTTAACGAGCACTACTTTCCGGCCGTCTTTGTCCGATGAAATGATACCGTGGGCCCGCACCATTTTCTGCAGGTGGCTTCGCAGTTCCCTGCCCTTACCGGAGCTCAGAACAACAAATTCATCTTCACTGTCGGTCGAGATACACACCTCGATAACCTGATCATCGTCACCCCATGTACACGGGGTAACGATTCCCTGAACCTTGCTGTATTTTCTTGTAGACTTGATAGTCATATGCGCATTCCATCGTGAGTCCCCGTAATGACACATTACGTGCCAAAAATACAAGTACTTGTTATTTCTTTAAATTTTATTATCAGCGCCTGAAAATACTCTGAAAAAGGAACTTATGGTTCCTTTTATTTAGGGATTGGTATATATGCGGCACCACCCTGACATGAAAAAAACAGAAACTAATTGATGTGAAAAAAGCTGAAATGCTGCGGTATTCGTGAAAAAGCACATGAGAACGGAAGTTAAGGAACTTAAAGTTCTTTTTTTTGATTTCAGGAACTTTAAGTTCTTTTCTGCTTATAGGCTTTCTTGTCCAGACCGTATTTTTTCATAAGCTTGTAAAGCTGGCGCGTTGAAATACCTGCGTCCCTGGCTGTTCTGTCGATCCGGCCGGAGTGTTCGGTAAGCATTTTTCGCAGATACTGCTGCTCAAAGTTATCGATTGCCTTCCGGCGTGCCTCTGCAAGCCTCAAGGATGTGTGCACCGGAAGCGGTATGCGGTGAGCGTCCTCGGTAAATATGTCATTCGGAAAGCTCTCGGAAGACAGGACCGGACCGTTTTCAAGGATATAGGCCCGCTCTACAATGTGCTCCATCTCCCTGATATTACCCGGCCACTGATAGCGCGACAGGGCGCTGATGACCTGCCGGTCGATCCCCTGGATATGTTTGTTGTAAAGTGTGTTCATGCGGGAAAGAAAGGTTTCGGCAAGGTCGGGTATGTCCTCGACCCGTTCCCGCAGGGGAAGCAGTTCGATGGGGAATACATTCAGGCGGTAGTAAAGGTCGCGTCTGAAACGGCCGGCATCGGACAGCTGTTTCAGGTCGTCATTGGTTGCCGCGATTATGCGCACATCGCTTTCGATGTCGACCTCCCCCCCGACGCGCTGGAATGTCTTTTCCTGCAGCACCTGCAGCAGCTTTACCTGCACGGCCGGTGAAACGGTGCCGATTTCATCAAGAAAAACGGTTCCTCCCGCGGCGACTTCGAATTTTCCGAGCTTTCTGCGGATCGCGCCGGTAAATGCTCCTTTTTCATGCCCGAACAGCTCGCTCTCAATCAGCGTATCGCTCAGTGCGCCGCAGTGAATACTGACAAAGAGACTGTCTTTTCTGTTGCTGTGCGCGTGAATGAGTCTGGCGAGCACGCCTTTGCCGGTGCCGGTCTCTCCTGTCAGCAGCACGGTTGTTTTAGTCGGTGCCACCGCCATGACTTTATTATAGACATCCTGCATCGCTGCGGATTTCGTCTTGACGACATCGTGAAAATCACTGCACCAGAAGCTGCTGCGAAGATATTCCAGCTCCGATTCCAGCCTGTCCGATTCGACGGTGCTTTCCACGACATATTTGAGCTCAGCGCTGTCGACCGGATAGGTCAGATAGTTGCCGGCCCCTGCCCTGACAAAATCGACAGCCGACCGCAGCTGCTGCTGCGGTGCCATGATAATCAGCGGCGCTGAAGGAAAGGTGCTGAAAAACAGCTTCAGCGTATCCTGATGGTTGCGGCAGGAGTGCGCCTCCATCAGAGAGAGGATAAACGAAAGATCGATAAAGCTGAATTCAAACCGCTGTTTTCTGAAAGCAGTCAGCGTCGCTTCATGATTTTCGACGATAACGGTTTCGTACTCGTTCAGAAACGATGCATTGATCGTTGCTGCCGCTTCACGATCGGGCGTAGCTATAAGCAGTGAGCTCTTTTTCATGGGGTGTGCAGATCCTTATGGTGCGGATACGCCGGGATCATGTCCGGATGCCGCGCCGGCGCAGATTGAGGCCGCTACCCGCTGAGATTCGACAGATAGCGCTGAAACTCCTCCTCGTGGTCCTCCTCGTCGCTCAGGATGCTTCTGATAAGCGAGACAAGCTCGGGATAGTCCTGCATGCGCTCGAGCTGCGCCTCGTAGCGCTGCCGCGCCGCCCGCTCGAGCTCGATATCCTTCTCGAGCATGGTTTTGAGGTCGGCGCTCCTGTCGATGTTCCAGTCGGCGTAGACCGGCTCCGCGCCGTGCCTGGAAAGGATATCCGAGAAAAACAGGATGTGGGCCATCTCGTCCAGGGCGGCCGACTTGAAAGAATCCGCCATGACCTCGTCCTGCGTTCGTGCCGATATGCGGTGACAGACATACTGAAGCGTCGCCCGGAACTCCTCGTTCATGTTTTCCTGCAGGGCCGCAAGAATCTCCTCTTTATCGCGCTCTGTCCTGAATCGAATCACCCTATTCCTCCATCGCCACGACCATCGCGCCGCCGAAACCCTGATCGCGCAGCTGCGCAGCCACGAGATGCGCCTCGATCAGATCGCCGTAGGTGCCGACCTGCACGCGGTAAAAACTGCTGCCGTGCAGCGAAAACAGTTTAATTCGGACCTCGTCATTGAATTGTTCGACACTGTCCCGCGCAGCGCCTGCATTGTCATGGGTGCGGTAGGCCCCGACCTGCACCGTGAAGGTGCCGCGGCGGAAATCGCGCAGGGGCTCTGTCTCCCACTGTGTTTCGCCGTCTGTTGTTTTCTCGGAGGCGACCCGGACAGCCTCGACCCGCACCCTGGCGGTTCCCGCGCGCAGCATGTCAAGGCGCTGTGCGCCGGTCCTGCTCAGGTCGATGATGCGCCCCTTGACAAACGGCCCCCGGTCGTTTATGCGCACGACAATGCTGCGCCCGTTGTCGGGCCGCTCCACCTTGACGTGGGTTCCGAGCGGCAGGGTTTTGTGAGCGGCCGTCATCGCATACATGTCGTAGGTTTCGCCGTTTGCCGTGGGCTTGCCGTGAAAATCGCGGCCGTACCAGCTTGCGATGCCCTCCTCGACAAACCCCTGCGCCGAGGGTATCGGGTAGTAGTAAATGCCGTTGATTTCATAGGGCCGCTGACCGCGGGCATGACCGGTCCGGGGAGCCTCCCGCACCGGCTCGGGGGGCGGACCGGCTGCGCATCCCAGATATAAAAGTATCGTCAATGCCGCGGCCAAAGCGGCGCACAGCCTGTTTGCTGAAAAAGAATCGGGCATCTGCAGGCACCATTCTTACGGGAAAATCATCCGCTCTTCTGCACCATCAAAATACCAGCACGAATCGTTCTCTGCAAGCGAATTGAAGCATCCCGTGCGGCCGGTATTGTATTTTTTTCTTGACCGCACCTGATCGTACATATATTACAAACTCATTACAGACGGACTCATAGTGCAGCGGAAACAGCAATGGAACCATCCAGTATCATGGCCGCGTTCGGCCTGACGCTGTTTGCCGGACTTGCAACCGGCATCGGCAGTGCGCTTGCCTTCTTCACCAACAAAACCAATACACGATTCCTCTCGGCCGCGCTGGGGTTCTCGGCGGGCGTCATGATATACGTGTCGTTTACGGAAATCTTCATTAAAGCAAAGGATGCGCTCACGGCGGCACTGGGCGAACCCATGGGGCTCTATGCGACGACCGCTTCGTTTTTCGGCGGTATCGCCATTATCGCCGTCATCGACAGACTCATCCCCTCGTTCGAAAACCCGCATGAAGTGCACCGCATCGAGGAAATGGACAACCCCGGCCTGGCCGCCCGGAGCAGAAAGCTGTTCCGGATGGGCCTGTTTACGGCCCTTGCCATCGCTATCCACAATTTCCCCGAGGGGCTGGCCACGTTCACGGCGGCCCTCAACGACCCTGCAGTGGGCATCGCCATTGCGGTTGCCATTGCGATTCACAACATTCCCGAGGGTATCGCCGTTTCAATCCCCATCTACTATGCCACCGGCAACCGGAAAAAAGCCTTCTATTATTCATTCCTTTCCGGCCTGGCCGAGCCGGTCGGGGCTGCGGTGGGATTCGCCCTGCTGGCCGTTTTTTTCAACGATGTCGTCTTCGGCGTGCTGTTCGCCTCCGTGGCGGGCATTATGGTGTTTATCTCCCTTGACGAGCTGCTGCCCACCGCCCGCGAATACGGCGAGCACCACCTGTCCGTCTACGGCCTCATCGCCGGCATGGCGGTCATGGCGGTCAGCCTGCTGCTTTTCGTGTAAACAGGTAGCGGATTATTGCAGCTGAACATGCGATTCGGCCGCGATACGGTATCCGTCAGCGGGGTCCGGCCCGCAGAGTACCGAAGATCCGCAATGGCATACATACAGACTGAAAAAAACTTGTTAAATTCACAATCATCATATATATTGTTAATTATTCGGACAAATAACAACAGGAATGTGATTTGGAAATAGACAGAATTCTCGATCTGCCGGAACTTTTGAGAAAAAAATCGTTTTTTTTGTTCGGCCCCAGGGCTACCGGAAAAACAACCCTGGTCCGGCAGCAGCTTGCCGGGTCGGCCCGGCTGATCGACCTTCTGGACTCCCGCCTCTATCTCAGGCTTTCAAGCTCCCCTCATGACCTGGAAGACCTGATTGACGCGCACAACAGCAGCATCGTCGTTATCGATGAAATCCAGAGGATCCCGGAACTTCTCAATGAGGTTCACCGGCTCATCGAAAACCGGGGCATCACATTTCTTCTTACCGGCAGCAGTGCCAGAAAATTGAGAAGAGGAAATGCCAACCTGCTTGCCGGCAGAGTCTGGGAAGCAGGCATGTTCCCGCTCACCTGGAAGGAAATCCCGCGGTTTAAACTTGACAGGTTTCTGCGGTACGGCGGACTGCCCGCCGTGTATCTGAGCGAATACCCGGATGAAGAGCTGGAGGCATATGTTACCACATACCTGCGTGAAGAAATTCAGGCAGAAGGCCTTATCAGAAAGCTTCCGCCTTTTTCACGGTTCCTCACAACAATGGCGCTTGCAAACGGTGAAATGCTCAACTTTACAAAGCTGGCCAATGATTGCCAGGTTCCTGCTTCAACGGTAACGGAGTATGTGGGTCTTCTGGAGGACACCCTGGTCGGCTTTTTCCTTCCGGCCTGGATTGAGTCAAAAAAAAGAAAAGCGATCAAAATGGGGAAATTCTATTTTTTTGATACCGGCGTTACGCATGCACTGGCAGGTACGGAGACACTGGATCGCAATTCAAATCTGTACGGAAAGAGTTTTGAGCAATTCATCGGCATGGAAATCCGGGCGTACCTGAGCTACCGCCGCAAAAAGGACAAGCTTACCTATTGGCGTTCCACCCACGGGTATGAAGTGGACTTTCTTGTGGGTAATAAAGCGGCTGTTGAAGTAAAAGCGTCAAAAAGAGTTTCCCGAGGCGATCTCAAAGGACTTAAAATGCTGAATGAAGAAAGCGTTTTTAATACATTATTTCTCGTCAGCCAGGATACAATCAGCACTCGCGATGGCCCCTTCCATAGCGTGCACTGGGAAGAGTTTTTGAAACTACTGTGGAACGACAAGCTTTTCTGATCAACTGGTCCGGCCCGCAGAGTACCGAAGATCCGTAATGGCATACATACAGACTGAAAAAAACTTGTTTACTAGTTCGGATAGTTGAGAAACCTGCCGGTTAACAGTTGCGGTTACATGCTCTACTGTGCGCCGGGAAGCGTCCCCATCCTGAACACACCCCCGCCCTCGGTGGCTGCATACAGAATCGTTCCTCCCGATGACAGCGCAACCCGGTTAACCGCGGTTATGGTCAGCCCGTCGTTGAGGGCCTTCCACTGAGCTCCGCTGTCGGTCGAATAGAAAACCCCGGCATTGTTTGTAGATGCATATACAACGCCCGCCGTTGTCTGATCGGGCACGATGGACGTTACCGCTGCCTCAGGCGGCATGCCGCTCGAGGCGTCAGCCCAGGTCACGCCCCCGTCGGTGCTGATCTCAACTCCGCCGAGCGTATCGCCGGCATACAGATACTGCGAATCGAAGGGGTCGACCGCGATCGTGCGCCAGTACACTGTGCCTGAGCCGGCTGCCGCAGACGCGTCATAGACCGCCTGCCAGGTTGTTCCGTCATCGGATCGGTATATGCCTTTGTTGCACACCGATGCATACAGAGGCTCATCCGAAGCAGCCGGAATCGCAAGCGATACCACGCTGCCGGATGTAATGTTCGTCTGCGACCAGGTTGCACCGCCGTCGGTCGATATCAGAAGCCCGCTCCCCGGTTTGTCCGAATCGCAGGAAAACGCTTCCAGCCCCTTCCAGCAGGCAAAGGATGATGTGGTTAAGGCAAAACAGGTCTTCGAATCACGGGGGGAAATAACTATTTTGGGAATCATGATGCCGGAACCGTAGTTTTCGGGATCAAGATTCAGCAGTGACCATGTCAATCCGCCGTCGTAGCTTTCGACGGGTTTTCCCTCCCCGTCGGAACACAGGACCAGGTGACGCGCATCGCCCGGATCCACGGTGATACCGCCCTTTTCCAGGCCGCGGGCATAGTCATAGCCGAGCCCCGACCACGCATCACCGCCGTCCGTGCTGGTGAAAATTCCAGGGCGCCCGCTTGCGAATATACGGGCGGCATCGGTTGCAGCGACAGCGACCTCAGCCACCCGCGCGCCGGTATAGCCGTCGGCTGCGGTCACCCACGTTTCGCCGCCGTCACTGCTCAGGAAATTGCCGCCGCCGTAGCCGTTGACGAAAATCCGGTCCGCATCACGCGGGTCGCACTGCATGTCTATCGGTATTCCCGGCAGTATGCCGGGGGGGCCCCACTCTTCACAGGGTTCGTTCCAGGTTTTGCCGCCGTCGGTGCTGCGGTAAAAAAGCCCTATCGAGCATGCATAGGCAATGGAGGAATCACCCTCACAGATTTCGACCGAGTTGATCGGCTCATGAATAAGCTTTGTCCAGGTATCGCCGCCGTTCTCGGTACGGTACAGGCCGCCGAGGCCCGAAGCCGATTTTTGGTCGGGATCCGGGCTGTAGGGCCCGGCATCGGTTCCCGCAAGCAGAATGTCGGCGTCATCCGGATGCATGAAAAGGGTTCCGAAATATAAATCATTCGTATCGATGCCGTTTGATTCATCGAGCACGGTCCACGTTTGGCCCCCGTCGTCGCTTCTGAGAATACCCACACCGCCGGGATAATCGATCTGTGCATCGGAGTTTGCGGCTTCGCGGTCGAATATGCCGGTTGAAACAAACAGCCGGTTGAGGTTGTCCGGATCGATCCAGATATAGCGGCACAGATTGTCACCGTACCAGATACGGGTCCAGCTCTCGCCGCCGTCGGTTGTTTTATACACCGCGCCTCTGGTCAAATCAAACTGCTTACCGCCTTTTTCAACACCGGCCCAGTCGATGCTGGGCACCTCGCTTGCCGCATACACAACGTCGGAATTTCCGGGCTCCACGGTGAAGCCGCGAAACGTTTCATGGGCATCGACGATACCGCTGTTTTTCAGCTCCCAGGTGCCGCCGCCGTCATCGCTTCGATACAGCTTGCTGTTGCCGCTCGAGCCGATCCATAATCTGTCGGGGTTGTTGGGATCTACGGTGAGGCAGAACACAGAATAGTTGTCGCCCGCAGAGCCGGAAGGATCGATACCTGTATTGACGGTGAGCCAGGTCATGCCGCCGTCGGTGCTTTTGAACGCGCCGGCACCGTCATCGGTGACGTACATGATGTCGGGATCGTCGAACTTGTAGCGGATGTCGTAGCCGATGCCGCCGAACGGTCCGCCGGTGGCGATCCATGTCTGCGCCTCATAAGCAGGGGGACCGTTTTCGGCAACGGCGGCAGTCAGAACGACATCGATAAGCGTTTCCTCCCCCGGCAGTATTTCGACCGCCGCGGAGAAGGAAGCATACCCCTCTGCGGAAACCGATACCGTATAGGTGCCGGGATCGATATCGCCGATGATAAAATGACCTTCACTGTCGGTAACCGCCGCCTGCGTCGCAGGCGCGGTCGTTACGGCCGCGCCCTCGACAGGCAGCCCGGAACCGCCGTCAATCACCGTACCGGAGAGTGATCCCGTTTCGTCGAAATCACAGGACTGTAAAAAAAGAGTCAAACCGAAAATCATCAGAGCGGCTGCGCGAGCAGCTTGCGCGGTTTTTCTCGCCCGTACCCTCATACATGCACCTCCTGCGCAAAAGTAAAGTTTCCTGCATAGAGAATCGCTGTTATTCTTTACTAAACATATTGCACAACCATGTCGAATATACTACAAAAAAACATGAAATCCGATAACAAAACGGAGGAATCGACATGCCCGGGGGCACTTTTATGCACACCATGAGGTTTCCAAGAGTAGTAGTATTCCTGCTGATCGCTGCTTCTTCTGCGTTACTAATAATGTCCTGCCGACCCGACGGTTCCGATACCTCACAGCCCGCCTACAGCGCTCTTCCCTGGACTCGTCTCGGAGGGCCGCTCGGCGGCATCGGCTACGACATCCGCTACAAGTTCGACGAGCACGATGTCTGGTTCGTCACCGATGCAGGATCGGGAATCTACAAAAGCACCGACCGCGGCCTGACATGGTCGCCGTCAAACGAGGGCATCGATGCCCGCTCGGGGGAGACAAACGACAAGATACCGGTTTTTTCCTGCACAATCGACCCTAACGATCCCGACATTATATGGATCGGCACACAGTACAACGGCCTGATATACAAATCCACCGATGGGGGCGAAACCTGGATAAAAAAAATAAACGGTCTTGATGAAACCCTGCTGTACCTGGATGCTCTGTCGCTGCGCGGATTCACCGTGGAGCCGGGAAACTCTAATACGGTCTACTGCATGGGGGAAATTTCCAGCTATGGCTGGGACCCGGAGCATGAACTGCGCTGGGGCATAGAAACCGATAAAACCAAAGGCTGTGTCTATAAAAGCACCGACGGCGGCGAAAACTGGGCACAAATCTGGTACGGCGACAACCTGGCGCGCTACTGCTGGATCCATCCGGAAAACAAGGATATTCTCTATGTTTCGACCGGCATTTTCGACCGGGAGGCTGCTAACTCGGATGCCGAAACCTGTGATCCGGGAGGCGTGGGCATCCTGAAATCGACTGACGGCGGTGCGACCTGGACCGTTCAGAATGAAGCCAACGGGCTGACGAACCTCTTTGCGGGCAGCCTGTATATGCATCCGGACGACCCCGACACGCTTTTTGCCGCAACCGGAAGCACACCATACGCACTTCGCGGGCAGGGATACCCCGGAGGACTGTTTATGACCTCGGACGGCGGCGAAACCTGGGAAGAGCTCATCGGCGATACAACCTTCGCGACCGTGGAGATATGCGAGTGCGATACCGATGTCATATATGCAGCGAGCGAATACAGCGTCTACCGCAGCGACGACGCAGGGAACACCTGGCAGGAGTTTCAGCGCGAGGGTGCCGGCACATGGGGTCCTGATGGCATTATTCCCGGGTTTGCCATCGACATGCAGTGTGACCCGGACGACGCCATGCGGATTTTCATAAACAACTATCTGGGCGGCAACTTTCTTTCCACCGACGGCGGCGAAACCTGGGTTTCGGCCAGCACAGGCTATACCGGCGCTGAAATCCTCCAAGTGGCGATCGTTGCGGACAGCCCCGGCCGCCTCTACACGGGAGGGCGAACCGGCGTCTTTACCAGCTCGGACGGCGGCTCGGCCTGGAAAGGACTTGCTACCGCTGCCGGAAACTTCGAATTGAAGCTGCTCAATGAAATATGGGGCCTTGCCATAGACCCCTCGGATGCTGACCATGTGCTGGCAGCGCCGAACGACCTCAGCTCAATCATACGGTCAACAGACGCGGGAAAAACCTGGAACGCGTTTCATCTTCCTGTCAGTCCGAATTCGATTGCATTCGCACCGTCCGATTCGTCCGTTGCCTATGCGACCCTGACCCCCTTTCGCAAAGAACAAATTGAGTATTCTACAGCCGATGTTGCTCAAATGGACCCGTCCGAATACGACATGCCGGGCATGGGTTTGTGGGTTTCCAGGACAGGCGGCGTTGACTGGGAGCAGTCCGGCCCGGCGACGGTATCAGGCTTCGCGCTGCAGGCCCTTGCCGTGCATCCGAACGATACAAAAACGGTCTATGCCGGACGTCCGACCGGTGAGCTGTATACGTCATCGGACAGCGGCGCCAGCTGGACCCGCGTCGGAAACGGCCTGCCCGGAAAAATCATATACTGCATCAGCATCGATCCGGACGATCCCGGCACGATGTATCTCGGCCTTGAAGGCGACGGACTGTATCGCAGCACAAACGCCGGAGTCGACTGGACCAGATCCGCCTCCGGGCTTCCGGCGGAAGCCGACATCCGCAGCATCGTCATCGATCCTGCAGATACGTCCGTTCTTTACGCGGGCGATTACCGCAGCGGCGTCTATGTATCAAAAGACCGTGGCACAACATGGCAGAAAATAAACGACGGGCTGCAAAACCGCTCGATCAACGTCCTTACTATTTCCGGCGACGGCAGCGTTCTGTACGCCGGCACCATGGGCGACGGCGTGTACCGGCTGGGAACGGTAGCGGAGTAATCAGCGCGGATAGGGCATAATGAAAAGTGTTTGGCAACAACTTTGCCGCGGCAGAACCCGAAACGCGGCAGTTCGCTTGATTATCTTCGCATGCGCCTGTATTGTGGTGACCGGCAGTGTCATGTCCGCAGGATGCCGTGACTCCGTGTTCATTTCAGGCCGGGTATTTGATGAATGCGGCCCGGTTTCGCATGCCGTCGTACGCGTTCAGGGAACCGACAACGAAACAGCAAGTGACGACTCGGGAAGGTTTGTCCTTCGGGCGGATATCGCCGGAAAACCGGTAACGGTCAGTGCATGGAAGCACGGCTACTACTGCGCCAAGGTCGAAAACGTGGTTCCGCCCGCCGCAGGCGTCACCGTGGCGCTCCGTCGCTACCAGACCGGCGACAATCCCGATTACGAGTGGATGCCCCCTGTCGGCGAAGAGTCCTGTGCGACCTGCAAGCCCTCGGTCACCGCTCTCTGGCTCGGCAACGCCCATGCCGGGGCGGCCCGGAACGAGCGCTTTCTCACCATGTACGCCGGCACCGATGTCCACGGCAATCAAAGCCCACCGACACGCTACATCGTCGACAAGGAATACGGACGCCGGCCCCTGCCGCCAGATCCGAGCCTGCCCTATTACGGCCCCGGCTACAAGCTTGATTTTCCCGATCATGCCGGCAACTGCGCCGCCTGTCACATGCCCGGAGCTGCGGCAAACGATCCCTACGGCACGGACCCGTTATCGGTACGCGGCGCAGACACCTACGGCGTTCACTGCGACTACTGCCACAAAGTCGCGGACGTCCTCCTCGACAATGCCACCGGCCTTCCCTTTGAAAACATGCCGGGTGTGCTTTCAAGCGATATCAGGCGACCCTTTGCGGACGATCCTGATCGCTATCAGCTTTTTTTCGGAACGTTTGACGACGACAACGTGCCCGAAGAAGACACCTATCTTCCACTTATTGAAGAAAGCGCCTTTTGCGCCCCCTGTCATTTCGGCGTTTTCTGGGACACCCTGGTATATAATTCATACGGCGAGTGGCTCGAAAGTCCGTACAGCGATCCGGCAACCGGAGCGACCTGCCAGGACTGCCATATGCCCGCTCCGTCGGTTGATAACGGCACGGTCATAACCAACGTGGCTCCCGGTCACGGCGGCATCGAGCGCGATCCCCTGCGCATTCACGCGCACCTGCAGCTCGGCTCGACGGATGAAGCATTTCTGCAGGACGCCCTCACCATGGAGGCTGCGGCCCAGGCGGGAGAAGGAACCATAACCGTCAGTGTTTCCCTTACCAACGACAATACCGGCCATCATATACCGACCGACTCGCCCCTGCGTCACATGATCCTGCTGGTGGAGGCTGCAGATGATACCGGTGCGGCGCTTGAACTGCTTGACGGTGACGTGCTGCCGGAGTGGTGCGGTGAAGACTCTGCTGAAAATGGACACTACGGCGGTCTGCCGGGAAAAGCCTATGCCCGCGTGCTGGAAGAGCTCTGGACGGGCATCTATCCTACGGGTGCCTACTGGGGCCACACCCTGGTGCGCAGCGACACCCGTCTGGCCGCCTTTCAGACCGATACAAGCGTGTATACCTTTGCGCGTCCTCTCTACGGTTCCGCATCCGTATCAGTGCGCCTGATCTACCGTCGCGCCTTTATCGAGCTGATGGATCAGAAAGGCTGGTCGGCACCGGACATCACCATGGCATACAAGCAATTTCTTATAGAATAACCACAGACAGATACCATGGCCGCGTCAAAAATCCTGCACTCCAGACCATGCCGAGGGGTATTTTTTTCCTGTCAGTGCGGTTTCTGACCAGCATTATGTTTTCAAGTATTTGTATTATCTTGTTATTTTTAATGGCATATCACTTGCATTCATATTTAGGCGGAGGTGTATGCCATGCACAAAACAGTGTCCTCTCTGTACAACACCGCGCTGACCGCGCTGAAGATCATTTTCGAGCGTTCCAGAGGCATCGATCATAAGCTCCTGAGCCATTATATTGTTAAAATCAACCAGCTGCACGACATCGACAGCATAATTTATCAGGCCTCCCGCTGTCTGTACTATATGCTTGATTACGAATTCTTTGCCTTTGCCATGTACGACCGTGAATTCAACGGCGGCATCGACATCTGGATAGACCCGCGCACGGAAAATATCACCCTGATAAACCACATCAAGCAGGACTTCATGCCGCGCAACCTGAACTGCAACATCCGTTATTTCGAGTCCGATCCCGGCGTCGGCGAGGACAGCTCCTTTATCGATATCTCATCCATGATCGCTCAAACGGTCATCGACAACCGGACACGCGCCCGCCTGTACCTTGCCCCCCGCCGGCCGATGCTGCAGCACCACAACGAGCTGCTGATGATAATCGTAAAGAGCCTTGCAACGGCGATCAGCAATTACATCAGCTTTAAAAAGCTTGAGAACGCCGCGCTCATCGATCCGCTAACCCACTGTTACAACCGCAGAGCGCTGGACGGACACATCGATCACGATATCGCGAGTTCCGAGCGCTACGGCTCCGACCTTGCGGTCATCAGTTTCGACATCGATCACTTTAAAACCGTCAACGACACGTTCGGTCACAGCGCAGGGGATGCCGTGCTGCGGGCTGTATCGAAAAGCGTTATGTCCGCGATCAGAAAAAGCGACTATCTTGCGCGGGTCGGCGGCGAGGAATTTATGCTGCTGCTTCCCAAAACAAAGTTCTCAAAGGCGATCGAGCTTGCCGAGCGTCTCAGAAAAATAATAGAAAACCTGAAGATCCGCTACGGTGACAAGAATATTCAGGTAACGGCAAGCTTCGGTGTCGGTGTGTACAAAAAGGGAATGGGAAAAGACGCTTTTTTGAAGCGGGCCGACGACATGCTCTACGAGGCCAAGCGCAAAGGGCGCAACAGAATCAAGCCGGACCTGCGCCTGTATCACAATGTGCTGCACAACAGCCCCGGCGAAAAGCCGTTCCCGCAGTAATATAAATAAAAAAACCACCCTGACGGGTGGTTTTTTTCTTGCTCATATTATTTTTGTACAGCAGACGCTCCCTGCAGATTGGATGCGGATAACCGTAGGCCGGACACGCTTCGCTTTGTCCGGCCTACATCTACTTGTTTAAGGAAGCTACGGGATTCATTCCGAAAGGGTGGAACTGAACCCGTCTATGCATGAAAGCCGGACATTCGTTGCGTGGAAGTCTATCTTACAGACTAAATACCCATCTATGCCTTCTGCAGCCGCTGTGCAAGTTTTTTCAGTTCATCAAGAAGTTCCGGCGGCAGGCGGTCGCCGAACGCGGCGTAATGCTGCCTGATGTCGCCAAGCTCTGCCTTCCACTCGTCAGCCTCAACGCTGAGCAGGTCATCCATGTCATCGTCCGTAACCGGAAGCCCCCCGGTGTTGATTGCACCTTCGGCAGGCACATGCCCGATGGGCGTCTCGAGTGCATCGCCCCTGTCAAGCGTCCGCTCGAAAATCCATGCAAGCACCCTGCTGTTTTCGCCGTAGCCGGGCCAGAGAAACATGCCGGTATCGCTTTTTCTGAACCAGTTGACATAATATATTTTCGGCAGGCGTGCGCCTTCGCGCCTGCCGACTGCAAGCCAGTGCGCAAAGTAATCGCCCATGTTATAGCCGCAGAACGGAAGCATGGCAAATGGATCGCGGCGCAGCATGCCGACCTTTCCGGAAGCAGCGGCGGTTTTCTCCGAAGCCATGATCGATCCCAGGAACACTCCCTGCTGCCAGCTGAATGCCTCGCACACCAGCGGTACTACGGACGATCGCCTGCCGCCGAACAGTATTGCTGAAATCGGTACTCCTTTGGGATCGCTCCAGGCGGGATCGACTATCGGGCACTGCTCCACAGGAGCGGTGAAGCGCGCATTCGGATGCGCGGCCGGCGTGCCGCAGCCGGGGGTCCAGGGTTCGTTGCGCCAGCTGGTCAGCTGCGCGGGGTCCTCATCGGTCATTTCCTCCCACCATACATCGCCGTCCGGAGTCAGCGCGACATTGGTAAAAATCGAGTTTTTCTCAAGAGACAGCATGGCGTTCCTGTTCGACTGCATCGAGGTTCCCGGCGCGACTCCGAAAAATCCGGCCTCGGGATTGATGGCATACAGTCGCCCGTCGTCGCCGAACTTCATCCAGGCGATGTCATCGCCGACACACTCGATCTTCCAGCCGGGAATCGTCGGGATCATCATGGCAAGGTTCGTCTTGCCGCAGGCGCTGGGAAATGCGGCCGCGATATACTTTTTCTCGCCTTCCGGTGATGTAATGCCCATTATAAGCATGTGCTCGGCAAGCCATCCCTCATCGCGCGCCATGACTGATGCGATTCGCAGGGCAAAGCACTTTTTCCCCAGCAGCGCATTGCCCCCGTATCCGGAGCCGTAGGACCAGATGCTGCGCTCTTCGGGAAAATGAACGATGTATTTATTGTCGGCGTTGCAGGGCCAGGGCACATCCTGCTGTCCGGTCTCAAGCGGCATGCCTACCGAGTGCAGGCAGGGAACGAACGCTCCGTTCCCGAGCCGGTCAAGCACGGCGCTGCCCATTCTGGTCATAATGCGCATGTTACAGACAACATAGGGCGAGTCGGTTATCTCGATGCCGATGTGCGAAATCGGCGACTCCAGAGGCCCCATGCAGAAGGGAATGACATACATGGTTCTGCCGCGCATGCAGCCCGTGAAGAGGCCTTGCAGCTCCTTTTTCATGTCTACGGGGTCGCGCCAGTTGTTGTTAGGACCCGCATCATCTTTATTTTTCGTACAGATAAAGGTGCGGTCCTCGACGCGCGCCACATCATCAGGGTCGGACATGCACAGATAGCTTCCGGGACGCTTGCTCTCATTGAGCCTGACGTAGGTGCCCTGGCGGACCATCATCCCGCTCAGCCTGTCGTACTCTTCCTGCGAGCCGTCACAGACCTCAATCGTCTCGGGTGTGCACAAAGCGGCCATCTCATCGATCCAGGTTTTCAAAGCGCTGTTTTTTACGGTTTCAGGTTTCATGCCGCCTCCTCTCATCCATGGTGTCTGGTTGCTGCAAATTATACCGGTTTGATCTCCGAGCCTGCCCCGGCAGAAGGCGATTCCTCTGCAGACACGCAGCAGGCCGAACGGATGTGTTCCAGGGCCTCGTCGGTGCTGTCACAGTAGGTAAACAGGTTTATATCCTCGGGGCTTATCATGCCCCACTCTGCAAGACCGTCAAAGTTGATAATGCTTTTCCAGTACTCGGAACCGTACAGAATAACCGGTATTGTTTTCCTGGCTTTCCCGGTCTGAATCAGCGTCAGCAGCTCCATCATCTCATCGATGGTACCGAACCCGCCGGGAAAAATAACCAGGGCCCTGGCGGGATACACAAACCAGAACTTTCTGATAAAAAAATAATGGAACTCGAAAGAGAGCTCTTCCGTAATAAAGGGATTGGCCCCCTGCTCGAAGGGAAGGCTTATGTTCAGCCCGATCGTACGGCCCCCGGCCGCAGCCGCTCCCCGGTTGGCGGCCTCCATTATGCCCGGTCCGCCTCCGGAGCACACGACGAAACGCTGCCCGCGCTCACCGCGGCACGAGCACAGCTCCCGCGCCCAGGCTGTAATCTTTCGTGCAAGCTCCTCGGCTTCACGGTAATACTGCGACAGCCGTAATGACGCCTCGGCCCTGTGCATCTCCGCGATTGCGCCGGCGCTTTTCGACAGAACCCGCTGCTTTGCCGTGTCGAAGCGTTTCTGCGCTTTATCCGGCGGCAGGATCCGGGCGGAACCGAAAAACACGATCGTATCCCTGATACCATACATGCGAAAACGACGCTCAGGCTCGAGATATTCGGCAAGCATGCGGATTGTGCGGGCTTCCGGGCTGTTGAGAAATTCGTTGTTGTTATAGGCCTTAACAGGTTTTCCCATTCGCTGCTGCTCTCCTTCAGGTACTGTATGGTTGGCCCTCAGTGCGACGCTGTTGCACTGCTGGGCTTACTGTGCAGAAAATCTCATCCCTGCAAACAAAAAGAAATAGCATAGCAGTGCAAAAAATACAAGGCGGCAGCTTGCCCAAAATCCACCGCCTCATTTCACAGGCGCACTATTTGCAAGCCACCGGAGT
>CAZFIB010000047.1:0-33414 GCA_964518865.1 uncultured Thermodesulfobacteriota bacterium
GGCTGTCCAAAATAATCAGGAAATCAAAGTCTCTTTACTGCGGGAATCAACACCAGTTGCCGCTTACCTTCACAGACCAAACACCTTTACGTCTTCCCTTAAGCTCGTGCAACGCCAGGCCGGGCAAGTCCATATCTTCAACTGTTTCAGCTGTTTCGAGAAGAGCAAGTATCTGGCGAAGTCTTTGAGCATGATCGGGCTTCACCCCTGAATGACTTTCTTTTTCAAACAATTTCTCCAGTCCCTTATGGGAGAAGGTTTTTATCATACATTGAATTATAACGTGTTACGTAACAGGTGTCAAAACATATGTACCTGTCAGGGAGCAGGCTGTGCAATAACCAATTTTGCAACTACTTGTAAAAAAAATAAAAAAGGCACCCGATTTCAATCGAGTGCCTTTTTATTATCAATTGGTGGAGCTGAGGGGGATCGAACCCCTGACCTCATGACTGCCAGTCATGCGCTCTCCCAGCTGAGCTACAGCCCCGGAAAAAATATCGAATAAGTATATACGCAAATAACCGTATTTGTCAAAAAGAAAAGGCCAATGTGGTTATAGCCCGGTTGGCAGTATTCCCATGGGCAGGTCATCTGCCCAGTGACGACGGGGCATCGCCCTGAAAGCATGAAGACGGTTATTTCGATACCGATTCCGACAGCGATACCGACCCCGAAACAAAGGCACGTCTGTTATTGCTATTGCATACCAGCTGCTTCTTGTTTACACTACTACTATGTTTACGTAAAACTATATACGTACTCCGCTCACCTCGACCAGCAGGTACCCGCTTCATGCTTCGAACCGGCGTAGTCCGCGACAAGCGCTATCTTGAACACAAAACCGGCGTCCACCACATCGAGGTACCCCGCAGGCTTGAAGCAATCTACAGCATGCTCGACAACAACGGCCTCGGCGAAAAGCTTATATATGTTCCGCCGAGGCTTGCAAGCCTCGAGGAAATAGAGTGGGTGCACACGCCCGCCTATATCGACAGGATTCTCGACACCGCCGGTGAACCCCTGCGCTATCTCGATCCCGACACGGTCGCCACCGAAAAGACCTGCGAGGCGGCATTCCTGGCGGCCGGGGGCGTACTCGAAGCGGTGCGCGCCCTGCTTGTTGGAGCGATCGACAACGGATTCGCGCTCGTGCGCCCGCCGGGGCATCATGCCGAGCGCAACCGACAGATGGGCTTCTGCATCTTCAACAATGTCGCCCTGGCTGCCGAGTATGCCCGCCGCAGGTTCGGCCTGAGCCGCATCCTGATTGTGGACTGGGACCTGCATCACCCCAACGGCACGCAGCATTTTTTTGAAGATTCAGCCGAAGTCCTGCTGTTCTCCACCCACCGCTCCCCCTTCTTTCCCGGCAGCGGCGACCCCCTCGAGGTCGGCCTGGGAGCCGGAGAGGGCTTTACCTTCAACGTACCGCTTCCTGCCAGGTGTGATGACGCCGACTTCATCACCGTGTATGAGCGCCTGCTTGTGCCGGTTGCCCTGTCGTTCGAACCTGAGCTTGTGCTGGTATCGGCCGGGTTCGATACTCACTTCGACGATCCCATCGGCGGCATGAGCGTTACCGAAAAGGGGTACGCCCGGCTGGCAGCAGCTGTGCTCGATATCGCCGGGCAGTGCTGCAGCGGCAAAGTTCTTGCCGTGCTTGAAGGCGGCTACGACCCGGGCGCCATGCGAAAATCGGCCGGTGCCGTACTTGAAACGATGCTGCAGGGGGGCCTGCCCTCCGGGGAAAGCAGGCTTCTGCCCCTGCGGAAAAACTCGCCCGCCCCCGACATTATCCGCCGGGTGGCGGCTGCGCACAAACCCTACTGGAGCTGCCTGGAAAATGTTTGAAAACCAAATCAGCCCCCGGGCGATTGACCCCAACCTTACAGACTACGGGCAGGCCTGCAGCGAATTCACCTGGGACGACTGCAACGAACGCTTCACCTGGCACACGACCGGCAGGTGCAACATTGTCAACGAGGCAATCGACCGGCATGCCGCCGACCCCCGCCGCGCCGGCCGGACCTGTCTGATCTGCACGGTCGGCGAGAAAACCACCCGTATAACCTATGCCGAGATGCGCGCGCTGTCGAGCCGCCTCGGGGCCGCCCTGCAGAACCTCGGCGTGCGCACCGGAGACCCGGTCTGTATCTTTCTGCCGACCTGCCCGGAGATGTACATAGCCATGGCGGCCTGCGCCAGAATCGGCGCCCTGATTACCCCCCTGTACAACAACTACCGCGAGGACGCGGTCAGGGAGCGCCTGCTGGACGCCGGAACGCGCCTGGTGATTACCGACCGCACTCATCGCGGCCGCGTGCCCGACGAGACACTCCCCGCTCTCGAACACATTATCGTTACGGGTTCCGGACAGACACCATGCGCTGCAAAGGAGCATTCCTGGTGCGATCTCATGGCTGTGTCCCCCGACGACCTCGATCCCGTGTGGGTCGACAGAGACCACCCCCTGCTTCTTATTTACACGTCGGGACGGGACGGGACGCCCGTGGGACTTCTGCATGCGCATGACGCCATGCGCGGCTACCTGATGACGGCCCGCTGGGTCCTGGATGTGAAGGACACCGATGTGCTGTGGACGCACGGGCGTCCGGGATGGTTTATGGGGGCCGCCTACAGCGCCTTTGCACCGTGGCTGTGCGGCATCACCAGCGTCGTAACCGGTAAAATGCACACGGCACGGGACCTGTACCGTATCATCGACGGGCACCGTGTCAGCATCCTGTACACTATTCCCACCGTGTATCGCCTTGTCATCGAAGCCGGGGAAAAGGCGGCAGCCGCATACGGCCTGAAGAGTCTCCGTCACCTGCTGAGCGTGCTCGAGCCGCTTCAGCCGGAAGATATATACGCTGTGATGAGAATACTGGGGTTTCCCGTGCATGACACCTGGTGGTCTGCGGAAACCGGCATGATCACCATCGCAAATTTTCCCTGCATGACCATAAAGCCGGGCTATCTGGGGCGTCCGGTGCCCGGTATCGAAGCTGCAGTTGTGGATGACGGGCACAGACCCGCAGGCCCCTTTACCATGGGCGAGCTTGCCCTGAAAGAGGGCTGGCCCGCGATGCTGCGCGGTGTCCGGGGCAGACCCGAGCTGTATGACCGCTACCGGCAGCACCGTCCCTGGTTCATGTCCGGTGATATCGCATTTCAGGATCACGACGGCTACTTTTATTACCAGGGCCGTGCCGACGATGTGATTGTCAGTGATGCCGGAAAAATCGGCGTCCCGGAAATTGAGGCAGTCATCATGCGTCACCCGGCCGTTGCCGATGCCGGGCTGGTCAGAACGCCGGACGAGCGGGGCAGAAAGCTTCTCAAGGCATTCGTGCAGCTGCGCGAAAACATTACGCCGGACGAGCAGACTGCGGTGCACATACAGACATTCGTCGCCGAAAACCTGTCTCCCGATATTACGCCCGCCATTGTCAGGTTTTGCGATGCGCTTCCCCGGGACACGGACGGGACTGTCATGCGGCGCGTGCTCAAAGCCTGGGACCTGGGCCTGCCGACCGGAGACATAACAAAACTCCGATAAGCGCCGGGCTGCCCCTCATGAATCCTGCTGGCCGCTGTTGCGCTCACTGCGCGCCTGTGCTATAGCTTTTTTTACATCAAACTATTCGAATACGAAGGTTTAAGCATGACCAGCGCCCTGGACCCGGAGACCCTTGCACGGGAGCGGGACAATCTGAAAAAAATCCTCAACGACATCAACGCGAAGTACCTTGAAAAAATCGAGGAGCTGTCGCTCATCAGACGTATCGGTGATGCCCTGAAGGACATCACCGATTTCCCTTCCGTTTGCCGGTCGATCGTTTCGATCATACAGCAGGAGCTCGATCCGGACAACTGCTCGCTCATGACCGTCAGCGATGAGCTCGGCGAGCTGACGCTGCAGGCCGCCAAGGGCCCGTATGACCGGGAGGCCGTATTTATCGAGCCGGGAGCCGACACCACCAGGTTCCGTATCGGCGAAGCGGTGGCCGGCGAGGCGGCCCGCACGGGCAGCTCGATTTCCATTCAGGACGTTCGTGAGGATGAACGCTTTGTCGTCAGAAAAGCCGGTAGCGTCGACATACGCTCGCTTATAAGCGTGCCGCTCGTGGCGGGCGAGCGGGTCATAGCCGTGCTGAACCTCAGCCACGCCGACCCCGGCGCCTTTGCCCCGGAAACCGAGCGCATACTTTCGATAATCGCCAACTCGTCCGCAGCCGCTCTTGAAAACACCCGGCTGTATGAAAAAATAAAGGAGTCCCGCGACCGGCTTGCCCGTGAAAACGTCGACCTGAAAAATGAACTGAAAAAAAAGTTTTCTCGCGAAAACATAATCGGCACAAGCGACTGTTTTTCTGAAATATTGAAAAAGGTGGAACGGGTCGCTGGCCTCGAGGTAAACGTTCTGATTACCGGTGAAAGCGGTACCGGTAAGGAGCTTATCGCCCGAACCCTGCACTACACCAGCTCCCGGGCCGCCGGGCCGCTTGTCTCTGTCAACTGCGCGGCTCTTCCTGAAAACCTGCTGGAGAGCGAGCTGTTCGGCATTGAAAAAGGTGTTGCCACAGGGGTTGAAAAGCGTCAGGGAAAGTTCGAGCTTGCAAGCGGCGGAACGGTGTTTCTCGACGAAGTGGGAGACATGTCGCTTGCCACCCAGGCCCGCATCCTGCGGGTACTGCAGGAGCGTGAGCTGCAGCGCGTGGGGGGCAGCAAAACGATCTCGATCGATGTCCGTGTTATCGCGGCAACCAACCGCAAACTTGAAGAGATGATTGCAGAGGGAACATTCCGGGAAGATCTGTACTACCGCCTGAAGGTCATTGAGATACGCATGCCGGCCCTGCGTGAGCGGCCCGGCGATATCCCCCTGCTGGCAAATCATTTTTTGAAAAACGCCTGCCGCAGGCACGGTCTGGGAGAAAAGTGGTTTTCTCAAAATGCCCGGAACGCGCTGTGCCGTGCAGCCTGGAAGGGTAATGTCAGAGAGCTTGAAAACGTCATCGAGCAGGCCGCCATTCTCTCGCCGGGCGAGGCCATCCGTCCGGAGGACCTGGCGCTTGCCAGCGTGCCCGGCAGCGCTGAGCTGAGCGTCTCGATACCCGAAAACGTGCTGGACTATCACGATGCCCTGCAGCAGGTTTCTGAAGCCGCGGAGCGCATCATGGTCGAGCGGGCGCTTGCACGTACCGGCAGCAACAAGACACAGGCTGCCAGGCTTCTGGGGATCAGCCGCCGGACGCTGATGTACAAGGTCGGCAAAATGGGAATTTAAGTGCTCCGGGTCATGCATGCGGTGACGCATAACCGCTGCTCACTCAGCAGGCCGGACATATCCCGCGTGCGCGGGATTCCTCCTAAGGAACATACGGTAAGCCTTTGATATTCCTTAGTGCACTTCACACTGTCCCAGAGCATTTTTTTGCTGCCCGCCTGGTGGTGCGAGCATGCAGGAGCTGCTTCAGCTGCGATCTTTTTCGCGGCCGGAGGCCGCTCCCATATATTCATTACATGAATAACCCCGTCACCGCCCGGGGTCACGTGCTCGCAATGACAGGTCAGTCAGCTGCTCATTTCTCTGACCTGAAATTCTTTTTTACGACTGCAGCAAAGAGAAAAATGCTCTACCCTTTCATCACCCAGCGGGTCAGCATATCGAAAACGATTTCACGCTTGATGGGTTTGGCTATGTAGTCGTCCATACCGGATGCCAGACACTTTTCACGGTCTCCCTTCATGGCATTCGCCGTCATGGCGACAATGGGTATACCGCCGTCGGATCCCTGCCGTTTGATACCCTCGCTCTGCTCCCAGGCTCGTATAGCCTTTGTGGCGTCATGGCCGTTCATAACCGGCATTTGAACATCCATAAAAATAATATCATAGGCCTGGTTGTCGGCGGTATAGGCATCAAAGGCCTCCTGTCCGTTGCCGACAACCGACACGCCGTAGCCCGCCTTGGTGAGCAGGGCGCCGGCCAGCTTCTGATTGACGGGATTGTCCTCCGCCAGCAGGATCATGGTCGACTGCTTGGCCTCTTCACGCATGGAGTGCTGGGTGATGATCTCCGCAGGCTGCGCTTCAGCTTTACGGCGCCGGCCGCGCTCGCCGAGCAGGCGCTCGATCATCTTATACAGCTTGTCGCGCTTGATGGGCTTGGGCAGAAAACCGTTAAAGCCCGCATCCTCGCAGTACTTGGCACCGCCCTCGGAAATCGATGAGAACGCCAGCATGGGAATCGTATCGCCGAACTGCGAGCGTATCTTCTTCGCCAGAGCGTAGCCCGACATGTCGGGCATCATGATGTCGAACACGCAGATATCGAACGGGGCCTGCTCTTCGGCAGCGCGCTGCAGGGAACGCAGGGCCTCGGTGCTTGTGGCAAAACCCTGCACCTGCATCCCGGCGGCGGTCAGAATGTTTGCGAGAATTTCCAGGTTGGTCCTGTTGTCATCGGTAATGATCACGCGCTTGCCGGCAAGGGATACCGGCGCAACACGCTTGAAAGAGCGCTCGTCCGGATTGTAGAGCCAGGCGGTAAAGTGAAAGACACTGCCGTTCCCGAGCTCGCTTTCGGCCCACACATTGCCGCCCATGAGGTTCGCTATCTTCCGTGAAATCGAAAGCCCCAGGCCGGTGCCGCCGTACTTGCGGGTCGTTGTGCCGTCGGCCTGCTGGAACAGGTCAAAAATAGTCTCCAGCTTGTTTTCGGGTATACCGATACCGGTGTCGCGGATGCGGCCGTGAATCTTAACGCGGTCCTGCTCTTCCTGCTCCACCTCGAGGGCCAATTCAATTTCCCCTTCATTGGTGAACTTGGCGGCATTGCCCATGAGGTTCATCAAAACCTGCCTGAAGCGATGCGGGTCCCCCTTCACCTTGGCCGGAAGCGTATCGCTGATACGGCACATAATCTCCACGTTGCGGCGTTCCACGCGCGGCCGCATGAGTTCGCACACATCATAGGCCAGCATTTCGATATCAAAATCGATTCTTTCGATCTCGATACGGCCTGCCTCGATCTTTGAAAAATCGAGAATATCGTTGATCAGCGACATGAGCGCCTCGCCGCTGCGCTTGATGGTTTTGACGTAGTCGGCCTGCTCCTGGCTGAGCTCGCTTTCCATGAGCATGTCGGTAAAACCGATAATGCCGTTCATCGGGGTCCTGATCTCATGACTCATGTTGGCCAGGAATGTACTCTTGGCCTTGTTGGCCTCTTCCGCGGTCTTGCGCGATAAAATCAATTCGAGTTCTGTTGTCCGCTGCTCGGTAATATCCCGCATGATGGCAAAGGATCCGTTGCGGTTACCCGTATCGGTATACAGAAAAACGGCGTTCTGATTGACCGGAATAAGCTTACCGGCACTGCTTTTGTAATACATCACCCAGTTGGAAATAGTTCCGTCACGTCTGAAAGAAGCAATGGCATCCTGCTGGCGCTGCAGATAGGCATCGTCTATACGAACGGCTTCACCGGTCGTGCACTCATACTCCCCGGGCTCCAGCACACCGAAGTCAAAGGGGTAGCGGCTGCATACATCCGTGCGTTCATACCCGATCATATTCAGAAAGGCCCTGTTCGGATCGACGATTACACCGGAGCTGTCGCAGATGATAATCGGATCGAGCGAGGTCTCGATGATGTTTTCAAGCTGTTGTTTGGTCGACTCGAACTCGCGCGACGACTGCTTGAGTGCCAGCTCGTTCCTGCGCTGTTCGGTTATATCGCGGATTATGGCAAAAGACGACAGCCGCTCGCCCGAGGCCGCGTAATGCATTACGATGTTCTGCACGACCGGCACCAGGGTACCGTCCCGGCGCTGATACACGCTGCTCCAGCTTGTTACCTTTCCATCTTTAACAAGGCGCGCAGCCCCTTCGGTCACCCGGTCGAGGAACGCTTTGTCGACCCGTATCGTCTCGCCGGCTGTCGAGCGGTACTCACCGGCTTCACGCACTGAAAACTCATATACCAGCCTGCCGATCACCTCTTCCCGGGAGTAGCCGAGCATGTCGAGGAAAGCTTTATTGGCCTTCGCGATAAAAGCATGCGCATCGGTTATGACGATCGGGTCGAGCGAGGCTTCGATATGCGCTTCAAGCTGCTCCCTGGTATTGCGCAGCTCCTGCTCTGCGGCACTGAGTCGTTTGGTCTTTTCGTGAGGGCTCTGGTCTGTTTTCGTAGAGTATTCGCGTTCAGTCATTGCAGGCAGTCCTTGTTCATATCGCGCAGCATGGTCTCCGATGGAAATATTCGCACATATGCCCGTCTGCAGGCGGTCTGTCAGCGCAGCAGCACATCACAGACAAAGCGTATTTTTTTCACGATCCTTCCGAATGCATTGGTGTGTATATTGCGCCTGAGAAGCCGCAACAGTTTTCGCTGGATCTGAAACATGTCCAGCGCCGGTTTCTTCGGCTTGGCCGACACAGCGCCGACCGACTCCAGCGGCAGGTACAGCTCATCCTGCGGGTACCCCCAGGTCAGCAGGTCATCCGGATCAAGGGCGTCGATACTCCGGCGCACGATCATGATTTTCTGCTGATCGCCGGCAATCGATGCCGCCCATTTGGCGATCGATGCCGTCATGGGACGGCTGTGACGGTCGACATTGACCGGGTCGCCGAGCCCCTTGTCCTCTGTCGTGCGGCTGCCGTATTCCACGACCGCTTCCTCGAAGTCAAGGCCTAAAAACGAAAGTATCCGTCTCATTTCATCTTCAGGATTTTGCACCAGCTGTTCATAGCGAACGTGCACCAGCGGAACCGGCGCCCCGCGCAAAAAACGCGCGATCGCCGGCACATAACGCTCAAGCAGCGGATTGAAATCATGAGCGGCCTGAAAATCGCCATCGAAAAAAGAATCGGCATATGACGCAAAAACGGCTCCGGGATGCCGTGTGAGAACCATGTAGCGGGCCTGCGGGTAGAGCCTGCTTAAAAAGTCGAGCACAAGCGCATAGGCCGGTGTCTTATCGAGGAAGAAGCGTTTGCCCGACGCCTCGAGCCGGCGGCCGTAAAGAGTGTCGGTATAGGCGCGGCAGGCGTCAAGGTAGTCGGCCTCCCCGTGCGGGAGGCTGTCGACAAAACCGCGTATGGCGTCGACTCCGCGCAGGTGATCGTAGGGCGCCTTTTCAACGCTCCGGAAGTACCCAAGGTGAGCGAGCGGTGTTATAATGTGCGGCTCAGGGCAGGAAAATACGGCCGAATGAGCGCTCAGCATGCGCTGCAGCATGGTGGACCCCGACCGGGGCGACCCGATAACAAACAGCAATCTGTCTTCCATGGGGATCATAACCACCTGTCCTGTGCCTGTCAGTCTTCTTTGGAAATCTGCCTGATTAATTTTTTGGCCTGCTCAAATTCGGGGTACAGATCAACAGCCCTGTTCAAATACATGACACCGCGCTTTGCATGCCCTGCTTCAATACAGGCCCGGCCCAGGTTGAAAAAAATGTTTTCATCTTCGGGATCCACGCGCAGGGCCTTTTCATATGCAGTAATGGCCTTTTCATACTGCTTGTTGCGCCGGTACAGAATGCCGAGGCTGTTGTAAATATTCGTCGTGTTCGGATTAAGCTTGAGCACCTCCTGAAAGGCGATTTCCGCCTCTCTGGTCTTGTTCTGCTCCATGTAGACCTCGCCGGCGCGCTGCATCATTTCTTCGGCCCTGTCCTTCTGCCCGGTTTTGAGGTACACCTCGCCCAGCGCCCGGTATGCACGGGCGAACTTCTCATCGATTTTGATAGCCCGGCGAAAGGCGATTATCGATTCATCGTACTTTTTCTGCGAAGCTTTGATATAGCCGATGTTGTAGTAGACCTCCGGATTCTCATACATTTCGATAACCGTGTTGAACCGATCGAGCGCTTCTTCGTAGTTGCCCTGCTCAAGAAGATCGGCACCCTCTTCAAGCATGGTATCGGAAGCCGTGTCCTTTTCGTGATCTTCGAGTATTGCAAACATCGTTTCGATCTTTTCCTCGATAATAGCCGGTGTAAACGGACTCACCAGCACGGAGGTAACACCGGCATGCCCGGCATCGATCACCATTTCGCGGTTGATCTTCGAGCTCATGAGCACCACCGGAACGGCGCTGAGCTTTTCGTCGGCCATCATAAGCTTCAGCAGCACCAGCCCGTCGAACTGCCCGAGCTGCCAGTCTGAAAAAACGACATCGACCGTTTCGCGCTTCAAAAAGTTCCAGGTTGCAACCGCATCCGGGGTCTCGATAAGACCCTCATAGCCGAGCGTGCGAAGAATAGGGGTCAGCTCGGGCTTGCACTCGGACCCTGCCGCAAGGATTCTCACATCATCTTTTTTTACGCTTCGCACACTGTTCATCGCATCAGTCAAGATCGAGAAGCAGGCTGCTTCGCTTGCGTTTCTTCCCGGCGGCCTGCACGCCGGCATCGCTGCCCGTACCAAGAACAAGCAGCGCCTGGTTGGCAAAAAGGGTAAGCCCCTGCAGGTCCGCCTCCTGAAGGTCGGTTTTAGCCTGCTGCCATGCTATCAGCAGCACACCGGCGGCCCGCTGCTGCGTCATGAGCGGATATGCACAGACGGTGGCTGCCGAAAGCTCGGTTAACAGCTCCTGATCGGGTGTCGCTGCAGCAGACGGATCGGCCGGTCTGTGCAGAAACAGCTTCTCGCCCGAAACAACCGCCCGTACCATAACGCTTTCCTGATCATCAAGCGCAAGGTAGTAGGTCGAGGCGAGATACATAGCGTTTGTTCCAAGCCCGAGCCGGCCCCGAAGGCTTGACCGCTCGTAATCCACCATAAAAAGAACAGCTGCATCGGCCCGTTCGATTCTCAGAATGCCCTCGAGCACCATTTGCAGCATTTCATCCTGGGGTCGGCCCGCGACCATGGCATTTGAAATTTCGGTGAGGATGGAGACTTCCTCATCAGTCGTGGACTGCTGCTCCTGCCTGTCGGCCTTTGCGCGGGCATACTCCTCTTCGACAAGAGTGGTATAGGTCATAAGGTTATCGATTTTGATTTCGAATATCCTGCAGTACTCCTCAAGCCGGTCGGCAAGCACGTTCATGACATCGCTGATGCTTTCCTTTTTCAGGCTCAGCACCGATGAGCCGAGATTGATCATGCGCTCGATTTTCTCGGCATCTCTGCTGGATGGAAGCACCTGTATCATAAAATCCGAAAACGCCACGATATCGGTAAGCAGGCTCTTTCCCCACTCCTTTTTGTGATGATCGGCGATGACCTCTTCGAGCTGCTTCGGAAAACCCCACTTCCTGGACAGCAGCCTTCCCACATCGCTATGCGTCACACCGAGCAGCGAGGCTTCAACGATATGCGAGTAGGCGTCATCCTGTTCCTCCAGCACCCGCTCGACCTCGGCGTATTCCTCGGGACAGATCTGCACAAGCATCAGCTTGCCCACATCATGAACAAGCCCGCCGACGAGAGCCTCCTCTGTCGGCGTGTATCCCAGTTTCTCGGCCAGCAGTTCGGCGCAGACACCCGTTGCCAGCGAGTGCTCCCAGAACCGCTGGATGTTGGCACCGCCCGCCAGCGCCGACAGCCCGTTATAGGTGGCAAGCCCCAGGGCAATATTTTTTACCGAATCGAACCCGAGGGCCACAATCGCCTGGGTGATGGTCGACACCCTGCCGTAAAAACCGTAATAGGCGGAGTTGGCCACGCTCAGGATTTTCGAGGTAAGCGCCTGGTCCTTCAGGATGATGTCGGCAAGGTCCTTGGCATTGGAGGTTTCGTCCGCGGTTACCTGCCGGATCTGCACCAGCATCTGGGGCAGCATCGGAAAGGAAAACTTTTCAATCTTTTTTTCTATTTCGCTGATTTTCATGATATCACGCGCATGTTCCTGACAGATACGCTGCCGTACTGCCTGCGGTCGCGGATCAATAATTTTTCACAAACGGCACGTTGCGGTCATACAGCAGATAGACCAGATATTTTATGCCTTCATCAATATAGGTGGAGATGCCCATGTCCGCATGCCACCAGGTGCGCTCGGTATATATGTCATTAGGCGCTCCCGCGGCCTGAACCAGGATATCCGTGTCCCTGAACACTTTCTGAAAAGCATACAGCGCCCTGCGCGTATGACTGTTATCGGTTACCAGGATTATATGCTTGAGCCTGTTTTTTTTGCAGTAGTGCCGCAGGTCGTGGGCCTCGTCAAAGGTTGAGGTCGCCCCGTCTTTGAGCGACGGCACGACGGTAAACGTCTCCTGAAAGTCGAAATAATCCAAAATGGCCCGGGCGTTGTCTGTTTCAGTGCAGAGGACGGCTCTGAGGCCCTTGTTGCGCTGTTTTCCTGTGGTCAGCAGCAGTGCCGATGCATATCCCTGCCGGTAGAGCCTGATGGCTTCCGGCAGGCGGGTCTCGATACTCTCATGATATCACGCGCATGTTCCTGACAGATACGCTGCCGTACTGCCTGCGGTCGCGGATCAATAATTTTTCACAAACGGCACGTTGCGGTCATACAGCAGATAGACCAGATATTTTATGCCTTCATCAATATAGGTGGAGATGCCCATGTCCGCATGCCACCAGGTGCGCTCGGTATATATGTCATTAGGCGCTCCCGCGGCCTGAACCAGGATATCCGTGTCCCTGAACACTTTCTGAAAAGCATACAGCGCCCTGCGCGTATGACTGTTATCGGTTACCAGGATTATATGCTTGAGCCTGTTTTTTTTGCAGTAGTGCCGCAGGTCGTGGGCCTCGTCAAAGGTTGAGGTCGCCCCGTCTTTGAGCGACGGCACGACGGTAAACGTCTCCTGAAAGTCGAAATAATCCAAAATGGCCCGGGCGTTGTCTGTTTCAGTGCAGAGGACGGCTCTGAGGCCCTTGTTGCGCTGTTTTCCTGTGGTCAGCAGCAGTGCCGATGCATATCCCTGCCGGTAGAGCCTGATGGCTTCCGGCAGGCGGGTCTCGATACTCCCGGCAAGAACAACCAGGGCATCAGCTCCCTTTCGGGCCGTGTTTACGGTAAAAAAGCCGGCATAGGCACTCAGCACGCGTTTATAACCGGCGACTGCCGACAACGCCAGACAGACACAAATGAGGAAAAAAATGATTTTTTTCATTTCGACAAAACAGGCATTCTGCGCGCGGAGCAGGCGGTGTGATCGTACTTCAGGCTGCGGGGTGCCCGGACCGGTGTATGCCTGGCATAATACGTTACGATGGACACCTCAGCCTCACGCAGATCATCTTACAGCGCAGGCTGAAAGGCCCCGGCTGTCCGCTATTTAGGCACCGTTCTGTTGTGAAGCTTCTGGTGCTCGAGCAGACGAATCATCTGTCGATCCGTCAGCAGGCCCCGCTCGACAAAATATTCTCCGATCATTCGCTGCAGCATTCGCTGCTTGCCGATAAGTGCGATATGCTCGAATCCGGAAATGTAGCCGATACGCTTGGCACACTCCCCGAACTTCTCATGCAGCGTGCGCTCTGACAGGATGCGCACCACATCCCGGTGCGTCAGCAGCCCCCACTGAACGGCGATCTGTCCCATTTTGGGACGCTGGCTGCGCTGCCACGTTACCGCACGGATCAGGGTGCGCCATGAAATAAATCCTGTATAGTAAAGATACTGCCCGAGCAGCAGCTGCCGGCGGGGCATAGCGCCTGAGTAGTAGTGGTCGCTGCTCCTGCGCTTTCTGGTATGAGCACGCGGTGCGCCGGTCCGCGGCCGGTGCGGCCTTCTCTGCTTTTTGGATGTGTATGCGTAGTTTACCGGTTTATGTGTTATCCGGCGACGGTCTCCCTCCAGAAACTGTAAAAGAATTTCATAGGCCCGCCGGACTTGCCTGAACTGCGCGGCGGTATCGCCCCGCCCGGTGCCGGGACCGCGTGTGCGATCGGGATGCGTCTCCAGGGCCCGTTTCCGATAGGCTGACTTCAGGCCCATCGGCTGCAAATAATGAAGAAACTCCACCGTGATGGGGATTTCCGAACCGAATATAACTCTACAGGCATTGAACAGCTCGCTCTTTGTCGAATGCATCGCAAGCATAGATGTGCCTTGCCGCAGAAATTAGCAACGTATCGGAAAATATATAACAACTTAGTACGGTACTGGCAAGCAGAAAATCATTGCAGAAGTGCATTGCGGGGCGGGAAAGGCGGTCCTGCAAAGCAGCAGGTCGGGGAAAAGCATGTACGGGAACCGAAAGGTGCTGTTATGCAGCCTTTTCGGAGGATGCGCCGGAGGTTTTTTCTTTTTTTTCTTTTTTGGAATCAGCGCTTTTTGATTCCTTTGACTGTTTTGTATCCTGTGCAGCACTGCCTTCGGTATCGGAATGTTTTTTAGCAGACTCTTTACCGTTACCGTCGTCTTTCTTGGCGTAATCCGTCACATACCATCCGGTACCCTTGAGCTGAAACGAACAGTTCGAAACGAGCTTGTGAATCTTTTTGCTGCCGCACGAGTCACACTTTTTAACCGGCTTATCACTTGCCAGCAAAAACACTTCAAAAACTTTTCCGCATTCACTGCATTCATACTCATAAATCGGCACCGGGCTGTCCTCCCTTGCTTACAGCGTCTTAAGCTATACTTGCAAAAATAACACTCTATGTTAATCACTGAAAGGCTGTTTGTCAAGCGCCCCCCCTTGTTTTTTTAATAATTTATATTATTTTTTATTAAATTTAAACCTTTGATGCGATGAGCTTCATATACAGCTGTTCCTGCTGTTCGACCATCAGCGTCTGGTCGAACGCCGGCAGTACTTCTTCAGCGCTGCGCATCATTGTACGCACCTGTGCCGGATTTTTTAAAAGATCAACAACCCTGCGGGCGATACCTGCGGCGTCGCCGGGCCGGGTCAGAAAACCTGTTCGTCCGTCTTGTACCGCTTCGGGAGAGCCGTCCACAGCTGTAGCCACAACCGGTACACCTGCCGCCAGTGCCTGGGGCAGCACACGCGGCAGCCCCTCCCACAGCGATGTCAGAACAAACACTGTTGTGGCATGCAGAATTTCAGGGATATCCCGCCGCCAGCCGGCAAGATGAAACCGTTCTGCAAGCCCGAATGCCTGAATGCGTTTTTGAACCTCATCGCGGAGCGTACCGTTTCCGACCAGCAGAAAGTGTGCATCAGGCACCTCCTTCAGCACAACGGCCGCGGCTTCGACAAAGGTCACAGGATCTTTTTGCGGCTTGAGGCAGGCAATCATGGTGACCAGCGGCACCCCCTGCGGAATGCCGAGTTCCGCTCTGGTCTCGTTTTCGGCGCGCTCAGGATTTCTGAAGCGATCGATATCGATGCCGCTGCGTATGAGCGACACGCACTCAGGAGAAAAAATTCCGAGCCGGCAGCCGGTATCCACGGCAGCCTCGGACACGCTGATAAAGTGCGTGGTTAGGCAGGCGGCACCTTTTTCAAGAGCGATATAGAACCTGCGTACCCTGTCGGGCTGAAAGTCGTGAAAGGGAAATCCGTGAATCGAATGAATAATTACGGGCACCCTGCACAGCCGCGCTGCCAGGCGCCCCAGAATGCCGGCCTTTGAGCTGTGCGTGTGCACTATAACGGGAGCATCGCGGGGCTCTGCTGCCTGGATGCGAACTATACTGCGCACAAGCTGGATAAGCGCTTTTGTGTCCCTGAGCGGCCGTATCTCTCGAATGAGATCGGGAGCGACAAAGTGGTTTCCGAGCGCGGCCGCTTCGCCGAAAAGGGGCCCGCCCGGCCCTGTTATCAGAAAGGGCTCGAAACGCTCCGGGCTCAGGTGCGCAACCGTATAAAGCGTGTTCTGCTGAGCGCCGCCCAGCTCCATCATGGTAATAATATGGATTGTTTTTACCCGCATAACGGATACTACCCGGCCGACAGTCTGTCCGCGATATGCATCCCGGCATGAAGTGCATCCTCCATCGAGGAATACTCCCACCCGCCGTAACGGCCGGCTGAGGTGACGTTGCGGGAGGCGAGATAGGTCATGATTCGCGGAAGCCGCCGCTCTCGAAAACGGTCATAGAGAACATAGGCATGCGGAATCGTTTTAAAGCAGGCGCTGACGATTCGATCGCCCTTTTTCATGATACCGCAGCGATGAAGCCCCTCGAGCGAAGCATCAAGCAGGTGTCCGAAGCTCACCGGCGTGTCCGGCTTCGCGGATATTTCAATGTAGAGCGAGCTGGTGCCGCGCGGTGCCATGGCAGGGGTAAAGTTCGTGTAGCACCCCACGCGGTAAAAGGGGAAATCATGCTCGGGGAAATATATCCAGTGATAGGGAGTGATGCGCTCGCGGTTGATGCCGATGTTGAGATTATGAACCGAAACATACCGCAGCCCGCGGGCCGTATCGCGGTACCGGCGCGGCAGGTCCTCTACTCTGCCGAGCAGGTCCGGCAGCGGAATCGTTGAAACGAGGTGCTCGTAGGCAACCGACTCCCCGTCTGCAAACCCGACCGTACGATCCGCAAGGTTCACCGATGCGAGCTCTTTTCCGTATGCAACAGAGCGCACTCCCCGACAGAGAGCCTCCGGCAGAACACCGATACCTCCCGCGCGCGGGTAAAGAAAGGTTGCATTGTAGCCCATGCCGGTAGCTGTGATGCCGAGCGCACCCCGCACGACCTCATCAAGGGAGGGCCTGGGCACCGACCAGCCGGCCCACTCGCTTGTGAGCTCGCGAAGATCCGACTGCCAGAGCTTTTCGTTATAGGGGATGAAAAAGAGGCGTGCTATCGACTCGCCGAAGCAGCCGGTCACCCAGTCGCGAAAATCATTCCGGGCACTCGTTTTTTTCCCTGTACGGCAGGCCCTGACAAAAGATGTCAGGCACTCGGCGACCACCTCGCGCGGAAGGCCATACAGGTTGGCCTGGAACGGGTACGGCAGAAAGGTTCCGCAGCAGTACACCGCGGCGTTGCGGGTTATGTTTTCGAACGTGTCCGGCAGCATACGCATGATCCGGCGGCGCAGGGATGCGTCGCGAAGGTGCAGCAGGTGCCCGGTATAGTCAAAGGTGAATCCGTCCGCGACGACGGAACGGCACAAACCGCCGGCATCCTGTTCCTTTTCATACACCCTGCAGGACCCGCGCAGATATCTGGCGGCCGCAAGCCCGGTCAGACCAGCTCCTATTATTACCTTCATAGCGTTATCCGCACCTGTGCGGCGGGGAGGCAGCCCCCTGAGCATGGCATTGCCACGGCCTGCTCTCCTGCTTTGTTACAGTGTCATGTTTATTTTCTTCAGGTAGTATCCCGAAGCAACACCTGCGGCAGCAACCCCTGCGACAATGCCTGCTGCGGCACCGACAGACGGGCTGAGCATGATTCCCAGCCCGGCCAGGCCCAGCAGCAGGCTGATCGCGTAGCTGACCAGCACGGTCTGCTTTGTCGTAAGACGCCATTTGCGCAGGCGAAGCGCAAAGTGATCGGGGCTGCCGTAGATGACCGGCATTCCCCGAAGCCGGCGTATGTACATGACGAACACGGTGTCGAACAGCGGCACTCCCAGTATAATCGCAGGGGCCACTACGCCGGCATAGTTGTGGTCGGTATAGCTTCCGATCATTGCCAGCGCTCCCAGCATGAGACCCAGAAACATGCTGCCCGCATCGCCGAGGTACATGCGCGCCGGGCTGAAGTTATAACGCAGAAAGCCGAGCATGGCACCCGCAAGGCAAATGGTCATGATGGCGATAGTGGGCCTCCTGTTTATCAGCGCAACGACAAAAAGCACGGCGGCGATAACCACGCCCGTTCCCGTAGAGAGCCCGTCCATCACATCGATGATATTAAAGGCGTTTATCGTGGCCAGCAGCCAGACAAACGTCAGGATAAGGCACACTGCATAGGGCAGAAAAACAATCTTTATGTAAATCCCGGACTTCATGAGCACAAAAACCGCCACCGCCTGACCGGCGAGCTTAAGCTTCGGCCCCAGCGCCTTCATGTCGTCGATGATTCCCAGCAGCACGATAATGGTTCCCGCCAGGAGCAGGCCCAGCACCTCCTGACCGAAGTCGAACGTCAGGGCCAGGCTGAACAGAAATGACAGGTAGATGGCCAGCCCCCCCAGATAGGCAACGGGTTTGTCATGCTGCTTGAGCCTGCCGTCAGGCCGGTCCACTATATCATATTTAATTGCCGCGTTGATGACCAGCGGGGTCAGATACATGCTCAGAAACAGCGCCAGGATGAATGTGAAAAAATACAGCCAGATGCTCGGGGTCATGGTTTCTTTCAAACAGTGTTCAGAAGATCTGCATACAGCTTTTCGGTTGCCCGGGCCGTGTGCTCAAGGGAAAACCGCTCCCGCACCCGCCGGAGGCCGTTTCGGCCCATGCGCTGTGCAAAGTCGCGGTCCTGCAGAAGGCGCGCGAGCGCATCCGCAAGTGCGGCCGGGTCGCCGGGGGCGCACAGCATGCCGCTTTCGCCGTCAAGCACCACTTCGTCAAGGCCGGCGATTCGTGCTGCCACGACCGGACGCTCGAGCGCCATAGCCTCGAGTGCTGCGTTGGGAAACCCCTCCCACAGCGATGGAAGCACTACAGCATCCATGCGGGCGAGCCACCCTGCAATATCTTCAACCGTGCCCCGGAACCGCACCTGACCATCGAGCCCGGCCCGGCGCACCTGTTCGCGAAGCGCAGCCTCCAGGGGGCCTTCTCCGAAAAGGTGCAGCGTAACAGGCACCTTCTTCACCAGCACTTCCATCGCTTTCAGTACAATAGCATGCCCTTTCTGTATGTCAAACCTTCCGACAAGGGCTATGTGACGGCACTGCGGATCAAGCTCGGGACCGGACCCGCTCCGGGACGCGAATGCCTCCACATCGATGCCGTTGTACACGGTAATGATTTTATCCGGCTCGATGCCCGCATGCTCGATGGTAAAGCGGCGTGCCGCTTCGGTTACAGAGGTGTAGCGGTCGACCAGAAATGAGGTCAAGCGTTCTGTAACGTGCTTCAGCGGGGCACGGTCTTCGATGACCCGCACCGATGAAATAACGACAGGCACGCCGGCAGCCCGGCCTGCAAGCCGGCCCAGCAGGTTGGCGCGAAACAGAAAGGAGTGGATTATGTGCGGCCGGAAACGGCGAATCAGGATGAACAGCCGCGCGAGAGCCGGGATAAAATTACATGCTGCCCGCATCCCGCCTGCTTCCGGAAGACCCAGCGTGTGAAAGGAGTCTGAGCGGGAGGCGATGCGCTCTGCAAAGCCGCCGGGACGCTTTACCGAGCACACCTGCACGCGGTATTTTTCACGATTGATTTTCCCGAGCAGGTTATACAACGCCCGCTCGGTACCGCCGATGTTGGTACTGGTGATGAGGTACAGTATTCTTATTTGGCACACGGATCATTACTACCGGGATGCTTCATCAATAAAATGACGATATTAAAAATTATAGCAAGGTGCAAGAAAAAGATATAAACGGTAACTATCGGCTTTGAAAAAAAGCCTGTAAGATAACAGCTGAAAATACGGGCGAAACACATTCTCCATTGAGATTGCGCTTCGATAGCATGCTTTTCCTTGCGCCGGGATGCCGCCTTTTTTGCCGGATTCGCTTTATAGAGAAATTAAGGCGTGGAATTTCGTGTGATTCTCTGATGATACATAATTAAAAAAGGGCCTGCCTTTTTCAAGCCAGGCCCTTTTTAGGGGAGGGGGTGATGAATGTAACGTATGTATATAAAACCGGCTTCAAGTACCGGTGAGCGGGTTGCCACCCTTCTATCAAAACCCCTCGAGCTTCGCCCCGCCGGTACGGGGGTTTGCCCCGATCCTTCCCCGGCTTACTAGGAGGAGGACACCGTGGAGAAGGATCGGGGCGAGGGGGGATATGACGTTCTTTTACCGTTACCAGCGCCCGCCGGGTCCGCAGCGGTAGCCGCGCCCGCCCCGCATGGGGCCTTTGCCGCAGCCGTATCCCTGCGCGCCGCACAGCATGTTGCCGAATCCCATTGAACAGCCGGGAGGCAGCTGTGCGATCTGTTCGGGCGTCAATATTTTTCGTGCTTTGAGCTGATAGTCGAGCTGACGGACACTGTATTTTTCCTGAATATCTGCAAGTTCCCTGAGCAGTGCTTCGGCTTTTTTCCGATCAGGCTCGGGTTCCGTCAGAAGCATGTTCATTTCAAGATTCTTCTGCTGCAAGCTTGTTTGAAGCCCGGCGGTTTCCTTGAAAAACGAGCTTCTCAAAATGTTTAATTCAGCTGTCTGTTCGTTTGAAAGTGCTACGCCAATACACTCAGACCACGCTCCGGGAGCCATGTTCCACATGCCGGACTGCATATTGCATCGTCCGCGAGCATGAACCTCGGCAACCGAAAAATACCCGCATATAATTACAATAACTGCTATACCTAACTTTTTCATTTCACATCACCTCGGGTCTGGCTGTAATGGATTTCATCCGTTTTTCACTATCTACCGGTATTCAAGAAGGATGCCAAAATATTTTTCAGTAAAAACAGCATATTACCGATAACAGGGTGGTACGAAGGTCGACAATCGGGGTTTTCGTTCGACAATTTTGTCGAAAAATCAGGCGGGGGGTTGCTTCAAACCGTACTTTTTCATTTTATAGCGCAACACGCGCTCGCTGATGCCGAGGCTTGCAGCCGCCTGGGTCTGAACCCAGCCTGACTTTTCAAGCGCGCCGAGCATCATCTCACGCTCCAGGATTTCCATGCGTTCCGACAGACTGCCCTGGGCGGTTGCCTGATGATGGCGCACCTCTGCGGGCAGGTCTGGCGGGGTTATAAACGGCCCGCGCGCCAGCGTTACGGTGCGCTGGATAATGTTTTCAAGCTCCCGGACATTGCCGGGAAACGGATACTTAATGATGACGTCAAGCGCCTCGGGTGAGAGCCGCATGCTGCGGCCGGCGGCATAGCGCTCAAGAAAGGACTCCACCAGTGCGGGAATGTCCTCTTTCCTGCTGCGAAGCGGCGGAAGGGTTATTTCAAGCACTTTCACCCTGAAATAGAGGTCCTCGCGAAACGAACCCTCTTCCGACATTGTTTTCAGATCGCGGTTTGTGGCACAAACCAGCCGTACATCCACGCTGGTGCTCTTCTCACTGCCGACGCGCGATATTTTTTTTTCCTGCAGCGCCCGCAGCAGCTTGGGCTGCAGAAACATCGGCATGTCCCCGATTTCATCCAGAAACAGCGTACCGCTGTCGGCAAGCTCGAACCGGCCGCGCCGCATGTTGGCGGCTCCGGTAAAGGAACCCTTTTCGTGACCGAACAGCTCGCTTTCAAAAAGATTCTCGGGAATTGCCGCGCAGTTCACCTCAATGAAGGGACTGTCTTTGCGCGGGCTCATGAGGTGGATAAGGCGGGCGATCAGCTCTTTGCCGGTGCCGGTTTCGCCGTGTATGAGTGCCGGAAACGGGCTCTCGGCCACGCGCCGCACCATGGAAAGAATGTCCTTCATGACAGAGCTTTGCGCAACGATGTTGAGGGGCAGCGGGCTCTGCTCAATCGACTCCTCAACCTGCGATACCTCATCCTCGACAGCCATCTGCAGTTCAAGCTCCCTGATTTTTTCCAGCAGCTCGGGAAGGTCAACCGGCTTTTCGAAAAATTCCACCGCGCCCAGCTTCATGGCCGTAACAGCCGTGTTCACGTTGCCGTGAGCCGTAATGATTATGGCTTTTACAAGCGGATTCATCGATTTTATTCTGCCGAGCACCTCGTCCCCGGTCATGCCCGGCATGCGCTGGTCAAGCAGGACCAGCGGCACGGTATCTTTTTTGAAAACCTCGAGCGCCTCCGGCCCGTCCTCCGCCGTGAGAACCTCGTATCCCTGGTTTTTCAGAAACCCCTGCAGCATATCGCGCTGCAGGGCGTCGTCATCGACAATAAGTATTTTCATGCAATCGGGATTCCTTAACAAAAGCACCGTACTAACATTATGACCGCGGCAGAACAAACATTACGGCAACCCGGTCGCCGCCTCTGCTTTCAACGACGATCCGGCCGCCGTGTGCTTCTGCGATCCGCCGGACAATGCTCAGGCCCAGACCGGTGCCGTCGGTCTTGGTCGTGAAATAGGGATCGAGCATGCTGCCGAGCTCAGCCGGAGAAATTACACATCCGGCGTTGCAGATGCACAGCGAAACTTCCTGCGGCGCGGCACTCAGCTCGACCGAAATGAATCCGCCGGAGGGCTGCGCTTCAACGGCGTTGTTGAAAAGATTTTCAAACGCCTGGTGCAGCATATCCGGATCCCCCTGTACCGTGCCGTGAAAAAGCATCGAAACGCTGGTCCGTATTCGCTGTTCACGGCAGCGGGGTTCATACATGCTCAGAACATCGGAAACCAGTGTGCTGAGAGCGACCGGCTGCATGTTCGGCTCCTGCCGGCTTGTGTAGCGCATCAGGCCGCTTACGGTACCGTTGGCGCGGCGGACCGCATCGAGCATCAGACCCACCAGGTGACGGTGGTCGGGGTGTTCGAGGCCGCCTTCAAGCTGCATGCGCTGCAGCCCCATCTTGATGGTATTCAGGGGGTTGCGAATTTCATGAGCGATTGAAGCCGCTGCCCGGCCCAGCGCGCCGTCCTGACCCTCCTGGGCTATTTGACGCTCATAGTCCCTGACCTGCTCGAGGTGTGATTTCTGCAGCCGGTACAGCACAAACGACAACAGCCCGCCCATGACCGCCAGAAACGCGCTGAAAATGAAAAAATCGCGCCAGACCTGATGCAGGGTGGCCGTAAGGTAATCGGCACACAGTCCAACGACCAGTTCATCGCTTCCGGCACGCAGCCGGACTTCGGCAACCGGAAAATCCTGCGTCACCTGAATGCACACATCGCGCATCTGCTCTGCCGGCTCGGAGGGCTGCACCGCATTCTCTATATGGGCATAGCATATGCCGGGCAGCTTTGAAAGCGTTTCGGTAAGATGGCCGATACTGAGGTTTTTTTCCAGCAGCTCTATGCCGGAGGCCTCAAGCCCCACAATGATGCATCCCTGCCGGTCCTGGCGCGGCCAGGCAAGCAGATACTGATGCGTTGCGGGCATATGATGCAGGGCAGGTTCTGCCGTGCAGGCCGGAAAAGCGCTCGCAGTCCAGCCTTCAGGACCGGACACGTCACGACCGGTATCCCGTGAAACAGCAATGCCGGCAAGGCCCTGCTCAGCTGAAAATGCGCTCAGTTCCTCTTCGGTGAACGATTCGACACTGTCGAGATATTCGATAAAACGGGCTGTATTGCCGAGAAATGTCAGCAGAATTTCCTCTACCATGCTGCGGGAGAAAACAGCGCCGCGGGCATTGAGCTGAATGACTTCAGCGACAAGCTGGGCATGTTCATCGACATGCTCGGTAAAAGCCCGGCGGGCCTGGACGGACTGCCAGAGGAAATACATCATAACGGCCGCAAACAGCAGGCCGAAAACAACCAGGTTGCTGATCCAGAGGGGAAGACGCTGCTTACCGGTCACGTCGGCCCCTGCCGCCGCCTTTCATGCCGCCTGAGGACGATTCGTCCACCTTTTTTTTCGGGGTACGCGTGAACATTCCGCAGCCTTTTTCCAAACGGCGGCGCACACCTGTCGGGTCGCACGGCAGCGTGCCGAAGCCTTTGACGGATACTCTGCGGGCTTTGAACTGTCCCGACTTTTTGTCATAAACGCCCCAGATTCGAACTGCGCGGCCTTTCGATATAGGGGACGTATTTTTTTTGTAATGATGAAGCCTGAAATAAAGCGTACCCCCTTCCCTGAAATCATCAGGCAGGTTGTGCGGCTGTGCTTTTCTGTCCAGCTGAGAGTAGCCGCGAAAAAAACGAATGACCGCTTTGCCTGTTTTTGGGTCGTAGGAAGCAACCCGACCCATAAAAACCTGCTCGGCACCGGCAGCGGTCACCCACAGGCAAAAAAGAACACCGGCCGCTGAAATCAGTTTCACCACGTAACAGGCATGTTTTGGACAGCTCTTTATCATATCAGGCAGCTAAGAAACAAGATCAGTGCCAAAACTTAAATAGCATGAAAATTTATACAGTTATTGATTTTCAGACACAGCGGACGATTAAAAACACTGGAAGTGTTCGACATTTTTGTCGAATGCCTTTCCGGTTGAAATGCTCTTCCAGTATGATTCAAAACAGAAATACAGAATCCTGAGAAAGCAGGCACTCGCCCGGCGCAGCATCAGCACTGCGCTAAAAAACTCAGGCGTTGAACCTCTCACCGGTCAGCCGCTCAAAGGCCTCGACATACTTCTGACTCGTCTTGGCAATAATCTCTTCCGGAAGGCCCGGCGGCGGCGGGTTCTTGTCCCAGTCGAGTGATGAAAGGTAGTCGCGCACAAACTGTTTGTCGAAACTGTGCTGCGGCTGTCCCGGCTGATATGCGTTCCGGGGCCAGAATCTCGATGAATCCGGGGTGAGAAGCTCATCGATGAGTATAATCTCGCCGTCAAGCACACCGAACTCCATTTTGGTATCGGCAATGATGATGCCGCGCTCTTCAGCAATGCCTTTCGCCCGCTTGTATATACTGATGGACAGCTCGCGAAGCTTTTCAGCAGTGTCGCGCCCCACCGTGCTGCAGACGTGCTCGAAGCTGACATTCTCGTCATGGGTCCCGACTTCGGCCTTTGTCGACGGGGTAAACAGCGGCTCGGCAAACGCATCCGACTCCTGCAGGCCCTGCGGCAGCGAAATGCCGCAGACAGCCCCGGTTTGCTGATAATCCTTCCAGCCGGATCCGGAAATGTAGCCCCGCACAATACACTCGACCGGCAGCGGCTCCGCCTTCCTTACCAGCATGCTGCGGCCGGCAAGCACATCGGCGTAGTTCCTGCAGGCCTCGGGAAAATCATTGACATCGGCTGAAATAAAATGAGTGGAAACAATATCAGAAATATGCGAGAGCCAGAATTCGGTCAGCCGGGTCAGCACAACCCCTTTCGAGGGAATGCCTTCGTTCATTATAACATCAAAGGCGGATATGCGGTCGCTTGAAACCATCAGCAGCATGTCGCCGAGATCGTAAATGTCGCGCACCTTGCCGCGGCTGCACAGGGTAAGCCCCGGAAAGTCTGTTTTGAGCACAGCGCCCTCTGTCATGATATCTCCTTCGGCTTTATCATCTTTTTGATTGTTCAGGAGTATGTTACGCAAATATATTCATTTGTAAATTGTTTTTTTGCTGCCGGCGGATTCACTGCCGTGCGTTACCGATGCGCTCCAGCAGGGTATCTACACTGTAATCCGTGATGCGGAAGGGCGCTGCATGCTTCGCTCGACCGGGCCGCACAGAAAGCTGTGAACCAGCATGTGCGTGTCCTCAAGCCCGAACGCGCTGCGGACTTTATCGAAGCGCATTCCGCCGATCGCGCACACTCCCAGCCCGAATTCCGACTGGCGGTCCATGAGCACCTGGCCGATACTGCCGGCCTCGAGCGTTGCCAGCTGCAGCCCCTCCGGACCGTACAGCCTGTGCAGCCTGCCGGTGTCTGCAATCAGCAGGAGGGAAAATCCGGCACTGACGTAATAGGAGCGGTTTCCCGGAAAGTGGGCGATACGCATGTCTGCAGACGAACCTGCTGCAGCCCGGTTCAGCGAATGTTTGCGGTCATCATAGCGATAGAGGCCTTCGGGGACCCTCTCCACGGCATCCGGCTTGACTGCAACATACACATCCAGAAGCGGTTCGCCGCCAAAAAGCGAGAACAAAGTGCTCGTTCGGTTGTCTGTCCGGTCCTGTCTGAGCAGCTGCAGAAACCCGCTGAACGCCCTGAAGGGAAGCGGCGCCGTGAGATATTCGCGGTGTGTTGCACGCAGCAGGTACTCGTCCCGACTGAAGCTCACCTGATCCAGAGGCATCTCTTCCGTGCCGGGCTCGAAACTTCTCAGGTGCAGCTGCCGGGCATGAAAGCGATCGTGCTCCTCATCGGTCATGGCGTTGAGCCTGTCGAGCTTTGTTATCCTGTCCGGCACAAGACCTGAACGGTCAGGAAGACTGCCGCTGAAGTGTCCGGTCAGGTCCGGGGCTCCGTTCAGAAACGGGGGCACCGGTTCACGTTCGGGCGGCTGGGGCCTGCCGCCGAGCAGGCAGACAGTGAACTCGTCACCGTCATCCGGATTGAACAGTGACCGTATACGCTCAAAGTCGATTCCCGGGGCTGCACACACGCTAAGCGAGCACTCCGATGCTCGGCTCAGTAAAAGCCGGGTCATGTAGCCCGCATCAAGCGTTACCAGGGCACGGCTCATAATACTGTAAATCGGATCGATTGCACTGAGCCTGGCTATGAAAAACAGGCAGAAAGCTGCGCTGTTGAACAGACCGCGCCAGGCCCGGGGCAGTATATCATCAGGAATATCGTCACAGGCCAGGGCAAACAGGCTGTGCCTGCAGGGGTGATAGTAATAGACGCCCTGCGGCAGTTTTTCCACCGCGCCCGGCCGGGCATACAGGTAGGTTTGAACCGCATGCAGCCCCCCGGCCGAGGGATACAGGTACCCTGAGGCACCATCGACTGTTTCCTGCTTTAAATGACCGAGAAGCCTGCTGATCGACGGAAAAGAAACCGCTTCACCGGAAAAGCCGAAATCGGGACAGACCGCTCGAACGACATCGAGTCTGAACGAGAGACGGTCAAGTTCAATTGGTGCCGGAGCGGCGGGTGCAGCCTGTGTCTGCTGCTGTGCCGGGGCGGATTGCAGCGGTTTCGATTCGATTATATGCGCGGCGATCGCTGCGGCCGTGGGGTGGTCCAGAAACGCCTCGACCGCCACGGTAATACCCTGCTCTTTTTGCAGGCGCTCGGCCACCTGGATAAGGTTCAGCGACGTCACCCCGAGGTCGAACAGGTCGTCCTCCGGACCGATATCGATCCCCTGCAGCACCTCGCGGAAACAGCCGCAGATCAATCCTGCAAGACCGCCCGGATCTGCTGCCGGCCGCACCGGATGCTGTACAGATTGAGCGGCCGGAGGCTTTTTGCTGCCCGGACTTTCTGCCGTCCGGGATACACGCACATCGGATTTTTCAATAAAAGCTGCGATTGAAACGGCCGTGGGGTGGTCCAGAAACGCCTCGACCGCTACCGTGATACCCCGCTCTGTGTGCAGGCGCTCGGCCACCTGGATCAAATTAAGCGACGTCACCCCGCAGTCGAACAGGTCGTCCTCCGGCCCGAGCTCGGCTGACTGCAGCACCTCGCGAAAATAGCTGCAGATCGCTCCCGACAGGTCGCCATCGCTGCCGGAGGTCTGTTCCGGCGGTGCAGAAGCACTGGCAGCCGGCTGCGGTGTGGCTGTCTTCCGACCCGTTGCCGTCTGATGTTCGCATCCCCCCAGGAATGCCGCAATCGCTGCGGCCGTGGGGTGATCCAAAAACGCTTCGACCGCTACCGTGATGCCCCGCTCTGTGTGCAGGCGCTCGGCCACCTGGATCAGATTAAGCGACGTCACGCCGCAGTCGAACAGGTCGTCCTCCGGCCCGAGCTCGGCTGACTGCAGCACCTCGCGGAAGCATTCCGCAATATACTCTTTCAGGGGCGTCGCGTCGTTGGCTGCCGCTTCGGTGCCGCGTGCTTTCGTGACGGAGTCTGCTGCAACCGGCCACGGCAGGGCTGCGCGGTCGACTTTTCCGTTCGACGTCACGGGAAATTCCGGCAGAAAAGCGATGATATTGGGAACCATATAGCCTGGCAGCTTTTGGGCGGCATGCTCGCGCAGCTCTTTCTGCGTCGGGTTGGGGTCTCCCGCCGGCACGACATAGGCCACCAGTTTCTGACCGCCGGTTTCCTCATCGCGCACCACCACGACAGCGTCCCGTATGCCGCCGCAGCTGCGCAGCACATGCTCGATCTCACCGAGTTCGATTCGATAGCCCCTGACCTTGACCTGAAAATCGCTGCGTCCCATAAACTCCATGTTTCCGTCCGGGAAATACCGTGCCAGGTCACCGGTGCGGTACAACCGGTCGTTTTGAGTGCTGCTGAACGGATCGGGGATAAAGCTCCGGGCGGTCAAATCCGGCTCATTGAGGTATCCCGCACTGAGACACTCTCCTCCGATGTACAGATCGCCGGCAACCCCGACCGGGCAGGGCTGCAGACATGCATCCAGAATATGATAGCGAGCATTCTGTATCGGCCTGCCGTAGGGGATACTGCGCCAGAACGGATCGACCCGCTCCACCGGGTAGTAGTTCGACCAGACGGTCGCCTCGGTCGCGCCGCCCAGACTGATCACCCGCGTGCCGGGAAAAATTGTCCGAATCTCATCGGGAAGCGTTACCGGAATCCAGTCGCCGCTCAGAAACACCAGCCGCAGACCGCGGTTAGCCACAGGCAGGGGCTGCTGTCGCAGTGCCGGCACCAGCAGCTGCAAAGCGGCCGGAGCCGAGTCCCAGAACGTGATGTCTTCCGTGCACAAAACATCAGCCAGGTGACCGGGTTCCATGCGCCGGCGGTCACCGACGATGCGAATCTTTCCACCGCCAGCAAGAATACCGAAAATATCAAAAACAGACAGGTCGAAACCGAGCGCGGTTGTAAACAGTACGCAGTCCCGCCCGCAAAAATCGAATTTTTTCTGCAGCCACTCGATAAGGTTTATAACCGGCCGGTGCTGCACGACAACCCCCTTGGGGGCACCGGTGCTGCCGGAGGTAAATATGACGTAGGCTGTGTTTTCAGCTGTTGCGGAACAGGCCGGGGGCGAGCCGGACAGCGCCTCGATCTGCTGCTTTTCGCGATCGATGACAACGCGCTCCACGTCGGGAAAATCGACAAGTGTTTTGTGCTCCTGTTCGGTAACGACAATCGATATGCGTGCTTTTTCTACGATGCTTTCCAGCCTGGCCCTGGGATGGGAAGGATCGAGCGGCACATAGGCGCCGCCCGCCTTGAGGATACCCAGCAGCGCAGCGATCATGTCGTGGGATCGGCTGAGGCAGATGCCGACCAGGCGCTCCGGCCCCACCCCTTTCTGCTGCAGGTAGCGGGCCAGGCGGTTTGCATGCCGGTCGAGCCCGCCATAGCTCACCTGCGTTCCTTCAAAAAGCGTTGCCGGGCTGTCGGGGTGCATGGCCGCCTGCTTTTCAAACAGGGCGTGCATCAATCCGTCGCGGTCATAGTCGGCGGCAGTCGCGTTCCAGTCATAGAGTATAGTGTGCCTGTCCTCTTCTGAGACAAGAGACAGGCTGTCGAGACTGTGGGCCGGGGAGTGTGCAGCGTTTTCGAAAAATGCGATAAAATGCCGCTCCAGCTGCCGTGCTGCTCCAGGCGATATGCTGGCGGGATCATACACAAAACGGCAGGCACCCTCGACGTCGGCCTGCAGCCTGAGTTCCGGCCCCGCGGCAAACTCGCAGTCGCTGAGCCGGGAAACAGCCTCGAATGCTGTCGGCATATCGACTTGGACCGTTTGAAGAGACGGATAGCGGACAGTGATATCACGGGGAAAGGTGTCGTGCGCCTCAGCGGCGGCACGGCTTTTTTCAAGCTTGCGGCAAAGTTCCGCAAGGTCCTTGCTGCCGTCGATTGCAATACGCACCGGCACGTGACGTGCAAAAAAGCCGGCGGTCTCATCCGACGCGCCGCTGCAGAAGCCGATATCAAACTCCCGCCTGCCGGTCATGCGGGCAAGAAACGCGGCAAAAACAGCAAACAGCGCGCTCTGGGGATGACCATTCAACAGTGCACCTGCGTTATCGGGCAGAGAGATGTCTTTTATGCAGAAACGCCCCGAGGGTCCCTCGCATCCGGTACGGTACGGTTCGGGCACCCGCACCGGCTCGGCCTGCGCAAGAACGTGCTGCCAGTAACGCTCATGCCGGCAGGTATGTGCGTACCGTGCCGTAATCGCCCGGCCTGCCGCCGGTTCGATATCGGTAAAGCGAAATCCTTCATGCACGCCGCAGGTCTCTCTGAGCGCGTCTGCGGAGAGAGCGCGGCCCTCAAGTGACACAAAACCGCCCATCCTGATGTCACGCGTTCCGGTGGCAATCGTCAGCCCGTCGCCGTCTGCCGACAGGACCGTGCCGGGCAGCTCCCGGGACCGGGTTTCAAGTACGTTCGTCTTTCTGACAATGATAAAATACCCGTCGACGTACAGCTTGGGGGCGCCGATCGGGTTCGGATAGCGGCCGAAATCAAGAGCGCGCACGAACGCGTCCATGTCTTCTGCGGCCATGCGCCAGGTCAGCAGGCATCCCTGCTCGGGCCGATGGTACAGGCCGTAGTAGGTTCGGCCGGCAACATCCTGCCGGCGGAGACGGGCTTCGCCGCGCGCCAGCTCGCCGATCAGCTCGTCAAAAGCGTCCAGCGCCGCCTCGTAACATTTGATATTCAGGCTCATTGCCGTTTCCCGCGGTGAAACAGCAATGCGTCGCTGTTTGAGAACATCCCCCTGGTCAACGCGCTCGCTCATCACGTGCCAGGTAATGCCGTGCTCCTGCTCGCGGTTCAGTATGGCCCAGGACGTTGCGTGGATACCGGCATAGCGCGGCAGCAGGGCGTCGTGAAAATTCACCGGCCACCTGCCGGCACGTGAAAGCACATCAGCCGTCAGCACACGGTGATTTACGATGCTGAAGAGGTAATCGAAGGATCGCTGCCGGAGAAAATCCTGAAAGCCGTCTTCCGGAGAGCAGCATGCGATACCCTGCTCCTGCGCCCACGTGCGCACCCGGTCGGTCGGCGAAACAACCCCTGTGATGCGGTGACCGTTTTTCAGAAGCAGCTCGCCGCACTGAACAGCCAGGGTTGTTTCTCCGATGATACAGCAGCTGAAGGTTCGGTCGGATCGCATTGTGTACCTTATTACTCAATATCCTTGAGCGTCAGTCCTGCTTTTTCAAGTGCCAGTTCAAGGTGTTCGCGGGGCATGGGGGTTTCGATTATCTGCAGAGCACGCTGCCTGCTGAGCTCGCCGTTTCTGACAAGCATGCTGAGTTCAACCTCATGCTGCGAGTAGCCGAAGTCCCGGACGGCAAGGTGCTGGGAAACAACATTGAACAAACAGTTGGTCGAGCCTTCCGGCCAGCTGATGCGCGGCAGCTTGAACTTCAGCTCCCGGGAAAGAATATCGATCATGCCCTGCTCGTCCCAGCTGATGTAGTGAAAGGGCGGCACAAGGACGACCGACTGAAAGTTTTTATAAAAATACATGGCAAGGCTTTCGAACATCTCGAAAACCTGGGCGAATTCGGGTCGCCCCTGTACAGCCTGCAAAAGGTTCCGGTCGGATCGGCGATAGATCCAGAAAAGCTCCTTGCCCTGGAAAAAATCCTGGCCCTTGGTGTGGCCGCCGAGCAGAAGCCCGATTCCGTGCCGCACGGCAAACTGCCGCACGTACAGATCAATGAGCGCATTGCAAATCCGGCAGAAGTAGACGGTCGTACGGGTGCGCAGAAGATGCGTAAAAAGCTCCTTGATCAGGTGCGGTCGGTATATGATCAAGTCCACGCCCAGCACCTCGGTTGCGTTCCTGACATTGTCATACATCTCGTCGCAGCAGAAGCCGTTGTCCACGAATACCGCCAGCGGGTTGAGCCCCAGCTTCCTTCTGGCAACATACAGGGTCATGGTGCTGTCTTTGCCGCCGGATAGCGCCACCAGGCTGTCGTACCCCGCCTCGCCGACCGTGCGCACCTCATCTGTTTTTTTCTGCAGCGCTTCAAACCCCGCCGCTTCGGGCTGCTGCGAATCTGTGCGGTCCACTGATTCCCGCCTGCGGCAGATGCTGCAGACGCCTTCAGTGTCAATCATTACATGGTCTTCAGCCTCAGGCATGATGCATATGCTGCAGCGCTTCATAACGGCACCTCAGGTGGTAAATAACCTATGGATTCTCGAAAGGGTTTATAATAGCAGACTTTTTTGAAATGTAAAAAAATGCCGGGCATGCAAAACCGGCATTTTCATCTATCGGCCGTTCTCTGTCTCGGGCTATTGATTTCACTCAGGGAAGCACGCTGTATCGGCCAAAGCAGTTCTGTCTTTTTCGTCAGTCCCGCTATAGCAGGATAGGGTGTCTGTCATGACATGTCGGGGTAGCCTTTCAATTCCCGAACACGTTCCGGTTATCCCTGATCCAGCCGAGCAGCTGCTCAATTCCTTCGCGCGGCTTTATTTTCGGCTCCCAGCCCAGATCCCTGCGTGCTTTTGAAATATCGCACACGAAGTAAAAAAGGTCGCCGTGGCGCACGGGTTCAAACTTCACCTCGGGCTTTGTGCCGTTAAGTTCTTCAAGAATATCGATGCACTCAAGCAGCGAGATGACCGTGCCTGCGCCGCCGCCGATATTGTAGGCTCCCGGCTTGCGTGAGCGGTAAAACGCATCGAATGCCTCACAAATGTCCGTGGCATAAATGATATCCCGGGCCTGCTTGCCGGTTCCGAAGACGGTCAGCGGCCAACCCATGACACTGCGTATGGCGAAGTTTGCCACCCAGCCGTGATCCTCGCCGCCGAACTGCCGCGTACCGTAAATACCGGTAAGCCGAAAGCTCGCCGCTTCGAGCTGATATGTATCGATGAATACCCTGGTGTAGACATCACCCGCGTGCTTGGACGCATGCAGGGGTGTGAGTGTTCCCTCGAGCGTGGGATGGCTTTCATCAATGCCCGCCGGTTCCCGCGTGTAGCGCGTTTCGGTTTCCTGCAGGGTCTCGTTTATCAGGTTGCCGTAAATGTGGATGGTCGCGCAGCAGGCAACAGGAATCTTGTGACGGCGGGCGGTTTCCAGCACATTGAACGTTCCCATGACGTTGGTTGTGGCATCCAGCAGCGGGTCCTCCCAGCTGATCGTCATGGCGGGCTGAGCGGCGGTATGGATGATGTAATCGCAGCCGGCCGCGTGATCCAGCAGCTCGTCAAGGTTTCTGATATCAGCCTTTACGTTCTGCACGCCGATACTGCCGAGAAAATCGCTGTTGTGGCTGCGGGCCGACTCGAGGGCAAAGCCCGTACGCTTCAGCTCTTCCTTGGTCATGTTGTCATAGGAGACAACCTCAGCTCCCTTGTTTCTGTAAAACTCGCAGACATGCGACCCCAGAAAGCCGCACCCCCCTGTTACCAGTACTTTCTTAACCATTCTGCCTCCATATGTATGCGGTACCAGCCGAACTGAAGCACGTTATTGTAAAAAACCGCTTGTTTATTTATTATTGAGTGTTTAAAGTAATATCTCCGAGGGGGCGTGTCAATAAAAATCAAGCATCCTCTCTTGCCAGCATATGCCGGTCGGTTCAGCAGAAACATATTTTGCAGAAAGGGGAAAGATTTACCGTGGAGAAAAATGAAATAATGGGGGTCATCCTCGCCGGGGGAAAAGGAAGCCGCATGTATCCCTTCAGCGTACACTATCCCAAGTGCACGCTGCCGAGAGCTATTGTCAAATGTTGTGTTTAGGAGCTTAGGCGGCGATCCTTTCAA
>CAZFIB010000048.1:0-32493 GCA_964518865.1 uncultured Thermodesulfobacteriota bacterium
CTCCGGTGGCTTGCAAATAGTGCGCCTGTGAAATGAGGCGGTGGATTTTGGAAGGAGACCCTGTTGTACAGGCTGCAGCTTCTATGATATTATTATTGTTTTTGCCGGATTGATGTAAGACACACTATATTCAGGAGGCTATGTACAGATGAGCGAAAACAAATGCGATCAGAATACAAGCTGCCAGTCGTGCGGGGATTCTTCGAATTGTTCACAGGCCCAGAAGGAAGCCCACGAAAAAGAGCTGATCAAGCGCGCCATGGATAACATCACGTATAAGTTTCTTGTTATCAGCGGCAAGGGCGGCGTCGGGAAAAGTTCCGTGTCGGTGAATCTTGCCGCCACGCTGGCAGCCAGTGGAAACCGGGTCGGCATTCTGGATGCCGACATTCACGGCCCCAATATTCCGAAAATGCTCGGAGTCGACGGCAAGCGTCCCATGGCATCCGACAGCGGTATCGTGCCGATAGCGGTATCGGACAACCTGCGGGTTATGTCCATCGCATTCTTTCTTCAGCAGAGTGAAGATGCCGTAATATGGCGGGGCCCGATGAAGCACGGCCTGCTCAAGCAGTTTCTGGGAGAGGTTGTCTGGGGCAGCCTCGACTACCTTATCGTTGATCTTCCGCCCGGCACGGGTGATGAGGCACTCAGCACGGCGCACCTGATTCAGGAGGTAAACGGAGCGGTGGTTGTCACGACGCCTCAGGATGTCGCCCTGCTTGATTCCCGCAAGAGCATATCCTTCTGCCGGGAGATAAAAGTGCCGACCATGGGTGTGATAGAGAACATGAGCGGTATGGTTTGTCCGCACTGCAGCAAGGAAATCGATTTATTTAAAAAAGGCGGCGGCGAGCGTATTGCCGCGGAAATGAAGGTGCCGTTTCTGGGCCGGGTGCCCATTGATCCTGCGATGGTTATAAGCACGGATGACGGCAAAGCCTTTGTCGAAGCCAGGCCCGATTCAGCGGTTGCCGGCGCTTTTAAAGAGATCGCCGAAAACTGGAAAAAAATAATTGAAAAGCAGGCCTGAGGGAACAAACTGCACCCAGAGATCGAAAGGAGCATGATGAAAAGAATCGCATTTGCCTGTGAAGACGGCGGCGGCATGTCATCTGAAATGAGCATGCATTTCGGCCGCTGCCCGCACTATACGCTGGTGAACGTCGAGGGAAACGACGTGCAGGAGGTCAGCGTCATCGAAAACCCCTACTTTGAAAACCATGTTCCCGGCGTCGTGCCCAAGTTTCTGAACGATCAGAACGTCGACGTCATGATAGCGGGCGGCATGGGACCGCGCGCCATTCAGATGTTTCAGGATTTCAACATCGAGGTGGCGACAGGCGTCGGCGGAAAAGTTGAAAATGTGCTGAAGGCCTATCTTGAGGGCAAGATCAGCGGAACCGCACCCTGCTCCCACGATCACGGGAACAGCTGCGGCGGGGATCATTAAGGTGACCGTATGCTTGTAGCCGTTTCAGCAACCGGACCAGAAATCGACCGGGCGGTGCACAGCCAGTTCGGCCGCTGTGACTGTTTTTTGCTTGTAGACAGCGAAACCCTTGAAGCACGCAGCCTGCCGAACGCCTTTTCCGGTGCCGCGTCAGGCGCCGGGACAGCATGTGTGCAAATGCTGTTCGATGAAAAAATTGAAGCCGTGATCAGCGGTCAGGTCGGCCCCAAAGCCTATGAAGCCCTGCAGGGCGCCGACGTTCCCGTCTATATATGCCCGCAGGGGCTGACGGTGCGCGAGGCCCTGCAGCGCTTCAGCAGGGGCGATCTGAGAAAAATGGAAATTCAACACTTTTAACCGCACAGGGAGATTCTGTATGAAAATCTGTGTATCATCCTCAGGCAAGACTCTTGATTCAGCCATAGATCCGCGGTTCGGCAGATGCCAGGTGTTCATGTTTGTCGATACGGAAACAATGAGCTATGAAGCCGTTGACAATCCTGCGATGTCGGCCGGCGGGGGTGCCGGGACCCAGGCGGCGCAGCTGGTGGCCGGCCGCGGCGTGCAGGCTGTTGTAACGGGCAATGTCGGGCCGAATGCCTTCAGCGCGCTCGATGCGGCCGGTGTTCAGATTTATGCGGGGGTATCGGGAACCGTACAGCAGGCTGCCGAGCAGCTCAGCTCCGGCTCGCTTCAGCCGCTCAGCCAGGCCTCGGTCGGTCAGCACTTCGGCTCCGGCGGCGGGCGAGGCATGGGCGGCGGCCGTGGAGGCGGCCGGGGCCGGTTTTAGGATTTTGAATATTTTGCAGTAAATAATTGAGATTCAGCGCGAGTTACGGTATATAAAAAAAGCTGCACCTGTCCGCAGCTCGATACGTTTAAAATCCTGAAACCGGCAACCAAAAGGAAAGGAACAAGCATGGCAGCAAAAATCGATCAAGAAAAATGTACCGGTTGTGGAAACTGCGCAGAAATCTGCCCGGTGGAAGCAATTACCCTTGAAAACGAGAAGGCCAAGGTCGATGACGACACCTGTGTCGACTGCGGAACCTGCGTTGATGAGTGTCCGGTGGAAGCGATTACCCTGGACTGATCATTCCTCATTTTTTTTGAATCAAGCACGCTGGGCGGTCACGGTTCGGTCCTGCCGTTCGTGACCGCCGGCATGCAGGCTGACCGTACCGTTTCAACCGTTTGCCTTTCCTTTCTGCTCTGCTGTAGTAATTACGGCAGTGCCGCCTTGTTTACAAGTGACAAACCGAACAGAAAGAAAAATTCATGAAAATCGCCATTGCAAGCGGAAAAGGCGGAACCGGCAAGACAACCGTATCGGTCAACCTTGCGCTTTCACTTGAAAACGTACAGTATCTCGACTGCGATGTTGAAGAGCCGAATGCCGCCCTGTTTCTCAAGCCGACGATTGAAACCAGCACGGCCGTATCAATTCCGGTGCCGGTGGTCGACGAACAGGCCTGCACTTATTGTAAAAAGTGCTCTGAGCTGTGCGCTTTCAACGCACTTGTTGTGCTGGGAACCAAAGTAGTCTTTTTCCCCGAGCTGTGCCACGGATGCGGGGGGTGCAGCTATATCTGCCCCGAGGGGGCGATTACCGAATCGCCCCGGCAGATAGGCGTCATTGAACGGGGTCCGGCCGGAAGTGTTGATTTCGCTCAGGGACGGCTGAATGTGGGTGAGCCCATGGCGCCGCCCATCATCGCCGCTCTGCGCCGGCTTATCAGCGAGGATGCAACAGTTATCCTCGATGCGCCTCCGGGAACCTCGTGCCCCGTCATAGAGACAATCCGCACCGTCGACTACTGCATCCTTGTCACCGAACCCACCCCCTTCGGCCTGAACGATCTCAGGCTCGCCGTTGAAACCGTGCGTCAGCTCGGCCGCGACTTCGGGGTGGTTATAAACTGCTGGGGTATCGGAGACGACGCCGTGGATACCTACTGCAGCAGCGAGAACATACCGGTGCTGATGCGCATTCCCTGGGATCGGGGGATCGCCGAAGCATATTCGCGCGGCATACCTGCGGTGAATGTTCTGCCGGAGCTCAAAAAACAATTTTGCGCAATGTATGACGGTCTCCGCCGCAATGCGAAGCAGCGGGTATAGAAAAGGAACCATTCGATGAAACAGCTCACTGTCATTAGCGGAAAAGGCGGAACCGGCAAAACCACCGTTACCGCGGCCTTTGCACACCTTGCGCACAGCGCGGTTATTGCAGACTGTGATGTGGATGCCGCCGATCTGCACCTCATACTCGAGCCATCGGTCAGGCACCAGGAGAAGTTTGTCGGAAGCATGTCGGCTTCCATACATTCGGCTCTGTGCACACAGTGCGGCGAATGCCGCCGCATGTGCCGCTTTGAGGCAATCGGAAGCGATCTGGTCGTCGACCCCGTTGCCTGTGAGGGCTGCGGCGTGTGCGCGGCTGTTTGCCCTGTCGGCGCCGCAGAAATGAAGGACAGGGTATCGGGAGAGTGGTTTATATCGGATACCCGCGAAGGCGTTATGATGCACGCCCGTCTCGGCATCGCGGAGGACAACTCGGGAAAGCTCGTCAGCCTTGTGCGGCAGCAGGCCAAAAAAATCGCTGAAGAGGAAAAGCGCGATCTGGTCCTCATCGACGGCCCGCCGGGTATCGGGTGCCCGGTTATCGCGGCCATTTCAGGTGTCGACATGGTGCTGATCGTTACCGAGCCGACGCTGTCCGGGCTGCACGACATGCAGCGCGTGCTGGATACTGCCGCCCATTTCAATGTGCCGGGAGCGGTGTGTATAAACAAATACGACATCAACCCTGACAACACCCGCACCATAGAAAATGCCTGCCGGGAGCGCGGGGTTCCGCTCGTGGGCAGCATCCCCTATGACAAAAGGGTAACCGAGGCGATGATCAGGCGCCTGTCCGTTGTCGAGCGTGACTGCGGAGCGGTAAGCGATCAGGTTCGCTCAGCCTGGGAACACGTCTGCAGCACCCTCGAAAACCGAGATGCCGCGGCAAAGGACTCTTGACCCGATCAGGTTCATCAGCATGAAAAACAGGGACTATTACAGCCGCCTGCAGGTTGGGCGCTCCGCAAGCGCCGAGGAGATACGCAAGGCCTATCGGATTCTTGCACGGGAATATCATCCGGACCTGAATCCCGGAAGCGACGCCGAGGAGCGGTTCAAGCTTCTCAATGAAGCATATGCCGTTTTATCCGATGAAGACAAGCGGCAGTATTATGATCATTACGGCAGGGCTCCCGGGCAGCGGGTTTTCCGGGGGGCTGATCGTCAGGGCCCGCGGGCGGGTTTCGGGGGCTGCCGGGGCAAGGGATTCGGCTGCGGGTTTGCAGCCGGCATGCGCGCCTACGGCCGCTGCTGGAAGAAAGATCATACTCGACAGGAAGTAACAGACGATGAAGATTGAAATACATCCCATCGGAACCATTCATACGCCCTACCGTGAAGCGCAGGGCGTACCGATTCAGCCGGTATACGCGGGGCAGGTTACGGGCACGGTCGAGCTGCTTCCGGAATACGAAGAAGGGCTTCTTGATCTTTCGGGCTTTTCGCATATAATGCTGCTGTATCATTTTCACCGGTCAAAGGGCTACCGCCTGCTGTGCAAACCGTTTCTGGACACACAGCTCCACGGGGTGTTTGCAACGCGGGCACCGCGCAGGCCCAACCCTCTGGGGCTGTCGATAGTTGAGCTGCTGGACGTCACAGGCAGGGTGCTGACCATAGGGTCACCCGATATGCTTGACGGCACCCCGCTGTTCGATATCAAGCCCTATGTAAGCACATTCGACACCCGGCACGATGTCAGGAACGGCTGGGCCGAGCAGCGCGGCAGCGAAAAAAATCACACAGCGGACAGTCGCTTTGCCGAACACGACTGACAGCGGCCCTCACCGGCAGGGTCGGTTTTGATATATTCAGAAAAGGAGAACAGCTATGCCACTGTATGAATATAAGTGCACGGAATGCGGAGAGCTGCAGGAGGTGCTGACAGGCGTCGGTGCCGCGTCCGAGGGGCTTGCCTGCCCGTCCTGCGGCGGTACATCGCTTGAAAAGCAGCTTTCAGTGACGACGATTCCGAGCTACCCGTCACCAAAAGGTGGTCAGACATGCTGCGGCAGGGATGAGCGCTGCGACAGCCCGCCGTGCGGAACCGGCTGCTGCTCGAAGTAGTGCCAACACATCATTGGGTACCTGAAATGCCATGAGCTCAGACTGGAAGGACGCCTACAGGCAGCAGGAACAGGAGCACACAGGCCCTGTTCTGTACTACACGGAAAAGGTCATAGACCACTTCACCAGTCCCCGCAATGTCGGTGAACTTGAATCCGGACAGTTCGACGGTTTTGCCGTTGTCGGCGACCCGTCCTGCGGCGATCAGATGAAGCTCTGGATTGTTGTCCGGGACGGCATTATCGCTGATATCCGCTTCAAGTCGTACGGATGTCCGGGCGCTATCGCCACCAGCAGCATGCTCACCGAGCTGGCCCGCTGGCAAACCGTCGAGGAAGCCAAAAAAATTACCGACGACGATGTCATAGCGGCGCTTGACGGCATTCCGGAAAACAAAAAGCACTGCTCGCTCATGGGCGTCGCAGCTCTGCGGCAGGCTATAGGCGACTACGAGCAGCAGACATCATGCTCTGACAGTGAAGAGCCATGATTTATCTTGATCACAACGCTACAACGCCATTGCATCCGAAGGCTCTGGAAGCGATGCTGCCGCTGCTCAGACAGCAGTACGGCAATCCGTCGAGCTATCACCGCATGGGCCGGGATGCCCGGACCGCCCTCGACACCGCGCGACGGACTGCTGCGGATTGTCTGGGGGCCGAACCGGGTGAAATACTGTTTACCGGCTCGGGCACCGAATCCGACAATCTGGCCCTGCGCGGCGCTGCCAGGGCAGGCAGCCGCAGAAGCGGACGCATAGTGACCTCCACCACCGAGCACCACGCGGTGCTTGAAACCTGCCGTGACCTGGAGAGGGAAGGTTTTACCGTAACGTTTGTGCCGGTCGATGAAAACGGTGTCGTGCTGCCCGAGGTTCTTCGCAGGCACGTGAGCCCTGATACCATACTGGTAAGCATTCATCATGCCAACAATGAAACCGGGGTCATTCAGCCGGTGAGCGAACTTGCCGCTGCCGCACATAATGCCGGTGCACTTTTCCATACGGATGCCGTGCAGGCGGCGGGTAAAATACAGCTGCGGGCCGATGAAACAGGCGCCGATCTGATTTCCGTTTCAGGCCATAAGATTTACGGGCCGAAAGGTGTCGGGATGCTGTATGTGCGCTCAGGAACAGATATTGCCCCGTGCATAACCGGCGGCAGCCACGAAAGCGGGCTTCGCGCGGGTACGGAGAACGTTGCCGGCATAGCAGGGTTTGCCGCGGCGCTCGCACTTGCGGTTGAGAACCTTGAGGACACGGCATACCGTACGGCACAACTCAGAGACAGGCTTGAGGCGGGCATCCGCGAGGCGGTACCCGACATCCGGATCAACGGGGCCGGAGCGCAGCGCGTCCCCAACACTACCAACATAAGCTTTCGCTCGGTCGAGGCCGAATCGGTGCTTCTGTATCTCGATCTTTACGGCATATGTGCCTCCGCAGGATCTGCCTGCACCACCGGCTCTCCCGAGCCCTCGGCCGTGCTTCTGGCAATGGGCCTTCCGGCCGAGGAAGCACAAAGCGCCCTTCGGTTTTCACTCGGCACGGAAAGCACGCGGGAGCAGATCGATACCACCGTGCAGGCGGTTGTTGAAATAATAAAAAAACTCCGGGCGGTTTCCAGCCTTTCGACAGAGAAAACCGCTTGACGAACGGGAGGCCCGAAATGAGGTTGAGCATACTGTGTGAAAACAGCGTCATTCCCTCGCTCGGTATTCTGGGTGAGCACGGCTTTGCGGTTCTGGTTGAAAAAGGTAAAGAACTCCTGCTGTTCGACACGGGACAGGGGCACACCATAGTTCACAACGCGCAGATCATGCACATCGATCTGAGCCGCATACGGCGGATTCTGCTGAGCCACGGACACTACGACCACACGGGCGGCCTGGCCGGAGTGCTCGAGCATGCCGGATCGAGTGATGTCTGCGCCCATCCTGATGTGTTCACCGAGCGCTACGCGGTGCTGAAGGCGAACGGGGCGCCGTCGCTGAAATATATCGGCCCGCCGGAAAATCGGGAAACATATGAAAAGATCGGTGCTCATTTCATTTTCAACACGTCGTTTAGCGAGATATGCCCGGATGTGTATCTTACCGGTGAGGTGCCGCGGACAAGCGGTTTTGAGCTGCCGGACAAACGGCTTGTCGTGAAACAGGGCGCAGGAACCGCTCCCGACCCGCTTCGCGACGACCAGTCGCTTGTTGTGAAAACCGCGCGGGGCCTGGTCGTCGTGCTGGGGTGCGCGCATGCGGGGCTTATAAACACGCTGAAGCATGTCTGCGCCAATCTGCCCGAAGAGCCCCTGCACATGGTTCTCGGGGGGACGCATGTCGGCTATCTCGAAAAGGAGCAGGTGCAGTGCACGATCGAAGCGCTGAAAGAATTTTCCTTTGACAGAATCGGCGTTTCTCACTGCACCGGCCTGGGGCCTGCAATGCGCTTTATGCAGGCATTCGAGGACCGGTTTTTCTTTGCCAGCGCCGGAACCGTTCTGGAGGTTTAGATAACAGACAGGCTGCTGAAAAACGATCTGTGAGGCTTTCAGTAAAGACAGGGAAGGAAAATGCTGCTTGAACATTTGAAAACGCATGCCGAAGCATGCGATGACGGCAGGACGGCAGCCGATGTGCGTATCGGGATGTGCTACACGGCGGTAGCCCTGGATGACGGTGCAACCGGCGTTGCCTACACTTTTCGCAATGAAATCCCCGAGGGCTGTGTCTGCAGGCACGGACCCCTGGCCGGTACAAGCGCAGCAGAGCTGTGCGCGGGTATTACATCCGAGGACCTTGTCGAGCGCACCGTGGGGATTGCAACGGCAAATGCCTTGATAAACCGCGAGCAGGACGGTATGCTCGACGGCGACACGCTTGATATAATTCAGCCCGGGCCGACGGATGTCGTAGGCATGGTGGGCTATTTCGGTCCGCTCGTGCCGCAGCTCAAGAAGCGCGTCAGGGAGCTGAGAATATTTGAGCGGGTGAGCAGGCCCACGAATGACGTGTACCCCGAAGAGGAGGCGCTGTCGTTTTTGCCGACATGCTCTATCGCCCTTATTACCTCGACAACAATCATAAACCGTACGGCTGAAGAGCTGATCGAATCGGCTAAAAACTGCCGCATCAGCGCGCTTGTCGGATCGAGCACACCGCTTGCGCGCAGGGTGTTTGCGCCCTGCGGCATACGTGTGCTTTCAGGTATTATCATTACGGACGGGCCGGGTATCATGCGAATCGTGAGCGAGATCGGCGGCACCCGCTACTTCAAGGGGCATGTCAGAAAGGTCAACCTGCACTGCGCTGCATAGACGCGGCTGCGGAGCGGGCCGAAAACTCGCTGTGCTCAAACAGCCCGGCCCCTGTGTCCGCAGCACGGGGCCCAGACCCGGCACGGTCAGAATGTGACCAAACAACGTGATGACTCCCTCCGGGGGCCATCCTGCCCGCCCTCTGGGCGAGAATGATTTTATCAGGGGAGAAGCCACATGGAAAGCTCTGCACGTATTCTTGTTATCGGCGGTTCCGCCGCCGGGCCCAAGGCCGCAGCCCGGGCCCGCAGGCTCGAGCAAAACGCCTCGATTACCATTATTCAGAAGGCACCCGATTTATCCATGGCCTCCTGCGGCTACCCGTACTATGTCGGCGGGTTTTTTAACGAGCGCAGCGATCTTCTTTCAACCCCCACGGGTGTCGTCCGCGATGCCGCTTTTTTCCGCAACGCCAAGGGAATTACCGCCCGCACGGAGACTGAAGCCGTGTCGATCGACCGTGCGGCACGGACCGTTCGGGTCAGAGACTTGAAGACCGGCACGGAAGAAACGCTTCCTTATGACCGCCTCATTATCGCGACCGGCTCTACGCCGCGCGTGCCGCCGCTTCCCGGCAGGGATCTCAAGGGTATAACGACGCTTCAGTCGATGCAGGATGCCGATTTTCTGAAAAAAGTTTGCAGCGAAAAAAAAGTTTCAAAGGCGGTCGTGATCGGCGGCGGCCTTATCGGGGTTGAGGCAAGCGAGGCCCTCAGCCGCTCGGGCATTTCCGTTACAGTAATCGAGATGCTGCCGCAGATACTGACCTTTCTGGATTTTGAGATGGCCCTGCTTGCCGGTAACTATCTTGCAAGCCAGGGTGTCGACATTCTGACCGACAATGCTGCCGCTGAATTTCTCGGTAACGGTACAACCCTTACCGGGCTGCGTTTGCAGGACGGCACGCAGATACCCTGTGAGCTGGCCGTCATAGCTGTCGGCGTAGCGCCCAACAGCGCGCTGGCCCGCGCTGCCGGCCTGGAAGTGGGGGAAAAGGGCGGCATCACCGTCAATGACTACCTGCAGACCTCCGACCCTCTCATATATGCGGCGGGAGACTGTATCGAGGTAACCGGCAGGCTGACCGGCAGCAAAACACTTGCCCCCTACGGCGACCTTGCAAACCTGCAGGGCCGGGTCGCCGGGCAGAATGCAGCTCTGGGCAACCACTCGAAATTTCCCGGCACCATTCAGACCGGAATCTGCAAAATGTTCGATTTTACGGCAGGAGCTACCGGCATTTCGGCGAAGTCGGCTCGCGCTGCCGGGTTTGAAACGGCAGTGAGCGTCATCGCAACCGGACCCGACAAGCCGCATTTCATGCAGGGCAAGCCGCTTATCACAAAAATAACCGCTGATGCGGACAGCAGGAAGCTGCTCGGCGTGCAGTGCGTCGGTCAGGGTGATGTCAGCCGGCTGCTTTCCCAGGCAGCCATGGCTATCCAGGGCGGACTGACCCTGGAGGAGCTTGCCGTTGCAGATCAGCCCTATGCCCCGCCCTTCAGCCCGGCGATCGACAATCTGATAACCGCTGTTCATGTTCTCCAGAACAGGATCGACGGACGGATGAAGGGAATTTCGGCCGCCGGGGTGAAACGCAGAACTGACAGCGGCGAAAAGCTGTTTCTGCTCGATGTGCGAAGCCCGCAGGAGTATGAGGAGATGCGGCTGGGGATCGGGGAAACCCTCATTCCGCTCGGGGCGCTGCGCAGCCGCCTGTCCGAGCTGCCCGATGATAAAAGCAGGGAAATCGTCTGCTACTGCAAAATCTCATTACGGGGCTATGAGGCAGCCCGCATTTTAGAGGCAGCCGGCTGGCACAACGTCACGGTACTGGAAGGCGGTATAGCCGCCTGGCCGTATGCGCGGGAAAAGTGAATTTTCTTTCCGTGCACCTCCCCTGGCTGCATTCCCCTGAGCATGCTTACACAGTGAGAACATATGTGTATCGAAAAGATGAGATTGCCCCCACCCTCCGTAGCAAAGCTACTGCGGAGGACGGGGCGTCATCCCTCATTCGCGGGACTCCTCGCAATGACGGTTTTCAGTATTACCTACACACGTGACAGACGGGCATGTCGTCGCGATGCCGAATGCCGTGGCGATCTCTCGCAGCGTGCTGCGGTGTCGTTCGTTGAGAAAACCGCCCGCGGTTTTTTTTCGGGTTTCAAAAATATGCCCGCTTTGTCTGACTACTTTCTTTTAAACCGCCGCTCGAGCTCATTTCTGCTCAGAATAAAACAGGTCGGCCTGCCGTGGGGACAGGTGTGGGGATTGGTGCATGCGGAAAGCTGATCTGCCAGCTCGTTCATGTCTTCAGTCGTCAGAGCTTTGCCGGCCTTGACCGCATAGGTTTTGCAGGCAAGAATCGCCGCGGCCTCCTCGCTGTGTTCCGCAAACGAGCTGGCCCGGTGCTGCTCAATGAGCTCGTGCAGGCTGTCACGAAGCACCTGCTCCGCTTTTGCTGCCGGAATACAGGCGGGTACGGCATCAACGGAAAACGAATTCTCGCCCAGCCGGTTTACGGAAAAACCCATTTTCTGAAAATCAGGCAGGCAGGCTTCGAATATCTCGCGCTGCTTCAGGTCAAGGTGCAGCGTAAACGGAAAGGCAAGGGTCTGGCAGTGGGAGCGCTGCCGGGAGATTCTGCCGAGCAATTGCTCGAAGATTATTCTCTCGTGGGCCGCATGCTGGTCGATGAGCAGCACGCCCTCGGATGCTTCAGCAACAATATACGTGCCGAGCGCCTGACCCAGGACCGACCGAACGTCGAGCACACGTGCGGGCCCTCCGGGCAGCGCGCCCTGCTGCGGGGCGCTGAAAAGAGTTTCGCGGTCAGGGCCGCACCGGGGCGTGGAAGCTGCTGTCCAGTCACGAAAGGTGGCCGCCCGCCAGGCAGAAGCAGCCTCCTTCACCTGCTGAACCGTTTGCGGGGAGCTGCTTTTATCGTCGCCTGAATACTCAGCGGGAAGGGTAAACATGCTCTGAGCCGGTCTGCGCTCGAACAGAAACCCTCGCTCGCGCAAAACACCGCGCACATGCCGTACCAGCACATCGATAAAGAACCGCTCATTGCTCAGCCGGACTTCGCGCTTTGCAGGGTGGACATTGACATCCACAAGCGCGGGATCTATCGACAGAAAAAGTACGGCGACCGGAAAGCGTCCCCGCTCAAGAAACTCATCAAAGCCGCGGCTCAGGGCGCTGCTCAGGGCGGTCGACTGAACAGAGCGGGCGTTTATGAAAAAACGCTGGCCGGTGCGGTTTATGCGACAGTTTTCAGGTGCACCGATATAGCCGCTGACAGAAAAACCGTCTTTAGCCATCTCGACAGGATAGAGGCGATCGGCGAAATCAGGATCAAACTGCTGCCGTATGCGTTCAAGAAGGCTGTCGCACGCAGGATAGTCGGCAGCGGGCGTATTGTTGCGCATGAGGCTGAACGAGACATCCGTGCGGGCAAGCGCCAGGGCGTTGAAGGCATCCATTATGGCATGCGATTCGGCGGCATCCGATTTCATGAATTTTTTACGTGCCGGTACATTATAGAAAAGATCGGAAACCTCAACCGTCGTGCCGGGTTCTGCTGCACACTCGGACACCGAGTCAATGGATCCCCCGTTTGAGACAATACAGGTGGCTGTGTCATCACAGCTGCGCCGGGTGGTGAGCTTCAGGCGGGATACGGAAGCTATGCTCGGCAGCGCCTCACCCCGAAAACCCATGGTTGCGATGGTTTGAATATCTTCGACCGCAGAAATTTTACTGGTTGCGTGACGCAGCAGGCATGCCCGGGCATCGTCTCGATCCATGCCGATGCCGTTATCACGGACAAGAATCCGGCTCTTCCCGCCGTGGTTCACCGAAACTGCTACCGTTCCGGCCGCTGCATCAAGCGCATTTTCAACAAGTTCTTTTACCACGGATGCAGGACGCTCAACCACTTCCCCGGCGGCGATTTTGTTGGCTATAAGCTGGTCGAGCAGGTGTATGGTTCCCATAGAGCTGCAAAGAGACAAATGTTTATCACCATGGTAGACACAAAATAAAATAAAGCGTGCTGTCTGTCAAACGTGATCGGTCATTTTCCGCCGGAGATCAAGCATGAGGCAAGCAGGCACGCAGAACGGAATAACGTCCGGCATCGGATCGACACAGCAGGAAGTACCGCCTCAGGAAATCGAAAGAAGGCAGGACTGCAGGCTTTGTTTTTTCGAAGTAATGCCGAGCTTGCGCCGGATGTTTTTGCGGTAGTGATCGACGGTTCTTTCCGAGAGGCGCATCAGCAGCGCTATATCCTTGGTTCTTTTTCCCTCGCGTATAAATGATGCGATTTGTACTTCTGTAGGCGTCAGAGTGTACATCTTCGATGAAAGCTTGCGGGCAAACGGCGATACAAGCTCGTTGACGGTTGTCGCTATCGACTGGGCATAGGCTGCCTGCAGCGTGTTCAGTTCAGTCTCGAGGAGCTTATCGACAAGCGGAATGAGAATCTCCCGCACATTGCTCAACAGCCGCTGCTCGACCTCATTGCGGTCCTGGCGTCGCTTTTCCAGCAGCACTTTCAGGGCGGTATTGGTTTCAGCAAGCCGGTCAGCGGTTTCCTTGCGTTCCGTGATGTCGAGCGCAACGCCAAGAACACACATCCCGTACCCGGTGATCGTTATGGGGATCTTTTTTATTTCAAACCAGCTGACACGTCCGTTCGATGCCGTTATGGAGGCTTCGGGAATATCTTTAGCCGCTCCTGTGGCAAGCACCTCGAGGTCGTCCCGGTGAAGCCGCTCTGCTTCTTCGGCCGTAAGCAGCCCGAGGCCTGCCAGATCCTCATCGGTTTTACCGAGCGCTTCACGTATCGTCATGTTCCACCTGGATGCGAGTGTTTTGTTTACCATGATATAGGTGCCGTCCGGATCCTTGATAAAGACAGGGTTCGGAACAGTGTCGATGACCGTGTGCAGCAGATCGCTGTCGGCAGACATTTCATTTTTGGTTATGCGGTCATGCAGGAAAACAGGTGTCATGGTCACTCGTTCCCGGGGAGCTCTTTGCGCAAAAGCCAGCGGTAAAATCCTTTTGCCTCATGCAGGGCGGACACCGGATTGTTGCCGAACACCCTGTCTTTTGCAACCAGAACCGTTGCAGGTGCATCGGCAAACCGGAAAAAAAGGGAATCATGACCGACGCACAACCCGATTACGACATTGAAATCCACCTGTGCATCGTTCAATAAAAGTGCCTGCGCAATGGGATTGCATTTGAATTTAGGCACTGCGGCAGCCGGGGGCTGAACAGTACAGCAGACAGAAACGACATCAAAGCCGCGATTTTCGAAAATTTCAGCTGCTGTACGCGCTTCCCGGCGCAGAGCACTGCAAAAAGCAATACCGATTGAACGGTACCGCATTTTTTTTGCAAACAGAACGGTTTCCTCAACGCGCGGATTTCGCGGAACCCTGCCGCCCTCGGGAAGCTCAAGCACGGCCTCGTCATGCAGAAGATCGGCGTTTTCAGCAAACAAACACACCCCGTCGTCATTATAGCTCTCGGCGGCAGCCTGCAGTATATCGGGCCTGGTCCGGGCAGGGCATTCCTCGGGCGGATCAATCTGCTTTTGTGCGATGCATGCAGGTTTCCTGCAGCCGGTGCAGCTGATTTTGATATCCATGGTGCGTTCTCTAATAAATTGCATTTTACCGTATACTACACCAGGATGCGGAAAAAGGCGAGAGTGAACGGTAAATATTTACTGTCACGGCGGTAAGTCTTACCGTTGAAGAGGCTGCAGCCTGCTGGTATAGTGCATAGGCAGATGCCGGGAGGGATACTGAAAAACACATGCCGATGAAGGAGAAAACATGAGAAAGCGTACCGTCTTGTTTCTGTGCGCCGCCCTTGTTGCGGCTGCACCGATTGCGGCCCATAGTGGACGGCCGGCTGCAGACGTCCCCGAAAAAGTGATTTCCGCATACGGAGCCGATTCACCCGGGATAATGGAAAAGCTTTACGGCGTATGGCGATTTACCTACACGGATGTAGAAACAATATCCCACACCTATACCCTTGATACGGTTTGCCATGAGGGTGAAAACGGCTATGTCATCAGCGGAACGGACGAATCCGGCGGTGAGGTATTTGTTATGCATGAAAATCTGGTTTTTGAAAAATATATCCTGATGAATATCGACACTCTGGATTCGTTTGTTTTTACCCTGAGTGACGATACGGTTGAGGGAAACTTTTATTCCATTGACCTTGACACCGGGGAATTCGAGTCTTTTACGACCTTTGACGGTGTGCGCGAGCAGGAAATTGATCAGGCGGAGCGGGACAGGGACGGGGACGGACTCAGCGATTCATGCGATAACTGTCCTGAAACCGCTACGCTCAACCAGTCCGACAGTGACGGCGACGGGCTGGGTGATGCCTGCGACGGCGACCTGGACGGCGACAGCACCGACAACGATGATGACAACTGCATGTACCGTTCAAACCCGGATCAGAGTGATGTCGACGGCGACGGCTTCGGTGATGCCTGCGATAACTGCCGTGATGACTACAATCCCGACCAGAAGGACAGCGACGGCGACGGCCCCGGCGATGCCTGCGACAGCACATATGATGCTCCCGAACCCGATGACAGGAGCGGCCCCTGTCCGGCTGAGCTTGTTTTGGGTACGCACAGCCCGAAGCTGGAGGTGCTGCGCGGCTTCCGGGATGTCAGCCTGGCCGGATCAGCCTGCGGACGGGCTCTGGTTCGGCTCTATTACAGCAAGAGCCGCATGCTCATCAGGCAGTGTGTCCGCTCTCCCTTAAAGGGCGTGTGCCGCTATTGCTTGACAGCTGCCGTGTGTTTCATGGATACTGGTACCCGGTAAAACCAAACAATCTGCAGAAATGATATACGAGGAGGCATAGTGAGATGGCAGCAGACAGCGTACAGGAAAAGGTAGATGAGCTTTTTACCTATATGATGAAAGTGGGTGAAAAGTTTCCTGCCGTCGGCGCAAAGTTCATGGAGATGACCGGCGCAATCATGGAAGACGGCGCGGTCAAAGCAAAGGATAAAGAGCTTATAGCGCTGGGAATCGCAGTCGGGCTGCGCTGCCTTCCCTGTATTTATGCACACACAAAAGCAGCGCTGAGCCACGGCGCACGCGAAGAGGAAATTCTGGAGGCTGCGCTTGTTGCCGTTCAGATGGGCGGCGGGCCCGGCATGGCACATGTGGCTGAGGTCATGAAAGCGCTTGAAGCTTTCAAACAGGAAAGCTGATCACTCCAGGCAGTTTGTCGGGCTTTTGCCCCCTGCGGCTTGATGTTCGCTCGGGTTGCCGGACTGCCTGAGGGCCTGGATGACCGTCTGTGTCTCAGGCTCATCCCAAAGCCCCGTCCTTCGGGTGAGGATTGTTTCCGGAACCTGCCGGGAAACCTCCGCTTTGCAGGTGGGGAGCAGCACGCTTGCCCTGTCTTTTCTACCGTTAGCAACATCCGACACACGCAGATTTGCTCTGGTGCCTGAACGCTGTTGAGGAAAATGATCTGACGATTTGCCTCAACGCCGCCGGCATCAGCTGTACGCTTTATTACCGGCATTCATGCTGCAGGATGTTTTTGTTTCTTAATTTTTTGAAATTAACAATTGTTGCAAATTTTATTAAAATATTTAAATAAATTTGTTAATTTTAGTTAAACCACACATAAATTTGTGCCGATGTACTAATTCGTATGCTTCAGGAGCAGACACTGTAAAACACGGTTTATGGAGAGACGGGTTTATGGAACAAAAGGTTAAAACAATTTCGCGGTTTTCTCTTCGCATAGAGCTGCTTTCGATCTTTCTGCTTGTCGCGACCGTTCCGCTGATTGTTATTTCTCTTCTGACCTCGCTGCAGTCTTCAGCTGCGCTTGAAGAGTCGACCCATGAAAAGCTGAGCGCGGTGCAGGCTATCAAAAAGAACCAGATTCGAAAAGTGTTTGAGGCGTTTCGACGGGACATAGACGGGGTTGTCAAGTCGCAGCAGCTGGTCGGTTCGGTGTATATGCTTGATGAGTATGCCGAAACCGTACTCGCCGACGGCGGAGAGGCGGCAAAGGTTTTTATAAAAAACAACACCTATCCCATCACTGAGGAATATGAATTTGTCATCGCCAACACCGTCAGCATTTATCCCCGGGAAATCTGCCGGAATTTCAACTATGTTGATTTTCTCATCATCAATAAAAGCGGCCAGGTTGCTTTTGCGCTGAAGGGGGGCAAAGACTTGTCGCAGAATCTCAAGACCGGCCCGTTGAAAAATTCGCCGCTTGGTACGGTGTGGCGGGAAGCGCTTGGGCAGAGAGGATTCGCTTTTGAGGATTTCAGCTTTTATGAACCGGACAAAAATAATATTGCCTTTATCGCGGCACCGGTTTTTGTCGAGGGTGACGATGAAAACGCACTGGCGGTCGTTGTTCTGAAAGTCGACTCCGCCCGCTTTACCGACATCATGGCCGAGCGTACCGGTATGGGCACGTCCGGTGAGTTTTACCTGCTCGGTAAAGGCAACGGCGGTGATATTGCCTATCGAAACGATATCCTCGATCACGGCACTTCGAACAAAAAGGTACTGCAGAAAGCCGGCCAAAAAGTAACGGAGAATTTTCTCAGGCGAAGCTTTACCTCCGAGGGTCTCAGCAGGGGTGTTTTTCACGATGACAGCGGAACACCCATCATTGTCTCATCGATGCCGGTCGGCATTAAAGATGCGGCCTGGAATATCGTCGCCAAAATCGATTATGATGAGGCCATGCGTGCCGTAATAAATCTGCGCAACGGGGCAATCGCTGTTACTGTTCTCGGCCTGGTGTTTATTCTTGTCGTTGTGCTCTGGTTCAACCGCTACATCGGCAGGAACCTCAATGTTATCATCCACCGGCTGACGGAGAGCACGCTCGAGGTTGACAATGCCGCCGGCAGCATGGCGGGAGCAAGCCAGATACTGGCGCAGGGTTCTTCCTCGCAGGCCTCGTCCATAGAGGAAACATCGGCATCGCTCGAAGAGCTCGCATCCATGGCAAAGAACAACTCCGATCACGCGCAGCAGGCCAGCAGCCTGTCGACGGATACCCGCGAAGCCGCCGAAAGCGGTGCAACCGCCATGGGCGGGCTGGTTGAGGTTATGAACGGCATAAGCACAAGCAGCAATGAAGTGGGCAAGGTGGTCAGGGGCATAGAGGAAATAGCGTTTCAGACCAATCTTCTGGCGCTGAATGCCGCAGTTGAAGCCGCCCGTGCCGGGGAGGCCGGCAAGGGGTTTGCCGTTGTTGCAGAAGAGGTCCGAAACCTCGCCCAGCGCGCTTCGGAGCAGGCCCGTACCACCAGTACGCTCATTTCCCAGAGTACGGAAAAAACCGGCGAGGGAACAGAGCGCGTATCAGAGGCCAATGACCTTTTGAAAAAAATTCTTGAGAGTGTTGACAAGAACGCCGGTCTTATTGCGGAAATCGCGGCGGCAAGCAAAGAGCAGGCACAGAGCATTGAGCAGATTAACAGCGCGGTGTCCTCGATGGACCAGATTGTACAGCAGAATTCCGCCAGTGCGGAGGAGTCATCTTCATTCAGCCAGGAACTTTCAGCGCAGGCTGCTACGCTGATGTCTATTATGACGGAACTCACTATATTTGTAAACGGCGAGAAACTCGGCAGGCAGGAGATCGAAAACATTAAGCAACAGGACGGCTCCGGGCAGCGCAAAGCGTCCCGGCCTCAGCTGGCAGCAGGAGATGACAGCGACACGTCCGAACTCTAGATCATTCTGCACATAGCTGTAACCGTAAAAAAGAACTCACCGGTAACCTGAATAAGCAGCCTGCTGATCTGCCCATTGCGAAAAGCGAAACGGAAATCTCAACATGTCCGGTGCGGAGTGCAGAGAGATTGCTTTTTGCGTGGACAATCATTTGGGTACGCCGAGCGCAGCGGTTTCTGCTAGTTGTCCTTGAGCCGGTCCTTCCACTCAGCGATCTTCAGAATCGCTTCTACCGGTGTCATTGCATTGACATCCAGCCCTTTGATTTCAGCGATAACCGGAAGGGCCGCCTGCCGATCCGGCGGGGTCTCCTGCGGGGGGCATCCGGCGGTTTTAAACAGCGGCAGATCGTATACCGAGGACGAGCCCTTCTTCTTTTTGAGTATATTGGTGATTGACTGCTCGCTTATTTTTTCTTCTTCGAGGCACAGCAGTACTTCGTTTGCGCGCTCGATTATTTCGAGCGGCAGGCCTGCAAGCTTTCCGACATGAATACCATAGCTTCGATCTGCACTGCCCGGCAGGACTTTGCGCAAAAACAAGATATTGTCCTCGATTTCCTTGACGGTAACATTCAGGTTTTTAATGCCTCGCCGGTGATCCGCCAGCTCGGTCAGCTCATGATAATGGGTGGCGAACAGGCACTTGGGATGGAATGCTTCGCGGCTGAGATATTCGCACACCGACCAGGCAATGCTGATTCCGTCAAACGTTGACGTCCCGCGTCCGATTTCGTCGAAAACAAGCAGGCTGCGCGGTGTGGCATTGTGAAGGATACCGGCTGTTTCAATCATCTCTACCATGAACGTGCTTTCACCCCGCGCAAGGTTATCAGAGGCTCCGATACGGGAGAATATTCTGTCGACAACACCGATTTTAGCCATGCGTGCCGGAACACACGATCCGACCTGAGCCATCAGAACAATAAGCGCCACCTGACGTATATAGGTCGATTTCCCGGCCATGTTCGGCCCGGTGATGATAAGCAGTTGATTGTCCTCGGTATCGAGCAGTACGTCATTGTCGACAAACTGTTCGTCGTCAAGAGAGTGCTCGACGACCGGATGGCGGCCGCCGCTGATGTATACCGTACGGTTTTCACTGATTTCCGGCCTGCAGTAGTTATTGTGCACAGCAACGAGCGCAAGCGATGCGAGGGTGTCGAGCAGGGCTATGGCGATCGCCGTAGTTTGAATTTCCGCAATGTGATCGAGCACACGCAGGCGCATCTGCTCGAACAGCTCGAATTCAAGCTCTTTTGATCGTTCCTCAGCGCCGAGAATTTTTTCTTCACAGCTTTTAAGCTCGGGAATGATAAATCGCTCTGAGTTGACAAGGGTCTGCTTGCGGATGTAGTGCTCGGGCACCATGTGCAGGTTCGGCCTGGTAACCTCGATGTAGTAGCCGAAGACCTTGTTGAACTTGATTTTCAGCGACTTTATTCCGGTTTCTTCGGCTTCCTTTTTCTGAAGTTCAACGATTACGTCCTTTGCATTGAGGGAGATATTTCTCAAGCTGTCAAGCTCGGCGCTGAATCCTTCACGGATAAACCCGCCGTCACGCACCCCGGGAGGGGGCATGTCGACAAAGGCTCTTTCTATAGTGCCGGCAAGTTCGGGAAGGGCATGAAGGTTGCTCGACTGGTCTTTGAGAAGAAGGCTCTCAAACCGGGAAACGCTCTGTTGTATAGCCGGCACGGCTTTCAGGGATGACCCGAGTGCAACGATATCCCGGGCGGACGGCGTGCCGCAATTTATTCGGGCAAGAAGCCGCTCAAGGTCCTTAACCGATCGAAGCCGGCGGCGAATTTCTTCCAGGATTCCGTTATTTGCCGAAAGTTCATCTACCGCATCAAGCCGCTGATCAATCTGTGAAGGCTGTGTAAGGGGGGCGACGATCCACTGGCTGAGCAGGCGTGCTCCCATCGGGGTGACCGTCCGGTTAAGTATGCTGTAGAGTGTGGGAACACCACGGTCGAAACCGGCGGGCTGTATCAGCTCAAGGTTGCGGATTGTCTGCTTGTCCAGCAGCATGCCCGCGGTGCTGCGAACGGCCCGCGGTCGTTTGAGGTGCTGTAGCGATGTGTGCAGATTGTCTTTGAGGTAATACAGCAGGGCGCCGGCACAGGAGATGCCGGCGGCCATATCCTCTATGCCCAGGCCTGCGAGCGTTGCAAGGCCGAACTGCTCAAGGATTTTTTTGCGTGCCTCCTCCCGGTCGAACACCCAGCCGTCGTAATGGTTGACAGCTGGATTGTGTTCACGGAAAAAATGCACGATCTCAGAGAGGTCTTCACGATCCGCCAGCACACACTCGCGGGGGGCACGGCGGATGAGCTCGTCTTCAAGCTGCTGCGCGGAATCAAATTGACCCAGACGAAAATCTCCGGTACCCAGATCCAGAAAGGCACATCCCCAGGCGCTCTTTGTTTTGTGAACCGATGCAATGTAATTAAACTCTCCGCTTTCCCGGGTATCGTCCTCAAGGTTGGTGCCGGGGGATATGATGCGGGTCACTTCGCGCCGAACGATACCTTTAACGCTTTTGGGATCCTCAACCTGTTCACAGACAGCCACTTTCAGGCCGGAGCGCGTTAAGCGGTTGATATAGCCCTGGGCCGCATGGTACGGCACCCCGCACATGGGCACCTTTGATCCGGTACCCCCGTCACGCGCGGTGAGTGTAATGTCGAGCAGGGATGATGCGCGCTTGGCATCGTCGTAAAACATTTCATAAAAATCGCCGAGACGAAAGAAAAGGACGGTATCTTCGGGGAGACTGTGACGAATCGAATTGTACTGCTTGAGCATAGGTGTCAGGGACATATAATCATCCTGCAGTAACTGGAAGTACCCCGGAAGGCAGATAGCGAATCAGCACGAAACGGCAGCTCAGTATCTTTGTTCAGCCAGGCTGCTCCCGGTTGTATCAGCGAATTCCGGACAGAATCCCAAGCGCGGTCTGATAACGGCTGAAACGCTGCTTCAGGTCGATTCCCTCATTGGCGAGCCGGTCTGCAATTTTATTGTGCTCCCGTCTGACATGCGATATCGAATAGTCGTCAAACCCGGCAAGCTGCCTGCGCACTTCGTTATAGAGGACCTGCAGCTTTTTGTCACGGACACGGTAGAGTCCGTTGAGCTGTTTTACCAGCAGCTCGGAATCGCTGTGAAGAGCAATCCTGCGGAGGCCGAGCTGCCCGGCCTCGAAAAGAGCCAGAATAACCCCCATGTATTCCGCCACGTTGTTCGTCGTCCGGCCCAGATAAACACCCTGCTCCGACAGCACCTGCTCATCGTTCAGGATGCAGAATCCGGCCCCCGCCTCTCCGGGATTGCCCCGGGCGGCACCATCGGTGTATATGAGCGGCGGGGATGCGTTCACGGCTCCACGGCCTTGTGGTCCATTGCAGCCTGACCGGGATCGTTTACGCTGCGATCGACATAGAGAATGCGGCGGCAGTGCGGGCAGGTGATAAGCTTTTCGCCCACAACCGCTTCGTTGTACATCTGTGGTGGAATCTGCATGTTGCACCCCAGGCACATTTCACTGTCCGCCAGCACGATTCCGATGCCGTTGCGTGCATTGCACAGCTTCTGGTAGTCCTGCAGCAGGCCGGGATCGATTTCCCGCAGAATTTCGTCACGCTGCTGCTTTTCCTTTTCAACCTCAGCCAGATACTGCTGCAGGTTTTTTTCGATCTGCTCTTTCTTTGTCTCAAAGTCGGCTGCGGCCTGTGCAAGCAGCTCTTCAGCCTGTCTGAGCTCCCGGCGCTCGTCCTCGATAGCGTCCATGGCCACTATTATATCGTCTTCCTTGGCGCTCATTGACTGTTTTATGGTTTCGATTTCCTGCAATGAGGCCTGGTATTCCTTGTTGGTTTTAACCGACAGCATTTTTTCTTCTATTTTACTTTTCTGCTCTTCCAGCCCTTTCAGCTCTCGTTCACGCTCGCGATGTTTTTTTTCATGGTTTTCGACGCGCTCCTTAGCCTGCGCGCAGGCCGCTTCCTCCTTGGATACGGCGTCGCTGAGGCTTTCTATTTCAGCAGCATGTTTTTTCCGGAGCTCCTCTGAATTCCTGACTTTCAGGTCAATTGACTGAATGGTGTAAAGCAGTTTGAGCTGTTTTTTCAAAGCAGTCCTCCTTTAAGCGGATCGGTGGAAGATGAGGGGGGGTTTTTCAAAGAATAAAAAAATGCACCCACAAAGTGGGTGCATTTTTTTGTGTTACGAATATTATTCCGATACTCAGTGTGGAACGCAGCGAACAAATGTTTCATGTCCTTACCGGTATTCAGCGTAATTGGTGGGCTCACCAGGGGTCGAACCTGGGACCATCCGGTTATGAGCCGGGAGCTCTACCAGCTGAGCTATGAGCCCACGCATCCTCTTAATATTCAACAAAGCTTTTCAGCTTTTTGTTCCTGATAGGATGTCTGAGCTTGCGCAGAGCCTTGGCCTCTATTTGTCTGATTCTCTCACGTGTTACATCAAAGTCCTTGCCGACTTCCTCCAGGGTGTGGTCGGCTTTTTCACCGATGCCGAAGCGGAGTCGGAGAACTTTTTCCTCACGCGGTGTAAGCGTCGAAAGAACACCCTGAGTCTGCTCGGATAAATTTTTATGCGTAACGGAATCCATGGGATTGATGATTTTCTTGTCTTCGATAAAATCACCAAGATGGCTGTCTTCCTCTTCTCCTATCGGCGTTTCCAGTGAGATGGGCTCCTTGGCTATTTTCAGAACTTTCCGTACCTTTTCAAGCGGCAGTTCCATTTTTTCAGCAATTTCTTCGGGTGCCGGCTCGCGACCGTTTTCCTGAACAAGATATCGCGATGTTCTGATAAGCTTGTTGATCGTTTCGATCATGTGAACCGGAATTCTGATCGTGCGGGCCTGATCTGCTATTGCCCGGGTAATTGCCTGGCGAATCCACCAGGTGGCATAGGTGCTGAACTTGTATCCGCGCTGGTATTCGAATTTCTCAACAGCCTTGATGAGCCCGATGTTTCCCTCCTGAATAAGGTCGAGAAACTGCAGGCCGCGGTTTGTATATTTTTTTGCCAGGCTGACAACGAGTCGAAGGTTGGAGCGGACAAGCTCGTCTTTTGCCGTCTTGGCTTTTTTTTCGCCCCGGTCGATGCACTCCAGCGCGTTTTTCAGTCCCGTTACATCGAGACCGGCCTCTTTTTCGATTTCACGAATCTGTTTTTTATAGCTGCGGACTTCACGCTCGATATCCTGCAGCTCTGTTATTTTCACACCGTATTTTCTTTTGATTTTTCGCTGTTCATTTTTGTTGTCTTTGCCGGCCCGGATGTGCCTGCGGATTTCGGTCGGTGTGAGACGCACCCGGCCGCAGGCTTTTTCGGAAAGGCGCTCAAGGGATTTAACCTGGCTTAAAAAATCCCGCAGACGCGCGACAATTTTTTCGATATGCTTTTTCTTGAGCTTTATTTCATGCAGATTTTCAGAGAGCTGCAGCTTGTTTTTTTCGACCTGCTTGCGCAGAACTTTTTTTCGATTGTCGCTGAGCTCTTTTTTTGTTGCCAGGCGGTCGGTGATTTTTTCGTTTTCCAAAAACAGCTTCTGTATTGCGGCGAACTGTTCGCTGAAGCCCGCAATATAGTTTTCTTCGTCGATTTCGCTGTCATCATCGTCCAGGTCAGCGAGAATGTCCTTTATTGAAATATCGTTCTTGTCGAGAAGATCGGCAAGGGTAAAAAGCTCATGAACGGTTACCGGGGAATTGAGCACGACCTCGAGAACCTCTTTTTCTCCCTCTTCGATGCGCTTTGCTATTTCCACTTCCTCTTCACGTGACAGCAGAGAGACCGACCCCATTTCTTTGAGGTACATCCTCACCGGATCGTTTATTTTTCCGTAAAGATCTTTTTCTTCCTGGCTGTCTGCTTCATCCTGACCGAGCTTGCCGACTTTGCGGCGCTGCAGGCGGACTTTCTGGTTGGAGTCGACGATTTCGATATCCATTTCGCCGAACATAAGCATAAGCTCATCTATCTGGTCGGGAGAGACCATGTCGGGAGGAAGGACATCGTTGACTTCATCATAGGTAAGAAACCCTTTTTCCTTACCGATATCAATAAGCTGCTTGACCTGCTCCATTTTGGGCTTTCTTCCCATCTACGGATCTCCTTTTCAGATGTGATGAAAGTTGATTTTTAGATTTCTGATGCCCTTTTGCTCACGGAGCAGGCTCTGCTTCTCCCGCAGGTAGCGCAGGGAGAGGTCATTGTTTTTGGTAGCCTCTGCTTGCTTTAAAAGGGCACTGACTTTATTCAGCTTCCGGTCTGTTTTTTTCAATCGAATATCGCGGACACAATCCTCAAAAGCCTTATTGACGGTTTCCTCCGGAAATTCTTCCTGCACAGACAGCTGTGCAACCAGCTGCCGCTGCGTGTTGTCGGAAAGCTTTTCCACCAGGCCCGGAATGTCGATCACACCGGTTTGTCTATGCATTTCACGCAACGCAGCAACGATTGCGGAGAGATCACTGCTGGAAAAATCGTTTATAAGTTCATCTGCGTCAATCGCCTGCAAAAGTGCCGGCTTTGCGATGAGAAGCTGCACGATAGTATGTTCGGCGTTTTTGAGCGATACTGTATTTTTTTCTGTCGGAGCCGGCACGCCTTTGTTTTTGTCCGCCAGTATGTCGAGCAGCCGTGTTTCGCGCACGCCGAGCCGCTGAGACAGCTTCTGAACATACAGCTCGCGCTTAAAGGTATCCTCGATGTTTTTAAGCAGCGGCGCGATTTCTCTGCAGGCGGACACGATACCCTCAGGTGAGGTGAGGTCATGGCGCTGCAGCACGGACTCGATAACATAATCAAAAAGCAGGCCGGCTTTTTCGATCCGCTCTGAAAACGCCCCTGCACCGTGTCGCCGTACATAGCTGTCCGGGTCATCGCCTTCGGGCAGCATGACCAGCCGCGCGGCGACACCCTGTTTCTGAAACGGCTCAAGGCTCCGTATCATTGCCTTTTCACCGGCACTGTCGGCATCGAACACGGCCACGATATCCGGTGTGTACCGTCTCAGGATGCCTGCCTGCTGCTCTGTGAGCGATGTCCCCAGGGCGGCAACGGTGTTTTTCAGGCCGTTTTGATACATCGTTAAAACATCGAAATATCCTTCGACGAGGATGGCTGCACCCTCACGGCGAACGGCTTCTCCGGCCGCGTGCAGCCCGTACAGGTTGTGGCGCTTGCTGAATACGGCCGACTCCGGAGAGTTCAGGTATTTCGGTTCGCCCGACCCGATTATCCTTCCACCGAAACCGATTATGCGGCGCGACACGTTGAAGATCGGAAACATTATCCTGTTACGAAAGCGGTCATAGTACTGGCCGCTTTTTTTGCTGATAATGAGGCCGGCTTTCAGCGCCAGCTGCAGTGCGCGCGCATCGTTTTCAAGGCTTCCCGCTATCGTTTCCCAGCTGTTCGGGGCAAAGCCGAGCCGGAAGGCTTCGATCGTTTCCCGGGAGATGCCGCGGTTCTGCAAATATCTCCGTGCCTCAGCCGCGCGGCGGTCGTCAAGCAACCGTTCATGATAGAGCTGCGCCGCAGTTTCATTTATCTCAAAGAGCTTTTCACGCTCACTTTTCTGTTTTTTTTCACGCGGGCTGAGCGGTTTTTGCGGAACAACGACGCCGGTGCGATCGGCAAGAATTTTCACCGCTTCCTGAAAATTCAGGCCGTCGTGTTTCATCAAAAACGAAAAAACATCGCCGCTTGCTCCGCACCCGAAACAATGAAAAAAGTTTTTGTCTTCGCTGACGACAAAAGAAGGTGTTTTTTCATTGTGGAACGGACACAGGCCCTTGTGGTTCCTGCCGACTTTTTTGAGGCTGACATACTGGGAAATAACTTCGACTATGCTGCAGGTTTCTCGAATTTCGCGTATGGTCTCTTCAGGAATGAAATTGGAGAAGGTGTCTGCCATGTTAGTTGTAATCAGCCGACCCTTTGCGAAAACAGTTGCACAGAGAAGAGCAAACCGGAACGCTACAGCGAAATTTTAAAAGCAGGGGGTATGCGATACCTCCTGCACCAGATGCCAGTCCGAACAGAGGCTTTTCAGCCTACATGCTTCGAGAAGTAAAGCGCGATTTCAGCGCCCGCTTTCGAGCTGCAAGAGCCTTCTTTTTGCGCCGTATGCTTGGTTTCTCAAAATACTGACGCTTTCGCACTTCTGTAAGTATACCGGCTTTTTCACATTGCTTTTTAAAGCGCCGGAGGGCGTTTTCGAAAGGCTCGTTTTCGTTTACTTTAACGCCGGGCATAGGTATCCCCCCCCTCCTGTATGATTTTCCAGCAAAAGGGGGGTGCCTCTGGTAAAACGTGCACCAAAACTGATAGCGATCACCCCTGTCTCAGCCGTATAGCAGGCTGTGTTCAGTTAGTTGTCTTTGCTCGGTCAAAAACCCAAAAAGCGCGTTCAAACTTATTATTTTAACTAAATTTCATTATTTGTCAAGCTTAATTGCCATATAGTTTTTTTGTTTCTTTTTTAAGAAATGCTTTTATGTCGGCTGCCGTTGACAGCTCAAAAAGCTTTTCGGTTATTTCACGGCAGCGCTCGTAGTGCAGAGACCGAAGCACTTTTCTGGCGTTCAGTATTGCAATGGGGTTCATGCTGAGCTCATCCAGGCCGAGCCCCAGCAGCACGGGTGTGTACAGCGGCTCGCCGGCCATTTCCCCGCACATGGCAACGGGTATGCCGTTTTCGTGCGCGCACACAACGATCTTGCGTACAAGCCGGAGCACCGCGGGATGCAGCGGCTCATACAGGTAGGAAACCTGTTCGTTGACCCGGTCGATGGCCAGCAGATACTGAATAAGATCGTTTGTGCCGATACTGAAAAAATCGACCTCGCGGGCCAGCAGGTCGGCAATGGTAGCCGAAGAGGGGACCTCAACCATAATGCCGATTTTGATGCCCCTGCCGCAGGGCTTGTTTTCACGCTTCAGCTCGGCTTTTACCTCCCGCAGTATTTTTTTAATCTGTTTGACCTCCTCGATACCGGATATCATGGGGAACAGAATTTTTATGGTGCCGAAGACACTGGCGCGCAGGATAGCGCGCAACTGGGTTTTGAAAATCGGTATTTCCTTGAGGCAGAACCGGATCGCCCTCAGACCCATGACCGGGTTCATCTCGTCGGCAACGTTTATATGAGACATGAATTTGTCACCGCCGATGTCAAGGGTTCGAATCGTAACGGGATGAGGCGCCACCTGTTTTACAACCGTCTTGAAAATAGCAAACAGCTCGTCCTCGGTCGGCAGCTGATGTTTATTGATATAAAGAAATTCGGTCCTGAAAAGTCCGATACCCTCAGCGCCGTAGTCAAGCACCGAGCTGATCTCTTCAACTATTTCGATGTTGGCAAGCAGGCTTACGCCGTGCCCGTCGACGGATTCTGACGGCAGGTTTTTATATTCCAGCAGCTGGCGCTCGAACTCTTCATGCTGGTCTTTTTTTTCCTGATACTTCATTAGGGTGGCGGGATCGGGATTAATAATAACCGCGCCGTGAATACCGTCGATAACTATCGTGTCGCTGTTTTTCACCTTCTGGAGAACATCTTTCAAACCGACCGCCGCCGGTATTTTCAGGGCGCGGGCGATAATTGCGGTGTGGGAGGTTTTGCCGCCGCACTCGGTTGCAAACCCCAGAACTTCGTTGACATTGAGGTTGACGGTATCGGCAGGAGACAGATCATTGGCGACGATAATGGCTTTATCGTCCCTGCGGGAAACGGGATCCTGCTTTTTGCCGGCGAGGTTGCGCAGTATTCTCTTTTCTATAAAATCGATGTCGCTTGTGCGCTCCTGGAGGTAGTCGTCGCTCATCCCGGCAACATTGCGCTTCAGGTCCTGCATTGTCGATTTGAGCGCCCAGGCTGCATCGACCCGCTCTTTTTTTATTTTTTCAACAGCGGTTTTGAGCAGTACCTTATCCTGAAGAATAAGAATATGGGTTTCGATTATATTCTGTGCTTCTTTGATTTTTTTTCTACCGACAGCCTTTTTTGCTTTTGTGAGCTGGGCTTTGGAATCATCGATGGCCTTATGGAGGCAGGAGATTTCTTCGCGGATTTCATCGTCCGATGAAATCCGGTAATGGGAAAAGTTCGGGTGACCGTGATCGACAATTACGGCTTTTCCGATTGCTATGCCGGGAGAGGCGCCGATTCCGGTTACGAGAATGTTTTGTTCCATTCTTTTTTATGCAGAGTTGTTTTTCTATCTTCTTTTTAAAAAAAGCTGATTTTTACATAATTTTCTTATAAGGTCAATCACCTAATTTTCAGCTTTTTTTGATACAACGCCTTTCCCGGCGACCAGCAGGGTTATTTCACCCCTGATTTTGTTTTTTTGAATATCCTCCTGAATTTCGGAAAGCGTCCCCCTGATATGCTCCTCGTGCAGCTTTGTCATTTCCCGGCACAGCACTGCCGGCCGGTCACCGAGCGTTTCGAGCATATCCTGAAGGGTTGCGCAAATGCGGTGCGGCGACTCATAAAAAATAAGTGTTGCGTCAAGGTCGGTGATCGCCGTAAGCGCAGCCTTTCTTTTGCCGGTGCGGGGGGGCAGAAATCCTGCAAACAAAAAGCGATGCACCGGCAGACCGGATACGCTCAGCGCCGCTACGGCAGCACACGCCCCGGGCACGGACACTACCGGTATGCCGCTGTCAACCGCCGATCTGACGATCCGGTATCCGGGATCGGAAACGGTGGGTGTTCCTGCGGATGTTACCAGGGCGACGGACCTGCCTGACTGAAGCTCTGTTGTGAGGGAGAGGGCCTTGGATCGCTCGTTGTGGTCGTGGTAGCTGGTAAGCGGTTTTTTTATGGTATACTGCTTGAGAAGCATGCCTGTCTTGCGGGTATCTTCGGCAGCGATCAGATCGACCTCCTGCAGGATGCGCAGGGCCCGCAGCGTGATATCTTCGAGGTTGCCGATCGGCGTTGCAATGAGATACAGGGTTCCGGTGCTCATGATATCCCCGCAGGTTGCGGCAAAAACCGCTGCCGGTAAAGTTTTATACAGAAACATATCGGCATAACACGGGAAAAGTTCTGTATATAATTTATATCCGAACAAAAATTTAACGGAGCTTCTGCAAAGAAGATCGAAGCCGTGTTGCTACTTCTGAATCCGTGAGACAGCATCAAACTCGACACATAAGTCCGTTTCTTGAAAACCTCCTGCGCAGGCAGCTGCGCGTTGACGGGTCCGCCAGCAGCATGAAAGCGCTTGCCGGGCGCGTGCGTGAACTTTCGGACCGGTATGGTTCGACAACTTCAGGTCCTGGGCAGCCGGCAAAGCTCGGCAGGGAGCTGTCGGAGGCCTATGCGCTGTATTACCTGCCGGTAAATCTCGTAAAGCTTTTCCCCGTACTCGATGAAATGGAGGGCCTGCAGCTGTTCAGCCGGGAAACTCTAAGCGTGCTTGATCTGGGCTGCGGGCCGGGAACCTTTTCGTTGGGCCTGCTCGAGTACCTGGCAGCCGGGCAGGAAAGACGCCTGCACACCGTGCGGTCCGTCATGCTCCGGGGCATGGACAGCTCAGCTGACATGGCGGCGGTTGCGGAGCGGCTGGTGCGGGGATACCTTGCCGGGGGCGCGCTGAAAAGCCCGGCCGCATGGGATATCAGCTTCAGGCAGGGCCTGCTTGATTCGCGGGCCGCGCTCCGGGGGCTTGTGCCGGAGCATGAAACGTTTGACCTTATCCTGGCCGGCAACGTGCTGTCCGAGCTTGGTGAGCGGGGCGCGGCATCGGTTACTGCGCTTCTCAAAAACCGTCTTTCAAAAAAAGGTGCGGCAATCGTCATAGAGCCCGGCACGCGGGAGGCGTTCCGGAACCTGCTCGGGTTTCGCGGGCGGGTTGCGGCGGAAACCGGGCTGCGGCTCTACGGGCCGTGCCCGAAAGAGGGTACGTGCCCGCTGCAGGAGGACGCCGGCGCGTGGTGTCACGAAAAGATATTCTGGAGCGCCCCTGAGATCGTGAGCGACATCGACCGGCACACGGGATTTACCAAGCACAAGGGGCTGAAGTACTGCTACTGTACGTTTGCGGGCGAAGACACGTGTTTCGAACCGGTCCGGGAGAAGGGCGGTTGCTGGCGGGTTGTAAGCTACGTTATCAAAAGCAAGGGGCAGGAAACGCTGCACCTGTGCGACGGCACGAGGCGCATCATTGCGCGGCGTCTTAAGCGGAACGCATCAAAAAACAACGCGGACTTTTCAGCTTCAGCGCGCGGTGATTATGTGCTGCTCGAGGCAGGGAGCGAGCAGAAACAGTTTGTGGATGTTCTGAAAGAGACCGTTTTCAGAACGGTGCGAAAAAGGGTGTAGGTATAGTTTAAAATTCTTTCTACAGCACTATACCGTTTCACAGAAAATCATAGCCAGGGAGCAAAGCAAAAGAACGGCCGAGTCGGTTTGTGAAGCTCGATCAGAGTAATTCGGTATCAATAGTGTCCGGTTAAAATATTTCAAATCTTTATTTTAATCAATGTGCATTAGGCATTAGGGGTCAAATCTGCTCTTGACTCATTAGCGGTTTGGTTTCAATAGTCTTTACACGTCTCAGAAGCTGTCTGTCCGCCTGGAGCCGTGTTCCCCTACGCGCAAGGACACTGCTCACCGTGCTGTATGATCAAATTGCATTTAGGCGCCCGATATCTTCGAGTTTTAATCCGGTATGTTTTGCCGCCAGATATAGAGCCACAGCGGGATACCCAGAAAATGCTCATAGTCCTCTGCACCGCGATATGCTTTCTGCCCCTGTTTGCCACAGTTCACATTACATGATACCAGGTATTTTCATAATTCATGCGTAACGGGCGGGTCATAATGCTGAAATATATTTTTTACACCATAAAGAGTCAAGAGCAAATTTGACCCCTATAGCATGAATCTATTCAACCAGCAGAAAGGGTTTCCAGAACATCCGGCAGGGTTTCCACAAAAGCCCTGATCTGATCGCGCACCCTGCGGAAACACGCAATCTTTTCCTGCTCGGTGCTGCAGGCGGCAGCCAGTGCGGGCGGGTCGTCAAACCCGGCATGAACGGTTTTTGCGCCACCGGGAAAAAACGGGCAGGTTTCACGGGCATGACCGCACAAAGTCACGACATAATCGAACCGGGTCCCCTTGAACTCATCGATATGCTTTGAGCGCTGCCCGGAAATATCGACGCCCGCCTCAGCCATCACGGTTAGCGCATCGGGGTGCAGGCCGGCGGCCAGTATGCCTGCCGAGAAGGCCTCAATCGTATCCGGCTTCAGGTGCCGTGCCCAGCCCTCGGCCATCTGGCTCCGGCATGCGTTGCCGGTACAGAGAAACAGAATCCTGGTTTTTTTTTCACTATCCATGCGGCTGATCTCTTTCCAGTATTTTTTACTTGTGGTTTAAGACGCAGCCTTGAGCCTTTGTCGAAACCTGACGAAAAGAGCTGCCGGTGCGCTTGCAGATTGCAACAAGCATCAGCATGACCGGCACCTCGATCAGCACCCCGACAACGGTAGCCAGTGCGGCGCCCGAGGATAAGCCGAACAGCATAACGGAGGTCGCGATAGCCACTTCAAAATGATTTGAAGCTCCTATCATTGCAGACGGCGCTGCATCTTCATACGACAGATTCAGAAACTTTGCAAGCCGGTACCCCAGTCCAAAATCCACCGCCTCATTTCACAGGCGCACTATTTGCAAGCCACCGGA
>CAZFIB010000049.1:0-31887 GCA_964518865.1 uncultured Thermodesulfobacteriota bacterium
ACAGGCTGCCTGATTCCACACAGGAATCGTCCGTTTTTTGTTGAGCACATCAGGTGAAAAGACCAAAAGTGATTCAGACCTTGAGTGGCTATGGCATGTATCATAATAGTGTAGCCGGGAAGGAGCGGCTTCCGGCCGCGATAAAAATTGCAGCTGAAGCAGCTCCTGCAGTTTCGCACCACCAGGCAGGCACCGGAAAAAGACTATGGAATAGTGTGAAGTGAACTGGAGTGAGATAGAGTTGAAAGAAAAGTGAAAAGGCAGAAAACGGATCCCCGCCTGCGCGGGGATGACTGTCATAATCGATTTAGAGCAATTTTCTGTTTTCTGTAGCTGACTGTTTTTTGTCATTGTCTCACTCGTGGAGGCACGCAGCATTCGCCTGCCAATCACAACCCTCGCCCTTCCACGACATGCGGTCGGGATCTTCGACAAGCGAAGAGGTTAGCAAGCACATCAGTGCAGTGTGTCAACCAGATACCCCTCGTGAGAATTTTTGCCGTTATGTTTCTCTTCAGCCGACAGGCAGTCGTAGGTGAATCGTACCTGCTTCAGCTGGTAACAGTTCAATACGACGAAGGGAAAAATCTTTTGATGGGCTTGAGATTTCTCAGTCGCTGTGCTCCTTCGAAATGACAGAACGGCAGACTGCTTATATCTACGTTTTATCATGCAGCGGGCTGCTGACCATCCTGAACAGCACGGGGTAGATAAGACTTGAAAAAAGTGCCGTTAAAATGAGCACAGCGTTTGTCGTTTCATCGATGAATCCCATCTCGGCACCGAGCGTGCCGGCAACGATAATCATCGACAGAGGAGAGGATATCAGCAGGATCATACAGAATGCCTCCCGCAGCGAGAGACGCAGGAGACGGTAAAAAAACAGCGGGAATATGTTGCTGACAAAAACCGTCAGCGTCAGCAGCAGAGACGCGCCGAGCCATCGGGGGGACGCCAGCAGCCCCATATCGATCTGAGAGCCGACACTCATGAAAAAAAACGGTGTAAAGAAGCCGAACCCGACGGCATTTATTTTTTCTTCAAAGCGCCCCTTGCTTTTGAACACGTTTCCGAACACCATGCCCGCCATGAAGGAGCCCAGTATCGCCTCAACACCGGCCGCAGAAGCCTCCAGCGCGCCGGCAAAAGCAACTGCTATGAGAATCCGTATCCCCTCTTCAACAGGATCGTCGCTTTCCATGACTTTTTCAACCCAGCCGGGATTCCACCAGGCGGTGACATAGAGAAGCCGAAGAAACAGAACGGCGGCCGCAAGCAGCACAGCGAGTTTTATCATCTGATAAACAGCATCGATCGTAAGGCCGTGCATATGATACACATCAAGACCGGTCAGAACGGCGATAGATACTATTTCACCCGTAGCAGCGATGTTCGTTATGTGCCGTCCGACGTTCGTTTTCCCCATGCCCGTTTCTCGAAGCACAGCGATGATGACGGCTGCGGAAACGACGGCCACTGTTATGCCGATATAGAACGGAAATCCGAGAACCACGAAAAGCAGCGGTGTCACGGTAAAGGAAAGCACGACGATAATGGTATAGACAGCAAAGTTGCGGCGGTTCGACAAAAGCTCGTCGAGATCGCACTCCATGCCGGCGATAAACATGAGATAAATAAAACCGAGCTCTCCAAGAAACGTAAACCACTCCGGGCGATGTGTGATAAAAAGATTGAACAGAAGCATGCCGTAGATGATTTCACAGGCTGCCGCAGGTATGCGAAGGAATCGTGACGCAAACGGTATTGCCGCGGCACCGAGCATGATAATGAATATCTGGAAGAGTGGCGTGTCCATTATGCTATGGTGTATCGGGGTGCAGGCTGTAAGTTTGCAAACCGTTTTTCGGCAGAGGCATTAATGATGCCGGGCATAACCCAACTACATAAAAGCTGTTTAATCGATACCGATTCCGGGTATTTTTGCATGTAAAAAATAAAGTTTTCAGTAAAAAATGCATCACCAAAAGGGCAGTGCGCACGGCGTACCCGCAAGCTCTTTTTAATTACAGATCACGGCAGGCGCGCTTTTGTATCTCTAAAACGACTCCTCGGCTTCGGGAATCAGCAGCGTGGAGACAGGCGAGCGGCTGACTACCTTCCAGACGGTGTCCGGGTTAAGCAGTGATCCGAAAAAACCCTGTCGCTTCCATCCCGATGTATCGACAAGGATGAGGTTGAACCGGTGAAGGTGCTCAAGCGCAGACCTGACAGGATTGCCGGACAGCGTTTCTATGGAAACGCTCAGCTTGTAGACATTGCTCAGATCGCGAATGCTTTTCTGTTTATTGTGAAATTCATCTAACTCGTCGGCGGATGCAATATACTCCGAGGGCTTGACGAACAGAGCCGTTATTTTGTTCTGCAGCAATGATGACATCTCAAACACATTTTCCATGACATGAGTGACGTCGACATTTTGAAGACAGAGCGCCGCGGCATGGGTGTATGGGAATGTGCCGCCTGAGAGCAGCACCGGGGCCGTCAGATTTTGAGAAAGTCCGAGGATAAAATCTTTTTGCGCATTCCCGGGCATGAACGAACTGAAAAGGCGGGAACAGGACTGGGTGTCGAGGATTACAAAGCCGATATCGGATCTGTCGGGGAAATCGGTTCCGGATAGTTTTTCTGCAGGCGTTTCAATGATTTTCAAGTCGGGGAGATTATAGCCCGCGATACGCTCCCGGCATGACCTGTCGGCTCTGACGCCGAACGCAACCGTCACGCCGGTCATCTTGAAGACGCCCAGCAGATAGCTGAGTTCCTCGAAAAAACGCTCCTGCTCGCAGCCTGCGATACAGGCGAGCACGCGCGATCCGTATTCAAGCGGGAAATTTTTGAACCTGCAGGCAAGCAGGTCGGCGACCGTATTGAGCACGCCCGGCTCTCCGTGAATCACGACCTTGTCCCTGGGGCGAAGAGCCGTTGAACCGTCGGGGACCACAATGTTACCGTCGCGGTATATGATCCCGATACGCCACTTCAATGATGCAAGAGAAAAGAGCTGCTTGTTGGCCAGCTTTGAGTGGGGATGAACCTCGACTTCACGTATTTCGTTTTTACCGAGGCCTATGCCGTGTACGGAGCGCGATTTCTGCTCAACAAGATTGAGAAGGCCGATAACGCTGGCATCGAACAGGCTTTCGACTTCAGCACCGTAGTCCTCAAGCGTTGTTATGCCGTTCTGGGTGATGCCTATGGATATCATACGTTTGCCGGGAAAGAATTCATGCATGATACGCGCGATTTCCAGGTTGATTTTTTCCGATGTCGTCGTAATGAGTACCGTGTCGGCATCAGCGGCACCGGCTTCTTCAAGTGTGAGACGGCTGGTCGCATCACCGGAAATGATATTGATATTTTTACCTGAAGGAGCGTCGCCGCTGTCGATAACGGCAGAATTGCTTTCGATGCAGGTTATAACATAGTCCCGCGAAAGGCGTTTTACAAGTTTGCGGCCGATCCTGCCGAGACCGATGACGAGAAGTTTGTGAGCCTGTTGTTCCATTGGAATAAAATGATTGTATGTTTATCAGTTTGCAAAAAACCGCCGGAGCACTTTCAGCGAGGTGCCCGGGCATGATCTGCAGCCTGCATGAATACAGGTCTGACGGTTTGTACAACCAGCACAGGTATTGTGTGTAGCGTCACCAGAGAGTCCTGACGTGGCGATACTTTCTAATGAGTTTGTCTTTGGAAATAATTGTGGCATTTTCCTCTCGTGCAGTTGCGACGATAATCTGGTCAGCCGGATCATCGTGAAAGGGTCGGGGCAGGACAGTTGAAGAATATGCAAGCCTCGGTGTCAAAGGAACAAGGCGGAGCTTCGGCAGCTCAAGGGCCTGTGACAGCCATTCCGCGGGGTTGCAGGAAATCGCAATACGTTCTTTTTCGAGAAGCCTGCAGAACTCCCAGGGCGAAATTGATGACAGAAGCATTTCATCGTAGCTGTCCGCATCCTCGATTAATGCGTATGCCGTGCGGGAGAGGTTCTTCGGCGCCATGTTCCACCAAACCCAGACATGAGTATCCATAAGATACTTCATTTGCATGCGTTCCACGTCCTGTCATTGAGCGGGGAAACAATGTCTTTTTCAAACACGAGCGTTTCCGCAAGCTTACCCGCGACAGGCTTTGTCTCCGTGTAAGGAACTACCTCAGCCAACGGCTTGCCGTGTTTTGTGACAAGCACCGCTTCTTTGCGCTCTGCAACCTGGCTGAGAACCTGTAATGCATGGGACTTGAAATCAGTGATTTTCATTGTTTTCATGATTTTCGCCGTTTATGTATGAATGCAATCGTTTATTTTCTGATGCCCGGCACAGCCTGTCGGGGTTGGACTGTTTGCAGTATAATTAATAGTCACTTTTAATGGTCATGTCAAGATGCATTTTATATTTTATATATTCAGAAAGTGTTCAGATACGTGACTGCACAACGAAACACGCAGCCGGATACATATTGTTCGCCGCGTCAGATCAAACAGCGGGTGTAGATATTGTGCTTTGTGATGTAATCGAGCACGCCGTAGGGGACCATGCCGCTGATCGGCTGCCCGGAGCGCAGGCGCTGTTTTATGTCGGTTGATGAAATCGACAGCGCCGGCATTTCATTGATGAAAACGTAGGGACGGAAGGGCCGGGGAACGACACGGTTGACCGCATCCGCATCGAAGCCGGGCCGCGTTGTCCCGATAAAGCAGCACAGGCCGGGGTACATGCGCGCATGCTCCCAGCTCGTCAGCACCGGCAGCATATCGAGTCCGGTGATGAAATAGAACGCAGCGCCCGGATAGAGCTGCTTCAGGTCTTCCACTGTCCGGCCCGCATACGAAGGGCAGCACTCCTTGCGCTCTATATCGGATACCGTCAGGTGGCTGGATGCGTCTTGCACCGCTGCAAGCAGCATGGCGTAGCGGTGTTCGAAGGGGGCAAGTATGGGCCGGCTTTTATGCGGGGGGCAGTAGGCGGGAACCAGGATGACCGTTTCGAGACCGAAGGCGCGGGCAGCGCTTTGAGCGATTGCCAGGTGACCGTTATGCACCGGGTCGAAACTGCCCCCCAGAATCCCGATTTTTTTCACTGCAGCTGTCAGATCACTTTCACCGGCTGATGCCATGGCATTACATCAGGCTGTATGCATTATTCCGGCATTGGCATCTGTTCGGGGTCACACAAAAGCTGCGGATTGACTGCAACCTGCCCGCAGTTTTTGCACACATAGCGGGTATTGTTTTTTTTATTGCGGCAATACGACGGGGTCGATTGCGATTGAGTGCCGCACCAGTCGCTTTTCGTGCCACGCCCCTGCGACCGGCAGACATTATCGGGATCGAGGGCAACAGCGCCGCAGTCGGCACAGAAAAAAGCCGGCGTGTTTTTGGGAACGGGGATGTGCGTTTTTATGCCGTTTTCGGACATGATTTCTGGTTCCTTTCGGTTGTTGTGGTATCAGTAATAGGACTAAAGCCCTTCGATAATACCACCGAGCTTTGCAGGTGTAAAGTGCTGTGAAAAAAGGGCAGCATCTGTCAGCACGTCTATCTGGTCGGTAAACGAGGAGCGCTCTGACTGATACAGCAGTCCGATCGGGATGGTATCCCCCCATTCATAGGCCCTTTTGAATGCAGCCTGTAAATCCGATGGATCGTGGTTCTGCTCGTTCAACTCATACACCCGGTCGTTATACCACTGGTAAGTGTTGACGCGGTTGAATGAAACGCAGGGCTGCAGGATATCAATGAGGCTGAATCCTCGATACCGTATTGCCTGCTGGATAAGGCTGCTCAGGTGATCGGTGGTGCCGGCAAAACCGCGGGCTACAAAACCGGCATTGAGCGCCAGCGCTACGGTCAGCGGGTTGAACGGCTGGTTGATGACACCGTGCGGCTGCGCGCGGGTAACGGTGTGCAGGTCAGTTGTCGGAGACGCCTGACCCTTGGTGAGCCCGTAAATTTTGTTGTCATGCACGAGGAGCGTAAGATCGATGTTTCGGCGGATCGCATTCATGAAATGATTGCCGCCTTCGCCGTAACAGTCGCCGTCGCCTGAGTTTACAAGGATGGTCAGTTCATGGTTGGCGATTTTGGCACCGGTTGCAGCGGGAAGCGCGCGGCCGTGCAAGCCGTGAAAAAAATTGCAGTTGAGAAAATGCGGTGTTTTGGCAGCCTGTCCAATGCCCGAAAACAGAACGACTTCATGCGGGGCGATGTCAAGGGCAGCAAGCGCGCCTTTCATCGCTTTCAGTATGCCGAAGTTCCCGCAGCCCGGGCACCATTTGTTTTCAAATGATGTGTCATACTCGGCGGATGTGGTCATGATAAATCACCTCGCAGTGTTTTTAATCGTTGTATAAATTTCAACAGGATAAAAGGGACGGCCGTCGTACTTGAGCAGCCGGCTTGATGCGACAAGGCCGGTTTCCTGTCGCAAAAGTGCAGCAAACTGACCAGTACTGTTTTGTTCGACGACAAACAGCCTGTCGGATTTCTCGAGAGTTCGCAGCGCATCAGACGCCGGGAATGGCCACAGGTCGCAGAAATGCACGGCCCCTGCATCGATGCCGTCACTGCGAAGCATGTCGACGGCTTCACGTACGCAGCCCCGCGTTGAGCCCCAGCCCACCACTTTCACAGCGGCTTCCGGCATGTATTCTTCCGGGGGCTGCATGTCCGAAAGCATACCGGACAGCTTGCGTGAACGCTTGTCGACCATCGAGGTTCTCACCGCGGCATCCTCGGAGATGTGGCCGTCCTCGGCGTGCTCATTGCCGGATGTCATAACAAGGTGCTTGCCGGTACACGGCAGGCTCATGGGTGAGATACCGGTATCGGTCAACCTATAGCGCCTGTACGCTTTCGGGTCCGGAATAGATGAAGCCCCGGTTATATGGCGTTTGACGTCCGAAGGAACCGCAAAGCGCTTGTCGAGGATATAGAGTGAATCGTTGAAATACTGGTCGACGAGAATGACGGCCGGAACCTGATACTTTTCAGAAAGATCGAATGCGCGTGCTGTAACGGTAAACGCCTCTTCCGGCGAACCGGGGGCGAATACGAAACGGGGAAAGTCGTCCTGTCCGGCATGCAGGACGAACTGAAGGTCGCCCTGACCGGTGCGGGTTGCAAGACCGGTTGCCGGACCGGGGCGCTGCGCATTGATAATAACGATCGGGACTTCGGCTATGCCGGCATACCCGAGGCCTTCGGCCATCAGGCAGAATCCGCCGCCGGAGGTCGAGGTCACGGACCGCACACCGGCATAGGCTGCACCGATAATCATATTTACCGCTGCGATTTCGTCCTCGGCCTGCTCGACAACAAGCGGTACTGTATCCTGCAGCCCGGCAAGATGCATCATAATGCTTGTTGCAGGCGACATGGGATAAAATGAGGCAAATCGGCAGTCGCCGGCAAGTGCGCCGAGTGCAAGGGCAAGCGATCCCTCGACAAGCATGCTTTCAGCGTGCGTGCCGGTCCAGTCGGCCCGGTGCGTGAAGGAACACGATGCGACCGCCTTATACCCAAGCTCAGCAGCCTGTATGTTTTGTTCAAGAACCGATGCGCGTCCGGCGAACTGTTTTTCCAGAACGGATCTGAGCAGATCAAAGGGAGCGCCCATCAGCGAGAGGATGGAGCCCGCTGCAACCGTATTGGCGGTGATGGGGCTGCCTGCATCCCGGGCGCACTTATCGAATGAAACACCGATAATGCCGTCACCTGATCGGGATTCGTCATTGACAAGAGCAGCGCCGTCCGGAACGACCTCCCCGGAATGCAGTTCATACGTGCGCGTGTCCATTGCTACCAGCACGTGTACGCGGTGGTCCGGAGCCTGCACGGGCCTGTCGCTGATACGCAGCAGGAAAAAGCTGTGCCCGCCGCGTATACGGGACTCAAAGTCATTTATGCCGAGCACATACAGTCCGGCCAGTCGGCATGTTCTGCTCAGCAGCTGACCGACAGTCTGAATCCCCTGCCCGGCTTCGCCGCCGATTTTGATAGTAATGTCTGTGCCCATCAGATGTCTCCCGATGAAACGTACGATATTATTTTACCGTGAACCGGATCGTATCAAATCCGGTGTTGCCGTTCGACTTGTCGAATGCGTATGCTGCTATCCGGTAGTCTCCCTGAACCTCGACGGAAACAGACGCAGTAAATCGGCTTGTAACACCCGCGTAGCGCAGCGGGATGCGGCCGGTGTCGGTGTCGTTGCGCCGGACGCGGACATACAGATCGTAATTTTCCGGATCCCAGAGGCCGCCCGGCATCAGGGGACAGCCGCACATCATGGTAATGTCGAGGGAAACCTGCAGAAGCTCAGGTGATGCGTTAATCGTATCCGATGGAGGATCGCGAAACGACACTAAAAAACCGGGGATTTCAAGCAGCAGCGCATCACCGTCAACAATATGCCTGCCGGGAAAAATCCACTGTGACAGTGAGGCGGAATTAGCAGACGCAGGTGACGATAAGGGGCCCCGGGCGGTGACTACGATATAGGTCGGCTCGGCTATGTCAACGGTACAGGTGAAGGCAGCGCTTTCAGGGTCGGAAAGCTTCGTGTGCCGCTTGCGGCACATTTCCATTATGGTTTTGGTACTGCCGGTTGAACCGCTTGTAATACCGCGCGCCAACACCTTACCCGAAGCCATGTCCGCAACGGTTACCTCGGCACCCTGCATGCTGGTTCCAATGAACTTTGCACCTTTGCTGAGCACACGGACGGTCAGCTTTGTCGGTTCTGCACCGGCCTGAGACGTGCATAGCAACAGCACAAATGAAAGTGACAGAACTCTACCAAAAACGTTAATGCGCATAGCACGGCCCCTGTGCACTATCCTTCAAAGTGCGGTTTTTCATTTTGCTCGAACCACGCCTGCGGGTTTTCGAAAAAAAGCAGGCTTTCCTTGAGAGATGTGCAGTGCTCGCGCTCTATGCGGGCCAGGTGCCTGAAAAACTCTGCTGCTGCCGGGGTGCCGGCGTTGTCTGCGAGACGAGAATAGAATTCGTACCCCTTTGTTTCCAGGTCGATAGCCGTTTTTACCGCCTGAATATCGTCCGTATCAGAGCGTGCGCTTGTATCTGCCAACTTCGGTATGTTTTTGATGATATCACGTATGCTTGTGTCTGCGACAGTTGCAGGAATCGTTTCAGGCCAGGTTCCGAGACGAAGCATCTGCTCGTGCAGGTCCTTCAGCCTGGTATAATGTTCGTTTTCATCTTCAGCAATAGATGCAAACATTTCTTTGCCGAGAGGATTCTGCGTGCGCCTGCTGTGCTCGAGATAAAAGTCCCTCTCCCTGAGCTCGTTTTCAAGCGCTATTTCGATTGATTTGACTTCATCCATAGCTTTTCTCCTTTCACGTCGGCTGCATCAGGTGTGTTTTTTGCGACGGAGTGCATCGAGCACGGACTCCAGCTCTCTGATGCTGTTGAAAATTATCGATGATGTCATCGTGGCCATTGAAACAGCATCAAGTTTCGGCTTAAAGGTATAGTCTTTCCTGACTGATAAGCCAAGCAGTTTTTTGCGCATGTAGGAGACGTCGAATTCATGCCATTGAATGTTGCCGTACTTGGTGAGATGGACGGGTGTGAAATCGGCAATTACACCTTTTTCATCGAAGGTTACGATAAAGTGGATGCCGTGGCCGGTATCACAGACCGGCTTTTCGCTTATAACGGCTGTGTAAAATGCAAGCTCGCGGCCGCGCATATCGGCAAGACCGCTGAAAACATGATAGTCGCCTGCATAATCGATTTGTTTGAATGCTTTCAGAACCGACCCTTCAGGAAGAGAAGCGTTCATGCTGTCTCTGGCGAGATAGACGAGTTTTTCACCCGACACGGGAAGCCTCAGCACGCGGTCGCATTCCTTCCGGCTGTGGGGAGCAGCAGCGCTGTTTTTGAGAAGCAGCATGTCGCTTTTCAGCGCAAATCGCACATCATCCAGAAGGGGTTTCTCAGTATCGATGAATCCGCTGTAAATGCGTGCAATAACGGCTTCCGAAACGGTATTTTTTGCAATAAGTGTATAGGGTGTCGTGCCGGGCCGCCCGACTGCATCATACAGAATGAATTCGGGATCGGGTATAACGGGAAACGATAGTGAACGCGCGGCCCTGAATTTTTGAACTTCGCTCCGGGTATTGCCGGCTCCGATGCCGATGCATTTCACCGCTACACGCAGTTTCGGATCAGCGGTAATGCGCTCGAAGAGCGCATTGAGGACTGCAGCCTGGGCAATGCAGCTCGGACAGTGGGTGTTCATAAATACTATCACAACTGCATCGGCGGTTACCGTTGCAAGGTCGAATTGTCGTTTTGTGCGCTCACCTAAATACTCCCTGTCATGTGCTGTAAGACGAGCGTCTGACAGCAGCCGGGGGAGCGTGTCACCTGTTGACAGGGGCGCAGATGTTCTTTGCCCTGCTGCGGTACGTGCAGGATGTATCATGCAACAAACGAACAGTGCCGCTGCTATGCTGAACGCGCGCTTCACGGAGTATCCTTTTTGTGAGATTTGCAGTAATGACACGGCTCAGGAGGGCGCCTGTCCGGATTGAGTTTCTCGAACAGAGCAACCTGTTCGCTGATGCTCAGCTTGTGTTGTCTCGGACACTGGTTTCTGCACGCTGCACAGCGGGCATCAGAGCAGAACTGGCAGAAACGACAGTCGGGACAGGGGTGTTTTTTTTTATCCGCCATTACGGAGCCCTTGCTCGTGTGGAACCGCATCTGTAGTTTTATTACATAGTAATATCCGCAAAGGTCAAGTTAAATAAATGAAAGTATACAAGAGCGCTCGTCCGGCTGCTTGTTCCGCACGGCAGAATAGTCACGGGCCGACAGAATTTGCTATTCTCCTGCAATCATAGTATAAAAAAGTATTGCCGTAACAGTAACGCAACCCTTTAGAATTCCATATTGATGAAAGGAAACGCATGAAACTGTTTATCAATATCGCCGGATGTCTTTTTGCCGCGCTGTTTGTTTTTCAGGGTAGTGTCGCCGCCGTTACCATAGGAGATCCGTTTCCGGTCTTCAGCCGGGACAACACCCTGAGCACGATCGAGTGCCGGGAGATGGGTATTGACTGCACAAAGGATTTTTCACTCACCGATCTGAAGCATGATGTAATCATTATAGAGTTTCTCAACGTGTATTGCCACACGTGCCGCCTGCAGGTACCTGTTTTCAATGAACTCTACGCAGCGATTAAAAATGATGCGGATCTGGCTCAGCGCGTATGTATTATCGGGGTTGCCGTCGGTAACACTGCGGAAGAAGTTGCCGATTTCAAAAAGAATTTCGGCCCGCAGTATCCCATCATTACCGATCCGGACAAAGTTATTTTCAAAAAAACCGGCAATATTCAGGGCACGCCCCATACCTATATTCTCAGAAAAGAGGAACGCCGCTTCATTATTGATTATCACGCCGGAAGCGTATCGTCAAAAGACAGGTATCTTAATACGGTTAGATACGCCCTGCGGGGCAGCTTTGCAGGAACCGATGCCGGCAACAAGGCACAGGATTTTTCTTTTTCAGCCAAAGGCATTTCATACACCTTGAACGGCTTCGCCGGCAAGCGCCTTATTCTGTATTTCCCTGTTCAGCAGGAGTACCAGCTTGCAATAGATACCCGAAAACCTGAAAACCAGATCGCCGTACTCGGAGAAATTCAGAAAACCTTCCCGGATGTTGCGACAGTGCTCGTGCCTTTCGAAGGCATGCGGACAAGCAGCTACAGCCTTCCGGGAAACATGGTTGTGACGGATGCACCGGTCGGCACGACTGTGAAAGCGTATCAAAGGGCTGGTCAGCCGACCGTTTATTTTATAAATGAATTCGGCAGGATCGCCTACAAGGGAGATGCTATTACGCTGTGGAACGCCCGGGGTATCATCGAGGGCAGGCTGTACCGCCCGGAGCCGGATATGAAAGAGCCTGAAATAATCAGCCGGATCGAAAAACGCATCGAAGGCCTGGGCCTTGATGTTCTCGAGACGGAAAAGCATGTTATGGAGGACCGCGAAGCAGTGTTCGTAACAACACTGTCGCCGAAACGAGAGGGCAGGTTTCTCTTTTCACGCCTTGAAAGCGACCCAAGCCTGTGTGATATCTGCCATGACAGCCATTTTATCTATATATTCGACCAGGAGGGCATTATCCGCGACTTTATCCCTCTGCAGCTGACGAAACTCGGCAATCAAAACTGGAATGATGCGGATATGCAGAAGATGATTGCCGCATTCGGCGGAAGGAGCATGTTCGAGACCTTTGCGTTCGATCCGAAGGTCGATGCAGTTACGACGGCGACCATGACATCAAGCCTGATTTTCGAATCAATGAATGAGGCAAAAATTATATTCAAGGATTTCAAAGACTATCGTTTCCGCAGCGGTCACTGGAAATCAATGTGTCTGAAGACGATTGATGCGGTTCAAAATGAAATACGGCGAAGAACCGCTGCCGATAAAAACCTTTCCGTCGACCAGCAGCTTGTTGATGATATTATTCACGACCTGCAACTTGAAAAGTGCCCACTGGGCGGAATGTATATCGTGCTTGACGGTGCTGTTCTGTGCAGCATACACGGAATGAGTGAAGGTAAAGAGGTAAAAAGGTAAAGAGGTGAAAAGGTACAGATTTCAGTAGGGTGGACAAAGCGAAGTAAAGTGCTAAACAGCGTGTCCACCGTTTCAAATAGTATGGATAAAAGATATTTCACCACGAAGAGCACGAAGGAAAGGACATGGATCCCCGCCTGCGCAGGGATGACAAAACCTCCTTTTTCCAAAAGGAGGCTCAGGGTTGATTTGTAAAAATTTCAGCAGGGAATCAGTATGAGTTTTATTAAATCATTCGCTTTTTGTATCGGCATGATGATTTTTTTGCTGTGTGTTGCATCTCCTCATGGGCAGGCAGAGGATTTGACAGACTTTTCGTTTACCAGCCTTGTCGATGGCAAGACATACTCGATCAGCGATTTCTGCGGCAATCATCTTGTGATCGTTTTCGGCTCAATATACTGCAGGCCGTGCGTGGGTTTGCTGCCGATAATGCGGAAGTATTATGAAGAAAACAAAGACAGGGGCATTGTCGTCATAGGCGTGGATATAGACAGCTCGACCGAGAAAAAAAAGGTGACAGCCTTCGTCGCTGAACAGAAGATTAACTTCCCGTTTTTCATAGACAGTGAGCATATTGCACGCAAACACAGGGTTTTCATGCTTCCCTCGGTGCTGTTTGTCGATTCGGACGGCAAAATCATAAAAAAAATTATCGGTCCCAAATCCATGAGCACCTATAAAAAAGAGATGGAGAAGCTGCGCGATAAGGCAGTCAAGACGTGCCGCACTACCACTCCATGATAAACACAGCGCACCGGTTGTATATCGAGCCGGTATGCACCCTGCACAGCCGTTCATGCATAGACGTCATTTGCCGACGTTCTTTTTTCACTTGCATTTGAATATTTTTTTGCTGTAATGCTGATACTATTACGCTACTTTTTGACGGGGAGCAGGCTATGCAGATCGGTATGGTCGGACTCGGCCGCATGGGTATGAATATGGCCGTCAGGCTCGTGCGGGGAGGTCATGATGTTGTCGCTTATAACCGCTCGCAGGAAAAAGTAATCAGCTTTCAGAAGGACGGCGGCCGGGGTGCCGAAACCATCGATCAGCTGGTTGATATGCTTTCACCGCCGCGGATTCTGTGGATAATGCTGCCGGCAGGAGCAACGGTCGACAGCCACATCGAAAAGCTCTCAAAGCTTTTGTCGAGCGGTGATGTTATTGTTGATGGCGGCAACAGCCATTTTGAGGATGATGTTCGCCGTTTTGACGATCTGCAGTCAAAAGGCATTCAGTATCTCGATGCCGGTGTTTCAGGGGGGATATGGGGGCTGACCGAAGGTTTCTGTCTTATGATAGGGGGCGAACCGGACGCTTTTGATTTTGCGGAGCCGTTGCTGAAAACGCTTGCTCCAGAGAACGGCTATCTGTACTGCGGACCGGCAGGGGCCGGTCATTATATTAAAATGGTACACAACGGCATTGAATATGCCATGATGCAGGCCTATGGGGAGGGCTTCAATATTATCAGGAATTCACCCTATGCCGATTATATCGATATCGATGCCGTTGCCCGCCTGTGGAACAACGGGAGCGTGATCCGCTCGTGGCTGCTGGAGCTGATCCATGATGCTCTGAAAGATGCTGACGAGCTCGATGCACTGGAGCCGTATATTCAGGATTCAGGGGAAGGCCGCTGGACGGTGCAGCAGGCCGTTGCAAGCGGAACTCCTGCCCCGGTTATTGCAGCGGCGCTGTTTGAGCGATTTGCCTCACAGGGCAGGGCTGATTACAGCAGCAAGCTGCTTGCCGCACTGCGGAACCGCTTCGGGGGACATGAGGTAAAAATGAAGTGAGCTGAAATGATCGAAAGTGAGCTAGAGTTAAAAATGTGTTTCAGAGGCTTGTTTTCCTCCTTCGCCGTCTTGCGAAAAAGGGAAATATAGCCCTCAGTGCTCTCAGTGGTGATTACTGCTGAATGATCTGCAGGAAGCAGCATGACGAACACAACAGCAAACGATGATCTGATCCTTCATGCATCTATTCGCAGTGATGAAGGAGAAGTGTCGCGATGCAGGTGCATGAAGCCGGCAGACGTTTGCGGTATAGTTGTTTTCGGCGCATCGGGTGATCTGACATCGCGAAAAATAATCCCCGCCCTGTATACGCTGTATTGTAATAATTCGATGCCCGATGCCTTTTATGTCCTGGGGTGTGCCCGCACCGACTTTACCGATGACTCTTTTCGCGAACACATGAAAGAAGCTCTGGCGGGAGCCTCAGCGGATATGAACCACTGGAATGCTTTTGCGCCTCACCTGCACTATCATGCTGTCGACTATGAAGACCCTTCCACCTTTCAGGGACTTGTGCCGTTTGTGCAGGACCTTGACAAGAAGCATGCAACCGGCGGTAACCGCCTGCTGTATCTGGCAGTTCCTCCGTTTGTATACAAGCCCATTATCGAGTCTATCGGTGAGGCCGGGCTGTCGCAGGAACCCTCATGCGGGTCCTGCTGGTCGCGAATCGTTGTAGAAAAACCTTTCGGTACGGATTATGATTCATCGGCTGCCCTGGACAATGCTCTGCATGAATGGTTTGAGGAAAGCCAGATTTACCGGATAGATCATTACCTTGCGAAGGAAACGGTTCAGAATCTTCTTGTCTTCAGATTTGCCAATTCAATCTTCGAACCGTTGTGGAACCGCCAGTATATCGAATCGGTTGATTTGATCGCAGCCGAATCACTCGGTGTCGGACACAGGGCCGGTTATTATGAGCGTGCGGGGGTGATACGCGACATGTTTCAGAACCACATGATGCAGCTTCTGGCCCTTACGGCAATGGAGCCGCCTGCCCGGTTCGAATCCGAAATGGTCAGAGATGAAAAGGCAAAACTGTTCAAGTCGCTACGGCCGTTCGACTGCGCGCATGCCGACTCGCTTCTGGTGCTCGGGCAGTATGTCGACGGCACAATAAACGGTGAACACGTTCCGGCGTATCGCGATGAAACCGGCGTCGATCCTGAATCGCTGATGCCGACATTCGGATTTTTAAGGCTTTTCATAGATAACTGGCGCTGGCAGGGGGTTCCGTTTTATCTTACGTCGGGCAAACGGCTCGCCGGAAAAGAAACGAAAATCATTATACAATTCAGGGAAGTACCGCATGCCGTATTTCGAAATGTTTTTCATGACGGGGTTCGTGCCAACCGGCTGACCTTTTCAATTCAGCCTGATGAAAAAATAGCACTCACCTTTCAGGCCAAAATGCCGGCATCCAGCATATGCCTGCGGTCGATAAACATGGAATTCAGTTACAGTGATGACAGAAAGCTGATGTTTGACGCCTATGAGAAAGTGCTGCTGGACTGTATGAACGGAGATCAGATGCTGTTTCTCCGACAGGATTCTGAAGAACTGTGCTGGCGTTATTTGACACCCCTGCTGGAGGAGTGCGAACACTGTGCCGATCGTGCAGGCAGCCTGAGGTTCTACCGGGCGGGGTCCGACGGACCGGTCGAGGTCGACACGCTTCGCAAAAGTTAACGATTTTTGCTATATGATTATCAGGTTGACTATGAAGTGTGAGTTTAATACACTCGTTATACGTGCATAACTAACATTTACGAGAGGAGAAAGAGATATGCGACGTGCAAAAATACTGATCGCCATGATGTTTGCAGCAGTGTTCGTGATTACCGGTTTTTCTTCAGCAGTAGCAGCTGAAAAGGAAGGCAAGATTGTGCCCGAGAAAAAAATCAAGGCGCATAAAATCATCCGTCTACACTATGTCGGCGGAATCGACAAACCCGAGCTGACGGTTGAGCCCGGCACAACGGTTATCTGGATAAATGATTCACGAGCCTCTGTTGAGCTGCAGTTTATCGACAAGCAGGTCACCATGGCATGCAAGAGCCCGGTTCATTTTGTTGTTGATGAGGACGGAACGTTTATTTCCGACAAAATACCCCAGGGTTCGGTTGCAAGCCTGTGCTTTGTCGAGAAAGGTACGTTTGAATATGTGATGATGAAATCATCACGGCACGGCGTAACCGCCAGTGAGTACCGTGGCACACAAACTGTTTTCCAGGGCAAGGTTATTGTAAAATAGGCTGTTGGAAATCGTGAGTTAAAAAAAGAGGCTGCCCGGCCTCTTTTTTTGTTGCAAGGAAAAATATCTTTACTTTATCGTTGTATACATATAATAATTTTATATTATACAGAGATGAGAACCGCTTCACAGAGTACGACGTTGCATGTAAACGTACATAAACAACAGTACAGATATATAACCGTTACCACAAGGAGGGATCCAGTACGATGAGAACAAGAACAGCAATAGCGGCAGTTTTGGCACTGGTGTTTGTCTGTGCCGGTAGCAGTAAAGCAGCGGCTACCGAACAAGAGGGGAAAATCGTTCCTGAAAAGTCCATAAAAGCAAGCAAAATAATACGAGTGCACTATTTGGGCGGTATTACACCTGCCGAGGTTACCGTGGCACCCGGAACGACGGTCATCTGGCTGAATGATTCACGTGCCTCGGTAGAGCTGCGGTTTATGGGCAAGCAGGTGACTATGGCCTGTAAAAGTCCGGTACATTTTATCGTGGACGAAAACGGCTCTTTTATCTCTGATCGGATACCGCAGGGTTCGGTTGCAAGTCTCTGTTTTGTTGAAAAGGGCGAATTTGAATATGCAATGCGTAAATCGCATACGTACGCAACACAGGAACAAAGACCTTCCATCAAGGAATTCAAGGGTAAGGTTATTGTGAAATAATCTTTAAGGTTGATGATATGGCATGTATCAAAATAGTGTAGCCGTGTAGAGCAGCGGCCCCCTCGCCGCAAAAAAAAATCGCAGCGAGAGCATTTTCACACTACTACAGCCATTCTGTCATTTCTGTGGTCGCAGTGACAAAAAACAGACGGCTTACAGAAAAAAGGGAATTTTTTAGTACCTCATGACAATTACTTTTGATGATATGTCTTTCTGTAGCTGATAAAATTCGCGACCGAAGGTCGCTCCTTGACGCCTGAAAGGCAATTTTAATTGTCATAATCACTATTACCTGATTAAGGAGGCCTATGGCCTCCTTTTTTTATTGGAGAAGTGAGAAAGGCTGCACTGTCGTTCGCGCAGGCGGGAATCCACAATACAAAGGACAATAGAACAAAAAATATATCCCCGCCTGCGTGGAGATGAAAGACAAGCATTCTCCATGGAAGTTTTTTGATTATTCGCTGTTTCCCGAAAAAGGCAAAACACAAACCTCTGTGAAATCTGTGCCTCAGTGGTGAAACAGTGTACAAACAAAAAAGGCAGGTGAGCATCACCTGCCTTTTTTAATGTAATGTACCGAACTGCTATTGGAGGATTCTGTACAGCAGCCGGGGAATTGCCATTGCAGGGCCGTGCTCCGCCGTATCGCCGTCGGTTTCTACCTCAACGAGTTTGTAGCGGTAGAAAACACCATTTTGCACGTCGTTATCTGTGAACTCATATCCGACGGTTGTTTCAATACTGCCGATACCGTAAATAATATTTTCATTGATCTGCTCATACTCGCCGAAAATACCCTGCGCGCGAAGGATATTATATCCCAGCACGTCTTCTTCAGAAACAGCCGACCATGCAAGGGTTATCTGGCCAGCACCGCTTTCAGCGCTGAAGGAAATTTCTTCCGCAAAGGTTATTATCGGGTCGACATCAACAACAAGGGCAACAAGGTCGTTATAGTCCCAGTCACCGCCGTTTACCAGGTCTTCAAAGGCGATCAGCCATGCGCAATCTGCAAATATGTTATCACGTGTATTTTCAGGAAGACTGTTGTATTCATCGGTAACGTCAATTGCGACGAAATGGTCGACTGTAGGTGAATTGCGGTCATCGGAATACCAAGGGCCAACACCGCTGCCGTTGCCGGAAAGTTTTTCGACAAAAACAAAATCGCTGGTAGAAGGGATTATTTTTGACAGATTTTCCTGCCAGCCGCCGGAAATGCTCGAAGCTATGGTTTTGTAGCCATCGATATCTTCTATGCCTAATTCCTGTCCGTAGCCGGCATATCTGACGGTAATTTTAACAAAACCTTCGCCTACTTCCGTCCAGATATTGTCTAAGTCATCATCCAGAATAGCAAGATTGCTTGAGGATGTTTCGTTTTTATTAAATATTTTGTTGTAAATCTCATAGAGATCTTCTTCGGAGCCAGGATTAAGATCATCCCTCACCTGCGCGAAGGCCGATCCGGCGGTAAAAAGCGCGGCGAGAAAAATAGCGATTGCAGTCATTTGTTTTGTTTTCATAATTTATACCCCTTTCTAATGAGTAAATTGATATGTAATAAAGCGTTTTGGTAGCGTTATCAGTATTTATCGTAATTTAATTTATTTAACTGATGCTGTCAATATTAAAATTCGAATACCTTATGAATTAATATTTTGTGTGACGCAGATCACTTTTTTTAAATAGTCTAAAAGCGAAAAATATGATTATTCATGGTATGTTCCTGCTCCCGCAAAATATAGTAAACTATAGTATATATTACTATAATAATTGATATTAATCGTTATTCAGCATTACAGAGCAAGGAATTTAATGTATTCAATAGACGTTATAAATGTGATATTATTGTATTTTTTATTAAGAGATATTTTTCCCGGTAACAGTTATCAGGATTATCGACATCTATGGAAAGCAGAAGAGCCTGTGTGCTCAGTATAGACAGGATCGCATACGGAGCGGCGTTCGATCTGCAAAAAAAACTGGTCGCCGCGCGTTCCAGTAATAAAATCCCCGACACCTTCATCATGCTTGAGCATGACCCGGTTTTCACGGCAAACAGGGATGTGACGTTTCAAAACATTCTGGCGCCGAAAGCGGTACTTGATGAAGAAGGCATAGAAGTGTGCAGCACCGACCGCGGCGGCGATGTCACCTATCACGGGCCCGGACAGATCGTGGGTTACAACATAGCCGATCTGAAACAGCAGGGCCGCGACCTGCACGCATACATACGTAACATGGAACAGATGATTATAGACACCCTTGAAGATTTCGGCATTCGCTCGGCAAGGAACCCGCAGCATCCGGGAGTCTGGGTCGGCAATGAAAAAATATGCGCTATCGGCATAGCGGTAAAAAGCGGCTGGATAACCATGCACGGTTTTGCGCTCAATATCAACCCGAACATGGACCACTACAGAATGATTATTGCATGCGGTATTGCTGACAAAGGCGTCACTTCAATGCGAAAGGTATCGGGCGCAGAGGTCGACAGCAGCGATGTGCGTTTGAAGCTTGAAAAACATTATGGTGACATATTCGCCTGCTCGACGAAACCAATCACCCTGGAGGACCTGCCGTGGGAATGATAAAAAAGCCTGACTGGATACGTGTGCGCGGCGTTGACGAGGGGGTGCTGATGCGCATGAAAAGCCTGGTCGATAAATACAATCTGCATACGGTTTGCGAGGGCGCCACCTGCCCCAATATGGGTGAGTGTTTTTGCGCCGGTACGGCGACCTTCATGATTCTGGGTGATATCTGTACAAGGAATTGTGCGTTTTGCAGTGTTACCCACGGCACGCCCCTGCCGCCGGACCCTGAAGAGCCCCGCAATCTGGCGCTGGCTGCGAAAGATCTCGGTCTGAAGCATGTCGTCATTACCTGCGTGACCCGCGATGACCTGGATGACGGCGGTGCCGGCCAGTTTGCACGTGTACTGCAGGAAGTACACCGCCTGCTTCCCGGTGCTACGACCGATGTGCTTGTATCGGATCTGAAAGGAGAGAAAAAAAATATCGCCGTCGTTCTTGCGGAGAAACCCGATATTTTTGCACACAATCTCGAGACGGTACCGCGCCTCTATTCCGTATGTCGCAGCCAGGCTAACTATGCCAGATCTCTGCAGGTGCTTGCTGAAGCAAAAGAAATTGATCCGGATACCAATACGAAATGCGGACTTATGCTGGGTTTGGGTGAAACAAGGCACGAGGTATTGGATGTAATGTATGACGTGCGCCGTGCAGGCTGTGACTTTCTGACGCTTGGACAGTATCTGAAGCCTGCTGCAGGAAACGTCGATGTCCGGGAATTTATTGAACCGGATATTTTTGAACACTATAAAAAAGAGGGGGAAGCGATGGGATTTGCCTACGTTGCTTCATCACCGTTCGTGCGCAGTTCGTTCCATTCCGAAGAGGCTCTGAAGCATGTGCGGAGGTAGTATTCAGTGCAGCCGGAGGAATACGGCTTTATTTGTGATTTGACAGGTTAGCAGCTATCCGTTCCCTGTAATTATTTCTATGGAACAGGCACTCTTTATACACTCACCCGACAACCTGCACTATTTCCGAAACGACTTTAATCGGATTTACTTCGGACAGGAGTTCTGCGAGCGCAGGCTGCCGACCCGGGATGATATCGCCCGCGTGATTGATTTTGCCGTTGCAAACGCGTGCTCGTTCACGTTTGTAACACCTTTTGTTACGAACAGCGGTCTCGACAGGCTGGAAAATCTGGTTGCCTTTATAGAAAAAGAACATGAAACATGTGAAGTGGTCTGCAATGACTGGGGCGCTGTTCACCTGATCAGCACGGAACACTCCGGTTTCACCCCGGTACTCGGCCGTTTGCTGAACAAGAACAAGCGCGGTCCGCGCATTATGAATATACTCGATAAGGTGCCCGCAGAAACCCGCAGGTATTTTTGCGGCTCGAACCTGGATGTTCCGGCAGCAGCGGTGTTTCTGAAAAAATACGGCATCGGCCGGGTGGAATTCGACAATCTTCTCCAGGGGGTTGATCTCAGCGGTGCTGATCAGCAGATCAGTGCTTCGCTGTATATTCCCTATGCATTCATTTCTACGACCCGCTTTTGTCTCACAGCCGGGTGTGACTCGGATGCAGCATCATTCAGAGCGGGTATTCTGCCATGCAGCCAGGAGTGCCGTACGTACGCGTTCACCCTGTACAATCCGGTTATGAAAATACCGCTGATACGCAAAGGCAACACGGTTTTTTTATTGAACGAGCATATCCCCGAATCGCTTGAAAAAGGTTTTTTCAACAGAATCGTTGTTCAGCCGGAGATACCTGTTTGAACGGGTCAACAGGCACAAAGGACAGACTGAAGTGATTGGAGTGAGCTGGAGTAAAAAAGGCATGTCAATCCGCGGTTGAAAAAAATGAAAATTCTATCACCCCTTGACAGCATAGATGAAGTGGAACGCCTTGCCGAGGCAGGTGCAGGATCGTTTTACTGCGGCCTGCTGGATGAAGCATGGCATCAAAAGTATCCGGTTATTTCAATCAACAGACGGCCCGCCGGCAGGGGGCACTTCAGAACGTTTGACGATCTCCGTTCTGCGGTAGAGCTGGCGCATGACAGGGGAATCCCGGTGTATTTTGCGCTTAACGAACATTATTACATCCAGGAGCAATATGACCGGATACAAAAATATGTGGACGGAGCTGTTGAGTCCGGCGTGGATGCTTTTATTGTCGCCGATTACGGTCTCATAGCTTACCTGAATGAAGTCGGCTGTAGCACGCCTCTTCACCTGAGCACGGGCGGCGCTGTGTTTAACCGTCGCGCCGCGTCGTTTTTCATCGATAACGGCATAACAAACATCACATTTCCACGGCATCTTGAGATCGCTGAACTGAGTGAGCTTATTGCATCGATACCGCCGGTTGAATCGACCGTCTTCATACTCAACTCGAGATGCGTAAATATCGACGGCTACTGCACATTTCAGCACGGTCTGGCCGGTAAAGAGATTTTACCCATGTTTCGAAACGCATGCATGCTGCCGTTTGATGTGCGTGTTATCTGCAATCATGGGGCGGGTCTGCAGGTGCATGAACAGGCGGCCCTGTGTGAGCGACAGAGGATATGGGAACAGGTCCACGTCGATGATCATCCGTGCGGTGCATGCGCGCTCTTTGATTTTCGCGAAATGGGAATAGATGAGGTTAAAATTGTCGGACGCGGCAACACGACCGACCGCAAGATTCGCGATACGGCCTTTATAAAGAACCTGATCGACCGGCTTGCAAACGAACAGCCTGAAAGAGATGAATTCAGGGAGGCGTCACGCAACCTGTACCGAAAGACGTACAGCCGTGAGTGCCGGTTCAACATGTGTTATTACCCCGGCAGTGTGTTCGAGGATTGATGCAGTTCGGCAGCGGTCGGCTGATAACCGGCTTGTTACGTATCAATACGGATGATGACTGAACATGAAAGCTGACTACTACGCCGTGCTCGGCATCCATTTCGATGCCGGTCCCGGAGAAATAAAAAAAGCCTACCGAGAACTTGCCAGGAAACTGCATCCCGACTACAACCCGGGGGATGAATCAGCTGAAGAGCACTTCAAGCTGGTAACAGAGGCATATGAAATTTTAAGCGATACGGATAAAAAAGCCGACTATGATCAAAAGATTATTGCATCGCAGAACGCAGAACGGAAAAAAACAGGTGATGAACAGTTTTACATGCATTCCGATGAAATGGTCAGGGATTTCATGCACGGCTTTTACACAGGGAGGAGTCCGAAAAAAAAGCGGCGCCGTTACGGCGACAATATCCGTTTCAATCTGAAAATCAGCTTTGAAGAGTCGGCCCTGGGGGCTGAGAAAGAAATACGTGTTCCCGGGGAGAAACCATGCCCGCAGTGCCGGGGCACCGGCTTGAAAGCAGGTGCCAGGCCCGTGCGTTGTACGAAGTGCAGAGGACAGGGGAAGGTTAAGAACAATCGGGGAATTCATGAAATATGCCGGCAGTGTGCAGGGGCCGGTTCTGTCTATACAAGTCTGTGCAAGCGCTGCGAAGGGTACGGCGTCGTGAAATCGGCACGGCTCATTCAGGTTCATGTTCCGCCCGGAATTGAAACCGGAACCCGACTGAAGGTCGGGGGGCTGGGCGTTCCGGGTGATGATGGCGGGAAGCCGGGTGATTTTATCGTTGTCGTTCATGTGAAACGGCATCCGTTCTTCGAACGCTCAGGCAACGATGTCAGCTGCAGTGTTCCGGTTCCGCTGCACATTGCGCTTTCCGGCGGCAGTACGAATGTTCCTTTGCTTGAAGGCCAACGACGCGTACATATACCGCCGGGTTCAAAAGACGGCAAGCAGGTTCGTTTTCGCGGAAAAGGCATGCGTTTACCTGAAACAGGCAGACGGGGGGATTTGATCGTACGCATCCAGGTGGAGATGCCAAAAACAATCGGCGCTGATGTCGAGAAACGTGGTGCTGAGCTCGCATCGGCTGATTTTGCGGATGTTTTTCCAAAGTCAGCAAAATATCAGAAAAAGCTCGAACGGCTGCGGGGTGAGAATGCCGGAGCGCAGAAGACTGAATAAAAGTAAATCAGGGCAGGGTGGTAGTATTATGAAAACCACCGTTTCCGGCAGTGTGATACGGAAAGCTTCGAGCGTTCAGGAGTATATATTGTAAAAATCGCTTCAGCGTACAAAGCTGCTATCTTTTCCGCATGTCAAAAGAAAGGCACGGCCAACGATTCGCGCCTTGGACGAGGATGAATTACTCTTCTGTCCGCTGAGAGTCTTCCTCGACAGCTTCCGCGGTTTTACCGAATATTTTAGCGATATAGATACTGATTTCATAAAGAATCAGTAAGGGAACCGCCATGAGCATCTGGCTCACTATATCCGGCGGGGTCAGAAACGCCGCTACAACAAAGGTCCCGACGATAACATACTTTCTGCTGGATCGCAGCATGTGCTCGTTCACGATTCCCATTTTGGCAAGAAAGAGAATGAAAATGGGCAGCTCGAACACAAGGCCGAACGCCAGAAGAAATTTGCAGCTGAAGGTAAGGTATTCTTTAATAGAAGGCAGCATTCGTACATATTCGGTGTTGTACCCGATAAAAAACTTAAAAGCGATCGGCAGCACAGCGAAATACCCGAAAAGCGTTCCGCCGATAAAAAAGAGCGATGAAAGCACGACAAACGGGACGACATAGCGTTTTTCGCTGTCATACAGGCCGGGGGACACGAAGAGCCATACCTGACACAGGATAACGGGAACAGCCAGAAATATACCGGTAAAGAAAGAAAGCTTCAGGTAGGTAAAAAAGCCCTCTGCAATTCCGGTGTAAATAAAGGTGCTCTCATCCGGAAGAATGTCGGCCAGAGGACGTGACAGAATATGAAAAAGCTGCTCGGAGAAGGTATATGAAACGGCAAAACCGACAGCCACTGCAATAACGCAATATATGAGACGCTTTCTCAGTTCCTCAAGGTGTTCGGTAAGGGAAATTTTTTCGTCTGACATGTATTTATCTGTGAGGATCGGTTTCTTTGCCGGGCCCGTCACCGGTGTTGTTCTGTTCGGTCGACTCTACAGCCGGTTCTGTGTCGTGCTTGAGCGATGAATGGACTTTCGGCGGCCGGCTCGATTTCATATCAACGGAGTCGATGTCGAAACTGTCCCGTATATCGTCTGTTGCCCGCCGGAATTCGCGCATGGCTCGTCCAAGGCTGCGTGCGAGATCCGGGAGCTTTTTAGGCCCGATGACTATAAGCGCAACACCGAGTATAACGATCAGTTCTGTCATTCCCAAGCCGAACATAGGGATTCCTTACGCGCCGTTGAACTGTCCTGGAGTGAATGCCGCAGCACAGCGCCTGTGCACTTCGGCATGATGCGGTGTGGCGCAGTCAGGTGGCGTAATATTTAAACAGTCTATAATATTTTAAGGGAAACTACTTAATAATACTTTTGTATTTTGTATAATCTTTTTGCTATAATGTCAACTCAAACATCGGTAGAAACCACTTTTACGCGAGAAGATCGATGGACAGAACACTGCTTATAAAAGACCCGCGTTATATCAATCATATCACCAGGGCAGGACATCCGGAAAGTCCGCAGCGGCTTGAAGCCGTGTACGGAATGCTTGAACAGAGCGATATGCGTGATATGTTTCGTGTGCTCGAACCGCGTCCGGCTTCAAAGGAAGAAATCATACTCAATCATGAACCGGGTTACGTTGAAACGATCGCCGACACGGCGGGAAAAGGATGTACCTTCCTTGATCCCGACACGAATACCTCTGAGGGTTCCTGGGAAGCCGCGATACTTGCAGCAGGCGGTGTGCTCATAGGCATCGACAGTATACTCAACGGTGAGGCAGACAACGCATTTGCACTTGTCCGACCTCCGGGACATCATGCCGAGGCAGGCAGGGCGATGGGATTCTGTCTCTTCAACAATGTGGCGATCGGTGCGCACTATCTTATGACTGCCTGCGATATAAAAAAAATTCTTATCGTCGACTGGGATATTCATCACGGAAACGGCACGCAGAACTCATTTTACAACAGCTCCGATGTTTTGTATTTCTCCAGCCATCAGTATCCGTATTATCCGGGATCCGGAGCCTTTGAGGAAACCGGAGCAGGCGCCGGCAGAGGATATACCATAAACGTTCCGCTTTCCGGGGGGCAGGGAGATAAGGACTACTTGTATTTGTACCGTCATATACTCAATCCCGTTGCAGAGCAATTCAGACCTGAATTCATACTTGTTTCCGCAGGGTATGATATTTATCAGAGTGATCCGCTCGGAACCATGAACGTTACACCGGAAGGGTTCGGCTGCCTTGCCTTCTACCTGAAGGATCTAGCGCAGCGTCTGTGTGGCGGCAGAATTCTTCTTACGCTTGAAGGAGGTTATCACATTCAGGGTATTACAGAATCGATACAACATACGGTACGTGCATTAGCGGGGATGCCCGGCTATGCGCAGGACGCGAACAGGGAGCTTGACGGATCGATACATTCATCCACGGTGAATATTCTCAGAAGGGTGCGGTCGATTCACGGTTCATTCTGGCACGGTTTCGCTGACCGGGCAGAATGAACAAAACGGCAGTTGTTCGGACATGATTGATGAAGCCTGATAAACTACTTGACTTTAATAATATAAGTCTATAGTTTAACTATAAAAATACTTCTTAAATACATTAATTATCCAGCAGTCGGGATTAACTAACGGTGAAGCCTCAGTCCTTTGAATCACTGTCGCGTAAGATCGAGATTATGCTGGAGCGTTATGAACTGGCTAAAAAAGAAAAGCACCAGATGGAACAGCAGGTTCAAAAAAAAGAACGTGAGTCTGAAGCACTGAAAAAGCGTCTTGATAAAGCGCTGAAAGAACGTGATATGGTTCGGACCAGGATTGACGGGATCATTCAAAAAATCGATAGCCTTGATATCTTTTAGGTGCATATTATGGCTGAAACCTTTGAAATTCAAGTCCTCGGTCAAAAATATTATCTCAAAGGCAGTCACGATCAGGAATACATCAAGCGGGTCGAGGATTACCTTAAGCAGAAAATCGACGAAGTACAGGCATCCGGCGGTACGGTCGATTCATACAACACTCTCGTGCTCGTAGCGCTGAACCTTGTGGATGAATGTCTGCAGCAGCAGAAATCAATAGACGACATGATTACGTCGTTGAATGAAGATTCAGAAAAGTTAATAAATCTTATTGATTCACACATCTAGACTGGTGTATACTTTTTATTATTGCAAAAAGCAGGAACTATTACTGTTTACGTGGAGGAAAGAATTATCAGACATAATATAGGGGTATGAATCTGAACCCTGCAGCCTGAAAATGTTCAGGGGATTTTTTTTGGGTTATATTTTGAAGGATATATTACAGGTTTTTTGTTCGGGAATAACACACTGTTTTGATAAAAAAACATCTCGGGTGATACAAATAATACGAAAACGTCAGGCAGTATGTTTAAAAAAAGTAATTTTTGTATAACCACTCCAGAAAACGAGATTTATTTTTTTTTTACGATGAATGTAAATTTTTAATACTAATTTGTCGTATTCCCGCTCCCATCCTTCATGTATTCCGCGTTAATAGCCCCTGATCAACAAGCATAACCACCATAACTTTGTTACACCCGCTTGGGGTGTCCGTTTAATGGTATTGCTAGATTAAAGAAATTCGCGCCCAGCCGGGGTGTCAGATTAATTTATCTTAACGGCCGCAGGCCGCATAGTATATTTATGTTAAGGAGGATAAACAATTGGATCCGATTATTTTAATAATCATAACATTGCCGCTTTGTGTGATTTGTCTGGTTGCCGGCTTTTTGTTGAGAAAGAAAATAGTTGAGAGCAAGATTTCGACTGCCGAGGAGGCGTCAAGTAAAATTCTGTCAGAAGCACGCAAGGAAGCGGACACACTGATTAAGGAGGCAAAGCTTCAGTCCAAAGAGGAACTGTATAAAACAAAAGCTGAATTTGAAAAAGAAACCCGCAGCAAACGATTTGAATTGCAAAAGCTTGAAAAACGCTTGTCACAGAAGGAAGAGAATCTCGAAAAAAAGGTTAACCTGGTCGATCAGAAAGAAATAAGTGTGGCCAAGCGTGAAAAATCCCTGTCGCTCCAGGAAACGAAAGTCAGGGATCTTGAAGCGGAATATACCCGGAGCATGGAAGAGCAGAAAAAATTGCTCGAGAGAATTTCAGGCATGACATCCGAGGAAGCCAAAAAGCTTCTGATGCAGAATCTTGAAAACGAGGCCAAGCACGAATCCGCGCGAACCGTCCGCAGGATTGAGGAGGAAACAAAGGAGAATTCGGATAAGATTGCGCGTAATATTATTGCCTGCGCCATACAACGTTACAGTGCAGACTATGTTGCGGAAAAAACGGTTTCCGTTGTCAATCTTCCTAACGATGAGATGAAGGGCAGGATTATCGGAAGAGAAGGAAGAAATATCCGCACCATCGAACAGATCACCGGTGTTGATCTCATTATCGACGATACGCCGGAAACAATTCTGATATCTTCCTTTGATCCCATCCGCAGGGAAATCGCACGAATCGCACTTGAGCGTCTGATTACCGACGGCCGCATTCATCCCTCACGCATCGAGGAAATCGCCGAGAAGGTCAGGCAGGAGATGGATGTAACGATCAGGGAGGCCGGGGAGCAGGCAACTTTCGATGTCGGCATTCATAAAATCAATCCGGAAATGGTGCGTCTGCTCGGAAGACTGCGTTACAGAACAAGCTACGATCAGAATGTCCTGCAGCACTCTCTGGAGGTGTCATATCTTTGCGGGATGATGGCCGCCGAGCTCGGCGTGAACGTCAAAGCGGCGAAGCGCGCCGGATTACTGCACGATATCGGCAAAGCCATAGATCATGAAGTAGAGGGTTCGCACGCGCTCATCGGTTCCGATATTGCCAAGAAGCACAGCGAATCGGAGGAGATCGTGCATGCCATTGCCGCCCACCATGACGACATCAAGCCGCAAACTGTTTTGGCTGTTCTCGTTCAGGCTGCGGATGCTCTCTCGGCTGCCCGCCCGGGAGCCCGTCGTGAAATGCTGGTGACGTATGTGAAACATCTGAAGGACCTTGAAAACATAGCAAACTCATTCAAGGGGGTCAGCAAGTCCTATGCGGTACAGGCCGGCCGCGAAATCCGGGTCATGGTTGAAAGCAACGAGGTCAACGACGATGATTCGGTTGTTCTGTCGAAGGATGTCGCCAAAAAGATAGAGGAGTCCCTGACCTATCCGGGTCAGATCAAGATAACGGTCATCCGCGAAATGCGGGCAGTTGAATATGCTAAGTAACGGATATGCATACGATTGTCCAGCGGCCGCGATCGCGGCCGCTGGCTTACAAGTACGAAAATCGAATATCGACATGCGAAAAAAATGCGAAAAAAATCGAAATCTCAAAGCACTAAAGAACAAACTGTTTGCTGCTTTCGGGTTTGTTTGCGTTTTCGTGCTATGTGTTTCGAATGCAAGACTGCAGTTCGCCGGCGTACTACGTGCGTCCGAAGGCTGCTCCTGACGGTGACAGAGGCATAGGGCATGACTACGGTATATGATACATTACAGGCGCGCGGCTTTATCGAGCAGGTAACCGATGAAGAAGCGATCAGGCGGTCTCTTGAAGGTACGGTCACCTGCTATGCGGGCTTTGACCCCACCGGGCCGAGCCTGCATGTAGGTCATCTGCTTCCGGTTATGGCGCTTGCACACATGCAGCGGGCCGGTCACCGCCCGATTGTTTTGATGGGAGGCGGAACAGCGCTTATCGGGGATCCCAGCGGAAAAAACGAAATGCGCAAAATTTTGTCCGAAGAGGTGATTGAACAGAATACGCGTAAAATCCAAAAACAGTTTTCACGCTATGTTTCGTTTGAATCGGATGATGATGCGCTTATGCTCAACAACGCTTCATGGCTGAAGCCGGTCAAATACATTGAGTTCTTACGGGATATCGGCCGGCACTTCAGCGTTAACCGGATGCTTGCAGCTGAATCGTATAAAATGAGGCTTGAAACCGGGCTCAACTTTATCGAGTTCAATTACATGCTGCTGCAGGCCTACGACTTTCTGTATCTTTTTCAGCAGCACGACTGCACCGTGCAGATCGGCGGCAATGACCAGTGGGGCAATATCGTCGCCGGTATGGATCTTATAAGAAAAGTGGAAGGCGGCTCGGCATTCGGCCTTACGCTTCCCCTTATTACGACCGCATCAGGCGCCAAGATGGGAAAAACCGAAAAAGGGGCTGTCTGGCTCGATCCTGAACAGACATCACCCTATGAATACTATCAGTACTGGATTAACACCGACGATCGTGATGTTGAGCGCTTTCTGGCGTATTTTACCTTTTTGCAACACGATGACATAACCGAGAGTATGCGTGGGGACATTCGAGCGGCCAAGGAACGGCTTGCTTTTGAAGCCACTGCAATAACGCATGGAAAGCACGAGGCCCATAACGCACGGGATGCAGCCAGGAGCGTCTTTTACGGCACTGCAGGCAGCCTCGATTCGCTTCCGACCTCGACGCTATCCCGTGATCGTCTCTGTAAGGGTATAGCGGCATTTATATTATTTGAGGAAACCGGATTGTGTAAAACACGAAGTGATGCGCGCCGGCTTATTAATGACGGCGGCGGATATGTCAACAATTCACGGCTGTCATCATTTGACGAAGCAGTACATGAGAAGCATGTGCAGGACGGGATTGTGCTTCTCCGTGCCGGTAAAAAACGCTATCATAAAATTATCGTAGAATAGTACCTATGGTAATCCCCCGTATTTTAGTTATCAGCCGGGTGATAACTACTATACTTTTAGCAGAGCACTCTTCGCGTTGATCATTTTCGCGGGGAATACGTTGAAAAACCCGGGTAATCAAAAATATTTAACCTGCGTTAGAAAAATCCCCGCAAAAGGTAACTGTTTGAAATAACATTATTACTATAGTATGAAAGTATTTTTTTACACGTTTCGGGCATCTTGAAATTATGAGAATCTGTTATATACTTAAGAATGTGTGAGCAATGGTTAAAAAAAATTAAAAAAACAGTTGACAATGTTTTTTGAAAGGGTATACTGTTCGGATATTGATTCACGATTTATTCAACTGTTCTTTGAAAATAAAATATAGGGAAGGTCAATTACTCTTCGAGTTTTAGCATTTTTTTGCAAATTCTCAATTTAATTGAAGAGTTTGATCCTGGCTCAGAACGAACGCTGACGGCGTGCTTAACACATGCAAGTCGCACGAGAAAGTTCGCCTTCGGGTGAATGAGTAAAGTGGCGCACGGGTGAGTAACACGTGGGTAATCTGCCTTGGAGTCCGGAATAACACTGCGAAAGCGGTGCTAATACCGGATAAGCTCACGGTTTTAATACAGTGGGAAAAGATGGCCTCTGTTTCAAGCTATCGCTTTAAGATGAGCCCGCGTACCATTAGCTTGTTGGTGGGGTAACGGCCTACCAAGGCGACGATGGTTAGCTGGCCTGAGAGGGCGGCCAGCCACACTGGAACTGAGACACGGTCCAGACTCCTACGGGAGGCAGCAGTGAGGAATATTGCGCAATGGGGGAAACCCTGACGCAGCGACGCCGTGTGAGTGATGAAGGTTTTCGGATCGTAAAGCTCTGTCAGATGGGAAGAATAAGGGCATGGAAAATATTCATGTCCGATGACGGTACCATCAGAGGAAGCACCGGCTAACTCCGTGCCAGCAGCCGCGGTAATACGGAGGGTGCTAGCGTTGTTCGGAATTACTGGGCGTAAAGCGCGTGTAGGCGGATTCGGAAGTCGGGTGTGAAAGCCCTGGGCTCAACCCAGGAAGTGCGCCCGAAACCACGGATCTAGAGATCCGGAGGGGATCGGGGAATTCCCAGTGTAGAGGTGAAATTCGTAGATATTGGGAGGAACACCGGTGGCG
>CAZFIB010000050.1:0-31342 GCA_964518865.1 uncultured Thermodesulfobacteriota bacterium
AGGGATTATATTCAAAGGATTGGGCTGTAGAGCCGCTGGATTTTCCTGAAGGCACTGGTGGAGAATAGGCACTGCAATGGTGGGTTACTTCGTTGCACCCACCCTACGGGCTTTGTTTATTGAATATGTAAATCCATTCAGAGATGCCAAGCTGTTTGACGGCATGGTTGGCTACAACGGACGCCATCACAGAAGGCAGGTAAAGGCGATCAAGCTTCCGGCCGCAAGCTGTCCCGTAAAAAACCAATGCCTTTCTGAACCATAATGTGCACCACCGGAATGACCACCAGGGTCAGCACGGTGGACAGCAGCATGCCGCCGATGACGACCGTTCCCATGGGGCGGCGGCTTTCCGCGCCGGCGCCGGTGGCCAGCGCAATGGGCAGGGTTCCCAGGATGGTCGAGAAAGCGGTCATCAAAACCGGCCGGAAGCGCAGCACGCCCGCCCGGGTGATGCTCTCCACCATCCCCGCACCCTGCTGCCGCAGCTGGTTGGCAAATTCAATGATCAGGATGCCGTTCTTGGTGGCCAGCCCCACAAGCATCACCAGCCCGATCTGGCTGTACAGGTTCAGGCTCATGCCGCCGAGCCACAAAGCGCCGAAGGCGCCGGTCAGGGCCAGGGGCACGGTCACAAGGATGGTCAGCGGGTCGGTAAAGCTCTCAAACTGGGCGGCCAGCGCTAGAAAAATAATGACCAGGGCCATGTTAAAAGCAAAAATAAGCGAATATCCGGACTCCCGGTATTCGCGGGACTGGCCGGCAACATCGGTTTCGAAGCCGCTGGTGGGAAGCAGCACCTTCGCGGTGATTTCCTCGAGCTGCTGCAGCGCGTCACCCAGGGTAAAGCCTGGCAGCAGAGAGCCGGTGATGGTGACCGCGCGCCGTCGATTAAAGTGATTCAGCTCCCTGGGCGCCGTGCGCTGTCGCGTATGTATAACGCTTGATAGCCGGATCAACCGGCCGTCCTCTGCCCTGACATACAACGCGGCCAGCTGCTGCGGAATGGTCCGGTCCTCTTTTTCGAGCTGGACGATAACGTCATACTGTTCGCCTGCTTCTTCAAATGTCGCGAAGTCTTCTCCGGCCAGCATGACCTGCAGCGTTGCGGCAACATCGCGCACGGAAATCCCCATGTCGCCGGCCCGATCGCGGTCGATTTCAACCAGCAGCTCGGGCTTGCTCAACTTCAGGTCGCTGTCCAGGTTGATAACGCCGGGGATTGCGCGGGCCTGCTGAATAATCTCTTGCGCGGCGCGGTCCAGCGCGCCGTAGTCATTGCCCTGGATGATGAACTCAATGGGCTGCCCCAGAAAGCTCCTGCCCAGGGACGGCGGATTGATGGGAAACGCCAGGATGCCGGGTATGCCCATAAACTTCGGGAAAATTGACTGCACGATTTCCTGCTGCGACCTTTCACGGCGCTCCCACGGCTTGAGCATTGAAAACAGCACGCCCCTGTTCACCTGGCCGGGAGCGTTGAGCCCGAAGGCCACGACGGAAACAACGCCTGTCACTTCGGTCTGCGACAGCAAAATCTTTTCGGCCCGGTTTTGATAGCGGGCGGTGTAGTCAAGAGTGCTGCCCTCGGGTGCCTCGATTACGCTCAGGATCAGTCCGCGGTCCTCGGTCGGCACAAATTCGCTCGGCAGAACGAGAAACAGCACAACGCCGACAGCCGACACAACAGCGGCGATCAGAATCACCCCTGCCTTACGTGCGGTCGCTTTTTCAAGAATGCTTTCATATCGGCTCTCCATGCGCGAAAACACGCTCTCGAGCATGCCTTTCACGCCGCCCTGCTGCGGCGGGTCTTTCCTGAGAAAAACCGAGCACAGCATGGGCGTGAGCGTCAGCGCGATGAATGTTGAAAAGCAAACCGCGATCGCCAGCGTGATGCCGAACTCCCGGAAAAGCCTGCCGGTATTGCCGCTGATAAAAGCCAGGGGCACAAACACGGCAATGAGCACCACGGTCGTGCTCAGGACCGCGAAGCTGACCCGCTTCATTCCCTGCTGTGCCGCCGTTTTGGGGTCCAGGCCGTCCTCGATGCCGCGATAGATCGTCTCCAGAACAACGATGGAATCATCCACAACCAGGCCGATAGCCAGGGTCAGGCCGAGAATGGTCAGAATGTTCACGCTGTAGCCCAAAAAGTACATTGCGCTGAACGTGGCGATCAGGGAAGCGGGAATGGTAACCGCGGGGATAAATGTCGCCCGCGCGGTCCTTAAAAAAAGGAAAATCACCGCCACCACCAGCAGCCCTGCCAGCAGAAGGGAGTTGCGCACTTCCCGAAGCGCCCGCTCGATAAAGATGGTTGAATCATAGCCCACAAAGGCTTTGAGGCCCGCCGGAAGCGAGGGGATTATCTGCTCAAGCTCCTGCTTGACCAGCCGGGAAACATCCAGGGCATTGGCCTTTGACTGCCGGATAATACCGACGCCCACACAGTTTTTGCCGTTATAGCGTATGAGCGTGCGCTCGTTTTCGGGGCCGTACGCCACCGAGGCCACATCTGCAATCCTGACGGGTATGCCTTCGACCGTTCGGATAATGAGCTGCTCGAACTCCCGGGGGGTTTTCAGTTCGCCCTCCATGAACACGGAAAATTCCCGCTCGGCTCCCTCGACCCTTCCGGAGGGAATGCTGACGCTTTTCTCGGTAACAGCTCGCTCGATATCCCGGATGGTAAGGCCGTAGGCCGCAAGTTTCTGGGTGTCGAGCCATATGCGAATGGACTTGCGTTTTTCTCCGCCGATAATCACGCCGCCGACACCGCTCACGTTTTGGAGCCGCTCCTTGAACTGACGATCCGCGATGTCGGACAGCTCCAGCATAGAGGTGTCGGCACCGTACAGGGCTATCCATATAAAGGGATTGGCATCGGCATCCTGCTTGGCAATCACAGGCTCATCGATATCCTCGGGCAGCCGGTTGCGTACCCGGAGCACCCGGTCCCGCACATCCTGCGCGGCCCCGTCGATGGAGCGCTCGAGCTCAAACTCTATGGTGACGGTGCTCACCTGCTCGCGGCTGATGGAGACAATCGACTTAATGCCTTCGATGCCGTTGAGCTCATCTTCAAGAACCTGGGTGACTTTAACTTCCACAACCCGCGCGTTCGCTCCGGGGTAGATAGTCGTAATCGAGACAATCGGCGGGTCGATATCGGGCGCTTCGCGCACAGGGAGCCTGAAAAAGCTGACAGCCCCGAACAGCACAAGGGTCAGGCTCATGACGGTGGCCAGCACCGGCCGCTTTATAGATATCTCTGAGATGAACATGGTTCAGTCTTTGTTGCTGCTGGTACTGTTTTTTTCGGCTGCCGCAGCCTCTATCAGCCGGGCACCGGGAATTATTTTCTGGATACCGGATACCACAACCGTTTCACCAGGCTGGAGGCCCGTTTTGATCTGCACCCGCCGGTTGGAAAAAATACCGGGAGTCACCGGCCGGGCCTCGGCAGTGCCGTTCGAGCGTACGTAAACAAACTGTCCTTCCCCCCGCGCAAAAACGGCCGTCTGAGGCACCGTCAGGGCGCCAGCCTCCACCGCCAGAATGATCTCGGCCGTACAAAACATGCCCGGCCTGAGCTTTTCGTCCGGATTGGGGATACGGGCGCGCACAACCGCACTGCGCGTCTCCGTATCGATCCGGGGGTCGATGAAATAAATCGGGCCTTCACAGGCCTCTGCGAGGGATTCCACCCGCACGCGCACGATGCGACCGGTGCCGATTTTACTTAAGTACCGCTCGGGCACATAGAATTCGGCCTTGATGGTTGAAAGGTCTTCAAGGTGCACCAGCTCCTGGCCGACAGCGACATAAGCTCCGACAGAAACCCTGCGGGCCCCCAGCCGGCCGGCAAAAGGCGCTCGAATGGTATGCTTTTTCAAACGCGCGGACAGGGTTTTCATCCTCGATCCGGCGTTTACATATTGCCGATACGTATCATCATAGCCCGCATCGGCAATAACGTTGTTCTTTCTCAAATTCTTGGCCCGCCGGTACTGGCTCTTCGCGTAGTCATAATTGGCCCGGGCTTCACCGTATTCCGTTTCCAGCAGCTCCGTATCCAGACGAAACAGCACCGTGTTGTTGTCCACGCTTTGGCCTTCTTCAAAGCCAATATATTCTATTTTACCGGAGACTTCGGGCTTGATATTCACGGACTCGTTTGAAAACAGCGTACCCACGACCGTCAGGGTTTCCTCAATGCGCTCGGGAGAAACCACCACGGTTTCCACGGCCACCGGAGGCGCAGAGGCGCTCTGGATCTCCGCGCCCGGCCCGCAGCCGCAACAAAGCAGCAGCAAGCACGATATCAGCAAACGCGGCTGCAGGGGCGGTCTGCTTTTTCGATCAACGGTTTCAGTCCCGGATGTTGTCAATATCCGCGGGGGCGTGTTCTTCTTTGATTTTCCTGCAAAGCTCATAGCTGACGTGATCCTCTCCGCTGTTTTTGGCCTCGGCCGACACCGGCCCGATGACCGTTTGGTTAACGAAGTAAGCACCTTTTTCAGCTGCTCCGGGGCGCGCTTGAAGGAACGTTGATTCCAAACCCTGCCCACCTGTTACGAAAAAAACTTCTGCAGGTACGTATTCTTTTGATGGGAATGTGCTTTGAGATGGACAAACTATAAGACAGGGACGGCTCTGTGTCAAGACTAAGAGCGGCGCACAATGTGGCCGGGCGGCACAATGCTTATAACCCATAGGGATCAGGGCTACACGCTTGACAGAAGAATAGCCGGTGGTTAGAGATTTATTTCTTTAAAAAACTAAAGAAACTGATTATCGGAATTCTGTCAGGCCGTAACCTGTCAAGCGTGTAGCCCTGATCCCTGGGATATTTGACAATAAACCCAGCAGCGCTGCTAATCCACCCTTACGCCGTTGCGGATGCCGATTCCCGCAAGAGGCTGGCTGACACCTTCCTTCGAAAGAATCATGCTTGAAGCCTGCAGCCCTGAAATTACCGCGGCGATGATGCCCAGGGCCGGGCGGGTCCAGTGACCGCTCAGGTAGAGGTTTTCAACCGGCGTTGTCTGGGCAAGGCGCCGGGGGCCGACCTGCCGGGGTGTGAGCGCCCAGCCGATGCTGGCATCCGCACCGCTCATGACGCGGCGGTCGATGGTGCGCGGCGACCAGAATTCCTGAAACGCCACCTGCCGGGCAAGCCCGGGGATTATTTTGTCGGCCCGCCTGATCATGGCATCCGCAACACGCTTTTCAAAGTCGGGATCATCCCACCCGTCGACCGGCGCGGGAATCATGTGAATGACAAGCGCGGTTTTGCCCGCGGGCGCCGATGTCGGATCGCTCAGGTTGGCAAGCTGGAAGCGGAAAAAGGGGTCCAGGGGCCCGTCGCCGAGCAGGCGCTCGCGCAGGTTGTGAAACACCTGCTCGGTGTCGTAGGTGGGCGTGTGTATGTGCAGGGCGGGCGCAAGCCCCAGCGAGCGCAGATCCATATCAAGGCCCAGAAACAGGGCGCAGAACGGCGGGGTCGGCTCGAGCCTGCGCAGCTTTTTTCTGAACAGTGTCCCCGTATGCGTCTCGTCAAGCAGGCTGAAAAAGGTCTGGCGGGCCGAGGCGTTTGAAACCACATGGCGGGCCCGGATATCGACCGGGGCCCCGGCGGTGCTCTCCCCTGCAGGCGGCGATGCCGCTATGCGGACACCACAGGCCGTACCGTTTTCGACCAGGATTTTTTCGACGCGCTTTCCGGTCAGGACATCGCCGCCGTTTGCCCGCAGATAGTTGACAAACGCCTCGGGCACGGCCTGGGCGCCGCCTTTGACATGGGGTATGGACAGCCCGCCCTCGATCAGCAGCCCGGCGATACCCAGGACCGACATTTTCGAGGGGGGCAGGTTCGCGCAGGTTGCGTTGATGGAAAGGGCCGCCCGCAGGCGCTTGTCCTTCACAAAAGAATCCATAAACGGATCGATGCCTTTTGACATGTTTTTAAGAACCGCCGGGCACTTGAAAAGAATGCGCAGGATATCGCGGGGTGCGGTGCCGAGAAACGAGGCATAGTCGGCCTGCTCGTTGATTTTCACCAGCGTGTCGAAGAAGCCCCGGATGCCGTCTCTTTCAGAGGGAAACAGGCGGAAGAACTGCTCCATGAAGCGCTCGCGGGCATCCCCGCCGCCCGAGTAAATGTAATAGCTGAAATCGGGAAAGTGGACCTGGTAGCCCTGCTCGAGGGGTATGAACTCGATCTCGCGCTCTATGCCAAGGGCCCGCAGGGTGCGCATGATCAGGCCGTTTTCAGTCGTGCCGGTGACTTCCGAAGCCGCCAGGGTAAAGTTGAAACCGTTTCGTTTGTAGCTCGAACAGAACCCGCCGACCTGCGTGTTCTGCTCGATAACGGCAACGCTCATGCCGCTGCGGGCGAGCCAGGCTCCGCAGGACAGCCCGCCCATGCCGCCGCCGATGATAAGGGCATCGTAATTGCTCTTCATGGTTCGTTTCTCCTTCCGGTGTCGATCAGAATCAGGTTGTGCCGCATACGAGTCTCATGCGCGAGCAGGATCGTTTCATGAACCGGTAATCCAGTATAAAGCAGGTTCGACGCAGTGTCAACAAACCGGGGGGGTGCGGGCTGCAAGTGTGGGCTGCAAGTGTTGACAGTGCAGCGACCATCCGGTATAGTACTTCCATATCGGGTAGCCCTTACGGGCTTGAAAAGGGAAAACGGTGAAAAGCCGTTGCGGACCCGCCGCTGTAACCGGGGACGAACGCCATAACGTGCCACTGTTCCGCTGTGACGGAACGGGAAGGCGTGGTCAGTAGAGTGATCCGGAAGCCAGAAGACCTGCCCGTCGACTGAGAATATTCCCCCGAGGACTGGGGAAACTCTCACGAATATATAATAACCTGTGGATGAAAAACGGCATCCCCGAACCGTGCTGTGTGCGGTTCGGGGTTTTTTTATGCATACAAGAAAGGAGTGCGGCCTCATCATGAAAACGAAACTGCTTCTGACGGCACTGCTGCTGTGCAGCACACCTGTGCCGGCTGCGGCAGCCGGTTCGGAACCCGGCCAAACAGCAGGCCCCGCCTATCGTCTGGGTGATGTGGTTGTGACTGCAACCCGCAGCGAAAGGTCCCCTGACGAACTTTTTGCAGATGTCGACATCCTTACCGAAGATGACATCGCGCTTGCGCCCTCGACCAACGTCGATGACATGCTTCGGCGCTTCAGTGGAATCGACATGACACGGCCCTCGGACATGGGCGTGACGTTTCCCATGAGCATAGCGATACGGGGTGTGAACGGTCCGAACCGTGTACTGTTTATGGTCGACGGGGTGCCGCTGAACTCGGCCCTGAGCGGCTTTATCGTACCGGGTCAGATACAGCTTTCGTCTATAGAGCGGGTCGAACTGGTAAAGGGGGCATTTTCCTCGCTGTACGGCAGCAATGCCATGGGCGGTGTCATCAACATTATTACCGGCAAGCGCAGGGAAGAAGGCCGGGATGTGCGGACATGGGGTAAATACGGCAGCGATGCATTCAGGGAAGCCGGAGCGCGCCTGGAAGGTAAAGCGGGAAAGCTTACCTACAGCCTGGACGGCAGCTACCGCGATATCAACAACCACTACCGGACCGACCGCCGCATAGAATATTCATACGATATGATCCGGGGAAGATTCAAGCGCAGCACCTCGAGCACAGCCAATGCCGATTTTCACGACGGACGTGTGGCAGCCCGGCTGGACTACGACATCAGCCGCGATTCGGGGATTTCGTTCAGCGGAAGCTACAGCGAAAACCATACCGGCATGGGCAAAACACTGCACCTGAAACAGGACCGGGACAAGGATACGGATCAGACGTTTTATTTTCTGAATTTTTCAGGACACACCACGCTTGGGGGCGTGCTGGCACTCGAAGGCCGGCTGTACACTAACTACGACCGGACCGAGGCGATCGGCGAAAACATAGCTGAACACCAGGGCCTTTTCTCGACCAGGTACTCCTATGAATACGGTGACCGCTACTACTGGGGCCGTGATACCGGTGCGCAGATCAAGGGAGCGCTTCCGCTGGGGACATATGGTTATCTCACCTGCGGGTACGACCTGAGCTATCGCCGGGCATACTGGAAAAACCGCGGGGAACGCAATGCGGTCATCGGAACGGTTATGGACGAGTCACTCGTCAACCAGGCGGTATACTTCCAGTATGAGGCCGAGCCCCTGAAGGCCCTGACGGTTACCCTCGGGGGCCGTCTGGATTTCCATTCCGAGTCCGAGGATTCATTCTCGCCGAAAATCGGCATACTGTACCGGCTGAGCGACAGAATAAAATTCAGAGGGTCGGCCGGCAGGGCGTTTCGCGCGCCGAACCTGGGGGAGCTGTATCAGCCCACCTGGCAGATGATTCCCGGCATACCGTTTGAATCCAATCCCGGCCTCGATCCTGAAGTAATATGGTCATATGATGCGGGTATCGATATCGGACTCAGCCGGTGGCTGTCCTTTGAGCTGACCGGCTTCTACACCGACGCAGAAGACCTGATAACCCCGGTCATCAGCGCGGGGCGCATGCGCTACCAAAATGTCGATGAGGTCGAAACAGACGGGTTCGAGGCCGGCATAACCGGATCGCCGTACGGGTGGCTCAGCTATTATGCCAACTACACCTATACGCATGCGGTCGACCGCGACGAGGGGCGCCTGGGGGACATACCGCTTCACCGGATCAATGCGGGTGTTCGTGTGTCACGGCAGGTCCGTGCCGCTGTGCGCCTGAGCGCATCACTCGATGCCCGCTTTACCGATACGCTGTTTTACCGCGACCGCATGACAAAAAACCTGCTTGAGCTCGATTCCCATACCGTACTTGACTGCTCGCTGCAGCTTGCATTCAAACGCTGGCTGCTGCTGAAAGCCGTTGTAACCAATGTGACCGATGAGCGCTATGAGCAGCACAATGCCGATGCAGGCCCTGAGCGGGCATTCTGGATGAAAGTCGAATACCGGTTCGGAGATGTGCCGAAAATCGACAGATGACAATATGCATGAAAGAAGGAGCACATATGGAACGTTACAATATTCAATTTCCGCCCGGCGGGTCCGATCACCTTTATCAGGATCAGGCCTTTTTTTTCCTGAGGGAAAACTCGGAACGCCGTAAGATTCTGTTTCACGATTATGACAGAATATACGAGTACCCAGGGCTGTACGAGCAGCTTTTTTACGACAGGCTGAAGTGTAATTCTCCGGCGAAGGTTACGGAAACGCTCAAGCATACCGTCGATGTCAACAAGCAGCATTTTTCCGAGATGAAAGTCCTTGATTTCGGCGCAGGCAACGGGATAGTGGGGGAAGAGTTGAAAAAAATCGGTGTTGCCCGTATTGTCGGCGCGGACATCATTCCCGAGGCCAGAGCCGCAGCCGAGCGGGACCGGCCGGGAATCTACGACGAATATTTTGTAAAAGATTTTACCGCTTTACAACGGAAAGATATCGAAGAAATCAAGGCCTGGAATCTGAACGCACTGACGACCGTTGCAGCGCTCGGGTTCGGCGACATTCCCCCGACGGCTTTTATTCAGGCGCTCAATGTCATCGACGAACAGGGATGGATTGCATTCAACATTAAAGAGACGTTTCTTTATGAAACGGACACCACCGGTTTCTCACGACTGATTCGTAATTTGATATTTTCGGAGTATCTCAACATCAACCATCTAGAACGCTACCGTCACCGTTTTTCGATCGACGGGAGCCCGTTGTATTATTTTTCAGTTATATGCTGGAAAAAAGCACATGTCCCCATGACATTTTTGAAAAGAAACGGTGCGGTTACATAACAATATGCCGTTGTCGGTTTCAGATTTCATCCATGATACAGGATGTTTTCGTAGTGGTCAGAACAGGTGCTTGTTTTACGTTATTTTTTTGCTGAAATTTTATTGTAGACCTGGGTAGCGATCATCCACTGAGAGCTTGTTTTGCAGCAGTGCAGCGCCTGCTGAAGAATTTCGCGCTCAAGCGGGTCGGCGTTTTTCATGGATTCTATCAGATCATTGCTGGTTATATCACGTGGGTTTTTCATGAACAGACTCCTTCAGGCCGAGCGTTGTTTTTTTCGTGGTTTTCGTTTTTGACCGGAGGTGCCGGACTTCTGCGGGTCAGCCTCCCTGACAACAAGCCGGTTGCCGTCAAGTTCGACTCCCCGGCAGGTCTTTATCGCCTCGCGGGCCTCTGCCTCGGAGGACATTTCAACAAAGGCAAATCCTTTCGAGCGCCCTGACTGTCTGTCCTTGATAATGGTGGCCGACAGGCAGGTTCCCAGCGTACCGAAATTGTACAGGAGATCTTCCTCGGTCGTTTCCTGGGTCAGGTTGCCTACATACAGTTTGTTCTTCATCGGTTTTCCTCCGTAAATAATGCGGGTGCGGCTGTCATGCCGCGTGCAGGCTATGTCGAAGAAAGGTCGTGTATGCACTCGGCATCAATACACACGTCGAATGATTTGCGTGCAAAAGCGACGACATCCGACATCTCCGACTGCAGGGAGTCGATGCTGATGATTTTTACTCTTTGCCGATATGCTCTCAGGTTTTTAAAGAACCGCAGCAGGGCCTTGTTTTCGATACAGGTTACGCCCCTGAAGTTGATTGCCAGGTTACCGCTGTTTTCGTTTAGATAGGACACGGCTCTTTTGCTCAGCTTGGCGGCCGTCAGGTGGTCAAGTGCTCCATGAAGATCGATAACCAGCGGAGCATGATGGTCGGCGCTGCGGGGCCGGGGTTTAATGGTCAGCATGCCCTTGCCGCTGAGCTGTACGGTATGCAGCAGGTTTGATGACATGCGGTAGGCGGTTCGCAGGGGCTGTGCCTGGCTGTAGGAGGTGCAGCGGAGTCTGAATTTTTCAAGGAGAGCGAACGCCGGAACAGCGGCCGATAACATTTTGTTTTTAAGACCCTCGGGCCCGGTTTCGGCAATGATGTTCTTTTTGAGCCTCAGTATCCAGTCGGCGCTGTCGGCAGCAGGGGCGTTGCGGGCCGCAGTAGAGCATACCGGCAGGGCTTCACGGCACCCCTGGCGGTACTGCTCCGCCCGGATTTTCAGGAGCGGATCGGAAGAGTCCCGGTAGCGCAGATACCCGGCAAGCTGCTTGTCGACGTACCGCAGAATCGATGGTCCCAGCCGCCGGTATTCCTCGTCGTATGCATCCAGAATCAGCTGCTCCATTTCCGGTTTGCTGATGCTGGGATGGTCGAACACCAGGTGGAAGCCGTCCCACTGCGTGTGCGGGACATCGAGCAGCCTGCCTTCGTTTCCGAGGCGCTCGAACAGCGGTGTGCTGCAGGCCGGTGTCAGGATAAGAAACTGTGTCAGACTGGGCTTCAGCGAAACGAGATACTCGAAATCATCCCACACGTTTTCGGCCGTATGGAAATCATGACCGAGGATAAGGGACGCAAGCGTGTTGATACCGCGGGCGTGCAGCCTTTCGAACAGCGCCTTCACGTCGATTCCCCGCAGCTTGGCGTAATCGGCCTTGCTCGATTCGACCCCGATCCAGAGGGCCTCGACACCCATCCGCACCAGGTCGTCCGGGTCCCATTTTGCTGCAGCGTACGCGCTGGCAAAGCAGGAAATGCGAACCGGATTTTCAGTGTCGCGCCTGACACAGTCGAGGAACTCGGCAGCGCGCCTGTGCTGCATGAGAAAATCTTCCTCGATAATCCCGATCGGCAGGTTGGGGTCCCCCAGCTCTTTTTGTACCCGTCTGATTTCGCGGTACAGATCCTTTCCGGTTTCCAGAAGAGGGATGTGGCGCCTGTTGTGAAAGTGGGATGTTGCGCAGAATTCGCATCCGTGCGGGCAGCCGAGCCCGGCGAGCACAACCGCGCCCTTCATTGACGGCACACCCGCAATTTTACCGCGGGTGGAATAGACGACGTGCTTGAGCGGCGCTTCGCCGTGCTCTTCGTTCAGCAGCCGGCGCATGAATCCGACACCCTCTTCGCGGCAGATGTGATCTCCATATGCTTCGCACTCGGGCAGCATGGTGCCGTATCCGCCGAGCACGATTTTCGTGTCGGGAGATATTTCACGCACGGCCCTGCTCATTTTTTTCATTTTATCGAATGTGGCAATAACAAAATTTATTCCCACATAGGCATAGCCTTTTTTCAGCTCGCGTCTGAACTGACGCATGGTAGGGTATTGAAGCACGACCGCCGGGGTTTGAAGATTATTGGCGATATATTCCAGCCCGTACGATATGTAGGTCACCCGCGGGCTGAAGATACCCTGGGCCCTGGTCACCTGGGCATGAAAAAGCTCGGGCATGACGTGTTCGGTGCAGTCATCCGAATTAATACCGAACGGTGCGCAGACGGTTGTGAGAAGGATTTTTTTCATGAGGCAATACTTCCTTTCAGTAGGGGGCGTGCCTAATCATACGGACACGATTTGTCTGTCTGATAAACAAGGATCCGGCATGAAAAAAATGCAGGACGGAAAAGGATGCAGCTGAATATACGTTTCCGGGTCGAAAAAAACCCGTGGATGCTTGAAATCCACGGGCTTGTATATACATCACGTATTGATTTTTGGATTCTAAGCGCGCTGAGCGTTATTTTTTTGTCAGTATAGTAGATACCGCGCCCGGTGTCAAGGTGAAGATAGGGCCTGCCTGTTTGCTATGATACCGAAAAGGTGATCTCTGCCGTTACGCCCTGCATGCCGGCCGGCACTGAAAAACGCAGATTTTCGATCTTTTCCACCAGACAGCGCTTCCACCGGTTGAAACGTCCCTTTCCCCTGATATCTTTCACGGAAAGTGTTTTGACGCCGGTTACCCGGCCGCTGCCGTTGATGGAAAGCTGCAGGCGGATTTCAGCACCCCTGCCGGCGGCAACATTTTTCAGACAGCCGGCCAGGACTTCCAGATGCTGTTCGATACCGGAGCGCAGCGCCTGCTCAGCGGACTTTTCACTGCAGCGCAGCTGCCTGATGCTCACGCGCGGTGCCCGTGATGCATCGTCTTTTTCCTCAGCCCGCACCTCGTCCGCTGCCGGCGTCTCGTGCAGGGCGCGCCCGGAAACAGCAGACTGCGGGGCGGTGCGTCTGCGGTATGCTTTCATGGCCCCGACGCCGTTTCCGACAGCGTATCCCGAAACACCCTGCGGCAGGGGCAGCGGCTGCCTGACCGTAACCGGTTTGCCGTCCTGCACGCGCACCAGGCTGTCGATTGCGACAAACGAGGTGTAGGCGGTCAGCAGGCTGTAGCTGAGGCCGAGCCGCGTGATCTCGCGGATGCGTTCGTCATCCCGGCGCAGCAGGTTGTAGTCGCCGAGCAGCGCAATGCGGTGCCTGGCCCACAGGTGCTGCAGGGCGGCGTGTGACGCGCTCGGCCGGATGTTTGCCGCATCGATGCGCCGCCGGTAGTTTGTATCTCCGGCCGTGCCTTTCACCGTAATCGTGCCGCGGGGCTTGCCGCGCCATTTTCCGAACACAATGACCGGCCGCCCGGCAAACACATCGGGAACAGAGCGCGGCTCGACATCGTAGACTTCGAGTGAGCCGAAATCGACGGTCACGCCGGTAAGCACCGGCGTGCTGATCATGCGGCGGAACGCGTCAGCTTTTCCAGGGGCCTCTTTTTCATTGGTTATGACAAAGGGCTCGCCCATGCCTGCGCGGGCCATGCCCTCGATCAGGTGACGGTTCACGCTGGAGCCGATGCCGAAGGAAAACATGCCGGCCTTACCGAGATTTGTGCGGATGAGATCGAAAGCCTCGGCTTCGGCGGAGACATACCCGTCGGTGGCGATCACTACCGTGCGGGAGCAGCCCTCGCTGCGGGGCAGAGCAAGCGCGCGTTTGAGGGCCGGCAGCAGCTCGGTACCGCCGCCGCCCTGCCGGCGGTCGATAAAATCGATGGCCGTGCGGATGTTGTGCGGGGTCGCCCGAAGCGAGTGCTCGGAGAGCAGGGAAGAACAGCCCGCAAACAGCAGCACATTGAAGGTATCGGACGGCTTCAGGCCGCCGATCAGGTCGCGCATCAGCTTTTTTGCAATGTCCAGCGGAAAGCCGTGCATGGAGCCGGATACGTCGACGATGAAAATGTATTCCCGCGGCGGTATCTGCCCGGCTTCTACGCTTCGGGGGGGCTGGGCGGTCAGGAGAAAAAAGTTTTCCTTTTGGCCCTCGTACAGAAGCAGGCCCGAGGCGATTTTATTGCCCGCAAGCCGGTAGCGCAGGATAAAATCGCGGTTGCCGCCGTCGCGTTCCGAGGGGTCAAGGGTGACGATTGCCCGGTCGGGGTTCCGGTACTCGGTTTTGACCGTATGCGACGGGCAGGAAATGTCTTGTACGGGCATGCCGGTGCTGAGAGTTGTTTGTATGTCGAATGCACAGGTCGGCTTTTTGCCTTCAGCAAGATAGGGGTTTGCCACCCAGTCGGAAGCGGGGCCCCCGGAGGCAGCCCGGTTCGGATACCGGGGGCCGACAACTGTGGGGTAGACGAACGAGTACACGCCGTCTTGCGGCACCAGCAGCTCCGTGTAGCGAAGCTCTGTAACGATTGTGTCGCCCGGAAGGATATTACCGACGTTCATCCGGAAGACATTCGGGCGCTGCTGCTCAAGCAGCGATGCGCTTTGCCCCTGCCTGACGGCTGCCTCATAGTCCCTGCGGGCCTGTTCGCGCTCTTTGATAACGGCCGTGACGGTTCGCTCGCCGATCTTCATGGTCATGCCGTAGACTGCGGCACGCGTGGAGGCCGGGAAAATATATAGTGCCTCCAGCGGGCGGCTGCCCTCGTTCTTGTAAACCTGCTGCAGGGTTACATCGGCGATGACACCGGTGATTGAAACGTCGGCGTGTGTTTTTTTAAGCGGCAGGCGGTCCGTGTCCGGGTCGTCGCTCTGCACGAAAAAGTAGGGTGAACGTGATTTGTCCTGTTCGTCTACCGTCAGGGCATGCGCATGTGCGGCTGACAGACAGGCGCTCAGGATACACAGTGATACGATGTGAACGGTTTTGATGCCGTATTTCATGATATGCCTCCTGTTTTCTTTTTGTGGTTGCTGCGGGCCCGATTTCAGCTTTCGACGGATTAGACCGCAGGGAGGCAGAAAAGTTCCCAAAAAGCGTATAAAATTAATTTTGATGAAAAAACGGTGTGTTGGCGTCAGGGCCGGTCGGCGGGTTGTATGGTTATGCTCAGCTGAACGGATTCACTGCGTATCGATTCAGGCGGGTCTGCCGCAAAATCACCGAAACGCCGCAGGAAACGGATAAGCTGCGGGTAAAGGGCTGCCGGCACAGATACGCTGAGGGCTCCGGACGGTTGTGCCTGCGTGTCGATAATTTTTCCGTCATGCTGCCTGATAAATTCGACAATGCTTTTTTTAACGGCAGCATGCCCGGCACGTGCTGTGCCGCTGACGGCGTTCGCGCTTTTTGTTTCAGCAGGAACAATCCCGTGCGCAGCTGCTGCAACGAGCAGGGTCACCGAAAATGCGGTGTCGGCATCTCCGGCGCCCCATCCTTCGGCACCAGGGGCCTGTTCCCCGAGGACCCTTTTTTCGGCCGGGCGCATTTCATCGTCCGTACCTGGTTCCTGCAGGAGCAGGGGCTCAGCGGAGCGCATCCGCGAAAACTCCTTTTTGGGGGCTGATTTCATGCGTGCGGGCGCGGCTGCTTTTCTGTCGGCAACGGGCGCACGCGCTGCCGTATCGGTGCGCACGCTGCTGACGGCATCCTGCTCCATGCCCGGCCGCTCGACAGGCTGATACAGGCGCACGAGCGCCACAACCAGAACGGCAACGGCGGCCGTTGCCGTGAGCCGCACCGGTATTTTTATCCGGCCCGGTACGAAAATCATCTGCAGGAAACGGCGCAGCGCTCCTTTCTGCTCGATGCGCCCGTGCACCCGGTCCAGAAACCCGTCCGGCGGCGACACCGCGTCGAGGCCGTCAAGAGCGCTGAAATAGCGCTCATTCGCGGCCAGCAGATCGGCGCAGCGCGGGCATTTCCCCACATGATCCTGCAGCGCCTGACGCTGCGTGCCGTCAAGGCGGCCGGTGCAGTACTCGTCGAGAAGTTCTGTGACGGTATTACAGTCCATTTTTCAAATCCTTCAGCCTCTCCTGCAGCTTTGCCCTGGCCCTGGCAAGGCGCGATTTGACGGTGCCGAGCTCAAGGCCGAGCACGGCAGCGATCTCCTCATAGGGCAGCTTTTCAATGTCGCGCAGCAGCACGACCTCCCTGTGCCCGGGCGGCAGCTGCGCAATGGCCGCGGCAACCGCCCGCCCGGCTGCTTTGCGGTCATACAGCGTGCCGGGAGAGCGGGAGTCGTCGCCGGGCTCGCCGCAGGTGCCGGGGGCGTCGCAGTCGCCCTGCGGAACAATTCGCAGCATGCGGCGGCGCAGGCGCGCGGCAAGCGACTGCCGCCTGTTTTTGCAGGTGTTGACCGCTATCCGGTACAGCCACGTTGAAAACGACGATTCGAACCGGAATGTGTCAAGCGAGCGGAACACCTTAACGAAGGTATCCTGGGCGGCGTCGTCCGCCTCGTCACGGTCGTCGAAAAAACGGAAGCACAGGCCGAATATCCGCTGCTGGTATTTCAGTACAAGCGCGTCGAAAGCCTGGCGGCTGCCCTGCTGAAACGCGCGGACCTGCTGAGCGTCCTCATCGTGTATGACAGCGGCTTCTGTAACCCGTTTGTTCATTTAGACAGGAATCATTGAAAAAAGTTCCACAATGCGGTGCCTGAGCCGACCCTGCGGAAAAAGTATACGGCGATTTGACATTATACGTCAATCGGAGAAAATCAGGTACTGCGGCCTGCGGTAAAACATGCTATACATAGCTATAACAGAACGAAAGGGGGAATGATGCCATGCAGATCCGTGATTTCCGGAAAACAAAAAACAGTATCAGGTGCTGTGCGGTTATCATGCTGCTTGTCGCAGCCGGGGGCTGCGGCATGAGTGCCGGAGCGTATGAGGCGGCCTATCCCAAAACACCGGTCGGAGCCATAGAGATCAAGACGGTGCCCGGATCGAAACTCATGGTCACGAAAACGCCGGGCGTGTATTTCGATACATCGAACCGGCTGTTCAGGCGGCTGTTTGCCTATCTCAAGGACAACCGGGTTTCAATGACCGTCCCGGTCGAGGCCGACATCGACAGCGCCGGCATGAAATTTTATATCGGAAGCGCCGATCAGGAGAAAAATCTGCAGGACAGCGGGCAGGTGCGCATTGTCGAGGTGCCCGGGCGCACGGTTGCAAGCATCGGCCTGCGGGGCAGGTACACCCGCGAGCGTTATGAGAAGGGCAGGGTCAGGCTTGTGGCATGGCTTAGCGACAACCCGCGCTATCAGGCTGCCGGCGATGCGTATGCCGTTTACTGGGACTCGCCTTTTACGCTGTGGTTCCTCAAGCGCTCCGAGGTGCACATTCCGGTTGCGGAACAAGAGGCTGCCGGGGCAAAATAGCGGGCGGCATACCCGAACACCTCAGCGGCTGATAAAATCCTCCAGTATGACGACCGCCGCCAGTTCGTCGATGCGCGCGGGATCGACCTTGAAGTTGTAGAGCGGCGAGCTTTTCATGCGCTCCTCAGCCTCATAGGTCGAGAGCGTTTCATCCTGCCTGTAGAGCGGTACCGGCTGCAGGGCCTGCTCGAGCCGCTCGCTGAATGACAGAACGCGCCTGGTCATGCTCGACTCCCGGCCGTCAAGCATGCGGGGCACACCCAGCACGACGGCGGCTGCATCCTGCTCGCGCACGATGCTGACGATATCCCGTGCGAGCGCGTCATCATCTACATACGCAAGCTGTGAAAAGGGAAGGGGGTAGGGGTCCGAGCCGGGGAGGTAGGCTGCCAGGCCCACGGTTTTCGTACCGTAATCGACTGCCAGTATCTTTCCGCTGATGTCCCTGCCGGGTTTGTCCGTGTGCGTTTCGGCCATAGAGCTTTTATACTATGGCAGCCGGGGCTGCTGCAAGCCGAAAGCGCAAAGCAGCGTATATGCAGCTTCTCCCATGGGGGGAGAAATAAGGGTGCTTCAGTGAATGAGTCAGTCCCCTGCAGGCGGAAATGACTGCTGTGTCACCTGTACGGTCACGGCAGGCCAGATGTTGATGCCGTCTTTCAGCTCGGAATCGTATCGCGGCTGCACGGTTCCGTACATATCGGTCGCGCGGCAGTAGACCGTGTAGCTGCCTGCGCTGTCGAACACGATTTCGGTTTTCCAGAACACCCAGACGTGGTCCTCGTCGAGACGCTTGACGATTTCGCAGCTCTGCCAGGTGCTGCCGTTATCAGTGGATACCGCAACGCTTTCTATCCGCGTGCCGCCGAATGCAGCACCGCCGACCTCCAGCGTTTGCCCGGGGGCTGCGGCTGTGCCGGAGACGGGGAAAAATATCATGGAATCGACATCCATGGGAGGCGTGAGGTCCCAGCCGCGGTCCTGCCAGTAGTCCTCGAGCGGTGTGTCGATTACTTCTATTTCGGTCACCCAGGCAGGCTGCTTGGCGCCGTAAAGCCCGGGAACGATAATGCGCAGGGGAAATCCCTGCACCGCGGGCAGTTCCTCCCCGTTCATGTACAGCGCGCCGACAGCACCGTTTTCCTGCAGCTGCTCGAGGGTGTGGGACGCATAGTAGCCGTCCGCGGCATAATATTTTATCCCGGTTGCGCTTTCGTCAAGGCCGAGAGATACGAGGAATTCATAAAGGCTGAAGCCCTTCCAGTACGCCGTGCCGACGAGGCGGCCGTTCGGCCAGTTGCCGATGCACTCGGTCGTAAGGGGAAACTCGACCAGGTTGAGCGCCATCAGCTCATCGAGGCTGAATGAGGCGGGAGTATCGACCAGCCCGTAAACGCTCAGCTCATAGGTGCCTGCGTCAATGACCGGTACCGGGCCTATATGCGTCACGAAATAATCGTCGTTTTCGGTGATGAAATCGGGATAATCACCGCCGGGGGGGTCCCCCGGCATGCAGCCGGCACAAAGCAGCGTGATAATGAGCGTGCATATTTTTTTTGCCATATGGGTTCACCGTGTACTATTATTCTGTCGTAAAGTAAGTATACATAGTGATACCATATTTTTACGGGGCAGCGCCAGTCAGGGCGCCGCAGGAGCTATGCCATGACCGAACAGAATCAGAACGACGATCCGGCCAAAGCCATTCTCGATGCCGAAAACAGGTACTGCCAGGAGGTGACGGTAACCAGGGTGAACGGCACATGCCCCTACGGCCACAGGGAGGGTGACCGTTTCAGGGTTACCGCCATGAACAGCGACGGCATATGCGGCGCTCTTTTGAAATCGATTTTTTTCCAGGTGACGGCACTGCACTACGCGGGCAGTATCGTGTGGGAAACCGGCGCCGACGCCGGCCGCGGGTCGTGCCCGGAAGGCGGTACGGTGGAAGTGGCCATACAGCGGGTCGTCCGTGAAGAGACAACACTTCTTAAAACACCCTGTGCTCTGCGCGACATGACCGGAAAGGGCTACGGCGCCGTTGACCGGTACCGCACAACCGTCGAAGTGCTGGATATCGCCGGGAACTGCTACTGGGGCCATGCGGTTGGGGACCGGTTCGAGGTCGATCCGTTCAACACCGGCGGCGCCTGCTGCATGCTCTATGCGCAGCTGTACCCCTATATCCACGTGCTGCTTACCGGCACATCCCCCCCCTGGGCATCCGATGACCACGCTGTTATCGGGGAATGCCCGGATACCTATAACCGGCTCATGTTTCGGTTGACGGCACACGACAGGAAAAGCAGTGACTGAAGTGAGCTGAAGTACATTTGAGTTGAATCAACCAGACGTGCAAAGAGAAGTCGGCTATTACCTGCTGCACGGGAACGAACCCGCTCTTTTACCATGCATCGAGATACACGCCGATAACCATGCTGATAAAGCCGACCACCGTTAAAATCCAGCCTGTCCAGCCTGAACCGTACACAGCCCCGTCGGAAAAGCGCTGCATGCGCAGGGCAGGCGTAACCTTTGTGAGCACGGTTATGCCGATGAGAAACAATATGACGCCGTCGCGAACAAGATGGTCGAACATATCCAATATCCGTTTTCAGAAAGTGCGCCCGGTCAGCTTGAAAAAGCTGATTTAATCACTCATATACTTATTATAATAGCATGAAGTACGGCTGTATGTAAGGTATAATACATCACTGTGGAACAGGCGCCTTGCAGCCTTAGATATGTTTTTTGATGAATTTTCAGCACTCACCTGATATGCTTCTGCAAAGAATCATCTGGGTTGATTGTCATCTCATATGCAGGAGGATGCGCGTATGAAAAACCGGCCGGTCATTGTATGTATTTTTGTGTGTGCCATAGTCTGCGCTTCATGTGACGCGCCGTTTGATGCCACGGGATCCTACAGCGGCACGTGGTCGTTTCTGGATAACGAGACCACGATCGACAACGGCACCTTGGAGGAAACTGCAGTACTCGTCGGCGCGGCAGCGGATAACGGTACTGCCGGAAGAGTCATCGACTGCCCGCTCAGCATGGACCTGGAGCAGGATACCACGCTTGATCCGCCGGGCAACCTGTCGGTCAGCGGCCTGGTGCATGTCGACTTTTCCTGCCTTGAAGAGCTCTCAACATGGCCGTCCTGGGCTGAAATTCCCGCACCGGCCTCGGTATCGGTTACCGGGATCATGGACTCCGACGGCAGCCTCGATCTGCTGTCCGCCGGCTGCGGTCCCGGCACCTGCGTTCTGCTGGCACTTGACGGCACGGCGGAGAGCGGCCGCACCGAGGGCGAGCGGAAGATCATGACCCGGTATTCGGGAGACTGGGGTTTTGCGGTCGGAATCGCTTTTCTGGGCAATCTCGGAGCTACGGGCACGTTCGAGGTCGAGCGGGACGAGTAACCTGTCTGGTTTCCGGCAGCCACTCAGGTAACGTTTTTCATAGTCGGGAGGGGATATGAGGAAACGTCTCTGCGTGGTTTTTACGTGTGTCGCAGGCATTTTCAGCCTGTTTGTCTTGTCCGGCTGCGAGCAGCAGAGCGGGTGCAAGCCCTGGCAGCGGCAGCTTTGCTTCTGCTCCGACGGGTCGGTTGCGCTTCAGTCCTGTCGTGATGACGGCAGCGGCTGGGAGCCGTGTGACTGCACGACGCTCTACTCGGTGTGGTGTGATAACGCAACCGGCCTGTGCTGGCAGGATCCGCAAAAAGATGCCTATGACTATTCCGATACCGGGCTTACGCATCCGGATTCGCTCCGCTACTGCGAGGAGCTGGTTCTGGCAGGCCATGATGACTGGCGACTGCCCGACATCGATGAGCTGCGCACCCTGCTGCGGGGCAATGCCCCGTCGGAAACAGACGGTGAATGCCCGCTGACCGAGGGCAGCCCCATGGATGACATGTCGCATCAGGCGTGCGCACCTGTTGAGGAGTTCGGCGGCCCCGGACCGGGAGGGTGCTACTGGCCGCCCGACCTGAGCGGCACGTGCGACAAACCTGACCCGGCGGCAGTCGGTCATCCGCTCGAATTTATGGCCTCGACGGTTTCAAGCGACAACGAGCACTGGGTGGGCACCATCATGTTCGACAACGGCGGGGTATGCTTCAACCACATTCACACGTACGCGGAAGTGCGCTGCGTGCGCGATGCTCCGGCCGAAACGGTTACCTGCGCCGACGGTGCGAACGAGGCCTGCATTCCCGGTGATACTCGGAAATGTGACTGCCCGAACGGTACAACGGGCGCACAGATATGCGCTGATGACGGCAGCTGCTGGCTCCTGTGTGAGTGCAGCGGATTCGAGCCCGCGCCCCCTGTTACGGATGTCTGCGACCAGTGCGACCGGATACAGCTGACAATAAAAGTCCCGCAAAACCTGCAGACTGCGCCCAAGGTCCTGATGGCGTTTCTCTATGATGCCGAAACCTGGACCTGGCCGCCGAACCGCCCGCCGGACGGGGGTACCGACTACAACCAGGTTATCGCCCCTGAGATAGACGTCGACAAACCGTTCGAGATGACGGTGCCGGGCTGCACGTATTACCGTGAAATGTGCCTGAGCGGTGAGTATATGCTGTATGTCGCCCTCATGCAGAAAGAAACCATGCCGCCGGTTATGCGCGAGGGGGATTACTGGTGGGGCATGGAGCAGGACCCGGTCAGCCTCGGCAGCGGTTCGGCGAAAACGATCGAGATGGAAGTTGAACTTGTCCCGTACGAGAATTGAACGGAGACTGTCGGAGCTCAACCATGCTTCCCCGGGGTTCACTTGAATTCATGCTCTCACAGCCTCCCCCGCGCAGGATCGAGCCTGCCGTGCAAAAGGCGGTGATCGGTTTTTTTCTGCCCATGCCGCTGCGAATCGCTCTTTTTACCATGCCGTTCGTGGTGCTTGCCGTTACGGTGACGCTGATGGTGCTGCTGGCAAAAACAGGCCGCCTTGAGGATGAATGGCGCCTGCTGCGGGAGGAAACAGCCGTTGCCGCAGGAACCGTGCTCAAGGCGGTAAAAAACAGGGGATCAAAGGGCAAAATCACCTATGTGTATGACTTTGAATTCGTTCCGTCCGGCATCGACGGAAAAGTATCCGGCTTTTGTTTTTCAGACAAACCGGTTGCCGCCCCGGGCGATCGCGTGGAGATCGAGTACCTGCCGGGCGAGCCGCAGGTCAGCCGTATCAGCGGCTGCCGCCTCACCCCGGTTCCGCTTGAAATTGTTCTTGTGCTGCTGCTTTCAGGTGTCGGCGGGTTCGGTATCCCCGCCGGTGTCTATTACTACCGTAAACACTGGGTCCGGAATGTTCTTCGCGACGGCCTGCGGGTTGAGGCGGTTGTAGAGAATGTGCGGCAGGCACGAAACGGCCGGATGGTGACAATTTCATACGATATGCAGGGTGAAGATCTGACTGCCGGGATGCAGCTTCCCCTGCAGGGTAACAAGGCTGAGGTGCTGCAGCAGTGGCAGGAGTCGGGCATCAGGCTTACCGCCCTGGCCGTGCCCGGTAAAAAAAACAGGATATGCATACTTGATTTTTTCATGTACCAGGGGTATGCCTGATAAAATCCGCATTCATAACAGGGACAGGAGGAATCGTATGAAATACTGCATACTGGCGTTAACGCTCTGCAGCTTCATGCTGTATGGACCGGTCTGCGTGTGTGAAGGGTCGGAGCCTGAAAAAAAACAAAACACATCAGGGAGGAAAGCCGCCATGACCGACCAGGCAAACCCCAATATCGGCAAAAAGTTTCCCGAGGTAAGCGCTGAAACGCTCGAGGGAAAACCGCAGAACGTACCCGGCTCCGCCAAAGGGCTGGTAACGCTCGTGACGGTTGCGTTCCTGCGCGAAAGCCAGGGCCAGCTCGACTCGTGGCTCAATCCTTTTTACGAGAAGTTCGGGCAGCGCGAGGGATACATGTTTTACGAGGTCCCCATGATCTCCGGGGGGTACAAGTTCATGAAGTTTATTATCGACGGCGGCATGCGCGGCGGCCTGCCCGGCTTCAAGCACAAGCACGTTGTGACCATGTACGGTGATGTGCAGCAGTATCTCGACGCGCTCGGTCTCGATCCGCGCTACGGCTATGCGTTTCTGCTCGACCGCGAGGGAATCATCCGCTGGCAGTCGCAGGGCTATGCAACCCAGGAGGCGCTTGCGGAGCTGTTCGCCAAAGCCGAGGAGCTTGGTAAAAAATAAAAAAGATATTCACCACAGTCTTCATGATGCGGAGCATCATCCGGAAAGCATGAAAAGCTTTTTATTCGATATCGTTTCCGATAGCGATACCGACCCCGGGACGATACTTGCCGCAACGGCGGAGCGAGGCCCTCCACAAGCATACACTAATACATTTTTGCTCCGTGTCTCTGTGGTTAACCGTTTCGAACTCCCGGAGGAATTCATATGAAACTTGTTGCGGTAAACGGAAGCCCGCGGAAAAACGGCAACACCTCGGAGCTGATCGATAACGTAATCGAGGGTGTGCGCAGCTGTGAAAAGACAGATGTCGTCAGCATTATGGTGATCGAGAAGAAAATCCAGTACTGCACCGGCTGCCTGACCTGCACCTATCCGCCTCCGGGAAGAGATTCCTGTGTGATCGATGATGACATGGCAGGAATGCTTGGGCAGATGCGGGATGCGGATGCCTTTATTTTCGGCACGCCCAATCACATGCGTACGGTCAGCGCACCGCTGCTCGTTTTTTTGTCGCGCCTGCTGCCCCTTATGGAATTCATGCCTGATATGAACGACGAGGGAAAAGTCATCGGTGGCGGATTCACCTCGAAGCTCAAGGGCAAGAAGGCTGCCATGGTCATCAGCCAGGGGGATCCGGTTTTTTCGTCAGCGCTTGTCTGCGAGGTGCTCGAGCGCAACCTGATCGACCTGGGCATACGGCGCGTCGGCGATGTTATCTCACGGGGCAACATGGCGCCGGGCGATGCAGCGAAAAAAGAAGCTGATATGGAAAAAGCGTTTCAGCTGGGTGTTGCTCTGGCTACCACGGAAGGGCTGTACTAGACTCAAATCAAGCGAAGCTTAATTTGAGTCTATGGCAGGTATCAAAACAGGGTAGCCGGGCAGGAGCGGCCTCCGGCCGCGAAAAAAATCGCAGCTGAAGCAGCTCCTGCAGGCGCTCATTACCAGGCGGGCATCGGGAAATGGCTATGGAATAGCGTGAAGTGCACCAGTACAATTTTCTGTTTTCTACAGCCATTTTTTTTTGGAAAGACATCAGGCTGCGCCCAAGCGCACCGGGGGTCTTTCAGAAAAGTCTTATTCGGCAAGAGAGGCTTCAATGAGCGGCAAGAAAGCATCGAGGTTGTCTTTGAGAATTTTCTGCAGAACCGGGCTTTCATCGGTCAGGCGGCTTACCAGGGGGCACAGTTTATAATAGAGCGAGATTACCTTCCTGCCCCCGGAAAACTCACACAGCACCGTGTCCCTGAACTCCCGCAGCATGAGCACTTCTTCGGACTCCACACCATACAGCTTCATGGGCGGGCAGGTCGATGTGGTTGTGGTACCGCATGAGAGGAGAATATCTTTGGTCGTCAGGGCACCGGCCTCTACCGTAATCTCATCGCTGTAAGCGAGGAAGTCCTCTTTGGTTGCAATCAAAGAAAATGTTCCTGCAACATGCGGCATATAATAGATGCCTGCATCATCACTTAACGCCGACCCGCCGCCACTGGTGGTTACGACAACCTGCGGAAGCGGCTCGCCTGTCTCGCTGCCTGTTGCCGTGCCGGTGACGACACCCACTCCTGCCGGGCCGACCGGCCGGTTTACGTTCAGCACATACTCCGTATCATCGCCAAAGATGTCGGCAGCATAATTTGTCAGCCGCACAAAGTATTTGCCGTCTGCAGGGCACGACCAGTCGAGGGTTTCACCTTCGCCTTCGCGGTAGTCGTCCCGCGAGGCAAGCAGGGTTGTGCCGTCGGTGTCGAAGAGCTCGATCACGATGTCGTTTTTTGCCCCGACATCGGTCACGCGTACCTGGTAGGTCAGCCCTGAAAGACCGTAAAACTGCACCCAGTCCTGATCCCCGGCATCGTGGAAGGTGTGATTCTGCAGGGTCTGCTCATCAGCCGTTTCTATGGAAACGGGGATTACGCCTGCCGTTTCAAATGAGTCGTCATCTTCATAGATGTCCCGGCAGAAAGCGGAACCGGGCACACAGGTGAAGGCGGCCATAAAGAGTGCGAGCAGCACCGGCACTGCAGTGCGGAAGCGCATGTAAAAATATTTTTTTGTATTTGATTTCATGCGGACGTGCCCGATGAATGAATATTTTAATCTTTTATATTATTTCGTTTTATTCTTCAAGCACTATTTTATTCCTCCTCAGGCACAAGCACGCGTCCCGCAAACAGTACTGTGTCGCTCTGGTGGTCGTACACGGCATAGAAAAACGGCCGGTCCGCGGTAAAGTCGACCGGCGGATCGGGCACAGCAGAAGGCGCCATGCCGACGGCTGTTGCAGCCGCAGCCTCGAGGCCTTTTTCGTTCACTTCGATCACGGCTTCATGGATGACAAAACTGATGAAAAGATCGTTCGGCCCGCCGGTAATGCCTGAGAAGTCGGCGCTGCCCTCGAAGGCATCGCTCATGCCGAGCGCTTTCAGATCGTCATTGAGCTTGCGCCTGGTGCGTACCGTAAATCGCGGCAGCGTACACCTGACCTCGGACGGCTTCAGGGCCTGCGCGATGCTGAACAGGCCGCCCGCGCTCAGGGCCTGCTCGACCCGGTCGAAATTCTCCTCTGCGGGCAGCACGATTATCAGCGAAAGGGTCCCCTCAGCAAGCCGCAGCGAAACGGCCTGTATAAGATCATCCTCGGCATAGCCGAACGATTCCGTCCGGGTCATCATGGGAACGCTAAGAACGCCGCCGTCACGGGTATAAAACGGCTTGTCGGCTGTCGTCTCTTCCTCGAACGGATACAGCCAGGAACCCTTGAGGTACACGGTGTTGACCAGCACCAGCCGCGTATCCGGCCTGATGTCGTTTTCGCCGATCAGCCTGGGGATTTTACCGTTGGTGGCATTGTCGGTCCAGCTGTTGATGTCATCGTCTATGGTTGCGAAATCAACGGTATAGTCGACAAACCGCACCAGCGCATCGTAGCGGTTTTCAAGTATGCCGGTATAATCGTCAGTGATGCCGTAATCCTGCTGCAGCCAGCCCCCGAAATTGATCTTGAGCGTAAGCTCATAGTCCTCCCATTCCTGCAGCTCTGCGGGGTCGACGGTGTTGCCGGCCATGAGCTCTGACGAGAGCGTGCCGAAGGACTCGTGCAGGGTGTCGTCAGGAAGGGTATAGTACAGAACATCAGCCATCTGTGCGGCAGTCCGGCCGGCTGCTCCCGCATAGGCCATGCCCAGGCAGGAGGCGATGCTGAAAGGTGAAAATACTATGTTTTCATTTTCCAGCTCCTCTGAAAGCACCCCGTACAGGTCGAACCCGAACGAGCTGACGCCGAAAGCCAGTTCCTGGGTGTCGGACTGCGGGTCGGGCAGCGGGTCGTCAAGGTAGGACGTTTGTTCCTGTTCGCAGCCTGCAGTAAATATTGCAAAAAAAGCGCATATATACAGAAAAATTTTCATAAATTTACTCCTTTATGCATAGTGAGGAATCTGCTGTAAAAAACACGGTGTTCTGTTGTTATAAAACACGCTGCAGGCTGACAGGTTTCATGTTATACGGCGTGTAAACAATTTGGTCACCCGGGAAAGGGTGCCACGCGTTTCGGATCGTCTGAGATTGCAATGGGAAGAGACCCTGATGACGGAGGAAACGTTACGCCGACCCTGACGGTACTTGTGGTGTGCAGGATAAAGGCAGTATGTGCCGGCGGGTCAGTCACGGCCGCGCAGCTTTGCCAGCAGCCTGAGTATTTCGATATAAAGCCAGATGAGCGTTACCATCAGGCCGAAAGCCGCATACCACTCCATGTATTTGGGTGCGCCGGATTGGGCGCCGTTTTCAATGAAATCGAAATCAAGCACCAGGTTCAGGGATGCGATCACGACCACGAAAAGGCTGAAACCGATGCCGATTACGCCGCTGCCGTGAATGTAGGGGACCTGCAGACCGAAAAACCCGAGAATGATGGTGACAAAATACACGAGCGCTATGCCACCGGTGGCAGCGACTACCCCGAGCTTGAAGTTTTCAGTGGCCTTGATGGCTCCGGACTTGTAGGCCATCAGCAGGCAGAACAGCGTGCCGAACGTCAGGCCCACGGCCTGGATCACGATGCCGGGAAACTGCGCTTCGAAAACGGACGAAATGCCGCCGAGAAACAGTCCCTCGAGGGCGGCGTACAGTGGCGCGGTGAGGGGGGCCCACGTTTTTTTGAACACGGTTATCATGGCGACGATAAAGCCGCCGAACGCACCGACCATTGTCCAGGTGCCGACGGAGGAGGGGGTGCCGGTTTCGAAAAACGTGTTCCACGTCCATGAAGCGGTAAACAGGGCCAGCAGCAGCAGAATGCCGGTTTTGTTAACCGTTCCCTGAATGGTCATGGCATCCGTTCCGGCAGGGGCATAGCCCGCCGCCGTGAATGTTTTATCGTTGAGTGCGGGGTTTGCGGTTCTCATCAAAGCCATGGCCTTCTCCTGTGTTGAAAATAGACTTTTATGATGAATGTATTTGGACCGGCTATAGTATGGACGAGCAGCAGCTGCGTTTGCAAGAAAAAACAGCACGCCGTATGCCCCTCGCTGTGCTGCGCAAAAACCCCGTATGCATCCTTGAGATTACTTGCCCCGGAGCCTGAATTCTTTGCCATCGACTGTTTTGTCTGTGGTCGTATCACCGGAAACCCGGCGATTTTCGGGTACCAGTCAGGTTTTGACCCCGAACCTGGGAAGAATAAATGCCTGCAGCAGATACCACACAACGATAAAGCCGATAAAAAGCAGAAGTGATTTCATTTTAAGCGTCCTCAGTTTTTTTTGCAGTTTTCTCCTCTAAAAATAACACTGTTATGTGAAAATGCAAGGCCGCAAGCGGAATGCGCTGTGGGTGCCTTCGCGGAGAAGGGCTGTATGTATGGGATGCGCATGACGCCGGAGCAGTTCTTCAGGGACAATTACCGGGAGATAGAGGAGTACGAAAGGACGGCATGAAGTACATCCTATTGCTTGAATAGCAGACTCCTTGTGATATGCTGCCGGGTGTGGACTATGGCACGAAGGTCACACTCTGATAGGGGCGAATTCACAACATGAAGTGGTTTCTCTTCGTTGCACCAACCCGGAATAAGGAGGTATAAGTATGGAAGAAAATATTGAGTTGGGCGCACTGGAAAAAAAGAATTTAGATCTGGTGACTGAATTCTGCAAGAAATGGGAGCAAAGGGATGTTGAAAAACTGGTTCCCTATTTGAGCGAGGACATTGATTATCATGTTTGGGAGGGGGGCGCAGAAATAAACGGCATTCAGGAGTTCCGGGATGTTATCGGGCCGTTTCTGGCCGGGACGGAAAGGGTCGAATGGGAGATCCTTCGTTCTAAAGCAATGGGCGTGATAGTTATTAACGAGCGCTACGATCACTTTTACCGGGCAGGAGAGGAGACCGACTGGCATTTTCCGGTAACCGGAATTTTTATTGTCAAGGACGGTAAAATTGTATTTTGGAGAGATTATAACATTCCGGGAAAACCAGCCCAGATGTAGTAAAAGCTGTTCTTGCCCACAAAAGGGGACAGATTTAATTGATTCACGAGCAGTCATACAAAAGGGGACAGATTTAATTGATTCACGAGCAGTCATAGCTAAAATATAAATCTGTCCCAATACTATACTACTGTTCTTGGCATTCCCTCCACGCTACTACAAAAAGGCTATCCTTTCAATTGATATATTCATGGACGTCCCCATTAACGTCCCGTGATCTGGCAGTGCCGCTGACGGAACTTGCAAATAAATTCGGCTTAACCCCGGGAGGCATCAGTTATGCAGTTGAAAAAGGTGAGCAGATTGCAAAAGAAAAAAACATGGATATGCTGAATGATAAAACTGTAACTAAATAACTGAAGGACGTCCCCCATTTCCTTGCTATTGTAGAATTGTTAGTATATAGTTTCTTTATGGTTGATATTGCAAAACAAATTATATTTTGGCGTGATGCAGCTGTAGAGGATTTTGACGTTGCCAGAGAGTTGCTGACCGGCGGTAGACCTCGGCATGGTCTTTTTTTTGTCCATCTCGCAGCAGAAAAAATTATTAAAGCACATGTCTGCAAAAATACCGGGGATTTGGCCCCAAGAATACACAACCTTGTCAGACTTGCTGAACTTGCTGCGCTTTCTTTGCAGTCAGAACAGCTTGATGTGCTGGCTGAATTGAATGCCTTCAACATCGAAGGGCGCTATCCTGATTCCGCACTGCCTCAGGTTACCGCAAGGGAGGCGGAAGGCTATCTGGCAAAAGCACAGGAGGTTTTTCATTGGCTGATAAATCAATTATAGGTACCGTCAAAAGCTATCTGGCGAACCTGGAATCCGCCGGCATTCATAACTGCTACGCTGTACTGTTTGGATCATATGCAGAGGGGTGCCAAAATGTCTGGAGTGATATCGATGTGCTGATCGTTTCTCCACGTTTCGATGTAGGGTTGAAAAGGGAGGACGTCAATCTGCTCTGGCGTATTGCAGCCAGAACAGACAGCAGAATTGAGCCTATACCCGTCGGAACCTGTCAGTTCGAGGAAGATGACAGCAGCTCAATTATCGAAACCGCCCGGCGCCACGGCCAGCAAATTGTATCGGCAGCATAGCAAGGTGTAGAAAAGTGATCAAATTGTCAAGATAAATATTTGAAACCAATTCCCCCGGCGACCCTATCAAATACCAGTATAATGCCCTGGGTTTCCAAAAAAAAATATGGAAATGCTGAATGATAAAACAGTAACTAAATAACTGAAGGACGTCCCTATTGCCCCGTCCCTATTGCCCCAGATACTTCTTTATCCAGTCCCGAATCGTCCAGGTGCTCGGCCCCAGCCGCTCCGATGCTTCCCTGAGCGAATATCCCTGCTCGACTACCAGACGGCAGGCCTGTATCTGAAATTCCCGGTTATAGCGTTTCCTCTTTCCCATGACGGATTCTCCTTCCTGACGGGCATTATAACCTCCCGTCATGTGTCCGTCATCTGTTTAGCACTTTATAACCTTTCTTCATACCCCAACCTCCCTCTTGAATTAACCGTTAAATGTGCTAAGACTTCAGTTAAATAGTTCCGATAAATAGAAAGCCCGCACATGCAGAAAAGGCACTGCGCCTGTCTGCATGCTTTGCGGTTTTGGGTGAGGTCGACAGGACACAATTGGCGTTGGGGCTTGTCGGCCTCTTTTTTCAAGTGTGCTATTTAATCAGCCGAAACTGTTTTCTCCGAGCAATCGCCTGAAAGTTTCTGTAGTTCCTGATCAGCCCTTGTAACGCTTCATGCTGCCTATCATGCATTGCAGTAAATCGCACTCCGCATCGCATCAACTGAAAGGGAATGAAGTGCAGCTTGCTCTCTTCCCTCTGCAGTGCCGTATCGTAGATTACCTTGCAGGGAATGCCTGATATAAGACCATCAGTGTCAAGGTGAAACAGATCTATGGTGGCATGAAGGGTGTCTTTTTTCTTGGTTTCCAGGTACTCAAACACCAACCCCTGCATGCTGATATTCTGCACTGATCCTGCAAGAACAGTATCACCGCATTTCAGGGAGACATACAGATTGTCGCATGGTGGAATACGCTGAGAATGTCGCGGTGTAAGTTTCCGCAATAAAGTAGTCAGAACCGCTCAGAGATTTTCAGAATAG
>CAZFIB010000051.1:0-30431 GCA_964518865.1 uncultured Thermodesulfobacteriota bacterium
GTTGAAAGGATCGCCGCCTAAGCTCCTAAACACAACATTTGACAATAGCTCAATTACCGACGGCAAAACAAAAGCCGGAAAAACATATTTTTTTGGAAAATCAGCCCGATGAAATCTGTCGGGCGGTGAATGAATGGCTTGAATCGCAAAGCAATCAACAGTTCGACTGGAACCCCTGCCTGCAGAGTGAGTTTTACACCCTCCTGGAAAAACGTACCAGCGACGTTTTTTATAATAATGAGCAGCAATCATGGAAAAATATTTCGGTGGAAGTGTATCATCATTTGCGTGCGCGGATTAGTCCGCAGTATCTTAGAAACTGCTGGGAGTATGGACCATATTTGCAGGATTTAACTGAACGCTACAGAAAGATGCTGAATGGATAAGAAGGTTTTACTGGTTATTGATGTTTCCGACCGGGAGCTGTTGGGGGTTACTCTGGTTCAGCGCTGTCTTTCATCTCTGGGGGTGAATTCTATTTTATGCAGCCGGCGGTATATGCTTGAATATTATGCCAGATATATGCCTGATGCGATCGTTTGTCCCAATACACGATGTGGGTATGTGGATATCCCTGATGATACCCTTGTTTTTGTCATGCCAAGTGAATCTGGCAATAGGCAGGAGTCACAGATAGTGGATACACATGCCAGCGGATTAGTTACTGCAAGGGGCATTTGCCGGGCGGAAAGCCTCTGAGATATACATTTCAGTGGTGGCGTTTAATTAACAAAAAAATGGTATCGCAAAATGCGACGTTTCTTTTGTCAACTTCCGAAAAAAAGCTGAATAAAAAGGGGAATCCTCATGCCAGATTTACCCCTGTATCCACGGTATCAAGACTATGTAATAAAACTTATCGGTGAGTTTGAACGGATGTATTGTGACTTTGAGGATCCGTGGGAACAGTCCGATGAAGTTTCGAGCAGCGATAAAGCAGTTGCCGTAAGCATTATAAAAAGATTGGGCTGCACCAGGGTCTTGGAGATAGGATGTGGTCTGGGTTTTTTTGCAAATAAAATTGCCGAGGAAACCCATGCAGATGTTATGGGTGTTGATGTGTCTGAAGCGGCAATTCGAAAAGCGCAGAAGAGATTTCCTGCATGCTGTTTTAAGGTTGCAGATCTTTTGCAGTTTGAATCGTATGTACCGTTTAAGCCGGATATTGTTGTAATGGCTGAAGTGACCTGGTATGTTTTGAACAAGTTGCACAGATTTATTGAATTGTACAGAAAACATTTTAAGGGAATTTATTTACTTCATATACTGACTACATATCCAAAGGGTGAGCAGACATTGGGCTGTGAGTTTTTTTCCAACCATGATGAAATAAAACAGTTTTTCTCTATGGCTTATCTGGAGTGGGGAGAGATCCATAAGCACAGTGGATATACAAGAACTTACTTTGTCGGGAAATATTGATAGTGCCGTAAAAAGTTAAAAATCGGTCATTGCGAGGAGTGAAACGACGAAGCAATCTCGTTTCTTCAACTATTTAAAACACAAGAGATTGCTTCTCTTCGAGAGTTTATCCTTAGGAATCGAAGGACAATGGCACCAAACGAAACTTTTTACAGGGCCATCAATATTAACCGTTCTATTGCATTTTGAAGGAATCTGAGCACTCTGTCATGAAAAAGAAATCCGGAAAGGAAGTGACTTTTATGGAAAAGAAGCAGATTCCCTGGAGTGGGGTCGGTGATACATATACCGAAGAAGAAATCAAAAAGGTATGTGATATTATGCGCAGTACCCGCGATACCTTCACCCAGGGCAGATATCAACAGGAATTTGAAGAAGCCTTCAAATCGTTTAACGGGTGTCGATTCAGTTTTGCTGTTTCTAACTGTACGGCTGCCCTGGAACTGGCCGCTCTGCTGTCCGGACTTGGCCCGGATGATGAAGTGATTATAGCTGGACATACATTTTGTGCAACCGCGATCCCATTTGCCCGTACCGGTGCAAAAATTGTGTGGGCGGATATAGACCCCGAAACCTGGGTGGTGACGCCGGAAACTCTGGAATGTAAATTGTCACCAAAAACCAAAGTGGTTGTTGCAGTTCATTTATACGGCCTTCCTGCTGATATGCCTGCTATAAAAGCCTTGGCAGAACGGTATAATATTTTGCTTGTTGAGGATTGTGCTCAGGCGCTTGGAGCTGTGTGTCAGGGGCGGCGGGTCGGGAACTATGGTGACTTTGCCTGTTTTTCGTTTCATACGCACAAAAACATCACAACGCTCGGTGAAGGCGGGATGCTGGTGGTTCACGACCAGGAATCAGCAAAATTGGTTCCCGGGTTGCGGCATAACGGTCTGAGAGCATATCCGGAGCCTCGCGAGTGTTATTGGGTGCCGGCAATGAGTAATGTTGATTTTGATCTTGAAGGCGTATGGCCCTATAATTTTTGTATTGGTGAGGTTCAGTGTGCAGTTGGAATTGAGGCTCTAAAGCGCATTGACAGTTTAATAGAAAAGCGCAGGGTGCGGGCAGAAAAATTCATGAAGGCTTGCAAGCCATATCCGGAACTGCAGTTTCAGAAGGTGCCGCCGGGTCGCACATCTTCCTGGCATTTGCTGGCGGCACAATACCATGGACAAGAAACCGGCAAATCCAACCATGACTTTATCCGGACGATGTTTCGGGACTATGGGGTTAAGGTTATTGTTCAGTACCACCCGTTATATCGTTATCCTATGTTCAGAAAAGCAGGTTTTGGGAATGCAGACTGTCCGGTAACGGATAATTTTTTTGATAACATGGTTTCTTTTCCGTTTCATGCCTGGATGAGCGAAGATGATTTTGATTATATGATTGAATCCACCCTGGCCACCCTCACAGCACTCAGGAATGAAGGATAAAGGCTCTATGAAAAACACCAAAAATGTTCCCTATTATCTCTTCGGTGCCGGCGCAGTGGCAAAGCTTCCGGAGGTCCTGCAAAGCCGCCGAGACGGCAACAAGCGCGGCCTTACGGTTTACTTGATCGATCATTTTTTTAATGGACGCTCTGAGGCAAATCGCCTCCCGGCTCAGAGCGGCGACCCCGTGCTGTTTGTCGATACCACCGATGAACCCAAGACCAATTATGTGGACGGGCTGCTGACCCAAATCCAAACGGTCTGCCCGGAGTTGCCGGAGGTTATTGTCGGCATGGGCGGCGGCTCGGCCCTTGATATCGCCAAGGCCGTTTCGAACCTGCTTGCCAACGGCGGCCGGGCGGCGGACTACCAGGGCTGGGACCTGGTGAAAAAATCGGGGATTTATAAAATCGGCATTCCCACCCTTTCGGGTACCGGTTCTGAATCGTCGAGGACCTGCGTCATGTCCAATGCCGAGAAAAACATCAAGCTGGGGATGAACAGCGATCACTCGGTCTTTGACCAGCTTATCCTGGACCCGGACTTGCCGGCAACGGTTCCCCGCGACCAGTATTTTTATACCGGCATGGATACATACTTTCACTGCATGGAATCTCTTCGGGGGCGGCACCGCAATGCCATTGTTGATGCACTCTCGGAAAAGGCAATGGGGCTGTGCCGGGAAATATTTTTAACCGGCGACATGCAGAGCCCTGAAAACCGAGCAAAGCTCATGGTTGCGTCGTATCTGGGCGGCTGCGCTGCCGGCAACACGGGGATTGTCCATCCGCTGTCCGCCGGGCTGAGTGTAGTTCTCGGGCTGCATCACGGTATGGCAAACTGCATTGCCATGAACGGCCTTCAGCAGTTTTACCCCCGGGAATTCGATGAGTATATGCAGATGAAGGAGAAGCAGCACATAGATATCCCCGAAGGGATGTGCGCCGGTCTCACACCGGCACAGTTCAGCCGACTTTACCGGGCATCGATTGTTCACGAAAAACCCCTTGCAAATGCGCTCGGTGACCGGTTCAGAGAGGTTCTCACGGAAGATACAATGCGATCCCTTTACCTGAAGATGTAGCATAAGGAGCTGTATGATCATGTCCAGCGTGTCTGTATTGATAACCGCGTTTAATGTCGAGAAATATATCGGCAGGGCCCTTAGATCTTTGCTGCACCAGAGCATGTCCCGGGACTCGTATGAGATTATTGTTGTGAACGACTGCAGCACTGACCGGACACGCTTTGCTTTGGAGGTTTTCGAGGACGACATCATCCTCATTAATAACGATGACCAGATGGGTCTGCCGGCTTCGCTGAACCGGGGTATTAAAAAGGCAAAATCACGCTTTGTTGTCCGGGTAGACGGCGATGATTATGTACATGAGGATTTTTTGCGGGTTATGGAGCTGCATCTGGCTCTGAACGATGATATGGATGCTGCTGCCTGTGATTACCTGATGGTTGATGACCACGAGCGTGTCCTGGGCCACGCCAACTGCATGGAGAAACCGATAGCCTGCGGTATCATGTTCAGAATCGAGCAACTGATCGACATCGGTCTTTATGATGAGGATTTCCTGACGCGCGAGGACGAGGATCTGCGACTGCGGTTTCTGGAAAATCATGCAATCCAGAGAGTACAGCTGCCCCTGTACCGATACCGCCGTCATGAAAACAATATGACCAACAACAAAGCAGCAATGGAAAAGTTTGCCCACCGCCTTATGCAAAAGCATAACCTTGCCCCCGAGCGTGGTTCGGAGTCCGGCAATGACTAAACCCGGACCGCTTTTTGCTATAGGATCCAGACAAATCCATTACGGTACGGCACCGTACATTATTGCCGAGATCGGCGTCAATCACGGAGGCTCCCTAGAGAAAGCCCGTGAGCTGATCCGCATTGCTCGGGAGGGCGGTGCCGATGCGGTTAAGTTCCAGACCTACAAAGCCGAAACTCTTGCTTCACGAAACAGCCCGGCATATTGGGATCGCTCAAAAGAGCCGACGGCAAGTCAGTATGAACTTTTTAAAAAGTATGATGCTCTGAATAGTAAAGATTATGAAAAACTGGCTCAATATTGCGCTGATCTGAAAATAGATTTTCTCAGCACACCGTTTGACCTGCAGGCGGTGGATAATCTGGCTCCGCTGATGCCTTGTATAAAAATCGCCTCTGCTGATATCACGAACATTCCCCTGCTGAGAAAAGTTGCTGCAACCGGGAAACCGGTGATTTTGTCAACCGGGGCATCCACGCTGGCGGAAATCGAGCGAGCCGTCAACGAGCTGGAACGTTTCGGATGCACGGCTCTCGCCCTGCTGCACTGTATTCTCAATTATCCGACAGAATACCCCCATGCCAATTTAAATATGATCGAAGGGCTCCGGCAGGCCTTCCCGGATTACATCATCGGGTATTCCGATCACACGCTGCCGGATCCGGCCATGGTCATCTTGACCGCTTCGTATCTGAAAGGGGCGCGAATCATTGAAAAGCACTTTACGCACGATAAAAGCCTTCCTGGAAATGACCACTACCATGCCATGGATATCGACGATCTGAAACAGTTTCGTAAAAACATCATAACCCTTCGGGCGGCTGAAGGCTTGACCGAAAAGGCGCCCTTACCCTCCGAAGCTCCGGCCCGCGAAAACGCCCGCCGCAGCATCGTTCTGGCGCGCAGCGTTGCGAAGGGAGAAACGCTCTGTGCCGGGGCTATGGTCTGCAAACGCCCGGCTGCCGGCATCAGCCCGATTCACTGGGATGACGTTGTTGGCCGAAAGGCCCAAAAAGATATGGCGGCAGATGAAATCCTTCAATGGCAGGCGCTGGAGCAACAGGAGTAGGTTCCTTCGATGAAGCGCATTGGCATCATCCAGGCCCGAATGGGCTCAACCCGCCTTCCCGGCAAAATGCTGGAGGACCTGGGCGGGCAGCCCCTTCTGTATTGGGTCCTTCGCCGCTGCCAGAAAGCCCTTGAGCTCAACGCGGTGGTTCTGGCCACATCCACCGCGGATGCCGATTCCGCATTGACGGATATGGCTCAAGCCCTCAACTGTCCGTTCTATCGCGGCAGCGAGTCCGATGTTCTCAATCGATTTGCCGGTGCCGCCGAAAACTACGGTGCGGATACTGTCGTACGCATCTGTGCCGACAATCCGCTGATCGCTCCCGAAGAGATCGATCGGATTATTAAACACTATATCGCCACCGATGCCGATTATGCCTTCAACCATATCCCGGCCCTCAACAACCATTATCCCGATGGATTGGGGGCCGAGGTTTTCAGCTCCAGGCTTCTCTACCAGCTTGCCCGGGAAGCAACCCTTCCAGCCCATCGGGAGCATACCACCCAGTATATTTGGGACCATTCCGATATTTTTACGATGGAAACCCTGGAGGCACCGCCGGAAATTTCCGCACCGGAAGTCAAGCTCGATGTTGACACACCGGACGACCTGCAGCGCATGAGAACCCTGGTGCAATACGCTCCCCCGGGGGGCATTGACCACTGGACGGCCGCCGATATTGTAAAGGCGTATCACACGGCCTTTAACACTGCGCCGGACAGCACATCACTTTCTGACTAAATCGCAATGCCGGACTTAATCTCTGAAATCGATCATTATCTCAAGCGCCTCTTTCCCATCACCCGCAGCCTGGCGGGCGAGGGAAACCGCTGGACGCTTAGGATTCTTAAAGAGCTTATTCCGCTCAACGTTCTGGAATATCCCAGCGGGACCGATGTCTATGATTGGACCCTTCCGCAGGAATGGCACGTCCGGGAGGCCTGGATTAAAGACGGCCGCGGCACAACACTGGTTGATCTGAGCGCATCCAATCTCCACGTGGTCAACTACAGCGAACCCATCCGCAGACAGTTGTCGCTTGAAGATCTCCTGCCCCACCTGCATTATATCGACCAAACACCCGAGGCCATTCCGTACCGCACGGCCTACTATAAGCGCGGCTGGGGGTTTTGTATCAGCAAACAGCAGCTGGAGGCCATCACCAGCGCAGAGGGGCCCTATGATGTCTTCATTGATGCCGAGCACCACGACGGCAGCCTGAGCATCGGTGAGCTCTGCCTTCAGGGACGCCGCCGCAAAGAATATCTCGTCTCCACCTATATCTGTCACCCCTCTCTGGCCAACGATAATCTCAGCGGCGTGGTCCTGACCGCCATGCTGGCTCGGGAGCTCATGCAGCGTGATTTGACCTACAGCTACCGCTTTCTGTTTGTGCCGGAGACCATCGGTGCCATTGCCTACTGCGCCCACAATGAAGCAGCCATGAAGGCGATCGACTGCGGCTTCGTCGTGAGCTGCGTGGGGGGGCCGGGCCGCTTTGGTTATAAGCAAACCTATGACCCATCCCATGAGCTCAATCAGATCATCGAATCCGTTTTTGACCAAAACAGGCTGTCCTACCATTGCTACCCGTTTGATTTCCACGGCAGCGATGAGCGTCAGTACTCTTCGCCCGGATTCAGAATTAATATGGCCACTATTTGCAAAGACAAATACTATGAATATCCGCAGTACCACACCTCGCTGGACAACCTGTCCTTTATCAGCGCGGAGAACATCAGCGCCACTCTGGACCTCTACCTTCAGGTCATCGACCGGCTGGAACAGAATGTGGTTCTCCAGCGGTCCGAGCCCCATGGAGAGCTGATGCTCTCCAAACACGGGCTCTATCCCGAGACGGGCGGCGCCTTTGTCCCGGACAATGCACCGACGACACCGCTGGATGTCATGCTGTCGCTTCTGTTTTATGCAGACGGCCGGCAAAGCCTCCATGGCATTTCTGACAAAAGCGGATTGTCTCTCAAACAACTGAACGATGCCGCTGAAATCCTTGTCCAGAAGGGCCTGCTGACACCGGTAGCCTGACGCGGCCCAACGCCATCCGTCATTAACAAGCTTGTTTGGAGAAACATGCGATGTCTTCTGCCGTTCAAATCATCCAAAACACTTTCAGAGATAACGCCGGCCGAACGTTTACCATCGATATCACCGGCGGCCACAGCACCACCTACCAGGAGATGCATGAACAGGCTGTCCGGATTGCCTACCTGTTGACACAGAAGGGCCTTGAGCGGGGTGACCGCATAGCCGTTATCGCGGACAATTCCGTTGTCCTGGCCCAGCTGTGTTTTGGCTGTCTGTATGCCGGTCTCGTTCTGGTACCGATCAACCCGGTGCAGACACCGGACCAGATCGCATATATCATCGCCAACAGCCGTTCCCGGCTGGTGGTCGTTTCCGAGACCTATGTCGATAAGCTTTCCAATCCGGCCGCCGCTGGCCGCAAGCTTTTCATGCTGGAAGGCTTGGAAGACTACTTGCGTCAACAGGCTGAAGATACCGGCCCAGACGCGCTTCCCCCTTTTACGCCTTTCCAGGGTGCCCGTGAGACCGATGACCTGATCATCATTTATACTTCCGGCACAACCGCCTCACCCAAGGGGGTGGTTCATACGCTGGCGACCCTGATACACAACGGTCGGCTTTTTGCCGATGCGCTCCGACTGGGTCCGGACAGCCACTTTTACAATAACCTTCCCATGACCTATCTGGGCGGATACTATAACCTGCTCCTGATTCCTTTTTTATGCGGCGGCAGCGTTTTGATCGGGGAACCCTTCAGCACCCGCACCCTGTTCAATTTTTGGGAGCCTATTATTGAGCATCAGGTGAACACCCTCTGGCTGGTTCCCAGCGTTATGGCCATGCTGCTGGATATTGACCGAAGGACCGATGGGATCACCTATTGTAAAAACGGCCACATCCAAACGGTTCTGGCCGGAACGGCACCGCTGACCGATCAACTCAAAACCGATTTTGAAAACAAATACCACCTGACGATCCTGGAAAACTACGGCCTTTCCGAAACGTTTTTTATTGCTTCCAATCTGCCCGGCAGCAGCAACCGTGGCGTCGGTGCGATCCTGCCCGGCATCGAACTCCAATTCATGGACCGCCAGCTGCACCAGGTTTCCGGTGACGTTTCCGGAGAAATCTATGTCAAAACACCCTACCTGATGAGGGGGTACCATAATCCCGATGCCGGGTCACCCCAGGTCGATACATCGGACGGCTGGTTTGCGACCGGCGACCTCGGATACATCGATGACGATCAGAACCTGATCATTACCGGAAGAGTTAAGGATATTATTATTCGGGGGGGGGTTAACATCAGTCCCTCGGCCATCGAAGAGGTGCTCGCCGACGGAGATGGTGTGTTAACCTGTACGGTGGTCGGCGTATCCCACAAAATCATGGGAGAGGATATCGCCGCGGTTCTTCGGCTGAGCCCGGATGCGGACTTCGCCGAAGTCAAATCCCGGCTGGTTGCGCTCTGTCGTGAAAAGTTGCCCCAAATCTGCCATCCGGCCCATTTCGTTGAACTCAAGGAGTTCCCCTACACCTCCTCGGGCAAAGTCCAAAAAGCCAAAGTCAAAGCCTGGCTGGAAAACAAGCTGATTGCCGCCGGCAATAAACACATCGTGCCCTCCCGCACCGCATCCTCCGGCCCGAGCGAAGACCTGTACTTCAAGCCGTCCCGCGTTGTGGAAAACAGCATTCAGGCCATGTCCATTAAGTACAATACCTATGTCTACGAAATGCGCCGGGCCGGAATCGACCTGACGGTTCTTTCGCTGGGGGAAGCGTTCTTCGACATTCCCCTGTACAGCTTCGACGATCTCCCTTTTCCAAACCTTTATCATTATGGGCACTCCAGAGGGCTGCTGGAGTTGCGCGAGCGCATCGCCGAGTACTTTCTTTCTGCCTACGATGTCTCCTTCGATCCGGGGCAGGAAATCATCATTACCGCCGGATCCAAAATCGCTATCTATATGAGCCTTATGGCCATTCTGGATCCCGGCGATGAAGTCGTCATTCATGAGCCTGCCTGGGTCAGCTATCCCGAACAGGTCAAGCTCTGTTACGGTGTACCGGTTCAGGTGCCTTATCACGAAACCGTCTATGATTTCGAGAAATACCTGACCCGCAAAACCAAAATGATCATTATCAACAATCCCCAAAACCCGACCGGCAAGGTGTTTACCTTGGAGGAGTTGTCGCATCTGTACGCGCTGGCCGAAAAGTACAATCTGTTTATCCTCTCGGATGAAGCCTATAGCGATTTTGTCCTTGAAGAAGAAGACTTCGTTTCGATCGGCAATCTGGACCGCGACAAAAAACATCTTATTCTGGTCAACTCCATCTCTAAAAACTTTGGAATCTCGGGCTGGCGCCTGGGCTACGTCATCGCCAAAGCCGGCCTGATTGATGAAATTTTGAAATGCAACCAGCATATGATTACCTGCCCGGCAACCATCCTGGAGTACTATCTCGCCGAGCATTTCACGGACATCATCGAAAAGACCAAGCCGCAAATCACAGACTTGCTCAACCGGCGCAACCGGCTGGCTGCCTATATGGATCAGATCGAGCTTTCCTACCTGCCCGGAACCGGCACCTTCTACTTTTTTGTATCGATTTCAGACAGCCGCCTGGGCTCCGAGGCTTTTTGTGACCAGCTGCTGCAGAAGGACCATATTGCTACCGTACCGGGTCTTGGTTACGGCAAAAGCTGTGACAAATTTATTCGGGTATCGGTCGGCACCGAATCCTGGGAGCGGACCGTACAGGCGCTGGACACCATTCATCGCCGCATCCGTGAGGGCTAGCCACCTTGAACGCTCTTCCTGATCCGGCGGCACAGGCCGCCTGTAAAACCCTGATACACAACTGCGGAAATGCGAGGACCGGCGAAACGGTCGCAATTGTCAGTGAAGCGCTCACGTGCGATATCGGCGAAGCTCTCAAAATGACCGCCGAGGCCGCCGGCTGCCGCGTCTACCATGAGGTGATTTCGCCATTGACCCTGCACGGTCAGGAGCCCCCGCAACGGGCGGTGCAAAAGATGGCCCAGGCCGACCTTATTCTGGCAGTCACGCGCATGTCCATCGTCCACACTCAGGCCCGCCTGCGGGCTACCCGCCGGGGGTGCCGCTTCCTAAGCCTTCCGGATTATTCTCTGGCGGTTTTGACCGGCGAGGCACTTCGCACGGATTTTAGGGCCCTGCAGCCGGTGGCCCGGAAGCTGGGAACCGCCCTCAATCAGGGTTCCAGGCTTTTCCTGTCATCACCGTCCGGCACGCAGCTATCCTGCAGCATTGCGGAGCGCAGGGCCAATTGCGCCCCCGGATGGTGTTTCGCCCCGGGTACCATCGCCTCACCGCCGGATGCCGAAGTCAATATCGCCCCCCTGGAGGACAGCGCCGAAGGGGTGCTGGTGGTCGACGGCAGCATCCCCTGCCCGGAAATCGGTCTGCTGAAAAGGCCGGTCACCCTGTCCATCCGGGCCGGTAAGGTTGTCGACATTGCAGGCCCTCACGCGGCTGCGCTTAACCGAATATTCGATTCCGTCGGTACCGAGACCGCTCGCGTGGTGGCGGAATTCGGTATTGGCCTCAACCCCGCAGCCAGACTCTGCGGAGCCATGCTCGAGGATGAGGGCTGCCTGGGCACCGTGCATCTGGGCATCGGCTCCAATGCCACCATCGGAGGTTGTAATAACGTCCCCTTGCATCTCGACTTTGTCTTGCGGAGTCCTGCCATTACGATCGATGGCAGATGGATCGATCCGGCCGGAGACGTGTCGGCGTTGATGAACACTGAAAGAACATCCAGATGAGCACCGTTCTAGGGTTGTCACATTTAATATTTACCGCCGCTTCGGAAAGCCTTCCCCCAGAGGACTTGCTGTCGCCCATGTACGGACCACCGGAAGACTTTAGCGACAACTATCTTCATGCCAAGAAGGCTATTGTACGCGACCCCTCAAAGGCCCGGCGCGAATTCCGGCTCTATCATGCCACCGGGGGCAATCTGCCCTCCATTGAGATTCTATGCGGCGGAGCGGCTGTTTGCCGCCCCTCGCCTGCATACGGCATACTGCTTCCACCGGGCACCTGCACTCCGGATTCGGCGGCGCTCAAACACCCTGCCATGGAATGGATCAATGCTGCTCTGGACATTCGCCCCGTACAGTTCATTGACTCTTTGCCGCTCGCCGTGGCGGAATGTGATCTGCTCGACCTCCACCGCTGCACCATGGGCTGCTGGATGACCTCACCGGACCTGGATGTCACTGGAAACTATTTTCAGAAGCTGCTGGGCATGAAGCCGCTCCGCCGCACAGAGTGCACTGCTATCTTTGAGACGCGGGTCTTTAATCGCACATTCAGCCGCTTTCTGGTGGTGCTGATTCATAATGATCAATCCCTCCCCGCCGGAGGCTATCTAACCGACGATGCCGGCCTGGCAACCCTGGGATGGATCGCCAGGGCCATCCCGGCGCTGGAACCGGAGTTAAAACAGCAGGGCTTTCACATGGGCTCGGAGTTCCGCATCCAAATCAACCAAAACCAGTTTGATGCGGTCTTTGTATATAATCAGGACGGTGAATTCACCTCCAACGAACTACTCGTGTTAAGTAAGAATAAACTCAATGGATAATGCTATGAAAGATAAAGTGATCCGCCTGATTGAACAGATCATCGGTGGCCCGATGGAACGTGAGGACGAGCTGCTCGAGACCGGAATTCTCGACAGTATGCAGACTATGCAGCTCGTCACGGAGCTGGAAGCTGAATTCGGGATAACCTTCGAGGCCGACGATCTCTCCAACTTCAACTTTAACAGCGTCGATGCCATCTGCAGCTTGATCGAAGCCAGGGCCGCATAGTCATGGATCTTTTTCGAGTTGGACAAACCACCTATACTTCAGCCGACTTGAGCTCCGCCCTCCAGGGCGCTGAACTGTCCGGTGCCAATGTGCTGATCTATTCCGGCCTGATGAATCTCGGACGTCTGCTAAGCCTGGACGCCGTAGATGCGATCATCGATGTGCTCTGGGATACCCTCGGCAAGGACGGTACCGTTTCGTTTCCATGCTATACCTTCAGCGCCTATAACGGCGAGGTCTACAACCCGAAAACATCCAAAAGCAAAACCGGTGTGCTGGGTGAAGCGGCCTGGCGCCGACCTGATTTTACGCGCACCGTTCATCCGGTCTATGCCCATGCCTGTAAAGGTACGCATGTTCAAACGCTGATGACCCAAAGCGTCCGCACATGCATGGGGCCGGGCTCCTTTTTCGACGTTTTTTGTCAGCATCCCCGATCGTTCGTCATGGCCATGGGCAACACCCTCAGCACGGCAACCCTCTACCATTACTATGATCAGACCTACAATGCCCCTGGGCGGTTTGTTAAAAAATTTACCGGCCAAATCAAACAGGATGGCAACATTCAAACTATCGAGTTTGACGCCTTTGTCAAAAACTATGATGTTTATAACGATGAGCGCATTAACTGTCTGGCCCGTTTCGACGCCCTGGCAGAACATCTTCAGATCATTAAGCGCATTTCTTTTGCCAACGGCTGGATCCATATTATCGAAGAGCAAAAGTTTCAGGCCCTGTATGCCGCCTGTATCGAAACGGATCCCTTCTATTTCGTTTTTTCAACCCCCGAGGAGTTTGAGACCTATTTTATGAAAAACCACTTCCATCTCTTCTTCGGTCACCTCGACCCTGAAAAAGTCAACCGCGCCAGTGAGCGCTATCACCATCAGCTGGCGCGCCTCAGCCGCCCGCAGCAGGCCTGATGTCACACTCACACTATATTCAATTACAGCCGAATCTCTCCGGCGACGCGGTCCGGCATATGCTCAAGGGCCGCATGGCTTATCCGCTGGATTTGCCGGCCCTGGGATATTGCGAGCAGGAGCACCTTCCGTATAAAGAAGCCGATATCTTTTATGACCAAGAGAACTATAACCGCATTTTTTCAGAAATCGTCCTCGAGTTGCTGGCATGCATGTTTGACCGCGACCTGTTCAAAGAGACGCTGCCTTTAGAACCGGGACAGCCCAATCCGCTGTTCATACCGATCTATCCTCTGATAGTGCTCTATGGCACCATCATCCATAAAATATATGAGATTGAACAGATTCTTTTGTCTGCAGACCCGGCCTCGATGTGTCTGCTGGAATCGGTGGTCGCAAACGATACGGACCTGCCGGTCACGGATTATCTGGATATCCTGTCAATGTACTTTACGGACCGCTTCAGAATTCATACCCCTTCACAAACATCGCCCCCCCCTAAAGACCGCCCATCCCCGACATCTCCATTTCGTAACATTTTCAGTCGAGCTTACTGCTGGCTGCGCCATACCGCATCCTCGCTGTGGCACCCTGACGCCACCCTGTTTTTAATGAGCAATATTACGGGGGTCACCGAACTTCAGCGACAGCTAAAGCGCTCCTCCCGAATCCTATATTGGTCTCAAAACACGCCGCCCCCCCCAAAGGGCTTTGATGAAGTGATCGGCCGCACTCTGCCCTGTATCTCCGAGCGCTTGCGCCCCAAATTCAGATTCATTAATAATGCGCATCGATTTGAAAGCCTGATCCGTCAGGTGTATACCGCACACCAGGCCAAGTTTGAAACAGCGGTGCAGGCTCTGATCCCGCACCCCCCCAAAAAAAGCCCGACACCCCGGCATCTGATCGTGCGCTTAACGATGGATCCGGCACATCGGGCGTTTATCTACAAAAAATATCTGGAGGGATATCGCATTGTTTCCCAGGAGTATTCCGATGGCCCCAACGTCGGCATTTATAATGAATTGGGCGGGACCTATCGCCTGGCACCGCTTGCCTCTCTTATGGTATATGCCAATGCCATCGGCGAACAAGCGCACTTCCCCATGCTTCAACACTACGGGGTTTTGCCTTCTGACGCCCGCGCTGTTTCCGTTGCCCCTGCGGCTTCTGCTTGTGCTTATGCCAAACCCCAATGCCGCCGGATCTATTACCTGCCGACCAACTACAGCGGCCATTTACGCCTGGGGCCACATCGGGAACTCAACGATGTGGTTTACTGGCGGGTTCAACAAAAAATCCTTAATGTCCTGACGTCGTCGCAGGCCGCGGAGATAGTTTTCAAGGCACACCCCAAGGAATACTCTCAAAAACTTGAAGATTTTCAAAAACAGTATTTGGCTGATCGGGGTATCCGACTCAGCTATGATCGCTTTGAGGAGTTGCTTAATGACAGAGAAGCCTTGGTTGTTACCGATTATTTCGCGAGCAGTGCTTATAAATGTCTTGGTGCCGGTATGCCCGTCATCCATCTTGATTTCGGCATTCGTCGCTTTTTTGACCAGTTTATTGACGAAAGCAAATACCGCGTCCGATGGATCAAAGGGTCCATAACCAGCGATGACTGGCAGGACACCCTTGAAAAAGAATTGCAGGCCGTTTTCGATCAGACCCGCGATTTTCTGTGCCCCCGGCAGGACGACACCCTTGAGCTGGCACGAATCGGCCAGATGCTGTGCGAGCATCCATAAATGGGTGCCCTGTCTTCACGCCAGCGCACCTCCCATGACGGTGTTTCAAAAGCATTTCTTCTTAGGCGTTTATTCACGATGAATACAGATATCCCAACCTCCATTGCATCTTTGAAAGACTGTTTCACTCTGGATCATTCCGAACTGAACCCCACACCTCCGGGACTCTGGCCCAAGATTCGCGCGATCCTCCTGCAGCACAGATATTCCATGACCGTTTTCATGCGGCTGACCCAATATGCCTACTTGAAAAAACGAGATTCACGTAATCGATTCCAAAGAGGCCTCCTCAATCTGCTGAACAAAACCTGTCGCCGGATAAATCAAATCGCTAACCAGTTTGAGCATTCAGACTATCCAAAGATTGCCCCTGGAATCGTGTTTCACCATCCGGGCGTCTGTATTACACACGCCACGGTTATTGAATCCGGGGTCCACCTTTACCGGAATGTGACATTTGGTCAGAAAAACGGCAAAGCGCCCCATATCATGAAAAATGCCGCCATAGGAAGCCATTCGGTTGTGCTGGGCGATATCGTCGTCGGCGAACAGGCCCTGGTCGCTCCGGGGGCCGTAGTAGTCCAGGATGTGCCTGACCGAAAAATCGCTGCCGGCGTTCCGGCCCGAATCATTGGCGATGTTAAACTCAGGAACGGTGTTCCTGTAACCTGACGGCCCCAGGGCGTGCGCTTTTCGGGGCTACCGTCCAAACTTCTGCTTTTTCATATCCATGTCAGATTCCAAGGCTCTTTTCTTTTTTGAATCCTCCCACATTAGCGCCCCGGACATATCGTTTTGGAACCAGCTGATTAAAAGGGCAGGGACGTTTCAGGAAGTGACAATTCTGTGGATGTCGGATGCGCCTCCAGACGCATTGTTGAAAGCCTTAACAGACATGAAGGTGGCGTTCAGGCTCGTCGAAGCTGCAAATCTTCTGCAGAACGAAATGGTCGCCTTTGAGGGCATGCTCAAGCCTTGGTTCGGATATTTATGGAGCAGGATTGATTTGATACAGGATCGATGGTTTGCTCGTTTTTCCGAGATCAACTTCAGCAACCCAGCCTGGTTTGATCTGTTGCGTTTTACCGTATTCTACAATGTGCTGCAAAGCGAGACTTGCCATACCTGTATTGCCGTAGCGGGGCAGCGGTTGCTTGAACTTGTGAAGCAGGCTTGTCGCCGAAACGCAATATCGCTGCTCGCTGAACAAACAGAACCTGAACAGTCCCCCGTTACACTAAGGCTTTGTTTGGTTGGCTGGCTAAAAAACGCCTTCACAGACGGTATTATCTGGCTGCTTTCCAGACGAAGAAAGCGTATTCATCACTTTGCCAATGCAATTTATGCGGGTTTCCCCTTGAACTGGAAACAGATCGATAATCGGTGGTATTATCGCTATACCGGCAAAATATCTGAATATTTGTATGACTGTAACTATTTTGTAACACTGTCCCGAACGAACCGCTCGGTTCATAAACAAATCAAAAAGCTGCTGGCAGACTGGAAGCAGATCCATAGCGTTGTTGCTGACTGTCCCGTAGTGGTTATAGAAAGCTTTGGCAGCCTGTTTGATCTATTGCGGTGCTACTTTTCCCCAACAAGGAGTATCCGGTGGTTTTTTGCCTGGCGGAAGCTAAAGAAATCCGGATGTTTGCAATGGCAGGGGATAAATGTTTCATCGTTGTTTGATGGAAATTGCCTGCAAGCTCTGTTTCTTGATGAACCGAGCGCCAGGTATCTGGAGCGCTGCACAAAAAGGGCGATTAAGACATGTGCAATCGATACCCTTTATGTACCTGTATTTGAATTGGTAGAGGGGCGGGCGGTTGTGCGGGCGGCCAACCATCAGGGTGCCAAAACCATCGGACTTCAACACGGTGCTGCAGGGCGGGCGCATTCCTGGCGCATCATGCTTACCAGCGGTATGATGGCATCGGGAACTGCTTCTGATAGGTCTTTCGTACCGGACCGAATCGCTGTTGAAGGCTCACAGGCAGAAGCAATGCTGAAACGAAATGAATATCCCGCTGAAAGGATCATCATCAGCGGAGCGCCCCGGCTATCACAGTTCATGCCCGCCGAATCAAAAAAGCCGCCATCCAAAACGGTTCTGGTGTTGGGTGACCTTCACCGTCCCGAAACTCTTTTCAGTTGGGTTCTCAATGCTCTTTGCACACATGGCTATACCGCTGTTTTTCGACCCCATCCGTCACGGTATTCTTACACGGCAGCTTGGCTGAAATCTCAGCACGATGAAGTGCAGACATATGCACTGCTGAGTCGGCGGGACTCATCTCTAGAAACAGAGCTGGGTAGGATTGCCCCCATAGCAATACTGGCGGGCTGCACCGGAGCTGCCGTAGAAATCGCCATGTCCGGCTGGCCGGTAATTGTCGTGCTTTCAAACTGGCAGCCTGATTATAGTCCCTTAACAGCCTTTAATAACAGTCGTATATTTTGCAGTCATAATGCCGATATTGTCCGCAAGCGAATTGATCTGCTGTACCAGGACTCCGCCCATCGAGCGGCTTATAGCTGTATTTGTCGCGAATCCGGCATGAAAATTGTCGACGCTGTGGGGGAAGCGGCAGCATCCCGAATCGTGAATGCAGCATAATTTCAAAGTGAGGGATATATTTTGATTAAAACCATGCTCAGAAAATTGCTCGAATCGAGTATAGGAAATCAGGATGACCAGGCATATCGCGCTATGCTGCGTAAATACAAACGCGAACCGGAAGTCAAGAATCTTGTTGAAAGCATGGATGACGACTATTTTCGTCCAATCATTCTCAGTCTGTATACATACCATGATCCTGCTAAACCCATTACCGGTAAACAGTTTGCTCAGTATGGTATTACACACGAGTACTTTAACCGTAATTATATGCTTCAAAAAATTCGCATGGCTCATGTCGCCCTGTTTTTGAAATCAAGGATTCCAAACGGGCATCAATGCACTATTTTGGATGTGGGTGATAATCACGGTTTTTTTATGGACTATTTGGGCGCTACGGGTAAAAGCATCAACATAAATGAAAAAGCGGTGGAATGCCTCGCGGGCCATGGTCGGAATGCCGCAGTGGGTGATGCGGCTCAGCTGGCGGTTCCCGAAAAATCCTATGATTATGTTTTTAGCTTTGAATGCATTGAGCACCTTCAGAATCCTATCCGGGCCCTTGAACATTTTGGTCAAATTGCAAGAAAAGGGGTTTTTATCAGTATTCCCTTTGTGGTCAGGACCCGCATTCCAAACCCACAGGCCCACGAGGGCGTTCGACGGGCTGAAAACATTCATGTGTTTGAATTCTGCAAGAAAGATTTCTCCGCCATCGCTTATCGTGCCGGCCTTGAAGTTGTAGCTGTTAAGGATATCCACCTGTACAAGCCCTTTCCCCTGATTCATTGTCAGCGCTATATGAAACGATTGCTGCGCCCGACATGGTCGGTGTTTGAGCTGAAAAAAATAAAAATCAGGGAGCCCTCATGAACGATGCGCCATCCGTATATTTTTTAAACATCGCCGAAGGCAAAAGCTACAATGTCAAGCAGACTCGGAGAAATTATCCGGCCTTCGGTTTGATGCTTTTAAGCGCTATTCTTTCCGAGGCCGGCTTCCGGGTAGCCATCCGGGACGTGCTCCGGTTTGAACAGGACATGCCCCGCGTCCTTAGACAGATCAAGAGGGAACAGCCGGTTTTTGTGGGCCTTTCTGTCATGACCCCCCAGATACCCGAAGCGTTAAGGGTTTCCCGTGCCGTTAAAAAGGCCGAAGCATCTATTCCGATTGTCTGGGGCGGGGCCCATGCCACCCTGTTTCCGGAAAGCACACTAAGGAATTCCCCTGTGGATATTACCGTGATTAACGAGGCCACCCGGCATATTGTTGATTTAGCCAGGCAACTTCAAAATCGCGGGTCGCTTGAGAATGTCCCCGGCATTGCATTTAAAAAAAACGGGCATATCTCCTGCAGCGGCCAATCGCTTCCTGATAATATTCAGCAGTGCCCACACCTGAACTTCACAGCCCTTGAAGACGTTGACAGCTACTGTGTAGACAACAGCTTTGCCACCCGAATGGTTGAGAACACCAAACGGGCGCGGACGTTTCCTGTTGTATCCGGACTCGGTTGCTGTTATCGTTGCTCATTTTGCATAAATGTGGCACTCAAACGCCGGTATCGCTTTCGAGATGCACAAAATCTTATTGATGAAATTAAACGGCTACAGCGGGACCATGATGCAGACACATTTGTGTTTCAGGATGAAGATTTTTTTGTCAGCAAAAAGCGTCTGTTTGAGTTTTTGGATTTAGTTGAAAAAGAAAAACTGAACTTCCGGTGGCGGACATGGGGCCGGGCCAATTATTTCTCCGAAGACTATCTTAGCCGCAGTACGGTGCAGCGGCTTGATCAATGCGGCTTGCGGGAGATTGCTATCGGCGCCGAAAGCGGCAGCCAAAAAATTCTCGATGATATTTCAAAAGGAATTACTGTAGAGCAGATCATTAAATCTGCCGAGTATATGTATGGAACTAATATAGTTCCACGGTATTCATTCATGTACGGTTTTCCGAATGAAACACGTGAAGATCTGATCATGACTTTCGATTTAGCTATACGCTTAATAATGATTAATCCCAAAAGCAATATAGGAGGCCCGTATTTTTTGAGGCTCTATCCTGGATCACCTTTGTTTGAAAAGGTTACTAAAAAGTATAATATTCAAATTCCGAATAATTTGGATGAGTGGAGTATCGCTTTCTCAAATCAGGGGTATCTGCATCCTTCGAAATATCCGTGGCTTTCACGAAGGCATTATGCTTTTTCACAATTGCTGATTTTTTACCTCAGTTTTTTTATGTTTCCGGGCCGAGCAGGAACGAAGCGGGAAGTATTATCAAAATGCATGAAACGGTTAGCAACATGGCGGTTTAAAAAAATGCAGTTTGATTTTCCAGTTGAATATTATTTTTACAATTTAAAACAAAGAATATTCTAATTTACTGAAAATGAAGATTGCAATAATTGCGAATTCCTTTATTCCAATGCAGGGCGGAGCTCAGGTGTTCACCTATCACCTTGCAAAGCGATTGGCCGAAAAACAGCACTCGGTTGATCTTTTGGTACCGCGATTTATTTTCAATCAATATCAACGATTGGGATTAAAAGAAAAATTCAAAGTGTGTCCGATATTTTTTCAAGAGCTTCGCATGAACCGTTATTGCCCTGATGTAATTTGCAAGTGGCTTTCACTGAAACAGCGGTTTTTACAGTATGATGTATGGCAGGTAATAGGTGCATATCCAATGGGTTGCCATGTCCGTGGTTTTGCGAAAACCGTTCCGGTAATTTTGCACAGTTACGGACAGGACATCCAAAAAGATCCGACAATTGGGTATGGGGATAGGCTGGATCCGAAGATTGAGAAAAAAATACGCGAAATACTAAAACGATTTTGCGCTGTCGTAGCAGTAACGCCGACAGTTGAAGACTGTTTTAGGTCTCTCGATGTGCCGGAAGATAAAATTATTAATATACCGTACGGTGTGGAACTTGCTCGATTTTGTCAAAATGTAGATAAGCAGAAAGTGCGGAGATCGTTAGGCATCGCAGAGGACGAGATATTTATTCTTACAACCGGACGCTATCATAAAAAGAAGGGCTTTGAATATATTCCTGCAGCAGCACGACACCTTTTTGATAAAGGATTTAAAATCCGCTGGTTTGTCGTAGGAACAAAAGTCAACAAGCTCGCGCCTTTTATCGAAGAGCAGAAAATGCAACGTGTTGTCATGCTGAAAGATGGAATCGGTTTAAGTAAGGCAGTTGTCCAAAACGATAGAGTCTCACTGCCCTCTCAAGAGCTTATAGATATGTATAAGGCTGCGGATGTATATGTTGCACCTTCTCTGGTAGAAACATTCGGGATTGTGCTGATTGAAGCAATGGCCGCCGGAGTTCCCGTTGTTACTACCGATGCCCCTGGATGCCGGGATGTGGTTACAGATGAAAAAACGGGGCTTTTTGCTGAAACGGCTGATTCCATAAGTTTGGCAACCTGTATTGAACGGCTTATCCATGATCGCGACCTTCGGGAAAAGATCAAGGAAAATGCATACCGATATGTTCAGCAGTTCGACTGGAGTATGGTTGCAGACAAATATGAAAACCTCTATTTAAAACTAACAGCATGTCAGTAAAAACAATGGAAACAAAAATATATCAATCGGGGAAAAAGCTTGGGTTTGAAGAATATATGCAGCAGACAAAACCCGTTTTTATATTCGGTACCGACAGAAGCGGAACATCGCTTACCTATCACATAATGAATATGCATCCAAATATTTTAAAACTTCCTGAAAACAGTTATTTTATAAAGCATTTTTGGAAACTGAGGCATAGTCTTCCCAATAAAATATTAATTAAAATACTCATTGATTCGAGTGCTCTTGGCCGGCCCAGACCTCCTGAAGTAAAAAAGGACGATGCAGAAGATATGCGATTTCGGGAACAGCTTGCCGGGATGATGAAAACAGAAGACCCGGTCCAGCTATTCGGGTTCATTTCTTATATCGCTTATTGCAGAAACAGACCTGATGTTCATTCGAAGGTCGTATGGTGGGCTGAGCGGACAAATGTTCATGTGTATTATTACCGGCTTTTGAAAAAGTGGTTTCCTGAATGTAAGTTTATATTTTGCATACGTGAACCGCGTGATGTTATTTCATCAGAGGTTAAGAGGATTCAGAAACAGTCTCCGGAAAGGAAATCCATGACCGGTTTATGCTTTGCTTATTCTTGCAATTGGGTCAGAAGAAACACTATCGGTCTCTTGCTCCGGGAAAAATATATTAATGATACATTTGTTAACAGATATGAAGACTTAATATCCGATCCTGTGTCTCAAATAAACAGGCTGTGGAGTTTTATGAATCTTCCCGGGATGCCTTCAGAAGTAATTCTGGAGAATATTAAAAAATTGGGAACAGTTACATCATCAAGAACCGATGTAAGGAACCCTGTGGGCATATACAGCGAATCCAGAGGAAAATGGAAGAAAATATTATCGTCAGAGGACAGTGCACTGATTGTAAGGGTAACCAAAAAAACCGCAGAAAAATACGGCTATGTATACAATGCCGCCCCCGGCCGGTTTGCAGCCCCGATAACTGTCCGCCGCAATGATTCGTCGGCGGTAAAGGCAAAAAAACTGCTCATGATCCTGCTGACAGCGATCAATTCTCAGCGACTGTTTATCATATTCGACCGGATTGCCAGAAGATACTCTGGTATTCGCTCACGTTTTTCTCGCAGGCGCAGCAATCGCTGATCATGAAACCATGACACAGTTCGCTTCTGTATCCCGGTAAGCCATGTGCGGCAAAGTCAATATAAGGGCAGTAGGTGCAGTCTTACTGTTTGATCAAAAACAGATTTTTGCTTAATGCTGATTTATGCTTACAGGCACGGACGATATTCACAGCGCAGTCGAAACCCCGGCATGCAAACGCTGTTTTTTCTTCTTTTAACTAAATATACCGTATCCCCAAAAAATGCTTAAGAAAAACGAGGGGTGCTCACAGAGCAGCGATATGCTGTACTGGGTGCCGGCTGTATTAGTTATGACTATTGCAGCTGTTATTACCCTTCTTCCGCTCGAAATCGTAACCGTTTTGTTTGAGGATGACTCTTTTTTTTATGTCAAAACCGCCAACAATATAGCTTCCGGTCTAGGGTCAACCTTTGATGGCATCAATAAAACCAACGGGTATCATCCGCTGTACATGGTGCTTCTTACCCTGGTCGCTTTTTTTGTTCCATTAACCGGCACGTCAGGTGTTTATGCTGTTTGTGTCGTCGACTCACTCTTATTTGCAGCATTTCTGATAAGTGTAGATAAATGTATAAAGGAGTTCGGCGGGTTTGATCGGTTATTTCGAGTTTTGACGCTGATAGTGCTCACGGCAGCGCTGGGCTTGAAGGATTTTGGCATGGAGGTAAAGCTGCTGCTGCCGCTAGTATGGCTTATGCTGTTTTGTATGTTGAAGCTTTCTCTGCAGGCAGACGATCGAAATCTTTCCCTGCTTGGAATCGGCACTTTCGGTGCTGCGGTGTATCTAACGCGGCTTGATATGGTGCTTTTAATGCTCATGCTGTTTCCGTTTTTCTGCTACAGGTTGTCATTTAAAAAAGCGGCTAACAGCGCAGGTTTTTATAAAAGTGTTTGTCTGATCTTTCTGCCACTTGCTTTTATTATGGTGTCCTTTGCTGCATACAACTGGTTTGTTTATTCGATACCGACAAGCATATCCAGTACGTTGAAATTCGGCTATCGTGGCAATCCGATCGATATGTTCCGGTCATGGCTGCTTCCGGGAGCGGGCTTTGGCGGCATTCGAATGAGGTTTGCTCTATGTTTTTATGGTGCCCTGTTATATTTGGCGGTTTATCGGGGATGTATTCGAACCTCAGTAAGACGCCTGTCAAAGGGATGCCTTGATTTTCATGAATTATTGGTTGTATTGAACGCGTTCAGTATTTGTTATTTAACGGTTCTGCTTTTGTTTACCCGTCTGCCGGGGGTGACCTGCTGGTATATGGCCTTTCCTTTGTCGATTACGATTGTGACGGCAATGAATTGTACTAACATTTTGCTGGCTAAAGTTTCAGAGCATTACACTCACAGCTTTGTGTATGTCACCAAAGTATGCCTGGTTTTGTTTATAGTTTCAGGAGTTGTTTTATTCAAAACGCAGCGCCTGCGCGAAGCAGTTGCAGCAAACAGGAATCAGAATAATATAGCTATCGGTTTATGGATGCGGGAACATTTACAACAAGACGCCGTAGTCTTTCAAGTAGATGCCTGTGGTCTTGTTGCATACTTTTCCGAGCGTGCTGTCGTCAATGGTGACGGTTTGATAAATGGATGGAATTATCAGCAGTACCTTAAACGGAATGCTTTGAGCGGTTATTTAAAAGAGATAAATGTTCAGTATATTGTTTGGGATGAATTCCAGGGTGAGAGCTCTATTGCTATACCTGTAAAAGGGACGAAAAAACGCATGGCCTTTTCTGCAGAACCCGAACGCATAGTGCGTTTTGGTAGGTTTTTGCTGTTAAAGGTTGATCCTGAAACAGTTGTGCTTGAGACCTGATATAACGATTGTCAGTATGGTGATTTCCTGATGGCAAAGTGCCTGATGTTGTGTTTCAAGGATTGTCGCGATGTGTCCGGCTATGTAAAGGTGCTTTATGATTTGTCGCGACGTTTGGCTCCCGACAACATTGACTGGCCGGAACCAGAGGTGTTTGTCGATTTTGGAAAGATGGCTGCGGTGATGAATGTCAACGCGACTGTCGGGAGGAAACACGACAGCGTCTGCCTGGGGCACATGGTTTGTCCGGATGCTCAGTGGTGGAGACCGGGCTCTGAGGTGCCGGATGGAAGCTATGCACTTTTTCGATCAGACAGCGATACCGTTGAACTGGTTTCGGACATAGTGGCTTCACGAACAATCTGGTATGTGTATAGGGATGACCTGTTTATTGCCTCGACATCACAGCGGGCCATCGTCGCCCTGCTGGGCGACTTTCAACTGAACAGTGCTGCGGTTCCCTGGATGCTTTCCTGCGGCTGCCTCGGGCCGGGGTATTCATGGGACCATCGCATCAAATCGCTCGGACCTGATTCGCGACTTGTTCTTGACCGCTCGACATGGAAGCTGTCAATCAAGCGTAAACGTGCTGTATTTGTGCAGCGCTGTAATTCCGAGGCCGACTGCGAGTCGGTATATCGAGCCGCACTGAACGATTTGTTCGATACGCTCGACGTTGATCCGTCACAGTGGTCGCTGATGCTCTCAGGCGGAATAGACAGCCGCAGCATACTTGCCATGCTGAAAAACGGCTCGAAACTGAAAGCCGTCACCTGGGGGCTCAAAGACCAGATTCAGGACTGCCACAATGATGCCGCTGTCGCTGCACAGGTTGCCGCATCGCTGGGAATTGATCATCAGTATTTTGAAACCGATATCTCCCCAGAGCCGATAGACATTGTTTTTAACCGGTTTCTTTCGACCGGTGAAGGAAGGATTGACCATGTCGCAGGCTATATGGACGGGCTGAACATATGGAAGCGGCTGCATGAGGAGGGGGTTGCCGGTGTGATCAGGGGCGACCAGGGATCAATTGAGTCCTACTTTGACTGCTGGCTGTGCATCGGCGGAAGGTTTCTCGACGGGTATTCAAATTTGAACGACAGATATCGTTTCGGCATGGGAGAGGTTGTCACACAGCAGTGGCCTGCATATCTCGAACGCCGAAAGAAAGAGTCTCTTGCAGCGTGGCGTGACCGCCTTCACCATGAATTCCGCATTCCCTATGTGATGGCAGCCTTAACGGAAATAAAAGCTTCATATGTTGAGGTTATGAATCCTTTTCTGTGCCGGTGTGTTATCGAACCTCTTCGTGGCTTTCCGGATCGATTGCGCTCGGACAAGCGGCTGTTTAAAAAAATAGTGAAACCGATGCTCGGTGAAATTGAAACGGCAAAAAGCTACGGGAATGCCAGCTTGAGTACAATTTTGTCCGCCGGCCGGGTGGTTGATGAACTGTCGGCAGAGCTCGAAAGCGAATATTGCAGACAGCTTTTTTCCGACGAATTTGTTGATCAGACGCTCAAAGGCTTGAAAAGCTCGAACGGTACACCACCGGCCCGGCCGCTGAGGAATTTTGTGAGGAAGGCAAAGAAGCATTTCCCGATGGGATTGAAGCATGCGTTGAAAAAAACGTGTGTCAAGCTTGAAATGAATCCTCACCTGCTGGGGTTCCGGGTTTATATGATCAGCAAAATGAACCGGATGCTTTCAGAGGATGCGCAGGCATTTTGCACGGCCCGCCCAATTTTATCCAAAACCGAAGATTCGGTACTATGAGCAGGCTTATCGGATTGAGACGTAAGCGGTCATCGGAGTGATCCCGATGCGAATCACGATCGTTTTGCACTCTCTCAAGGCCGGCGGAGCAGAGCGTGTTGTCAGCATGCTGTCCAATGCCTGGTCCGAACAGGGGCGCGCGGTCAGCATTATTACCTTGTCGCCCTCAGCGGATGATTTTTACTCCTTACACCGAAACATTTTCAGGTATTCTATCGGCCGTCACCGGCGTGCGCACTCGCCGGTCAAGGGTTTTTTTTTATCGCTCAGCCGTATAGCCAGGCTGAGCAAAGCCCTTCGCACGACTGCCCCGCAGGTCATTATAAGTTTTCTGCCGGTCACCAATGTTTTAACGCTGCTTGCTTCATATGGCATGGGTTTACGAGTGGTTATTTCCGAACGCAATGACCCCAAACTGCAGCATCTCGGATGGCCATGGGATATGCTCAGGAAGTGGAGCTATGCCAGGGCAGATTGTATCGTAGCAAACAGCAGAGGAGTGAGTGAAGGCCTCAGGGCATACGCATCGACAGATAAAATTCATTATATTCCGAATCCGCTGGTTGTTCCTGACAGCATAGCGCCGGCCTGCGTGTGCAGGCCGACTGTGTTGAACGTTGCACGCCTGACATCGCAAAAAGCCCATGATGTTCTGTTAAGAGCATTCGCACGCATACGACATGCTGTTCCCGACTGGCAGCTTGCTGTTGCCGGAGACGGGCCGCTCAGGGATGATCTTGTTGTTCTGAGTGGTTCACTGGGTATTGCAGACCGGATTGACTGGCTTGGTACGGTTAGCGACCCGTTTGCCTATTACAGAGCTGCTTCGATTTTTGCGCTGCCGTCCCGCTATGAGGGAACCCCGAATGCCTTGCTTGAGGCGATGGCATGCGGTCTGCCCGTGATTGTAAGCGATGCTTCCCCCGGTCCGCTTGAATATGTGGAGCACGAAATAAGCGGGCTGGTTGTCCCTCCGGATGATGAGAGACGTCTTGCTGATGCTCTTTTGCGGCTGGCATGTGATGAGGAGCTGCGAAAAAGGCTCGGGAGAGAGGCGCAAAAAAGGCTGTCCGACTCTGCATTGCCGCTTGTTCTTGAAAAATGGGAAAGGGTTTTGGAGTAAGTTATGAAACCGGTTAAGCGAATAGCAGGAAACCTTCTTACGAAAAAGATACCGTTTTCCTATAAAGCCATTCTTTTGTATAACCATTTCACTACGGATGTTTATATTCTTTCATTCCCGAAATCAGGCCGCACCTGGGTGAGAATGATACTGGCCGGAGTTTTCTCCCGGCTGCAGGGTAAAGGTGACATCAGGGATCTCGTCGAAGATGCAAAATATTTTTACCGTGACGGTAAAAGGCTGAAAGCGACGTTCGAGCATGAGGACAGCCGCGGCACCACGTTTCATATGCTTGAGCGGAATAAAAACCGGTACAAAAACAAAAAGGTCGTATTTCTTGCCCGTGACCCGCGGGATGTCATGGTGTCCTATTTTTTTGAAATGACAAAGCGCAAAAACCTTCATTTTTCCAATATTTCAGAATTTATCAGAAATCCCGCGTACGGTATCGACACACTTATAACATATATGAATGTCTGGGCGGAAAACAGGCATGTGCCGGAGGATTTTCTGCTGCTTACCTATGAAGCACTTCACCGCGACACGGAAAACCAGATTCGGAAACTGCTGCATTTTATCGGCATTCACGATGCCGGCGTTCATATCACACGCCAGGCTGTTGCGGCCTCCCGCTTTGAAAACATGCACCGTCTTGAGCGTTCCGGTAAGCTGAACACACCGGAGCTTATTCCGGCTGACAGGAATGATCAGGAGTCTTACAAGACCAGAAAAGGCCGGGTAGGCGGGTACGCGGATTATTTGCCGGAGGAGGATATTGTTTTTATTTCTAAAAAAATCGACGAGGAACTGTCTCCTTTTTTTGGCTATACTCAAACGCGTCAGCGATGAAAGAAGCAGTAGAACTGAGCAAATGCGGTCAGGCCGGTAAGCCAGAGAAAATCTTTGTTTTTTATATAATCGGCGGCTGCTATGATAACCACCATGTAGGCAGGTATGAGATATTTCGGAAAGGCATAGATAATAACTGCATACATGCATATATTTGCCGATATGGCCACAAGGGAAAGATATCTCCTGTTTGCCATTATATTTTTTATGCCGAAATAGGTGACGACCGGTGAAATCATGGCCCGTGTCACTGTATAGTTTCGGGCGTAATTGTAGTCAAAATCAACGGTAGCCACGATTAACAGTCTGCCGAAGTTTTTTATAACATCATAAGGGGATTGCACCAGACTTGCAATAAAAGGCGAATTCCGAGTGACCGCATTAGACCAGGCATTAAACAAACGGCCTGACTGTTGAAATGATTCGAATAAATAGAGGGAAACAGCCGCACAGGAAATCAGGCCGAACACATACCACAGGGCATCAGATCGGTGTTTTTTCCACGACGGGTATAAAAACGGGAACAGGCACAGAGCAAAAGGCCTGAACAGTACTGAAACGATATATACCCCGAGTGTCAGCCTTGACTCGATCTTTGCCAGATAGATGATGAGCAGTGAAACAAACGCCAGTGCGTTGACAGTCAGACCGCTTACGGCATCGACATATAAGTATGGTATCAAGAGGTAAAGCAGTATCGCCTCTTTTTTTATTTTGTACAAAAGACACAGAGCGCCTGCATACATCAAAAGAGAGGCATAGCATATGGATTGAGGGCTGCCGGTAATATAATAAATGAATGCAGCAAGAAAAGACTGCCCGTGGCATCCCTGTATGGAAAAATCAAGAACACCCTTGTCAACGAGTGTTTCGGCAAATTGCTGATGAAAACGGGCGTCACCTCTGCACGCTATTAAAGATACCATTTTGTGTGTTTAGGTTTGAATTAAGGAATCGGCAATGATCGTATATCAAAAAACACCATGACCGGCAAGTACAACATGTACCGTATCTTGATCGCTTTTACAGCATGCCGTGTTTGTTTTGGTGCCGGTTGAACACATTTATTGTAACCAGGTACAGGCAATGGTTCGACGGCCGTACTGAGCCAGCTTATCTTACAGTCGGGGGTGTTTAGTGTTGCGTAATGTGATAAAAGTCATGCCACGGGCGGAGGGGGTGCCCGATGATTTTTTCTAGCCTGACAACATCGTCAGATAACAGCTCTTTCAGCAGATTCCTCTGGCTCGGTATCAATTTTGGCGGGTTTGCGGTCAGCAGGCGGTCGTATGCCAGGTTGAAAAGCCTGCTTTTTTTGAGGAGTTTTTTTAAGCCTTGATTTTTTACTATTTTATTTTTTAAAACAAACAACAGGGAGCTTCTGAGCATTTTGTTTTTGCTGGCCGCTACGGTAGCAAGCTTCATTTGTCGGAGCCCGAAAAAATCAAGAATTTCAGACAGTGCTTCATCCGTATTAGATATGAAATCCTCAAACAAAACAATTTTAAACCGTGAAACAGCATAAACTGTAAGCCAATTTTCTTCTAATGTTTCTGCATAGCGACCGTAATCGAGGTAGTGCGGATAGCGGTCAACAAACTCAATAAATGAACTGGGTATCGTCGGGAATTCATCCGGCCTTTTTTTAAAGTGCCTGATATTCAGGTGCATATGATACAGAGAATAGAGGTAGTCAATAGGGTTCCTGATTATAAGTAAAAAGCGGGGATCGGCATCCGGGAGCACTTCCTTGATGCGGGGGGCTACAACATCCCCCTTTCTGAAATATACTGGAGATGTATCAATGGGCACACCGTTTGCGGAGAATGTTTCACAGTACCAGTTTTTACCGCGACGAAAATTTTTTGTATAATAGTTGACCTCCTGGAAGGAACTGAGTGATATGTCAGGATGTTCTTTCAGCAGGTTGTAGAGGTAGGTGCTGCCTGCCCGCTGTGTGCCGATATGGAACCGATCGGGAAGAGAGTTCATTGGTAATTACTATTTGCGAGGTATGGTTTTATTGCAGATACTGGAATACTTTGACCAGGCTCTGGCTCCGTGCAGACGGATGTCATCCTTACTACATGGATAGTATGATAAACAACGATGGCTTGGCAAGAATTTATTGGGCATGAAATGTTTTCATGACCAAAACCATACGATAATAATCATGGGTAAACCCCCGGCTCTGCCGGGGGACTCACAGAGTTTGACAA
>CAZFIB010000052.1:0-30254 GCA_964518865.1 uncultured Thermodesulfobacteriota bacterium
GAACAGAATCGGGCCTCCGGCAGCACAAAAATCCGGGTTTCCGTTCAGACACTAACTATTTTCAATACATCGCGGCTGTGTTTTGTACCAGAACGTGCAGACTTTCGACAGGTATGCAGTAATCGCGCCGACCTCGGATTTGCAGCCTTCGTGCCACAGCCCACACCCGGCAGCATAGCACAGGGAGTGTGGTTTTCAAGCGGTAGTCTCTTCTGCGATACATCAGCAAGGTGTATCAAAGCATTTCGACAGTGCCGGTGCAGCGCAATTTACGGAACAGCAGAGCCCGGCATCACAGCATTAGAACGGCCACGACAAAGCGTGGTCCTCCCGCAAAGGAGATATGATTCCGGGGAACGCGCTCCGTGGCGTCCGAATCCGTTCGGGAAACGGGCTATGGTAATTCGTTACCTGCGCAGGACGTCAGCTGCTCATCCGGTCGTCTACAAACTCATAGAGGAGTAACAGGTCCCCGCCCTGGACCGCAATGTTATCGATAGTGAGCTCCCTGCCGCTCTCGAACACAAGCGTAATGGATGTCCAGGTTCCCGTCGCCCCGGCGGGAATATAAGTATCGTTGTACAGGTTCCTGCTTTTATCGAAAATGCTCTCGACCAGCGCATGGACGTCGCCGTCCCGGGACGTCAGAACGATCTCCCGGCTGACCGGTACGAAGTTGCAGCGTGTCACCGTGATGTCGAAATTTTCCGCATCAGGTTCTATTTCAAACCGCAGGTCTCCGCCCCCGCCGGTATCCCAGATCATCTGCCGGATGTCTTCGTCGGGATAGGGGTAGTGCCTGTCACAGCTCAGCACTGCAAAAGCAAAAATTATAAAAGCAACCGCCGGTACAACGTTACGATATGTTTTCATAACACCCCCTTTTATAAATTGTTTTCCTGCAATACCATGTCACGAAAAAACAGGTTTGAAAAGCATATAGCATCTGCTGCTGTGCAGCATCGTGCGCTGTTCGTGTATCGCTGTTCAGCCGGCTGACGCAATCCGGTACACCCTTCGGATATGCTTCTATGCGGGCGCCGGTGTGTGAGGCTGTGTGCTCGATCGCCGTAGCATTATCCGTATACCATAAAAAGGCTGTTTCAAACGAAAGTAAATATACCGAATACAGGGCAAACGCACCACATGCAGACCGGATCGAACTCTCGGCCTAACCGCTGCAAATCCCGAGCATGTGCCCGGCGCGGCTGAACACATGGCCCGGTATGCCCAGGGCCTGCTTCAGCATGACATCCCGGTCCCAGGGATTCTGTATGCCGTGGAGTTTGACGGCCTGCAGGCCGATCCTGAAAAAATGAAAGAGAGGCAGGTATAGGGCAGTAGCAATCAGGGGGAAGTCCGTGCCGTAGAGCAGGCGCTCGTGAATGCCGCTATGCTTCAGGGTCCGGGTGACATAGCGCGTCTTGTCCGCCTGGGTCAGGCCGGAAATATCGGCATACAGGTTCGAATAGTGCGGAAACATGCCCAGCAGGCGGTCCATATTGTCCTCCCCTCCGGTTGTCCCGTTGGTTGCGAGATGGGCTGCAATAACCGTTACCCCGAGCGACAGGGGCAGCTCCAGCCGCCGTGGATCGCACAGCTCGTCGCGGGCTCTGGTAAAGCTGCGCTCGCCGCCGGTATGGCACAGAAGCGGCAGCTTGAGCCGGGCAAGCTCTTTGTAAAAAGGCGTCAGCCGCTCGTCGGCCGGATCGATGTGCATGATCGAGGGCAGCCATTTCAAGAGCACCGCACCATCATCGATTGCCCCCTGCAGGCGCTCGAGGGCATCGCTCCGGTAGGGGTTGATGCTGCAACCGTAGTGGAGGGTATCGTGCTTTTTGACGTGTGCAGACACAAAAGCATTCGGCACGTACAGCTCGGTTTGTTCCCTGTCGAGGCGCCCGTCCTCTCCGACTGCACCGTCCATGGCCAGTACCACGGCACCCGACACGCAGCGCGACCCGCTGATGTGATCAGCGATCCTCTGCATAACCAGACCGTCTCCCTGCCGCTTCAGCTGCCCAGGCGTTACTCCGAAACTTTTTAAATAAATGCCGAACTTCCAGCTTTTCTGCAGGCTGCGGGAGATAAAACAGCCGCTGTCGCCCGCGCCGATTCCTGCAGTGTGGCAGTGCATGTCTATGATGTTTTCCGGCAGCTGCATCGGTATATCAGTGCTGCAACAGGTCGGGCAGGAACGTTATAATCCGGGGAAACAGCATGAGTATTGCAACGCAGAACACGTAGGCGGGAAGGAAGTAGGCAACGCCCTTGAACACCTCTTTCAGGGGAACATCCTTTGCCATGCCGCCCACAACATAGGTTGTGGCCCCGACCGGCGGAGTCACGGCACCCAGGGTCGTGACAACGGTTATGGTGACGCTGAACCAGATGGGGTCGTAGCCGAGCTGCCCGGCAACCGGAAAAAAAATCGGGATGGTAATCAGCAGCAGCGCCAGGGCGTCCATGACCATCCCGCCCAGTATGTAAATCAGGAATATAAATCCCATAATCACCACCCCCGGCACGGGAAGCCCGGCGACCCAGTTCGCCACGTCATAGGGTATCCGGGTGACGGTGAGAAACCTGCCGAAAATGGTGGCTCCGGCGACGATCATGATGACCATGCAGGACACGCTCAGGGTATCGGCCGCAGCCGCGAGGAATCCCCGCCAGGTAAGGCCCCGCTGGATGATGCCGATCAGGACGGCGAACAGTGTTCCGGCGGCACCGGCTTCGGCCGGGGTAAAAAAGCCGAAGTACAGCCCCAGCATGACCAGCAGAAACAGCAGCAGCATGTCGAAGGCCCCCGGCAGCGAATGCCAACGGTCGCGCAGCGAAAAGGCGGGGCCAACCGGGCCCCACTGCGGCCGCAGGGTGCACACAAGATATATGGTCAGCAGAAAAAAGGTCGAGAGCAGCACCCCGGCTCCAACGCCGCCGTAAAACAGCTTGGCGATCGACTGGCCGGTGTAGAGCCCGATAACGATCAGAACGACACTGGGAGGAATAACCACGCCGAGCGTCGACCCGCAGGCGATGGTGCCGGTGCTCAGGCGGGGATTATAGCGGTACTTGCGCATCTGCGGCAGCGCGACCGTTGTCATGGTGGCGGCGGTGGCCGCATTTGAGCCGCAGATCGCGGCAAAGGCCGTGCAGGCCAGAACGGTTGCCATGGCGATGCCGCCCCGGATGTGCCCCGCCCACTTGTAGGCCGCATCATACAGCTTTTCGTTAACGCCGGAGTAAAACGCTATCTGCCCCATAAAAATGAACAGGGGTATGACCGTCAGCCCGTACGAGGAAAAGCTCGACCACAGGTCGGTGCTCAGCATGCCCAGCCCTGCCTTGAAGGACACCACCGTGCAAAAGCCGCAGAACCCCACGATAGCCATCGCGAAGCCTACCGGCATGCCCAGAAAAAAAAGCATCGCGAGCAAAGCGAAGATGCCTGCAACACCTATGAGTGCGAGGTTCACTGTTGAGCCTTTTTATCGTGAAAAACAGCCTTGAGCAGATCGACGACACACACAAGTGCCAGAAGGAGACACCCGAGGGATACTGCCAGGGTAAAGGGATAAAATATAATGCGCAGGGTTTCCGTGACTTCGCCGGTTCTTCTAAGAGTCAGCGACCATCCGGCGATCTGCCGGGAAACCACACTGAAAAAAACAGCGCAGATCGCGCTGTTGAAAGCCTCGAGCCTGCGCTGCACCGGGCGGGAGAAGCTGTGTACAAGCACATCGACTGCGATGTGCCCCCGCCTGATGCGGGTAAAACCGAGCGGAAAGGCTGCAACGACTGCGCCCAGCAGCCCCATGAGCTCGAACGTTCCCTGGATGGGGACTGAAAAAAGGCGCAGCACTATGTTGGCGCAGGTCAGCACAACCATTGCCGCCAGGCAGCCGCCCGCGGCAAAAACCAGCATCCTGTTGAGCGTTCGGCTTATTCTGTCAAGCACTTCGACCATGCAGCAGGCCCGTCCTGATTATATGCGGCCGGGCGGCTGACACCGCCCGGCCGCTGCACTATTTCACGCGCTGCGCTATTGCTTTTTTGATATCTTCGACGATCCCGGCTGCGGGCAGACCCTTTTTTGCGGTTTGAGCTATCCAGTCGGTAGTTATCGACTTCAGCTTTTCGTCCCAGCGTGCTTTTTCATCTGCGGCAAGCGTGATAAACTCGACACTGTGATTTTTTTTCGACCATTCGATCGACTCCTTGACATGGCCGTCCATATACTCGCCCGTCCACAGCGACTGCTCCCGGATCAGATCCTCCATTACTTTTTTAGCCCCGGCCGGCAGGCTGTTCCACTTCTCCATGTTCATAACAACCGCAAACGGATAGATGACCGTATCGGTAATCGTGACATACTTGCACATCTCGGCGTATTTGAAATCCTTCATAACCTCCAGAGACGAAAAAAGCCCCTGCACAACGCCCTTCTGCAGCGCTTCGGGGGTCTCCGACATGGGCATTCCCACCTGGTTGGCGCCCCAGGCTTTCAGTATCTGGGCGGCGCCGCCGGAAGCGCGCAGGTTCAGCCCCGCGATATCGGTAAGGTTCCTGACCGGTTTTTTCGACATGATGTTCGACGGAGCCGTGGTGAACATGGCCAGCACTTTGACCTTGGCAAACGATTCGGGTTTGTACTTTTCATAGAGATCCAGCAGTGCCAGGCTCCCGGTTCGCGCATCGGGAATACCCAGCGGCAGACTGGTGGCATTTGTTACCACAAAACGTCCCGGCTGATACGCCATGCACAGGCAGCCGATGTCCGCCTGACCGGCGATAACCCCGTCCATCATGTTCTTGGCTCCCAGCAGCGTGCCGCCGGGAAAGGTATTGATGCTGACTGCTCCGTTTGTCCGTTTCTCCACCTCGGTTTTCCAGCGCTCCATCTGCACGCAGGGAAATGTCGGTGCCGGCGGAAAATTGGCATAGCTGAGCGTTATGCCTTTCCCCTGAGCCTGTGCAACCGGCAGGACTGCCATCACTGTCGCAGCTGTTACAACCATTACCAGGCATGCAAGCTTTTTTGTCATAATCGTCGACCTCCTCATCTGGGTTAGCTATGGGTTGGCAATTCTCTCCGGAACGCTCCCGGACAGCACCGGGATTTCGTCACGCCGTACTTGTCCACTGCATTCAAAAAACACGGCTGCCGTGCCGGAACGAGCGTCTGTCGGGTCGCGTCGCACTGCACCGGCGGCCCATGATGTCGCGCAGAAAAAACAGCAGGATTTGAAACTATAAGATGAAAGCACGGAGAGTGTCAAGCCGGAATTGCCGGTGTTCCCGGACGTGAATACCTGCCGTATCTGGGGGAAGCGTGCGTCAGCGGCTTTTCTCGAAAACCCATTTGCGCAGGACCTGAAAAACCACCTCGCGCTTGATGGGCTTGGGGATATAGTCGTTCATGCCCGCGGCAAGACACCGGTCGCTGTCACCCTTCATGGCATGCGCGGTCATGGCGACAATCGGCACCTCCGCATACCCGCGCGATCTGATCTCACGGGTGGCGTCTATGCCTGAAAGCTCGGGCATCTGCACATCCATGAAAACAAGGTCGAACGCATCCGGAGTCGCGCAGAATTTTTCTACTGCTTCGCGTCCGTTGTCGGCAACTTCAACCGAGTACCCTGCTTTTGTCAGGATGGTGACGGCCAACTTCTGGTTGACGGGATTGTCCTCGGCCAGCAGAATGGAAACGGAGTGCTTGACCTTTTCGCGCATGGAGTACTGTGTCATGATCTGCCTGCTGGGATCATCCTGATGATTCCGGCTGAGCAGCATTTCGACCATCTTGAGCAGCTTGCGCCTGTTGACCGGCTTGGGGAGAAACCCCGCAAAGCCGACCTCTTCACAGGTGCGGGCATTGCGGTCCGACAGGGAGGATACGGCGATCATCGGCAGCCGCCCGGACGACAGATCGCGCAGGATCCGCGCAAGATCATAGCCGCTCATGCGGGGCATCTGGATATCGAGAATGCCGATGTCGAACGGATCGCCTGCCGTGAGGGCGTCCTCAACAACCGCCGCGCCCTTTTCGGGAGCGTTTACAATAACCGCCCGCATACCCGCATGTTCGACAATATGCTTCATTATTTCAAGATTGTTCCAGTTGTCGTCGACCAGCAGCGCCTTCTTCCCCTCGACCGGACATGCGGCACTGAGACGGGACGGCCGAACATCTGTTTTTTTGATGCGTGAGCTGAAGCGAAACGTGCTGCCCTGTCCCAACGCGCTTTCTGCCGTGACATCGCCCTGCATGAGCTGTGCTATGCGCTTGCAGATCGACAGGCCGAGCCCTGTGCCGCCGAACTGCCGGGTGGTAGAGTTATCCGCCTGCCTGAAGACTTCAAAAACATCCTTGAGCTTGTCCGGGGGTATGCCTATCCCGGTATCACGCACCTCGACATCCAGCAGCACGCTGTCGTCGTCCTCATCTGCAACATCGATCGACAGCTCGATTTCGCCCTCATCGGTAAACTTGACGGCGTTTCCCATGAGGTTCAGAAGCACCTGCCGGTAGCGGTAGGGATCGCCGACAACCTGGGCCGGCACCGTATCGCCGATGCGCAACAGAATTTCAATAGGCTTGTCCTCCACGCGCGGCCTGATCAGCTCGCAGACATCGTGGGCCAGAATTTCAGGATCGAACTCGATCTGTTCGAGCTCGATTTTTCCCGACTCTATCTTTGAAAAATCAAGAATATCGTTAATGAGCATCAGCAGTGCATCAGCACTGCGTTTTATGGTTTCTGCATAATCGCGCTGCTCCTCGTTGAGGCCTGCATCGATAAGCATTTCGGCGAATCCGACGATACCGTTCATAGGGGTTCTGATTTCATGGCTCATGTTTGCCAGAAACTGGCTTTTGGCCTTATTGGCCCCTTCCGCTGCGGCGGCGAGGCTGCGGGCTTCCTCCATGGCGGCCTGAAGGTCGCGGTTGGTCTGCTCCAGTTTCTCCTGCGCCTCCAGCATTCGCCGCTCATTCATTTTGCGCTCGGTGAGATCGCGGATTATGGCGACCGAGCCGCGCCGCTCACCGTCCCGGTCGCGGAGAATGGATATGGTTGCATCGACCGGTATTATTTTCAGGTCTTTTCTGATCAGATACAGCTCATAATCGGTAACACGGCCCCGTTCAAAAAGCTCGCCGGCTTTTTCCGTCTGGTAGTTGTAATACTCCGGGCCGATTGCTATCTGCTCGTCGGTCGTCGTATCATACGTGCCCTCGAAGGGTGACAGCTCGATGAGGTGATGACCGAGAACTTCGCTTTCGTTGTCGTACAGCAGCATCTGCAGGAGCGGCTCGTTGACGGAAGTGATCTGACCGGTGACGTCGCAGATGAGGATAGCGTCCCCGGAATTGCTCATGACGTTTTTCAGGTCCTGCTGCACTTCCCACGTTTTGTGATCAAGATCCTGTCCGGGAACATCCTTTTTCAACGGCGCGATCATGCCGACCGCTTCAGCCGTTTCCCCCTGGTGGGTTTTCACAATAACCGCACGCATCCGCACCGGTACGTTATCGCCGTCTTTACTGATGAGCATCAGCTCGAGCGGTGTCTTGGCGGCCTGATTGACATGATACAGTTTGATATGCGAGGTGATTTCAATTATTTTTTTGTTTCTGTGGATAATATTGCTGAAGGTGTGCCCCAGGAGATCCTGCTCCTCATAACCGAGGATTCGCGTAAAGGCGGGATTGATCCTCAAAAAGCGGCTCTCGTAATCGAGCAGAAATATGCCGTCATTTGAGGAAGAAAATATTCCTTCAAAATACTCCGTGGCGGTCGGCACGGACATTCATCCCCTCCTTGCGCAGCATACATCGCTGCTGCCGATAAGTATATGCTTTTATGGCAAAAAGTGTCAAGGTTGAAATGCAGCACGATACAGGCGCAGCGGTGACGGCCGCCACGGCCGTCGCGGAAAGGGCGCCTCGGCAACAACCTCCAGATCATCTGCCCTGCCCCTGGCCCATGCCGCGGCATATCCCGGAAACATATCGGGCCGGCGGGCCCCGCCCGCAACAACGATCGCTCCCGGTTTAATGGTCCGGGGCAGCCGCGGCGGACTCTGCAGGGTATAGGAAGGCTTGAATCCCGAACGAAACATAAGGTAGTTTCCCATCTCCCGGTCCGTGACGACACGCTGCACGTCCTGCTTCTCCAGAGCGCTCCAGGCCCAGCGCTGATCACGGGCGCAGTCCCGGTAAAAAGACGCCTTGCGATACCCCGCCTGGAGCGAGGTGACGACGAGAAACGCAAGGGCCGCCCATGAGAGCATGCGCAGAGTGACCATCCCGTTCCTGCTTAATCTGCTCAGCACGACACCGAGCGCCACGGCAGCCGGAACCGCAGCGCTGTGCAGGAACCGCGGCAGGCGGTGAATCGGAACATAGGAGGGAAGCAGCTGCAGCGGCGCAAACTGCATGATCAGCAGCAGTCCCAGCGCAAGCATGGCGGGGATTCTCATGGCGCGGAAAACCCGCAGCAGCATGTACCCATAGGGCATAAAGCGGTGCCCGGTGTGCCCCTCCTGTATAAAACCCGCAATCAGTCCCGGATAAAACAGCAGCGCATCCCGCACGTGCCCGCTGTCATGCATAAAACCCGACGGATTGTAGTCGAGATTGAATCGCATTTCAGCGTGGTACTGGGCAAACGGATCCCCGCACTGCAGGTAAAAAAACAGGCGCAGCAGACCCTGCACGATCAGCCAGCCCGCAAGCCACCCTGCGGCAGGCATACAGGCGCGCGCTTTCCTGAAGGCCGTCGAGGAAAGCAGTACAACACAAAACACAAGTGCTCCGAAGGCCGCCGCATTGATCTTGACCGCCGAACCCGCACCGACGACCGCTCCGGACAGCACACTCAGCAGCAGTTCCCTTTTTCCGGGGCTGCGACGGACAAGCCACAGCATCGGCAGCGCGCCGCCCCACAAAAGCGCGGAGAGGATGATATCGTTCGACATGGTCGTCGCATGCACCGCATCGAGCGGAAAAACGGCGAACAGCAGCCCTGCAAGCACACCCGCGCGCAGACCGGCGAGCCGTGTGCCTGCCGCAAACACCACCGCCGTACAGACAAGGGATGCGGCGGCTGCGGATGCGACAAAGCTTGCCTCATACCAGCCGAAAATCCGTATCGGCAGGGCTATCGCGAGCAGCAGCAGCGGCCGGCAGGCAAAAACCGCGTGCGAGCCGATTGCGGGATAGGACCCCCTGAGAAGGCGCGCGGCATAGTCGGCATATGCCGGATCGTCGCCGAGCACGAAACCGGAGAAAAAAAACAGGCGCAGCAGAGCGGCTGCAGCGATAAGCAGGCCGCCGGTGATCAGAGGCCGTTTCAAGATGCCGGCGATGTCCGGCCGGGTGCGCTTGCAAGTCAGACCGTCGATATGCATGATCCTTACGGTGAACGGGTAATCCGGCGCAGTCTCGTCAGGTTGCGCTGTGCCGGGGCGTAATCCGGCTCATGACCGAGTGCCGCTTCAAAATGGCGGCGTGCATCCGCGGTATCGCCCCGGCGGGCTGCAATAATACCGAGAAGGTTATGGTTGTAGTGCTTCTTCTTCGAGTGCGGCAGCGCCTGCGTGAGCATGCGGCAGGCATCATCCGGCCGCCCCAGCTGCATGTACACGGCCCCGAGAGACGATGCCGTATCGGAAAAATAAGCCGGCGAAAGATATGCCGGCAGGTACTCGAGCGCTTTTTCGAATGCCGCAGCAGCCGGGCCCGGCTGCTGTCGAAGCTGCTGCAGACGCCCCAGGTTTCGATACGCAGTAAAATGATTTTTAAAAGACTCGAAGTAACGAACATCGTTTCTGTGCTCAAACGAAACCGCCGGCATCGCTCTGAGCGTGCTTGCCAGATAGACCGCCGGGTCACGATAGTCGCGGTTGCGCCGCAGCGTTCCTGCACCATACAGCAGGCATATACAGACAAAGGCAACAGCGCCTGCCGTCCGCAGCCGTCCCTGACGCAGCCCGGCCGCCATGCATGAGAACAGCAGACAGAATCCGACAGACGGCAGGTAAAGGTAGTTTTCTTTTGCAAGCACGGGCAGCGGCACGAGATGCAAAACCGGCAGCATCGTTATCAGCATCCAGCCGAGGGCAAAACCGCTTTTGTTTTTTTTCAGCACGAGTATTACCGCTGCAAGGATCGTCAGGCATCCTGCCCACCAGTGATGGGACATCAGAATGTCGGCGGCAGACCCCGGAACGGTCAGGTTGCTGTAGTAGCAGAGGTTTACGGGGAAAAGCAGTTTCAGCGCGTAGAATCCGCAGGTGATCAGCGGCAGCGCTGCACGCTGCCACAGCGAAAAAGCCCCCGGCGGCAGTTCAGTCGGAGAGGGCCCGAGTCCGACTGCTGCCGAACGTGCAGCCAGATAGAGCACACCCGCACCGCAGAGGGCTGCCAGCCCCGGCACGATATCCCTCATTGTCCGCAGCCCGTCCGGTCGACGAAACAGGCATAAAAAAAGAAATACCAGCGGCAGTGTTACGGCTATTTCCTTGCACAGCAGGGCACACAAGTAGAAAAAAGCCGCCGAAACCGGCTGCAGGAGACCGGTTCGGGGTCGCAGCAGCATGAGCAGACCGGCCAGAAAAAACAGGCTTGCAAGCAGATCGGTCCTGCCCATGACATAGGTTACGGTATGGGTGTGTGCCGGATGCAGCGCAAAAAGGATTGCACCGGCAAGACCGGGCCGGTAGTCGCCGGGGAGCAGCACAATAAACAGGCGATAGACCAGCAGCGTCGTGATGACGTGCAGCAGCAGATTGGTCAGGTGATGTCCGGCCGGATTGAAGCCGTAGAGCGAGACATCGCAGTAATGCGTCAGAATAGTCAGGGGACGATAGTAGACAAAGGCCTGTGCCCCCAGCGCGCCCCAGTAGTCGGCGGTAAAGGAACGCAGGGCAGCATCCGGATCACCGGCAGCGGGGTTGTGAAGAAGGAACTGCCGGTCTCCCGCCACAAAATCACACGAAAGCGCACCGGCATACACGCTGGCGGCAAGCAGCCCGAGCACGACAAAACTTCTCGACACCTTCCACTCCCGTTGTTGATGATCGGCTGGATTTGCGTTCGAGATGAATATAGGGTAATGTGAAAGAGCATGTCAAGCTGATAGTACCTGACGAGAGCAGCCGCCGACCATGAAACAGATATCCCGCCTCACATCAGCCGCCTTCACCGCTCTGAGTATCGGTGCCTGTACCGGAGTGTGTATCGGCTGTATCCTTGCGGCCCGCACTGCTGCACAGCACCGGTATTTTGATTACGGTATGTATCGACTTATCCTGCTGCGCCTGCAGGAGGCCTCCACCTTTTGGGTGCTGGCGGCGGCACTTGTCTGCATCGGTCTCTATGGAATGTACTGCGCTGCCGTCTGTATTGTGAAGAAAAAAGCCGCGCGCAGCATGGCGTTCACAGCGATATGTTCGCCGCAGGCCCTGGTCGAGGGAACGGCCCGTTACATTCGGGCGGCAGGGCTGTGCGTTTTGTGCTTTGTTTTTCTTATAAACATCGTCATGTATGCCGATTCGGCGCTGAACCGCCCGGCGGGACCGAATATCGTAATGATCGTTATCGACTGTCTCAGGGCGGACCATCTCGGCTGCAACGGATATGGGCGGGACACATCTCCCGCAATCAATGCACTTTCAGGCGCGGGCCTCTTTTTTCAGCAGGCATATGCCAACGCCCCGTGGACCAAGCCGTCCGTAGCCTCTCTTTTCACATCGCTGCACCCCCGGCTTCACGGCGTTGTCGACAGCGGCAGCACCCTTCCCGACCGGGCGCTGACGCTTGCAGAAATACTTCGCAATGCAGGCTACCGCACCTGGTTTTTTAACGGCGGCAATGTGTTTCTGAAGCCCCCTTTCAAATTCGACCAGGGATTTGAAAAGCATGTATACCGTCCGCACCGTACACATACCGGCGCTCACGTGACCACCGATTTTGTTGCCGGGGCCTTCGCCGCAGGAAAAAGCAGGTTTTTCGCATACCTTCATTTTATGGATGCGCACACGCCCTATACCAAGAACCCCCATAACAGCCGTTTTGTCGAGCGGCACGACCCCCGGTTCATTCCGGGCAACCGAAAAAGCCTGTTCAACAAGGTACGCGGCATGCTGAATAACGGCACGTTGTCGGAAGCCGCCATGCAGCATATCGTTTCGCTGTACGACGGGCAGATCCGATTCGTCGACGACCAGATAAAAACGATTCTCTTCGCCCTGCAGCAGAATAACATGCTCGACGATACCGTTTTCATCATCACATCCGATCACGGCGATGAATTCGGCGACCATGGTAGTTTTGAGCACGGCCATACGCTCTACAACGAGCTGCTGCACATCCCGCTCATCATCGCCGGCCCCGGCATTGCAAAACGCTCCGTACGAACGCCGGTCAGGCTGCTCGACCTGGCACCGACGGTGCTGAGCATCTGCGGCATTCCGGCACCGCCTGCCGTGTTCGAAGGCGTGGATCTGACGGTCGTTGCGGACGACGCCTCCGGCGGACATCTTCCGGTGTATGCCTCGGGCGTGCTGTACGGCAGCGAAAAATATTGCCTGATTAAGAATGACGTCAAAATTGTATTTACGACGAACGACACGTCCGGCAAGTGGAAACTTGTCGGCCCGGCCCGAAAAGAGGGTGTCGAAGTGTACGACCTCGCCGTTGATCCGGACGAGCGTGAGGCTGTCGGCGGGAACAATCAAGCGGTGGACATGCTGACAGCTGCCCTTGAAGCGCATAAGAACACCCCGCCGCTGTTCAGCGAAAAGGCCGACGTCGTCGTGATCGATGCTGATATGCAGGACAAGCTCGAGGCCCTCGGCTATGTCCGGTGATCTTATTCGATAAGGCCGAGCTTGCGAACTTCTTCGATTACTTTCTCTTTGGTTATCGGCTTCGCAAGATACGCTGTCGCACCGTCCTTGTATGATCCGACGATATTCTTGGGATCATCAAGCGCTGTGGTCATAAGTATTTTCACTTCATTCGACCCGCTCATGCCGAGCTTCTGCTCGATCGAGCGTATCTCCTGAACGGCGGCTCTGCCGTCCTTCCTGGGCATCATAATGTCCATACAGATAAGACTGTAGGGGCTCATGTCATCGAGCGCGATTCTGAAGGCCTGCACCGCCTCATCGCCATCGGTGGCGATATCGCATTCTCCGTAACTGGACAATATTCTGCTGAGTACCATGCGGCTGGCGAATTCATCCTCAACAATCAGTGTTCGCATAACCTATCCTCCTTATCGAAAACCGGAACTTCATGTTAAACCACCCTGTCGTCTGCGGCAGCCGGTGCACGCCTGCTCTGTTCTATAGCGGAAATCAGTTCGTCGAAATCGACAGGCTTTGTTACAACACCGTCCATGCCCGCTTCTAAAAATCGCTCGCGGTCGTCGGAAAGAACATGGCCGGTGAGCGCCAGTATAGGCACATCATGCCGCCTGACCGGCGTTGCCCGATTCCGTATTTTTCTGGCCGCCTCGATTCCGTTCATGTCCGGCATCTGTATATCCATAAGCACGATATCGTAATCCTTTTCTGCCAGTGATGCGACTGCCGCCGCGCCGGTACCGACCACCGTTACCGACCAGCCCAGCCGCTCGAGACACTCTTTGACCACCAGCTGATTGACATCGTCGTCTTCAGCCAGAAGAACACTGGCTGTTTCGGAGGCACCGGTAAGCATATGCCTGGTAACCGTCTCACCGCGCCACGACTCGTGCAGCACCTTTTCAAGGGCTTCGACAAGCACCGCCTGCGGCACCGGGCTCTGCAGATATGCGGCTACGCCGGCATCCTGGCAGCGCGTCATATCCCCCCGCAGCCCCGCCGACATGAGCACTATGCACCGTGGAGAGCATGCCGTGCACATGCTGTTGATTTTTTCGGCAAGCATGAATCCGTTCATGTCCGAAAGGTTGTACTGTGTGATAACGGCCTGGAACGGGCAATCCTCCCCGGCGGCGGCAGACAGAATCTGCAGGGCGTCTTTCCCGCTGTCTGCATATGACGCGTGCATTGTTTCGCCGGACTCGACTATGCCGGCAACCCGCTCCCGGCGGCGGTGCTTGTCGTCGACAATGAGTATACGAGCTTCCCTGACCGGGCCTGCAATTGCAGTCGCACAGGACGGCGGTGCAGATGCAAAGGGCAGCATGACGATAAACGTGCAGCCGCGGCCCGTTTTGTTTTCCAGAGATATTGTGCCGCCCATGAGTTCAACCAGCTCTTTGGTAATACTGAGACCGAGACCCGTTCCGCCGTATCTGCGCGTCGTCGATCCATCAGCCTGCCTGAAGCTTTCGAAAATGCACTCGGCTTTTTCCTGCGGTATTCCAATGCCGGTATCGGCTACCTTCAGCAGCATCCGCACCGTGGCCGGAGGCACGGCTTCGCCGCACTGCGTTGCGGCTGCTGCCCCGGCCAAAGCACACGACAGGCGCACCGATCCCTGCTCGGTAAACTTGACGGCATTGTCCACGAGGCTCGATACGATCTGACGCAGGCGCCCGGGGTCGCCCCGCAGCCTGGGAGGAAGCGCATCGTCGAAATCGCATCTGAGCAGCAATTGTTTTTCCTGTGACCGTACGCGGTAACATGCCATAACGCTTTCAAGCAGCGAGCGCGGATTGAAATCCGTTTCTTCGAGCTGCAGCCGCTTTGCCTGCAGCTTGGAAAAATCAAGAATATCGTTGACGACCCGCAGCAGGGTATCCGATGATTTTTTTACTATTGTAATGTACTCGCGCTGCTCCTCATCCATGCGGGAATCCGCAAGCAATTCGATCATTCCCAGAATGCCGTTGAGAGGCGTTCTGATCTCATGGCTCATGTTTGCCAGAAATTCGCTTTTCAGGAGGCTGGCCTCCTCGGCGGCTTCCTTTGCCTGCTGCATGGCACGCTCATCCTGCTTGCGGTTTGTGATATCACGAACAAAACAGATGACGGACAATTCGTCGTGCTCATCTGCGCGGGCAAAGGAAACCTCAAGAGGAAGTTCGGATCCGTTTTTATGCAGCCCGACAGTCTCCGCTGTTCCGGATTCCCGCGCATCGAACATGGCGGCACTGCCGCCGCCGAAACCGTCCTGTGCATGTCCTTCGCGTACCCGGACAGGCAGCAGCATGGAAAAAGGCTCGTGGAGTATTTCCTGCTCTCCGTATCCGAAAATCCTCTGCGCGGCCCTGTTCCACACTACGATTCTTTCCCCGTCATCGCAGGCGATGATTGCATCCTGCGCATTCTCAACGATCGAGCGAAAGCGCCGCTCTTTTTTCAGCTGTTCGCCGTCTTCATGGACGGCAGGCCCCAATGTCATACGCTCACCGAAAGCTCTATGTAATTATCTTTTCACCGCTGCTGCGTTTTCCCATCACACCCCGCCGCCCGCTACGAACACCGCTGCAGCACATTAGCGGCAATGCGGTCAAGCGGCAGCACCGCGTCGACGCAGTCGCGTTTGATCGCCTCCTGCGGCATTCCGAAGACAACCGAGGTTTTCTCGTCCTGCGCGATGGTGCAGGCCCCGGCCATCTTCATCTCCTGCAGGCCCTGAGCGCCGTCATCGCCCATGCCGGTCATGATAACGCCGACCGCATTGTTGCCGGCATAGCGGGCTGCAGACCGAAACAGGACATCGACCGACGGCCTGTGGCGGGACACCAGGGGCCCGTCCTTGACCTCGACAAAATAGCGGGCGCCGCTGCGTTTGAGAAGCGTGTGCCGGTTGCCCGGTGCGATCAGGGCCCTGCCTCTGACAACGGTGTCGTTGCCGGCGGCCTCCTTGACATCGATGCTGCACGTGCTGTCCAGGCGCTGGGCAAACGCCGAGGTGAATTTTTCGGGCATGTGCTGCACGATAACAATACCGGGTGAATCTTTCGGAAAGGCTTCCAGAAATACTTTCAGGGCCTCCGTGCCCCCGGTTGAAGCACCCACGACAACCACCTTTTCCGTGGTTTCCAGCATTGCCCGGCTGGCGTCCTTCGGGCGCGCTATCACGGCATCCGCCGAGAGCTTCGGCTCGACTTTTTTCGGAGCTGCAATTCGCTTGGGCGATGCAACGCTGGCCGCGATCACTGCATCGCATATGCGTATCTTCGATTCTTCGAGAAACTTCTTTGTTCCTATTGACGGCTTCTGTATAACCTCGATCGCACCGCATTCGAGAGCCTTGAGACCGGTCTGTGATCCGTAGGTCGAAAGGCTCGAGCAGATAACGACCGGTATGGGGTGCTGGCTCATGATTTTCTGCAGAAAAGTAATGCCGTCCATGCGGGGCATCTCGACATCCAGGGTAATGACATCCGGAACTTCCCTGGCGATTTTCTCTGCAGCGACAAAAGGATCGGATGCTGTTGCCGCAACTTCGATGCGGGGGTCCGAGTTCAGCAGCGATTCAAGCGTCTGCCGCACGACCGCCGAGTCATCCACAACAAGCACTCTGATTTTATTGTTCACCGTGTATCCTTTCCTGCAATAGAAAGTTACGCCTGGTTTGCCATCCGGTACACAGTTGTCGACACCTGTACAAGAGGCACATTCAGGCCGCTCAGGGTCTCGGAGTGACCCATGAATATATAGCCGCCGGGGGCCAGATACCTGCAGAATTTGTTTAAAAGCTGTTCCTGCATAGCGCGCTCGAAATAGATGATGACGTTGCGGCAGAATATTACGTTCATCCTGTCGCGAATGCCGAACTCCGAATCCATGAAGTTCAGCTGCTGAAACTTCACCCGGCTGCGAAGCTCGGGAACGATCCGCACAAGATGCTGCTTTTCGCCTTTGCCCCGCAGAAGATATTTTTTTCTCAGTGCCTGCGGCACGGGCACTATTTTTTCAGCGTCGTAAACACCGCTCACCGCCTTGTCCAGCACGCGCGTTGAAATATCGGTAGCCAGTATTGAAAAGTCAAAGCTTTTGTGCTGTTCGGCGAACTCGCTCAAAACGATTGCAAGCGTGTAGGGCTCCTCGCCCGTCGAGCAGCCGGCGCTCCACACCTTGAGCTTCTGCCTGCTGCAATGCCCTGCAGCGGTCATGTGTTCGGGCAAAACGTTTTTCACCAGATAGTCGAAGTGTCCCGGCTCCCTGAAGAAATCTGTTTTGTTTGTCGTCACCGCATCGATCAAATTGACAAGTTCGAGGCTGTTCTCGCCGGAGGTGAAAACCATATCGGCATAGGCTTCAAACGAGCCCAGGCCCAGCTTTCTCATGCGCTTGCGCAGTCGCCCCTCGAGCATGGTCCGTTTGGCCGGCGGCATTTTTATTCCCGTGGAATCCTCAATGAACGAACTGAACCGCTCAAACGTCCTGGCGGACATCGCAGCGCCATAATATGGTTCACCCGCCGGCGTGCTCTTTGTTTTTTTTTCCGCTCTCAGCATAGGTCCTGTGCCTTCTGTTCTACCTGCTGGGAAAGCTTTACCGGGTCGAGAATAAGCGCGACGTTACCGTCTCCCAGGATGGTTGCCCCGGAAAGCCCCTCTACATTACGGTACATCCGGCCGAGGTTCTTGATAACCGTCTGGTGCCCGCCGATAACATCATCTACGACAAAGCCGATCCGTTGCTCTTCAACCGAACAGATGGCGATCTGCTCAATCGGCGGCCTGTCACCGTTGACGCTGAACAGGTCGCGAAGGTTGATATAGGGTACCAGCGATCCCCGGACGCTCGCGACGTTCTTGCCGTGCATCTGCTCGACATCACGCCGGGTCAGCTCGACGCACTCCTCAACGACCGACAGCGGCAGGATGAAATAATCATCGGCAACCTTCACCAGCAGCCCGTCGATAATAGCGAGTGTCAGCGGCAGCTTGAGGGTGACCGTCGTTCCACGGCCCCGTTCGCTGCTGACGTCTATTGTGCCCCGCAGTGCATCGATGTTCTGCCTGACGACATCCATACCGACCCCGCGACCTGAGATATTCGTCACTTCCCGGGCGGTGGAAAATCCCGGTGCGAGTACGCATTCGAACACTTCCCGGTCGGATACCGGCACATCGGCTTTGAGCAGGCCGCGTTCGACTGCGCGACGGTGAATCGCATCGCGGTCGAGCCCGGCACCGTCGTCTGTAATAGTTATGACCACAAACGCCCCGGAGTGGTTCGCCGACAGCTTTACGGTGCCCTGGGGGGATTTGCCCGCCGCCTCACGCACGCCGGGCTGCTCTATCCCGTGATCGATGCTGTTGCGGATGAGATGCATCAACGGATCCCCAAGCCGTTCGATAACTGTTTTGTCGAGTTCGGTTTCAGCCCCTTCGGTTACGAGCACGACTTCCTTTGACAGCTCGGCGGAAAGGTCGCGCACAACGCGTTTGAACTTGCTGAAGGTCGTGCCGATGGGCAGCATGCGTATGCTCATGGTGTTGTCCCTGAGCTCCGCCGTCAAACGCTCGACCTCTTCGGCGACCATGCTCAGCTCGGTACTGTTGAGCTGGGAAGCCGTCTGTGAAAGCCGGGCCTGAACCGTCACCATTTCACCGACAAGATCGACCAGGGCGTCTATCCTGTCGGCGGCAACGCGTATGCTCGATGCCGACTCGAATTGCTTTTTATCGTTGCGTATTTTTCTGATATGCTCCTGCTCGGCAAGCGCTGATTCGACCTCCCCGGCAGCGACCGTACCGGAATCAACCAGCACCTGCCCGAGTTTCTTTTGCGCTGCAAGTGCTTCCCTGAGCGCCTCCGGCGATACATTGCCGCGTTCGATCAGTATCTCGCCCAGCCTTTTATGTTCGTCATCGTCGATATCGCTGCTTTCCGCAATCGTGTCGATTTTCAATTCGCAACTGTCTTCGACGAAAATAAAAACGTCTTTGATGGCGTTTATCCCCTGATCCGTCGTCAGGATGATATCCCACGCGCAGCAGTTTTCCTCGGGGTTGAGTTCTTCGAGGCTCGGAACATCTTCGAGTTTGGCGATTACGGTACAGTCGCCCATATCACGAAGCTCGTTAAGCAGCAGGATCGGATTCGTGCCACACATGAAAATGTCTGCATGCGGCCTGAAATATATTCGATATATCATCCGGGCACCGCCTGCTGCCTGCTGCGGTTCATCGACCGAACCGTTCTGCTGCTGCTCCGGCCCGGCAGGGAGCATCTGGCGGAACATATCTTCAAGCTGTTTTTTTATGTCGGCATCGAAACCCTCCCTGTCAGGCGACACCATAGCCCGAATGGTATCGCATGATGCGAGAGTCAGGTCGACGAGCTTCTTGCTGACACTCATTTTACCGTCACGAATCATGTCGTAAATGTTCTCGATATCATGCACAAACGCCGACAGCTCATCAAAGCCGAACATGGCGCCGGAACCCTTGATGGTGTGAAGCGCCCGGAATATCCCGCCCACAAGATCATTGTTGTCCGGATCCTCCTCCAGTTCGAGCAGGGAGCTTGACAGCTCCTCTAAAAGCTCATAGGCCTCTTCCCGAAATACATCCTGTGCATTATTCATAAGTTACCTCATGCTAAAGAAATACTGAGCCCGGAGCGATACCGGCTCCCGTCTCAGCCGAGCACTTTTTTCAACACACCCAGAAGCTGTTCCGGCTTGAACGGCTTGACGATCCAGCCGGTTGCGCCGGCTGCTTTGCCTTCCTGCTTTTTACCGTCCTGCGATTCGGTGGTAAGCATAATGATCGGGACAAACTTATTGGCACTTTGCTGCCTGAGCGCCCGTATCAGCCCTATCCCGTCGAGGTTCGGCATGTTGAGATCGGTAATCACCATATCGACCCGCGTGCCGCTGAGCTTCGACAGGGCATCCTGGCCGTCCTCGGCCTCTATAACATCATATCCCGCCCCGTTGAGCGTAAACTTGACCATTTGTCTCACACTTGCGGAATCATCAACCGTCATGATGACCTTACTCATTTTCCGAACCTCCTCTCCATATGCATAAGCCCCCGTGGTTCGCACAGGTCGTGCTGCGATCCAGACCCGCCGCAGTCACCGCCTGCGCAACCGCCCCTGAACTGCCTGAAAGGTCTATACTTTTTCCGGCTTTGCCTGCCGAACGATGAGCTGCACAAACCAGCTGCAGACACGGCAGGTCGATTTCTTCAACATCCGACAGATCGAGCTCCAGGGATTCGCTGTTCGCCAGAGCCTCGAGCAGCTTTGCCTTCATCTCGGCGGCATGCTCGATTGAGAGCTTACCGGTAAAAACCATCTGTATCCGTTCCTCATCCTGATAAAGTGTGCAGTTCATGTTTTGTCCCCATTGTTGTGTTAACGCACCATCCTGCAGCTAAAACAGCTCGATGTTGTCACCGAGATCATCCTCTTCCTTCTCAGCGGCTCCCGAGCGTTCGTCATCCCGGTCGGACACCTGATCGAAAGATTCAACCGGTTGATCAAGAGTATTCTGATGGATATCACGCTCGCTCTGCATGGTATATCGATCTTCGAGCTCTCGTAAATCCTGCGCCGTGCTGTCATTCAGGATGAAACCCGCAGGGATAACGTTTTCCGCAGCCTGCACAAAACCGTCGAGACGGGCACCTGCCTGGTCCACGGTCGATGCTATTCTTTCGTGAACGGTGAATTTCCGTATCGTGGCGGCAATATCATCTGCCAGCGCCCGACCTTCACCGGTCATTCTGTCCACAATCTCTTCAATAGTGGTGCTGAGCGACTCGATAGAGCCCATCATGGTACCGAGCTCATCCGTCATCTTCGCCGCCGAATCTTCTCCGGAATCCTGCCCGGCATTCTCGGCATGCATCGACTCTGCCGCACGGACAATAATATTGAATTTTTCTGAAAGATTCATGGTTGTTGCGTTTGTTGTGTTCGAAAGACCTTGAATCGCCTCTGCGAGCTCACCAAGGGCCGCTCCCTCATGTCCGATATGGGCGGCCCGAATTTGTGCGTTGAGGGCGATCCGTTCAATCTGTATTCCGATCTGCTGAATATCCCGGATGAACCGTGAAACCTCGCGGACGGTAACCGCCACCGATTCCATGGCGGATGAAACCTCGCATCGTGCGCTGCCGTAGTCGGCAAGAGCCTCTTTTATCGACGCTATATCCCGGTTTACGTCGGCAAAAAACGAATTGTCGGCTGAACCGCTTTTGCCGGTGATCTCGGAAATGTCCCGGCACATGCCCGTTATGCGGCTGCGCACCGCCTCCAGGTTCGAGAACATTTCCCCCACAGCCTTCGTCATATCGTTCAATGCTCCGGTCAGCTGTACCGACTGCAGCCTGGTGATTTTGGCTGCCTTGTAGATCTGCTGAAAGGCCGGATTTTTCGCGGAAAAACCGTAAAAAACGGGTCCGTTGCAGAGCCTCGTTGAGCATTCATCAAGGGCCTCATGAATGTGCTCGAATTTCTGCCGGGTTATGTCGTGAAACTGCATTGAAGTGACGATGGCGCCGATGTTTCCATAGATTGCGCTGTACTGCTGTGACATCTGCTGCGTTGTTTCGATCGATGTGCGGTTTTTATTCGTCAGTGCCTCAAGATTTGTATTCGTGTTGCTGAGAATCAGATTGACACGGCTGTGCTGGATATCCTTGAGGCCGTCAATTTTTTCCGTTGTGGTACGTATCATGGGAATCAGCTGGCCGGTCTGCCGGGCTATTTCATTTGATTTGTTCTTGATTTCTGTTGCAAGCGTCTGAATGCTGTCTGCCAGCGTGCCGAAGCCTGTTTCGATCGATCCGAGATGCGCGTTTTCAATGCGCGTATATACGGCCAGCACATTGAGTGTTTTTACCGTCTGGTCGAAAGAATCAAGCGGCTGCTGCAGATCGTCGATCAGGGCCAGTACGTCATGGAGCTCTTGAATGCTTTTTTCCGAAAGCCCCTGCTGGCTGCTGATGCGCTCAGAAATATCCTGGAACTCCCGTATGGCCGACTCCACAGCCTCACCCGACATCTGACCGGCTGCGGTTGCAGCCATTTCCGACAGCCGGCCGGCTTCAGTGTAGTACCCCTGCAGCTTGCCGCCGAGCTCAAGAAATTCATCCTCGCTCGTCGATGTTATGTTTTTTATATCCTCCGAAACATCATGCAGCGTGCGCTGCCACTCGGCCACGTGCCGGTTCAGTGTAAACGCAAGCCGGCCTGCCGATGAGCGCAGCGCGGATGCCCCCAGCGTAATGACACGCACTGCGCACCCTGCGATCTGCCTGATTAATCCGGCCGGCGCCTTCGATGTTTCATGCGCCGGGCCGGCGCTGCCCTCACCAAAACGTCTCATGCGGTATCGCTCCAGAACATCACATAAATTAATAATGAGTACCCTCCCTTGATCCCGGCAGAACGGGTTCGGCTGAACAGCTAGTGTCCGGGATCGCCGTGCCGTTCCGCTTCTGCTCCGGCGACAACCGTCGGGGGTCCGATCATTTTCTGCAGAACCGCAATAATTTCGGCCGTGTCGGTATCGCAGTAGGCGATGAAACGCGGCCGGATCAAATGACCGCGCGATACTGTTTCAGCTGTATGGTCCGGCAGCACAAGGATAATGCGTGTCCTGAGAAGCATCTCCCTGATTGCTACCAGTTCTGTAAGTGTTTTTGTGCTTGAAGCAAACAGTACCGCAATTGTCGTTCCTGAAAGGGGCTGACACATCCTGTCTGAGAGACCCACAAGGGTCCGGTATATTTCCAGTCCGCTTATGGCGGTAAAAGCATCAAGGAGCTCATTGATCTGTTTGTTGCCCTGTTCATGCAGGGGAGCGAAAAACAGCAGATTGACATCTGCGCTGGTGTGTCCGCACGGGCAGAGAGCAGGCCTGCTATCACGGGAATTTGTCGTTTTCATCGTTATAGAACGAAAGCAAAGTCTTTATTGGGAGATATACCTGTTTGACAACAGTAATTACAAAAGCAGTGCCAACCGGCAGACTTGCCGCACTATTTTTTAAAATAATGATATTTCAATATATTAGGAATTAGCAGGCGGTGAAACAGTGTATTTGCTTATACCGCATTGTCTTGTAGTGCAGGACTTGTCCTGATATACAGGACTCACAGGTGATCATAAAAAACGGGGGAGTATCTGAAGAAAATCTTTTTCTTTGAAGAGAACGGTTATTTGTCCTTCATCGACAGTTCGTGTTCTTTCAGGATTGCGTACAGGCGTGTTCGTGAAAGACCTGAGATTCGACACGCTTCTTTGACATTTCCCTGCGCTGCTTCGAGCAGTTTCTGCAGATAGTGCTTTTCAGCTCTGGCGATCAGGTCTGCCCGATAATCCTGCAGGCGCGGAAGCCTGTCAACGGAAAGATTTTTTGCTTCAAACAGCAGAGGTTCACTGTCGCGGGCAACTGCGGCGCGCGCGAGCTTGACACGTATCTGGGCGGGCAGGTGCCGGGCATACAGGGTGGGCTCGTTTCGTGCGGACGACAAAGCCCATTCGAGAGTATTGACAAGTTCGCGAACATTGCCGGGCCAGTCGTATGCAGCAAGAGTCTCAAAAAATTCAGGGCAAAAGCCCTTGCTTTCCATACCGTAGCGCTCGCACAGCTTCGCCACATAATAATAGCACAAATCCTTAATGTCCTCCGGACGCTGTCTCAACGGGGGGATCTCAATCAAAATTGATTCGAGTCGAAACAGCAGATCGCTGCGAAACTGGCCCTCTCCGACCATCTCGTGCAGATTTCGGTTTGTGGCCGCAACGACCCGGAAGTTGCTCACGGTTTCGGATTTCGCACCGACCGGCCTGAAACAGTGCTCCTGCAAAACACGCAGAAAAGTTTTCTGTATGCTGAGCGGAAGCTCTCCGATTTCATCCAGAAAAAGCGTACCGCCGTCAGCCTGCTTTATGAGGCCTTCCATGTCCTTGTCGGCTCCGGTAAAAGCCCCTTTTTTATAACCGAACAGGGCGCTTTCAACCAGTGTGTCGGGAAGGGCCGCACAGTCCACAACAACAAAGTTCTTCTTGCCGCGCAGGCTGTTTTCATGTATCGCCCAGGCAAAAAGCTCCTTGCCGGTGCCTGTTTCTCCGCAGACGAGCACCGGTGCATCTGTTGCAGCTGCCTGTGCGATCATATCGAGACAGCTGTTGGTGTGCGTGCTTGTTCCGATAATCGCATCTCTTTTGAGGGCTATCAGAGAGGTCTTGGCTTTCTTTTCCTCCTGATACTGCAGGGCGCGTAAAATCGGAAGGCGCATTTTATCGACGGTGGCGGGCTTTTCAATATAGTCCCAGGCCCCGTTTTTTATAGCAAGCTCGGCCCCGTCCGGGTCCCCCTGGGCGGTTATGATAATAACTTCAGGCGGAGAAGCAAGCGTGCCGATTTCAGGCAGCAGCTCGAGACCGCTGCCGTCCGGCAAATTCACATCGAGCAGCACAAGATCGTAGAGCTTCGATGCCAGACGCTCCCGACCGTCCGACATGCTCAGCACACTGTCGGCATGGTGATTCATTCTGCCGACCATGCGTGAGAGCACCTCACACATCATACTGTCATCATCAACAATAAGAATATTGGCCATTGCCTTGTCGTATGCGTCGGTCTCTCTGCTTTACGGTCACAGCTGCCGGGGGCTTCGGAACAGAAACACCGATAGCCCGCAGTATTTGTTAATTTTCTTTTGACTGTTAGTGGGTTTTACATCTTATCGGGAAATTATTACAAAAATGAATAAAAAAAGCACCTCTTAATAAAAAACAAATAAAAAAAACCACTGTCATCCGGTCCCATAGCGTGCATAATTGATGACATGCCCGCAGCTGCAAGGCTTCCCTGTGATCGGCGCAGGCCTCAAGCCTTGCGGCGACATGCGCGTCTGTCCCTTGTGAGCAGATGACTAGTGACACGCCAACCTGAAAAAATATGCTATTCGGTTCCGGCAGCTGGAGCATCGATAGGTCGGGTGCCGGCACCTGTTTCGTCAAGCCGCTGAACGCCGCGCTGCCCGAAAAAAATCTCATTGAAGCGGTAAAGCGTTAAAAGGCGGGAATTTGCTATGGCATGTATCAAAATACTGCAGCCGGGATCGGGTCGGCCCCGCGGCTGCGAAAAAATCGCAGCTAAAGCAGCTCCTGCATTTTCGCACCACCAGGCGGGCACCGGAAAAAGGCAATGGAACAGCGTGAAGTGCACTAGTAAAAGCTCCCCGGAGATTCTCCCAGCCATGCAGCTCCCAGAACACCCGCTGAATCACCGAGGCTGTTTTTAACAATCGGGGTGTGCAAATCGCCGTGGAACACATAGTGCCGCATTCGTTCACAGCCCTCGCTGTAGAGCTCATCGATATTCGACAGGCCGCCGCCCAGCACAACCGCATCGGGATCGAGCACGGAAATCAGTCCGCCGAGCGCCCGGCCGAAATCATCCAGAAAGCGGTCAAACACCTCACGGCAGCGCATGTCGCCCGCTCGTGCGCGCCCGGTGATTTCGACCATACTCAGGTGCTCGCCGAAGCGTGATTCATACTCCTTTTCGATACCGGAACCGCTTATTTTTGTTTCCACGCATCCGCGATTGCCGCAATAACACGATGTCCCCCGTGGATCGATGGAAACATGCCCCCATTCACCTGCAATGCTGTGCCGGCCGCGGTGAATCGCTCTGTTTATGCACAGACCGCCGCCGCAGCCCGTTCCCATTATGATGCCGAACACCAGCCCGAATCCGGCAACGGCACCGGAAACACACTCCGCAAGCGTAAAGCAGTTGGCGTCATTTTCTATATACACGGGTCGTCCTATACGCTCTTCAATATCCCGCTGCAGTCTTCGTCCGATGAGGCAGGTTGTATTGGCGTTCTGCACGCACTGTGTTGCAGGATTGACAGATCCCGGTATGCCCATCCCGATTGAATAGTCAGTGCCTGTCGGAATGTGGGCGGCGGTCTTCTGAACAATGCGCCGCACATTCTCAAGAATGGCATCGTATCCATCCTGCGGGGTAGGGAAACGTTCACGAATGCAAATCCTGTCATCAGGTGAAAGCAGAACAGCTTCGGTTTTGGTGCCGCCGAGATCAATCCCGATCCTGTAATTTCCCTGTGCTGAATGCATATTCTTTTTTCCTTTTCAACCTCTTTACCTCTGCGCCTCTTATCCTCTCTTGTTTACCTCTCTGCCATCCGTTTCATGACACCGTACCGGCATTCCTGCGGATCACGAACCCCTTCCAGGCAAAACATCCGTCGCCGCGCACCCTCACCCGGCATACAGTCCCCGTCGACACAACCTACCAGCACACCCCGTTCGCACCGATGGCACTGCTGAGACTGATACGGCAGAAAGGAACCTGCACTGAGCGCGACCCGTGCTCTGCTTTCCGTCCAGAAAGACGGCTCGCCGCGTCGCAGCAGTTCAATCCCGCGGACGCTGCTCAGTACCGGCATGCCCGCCTGCAGCGAAAAATAGCCGCTGCAGATAATTTCATCACCCTTCCCGAAACGATAGCGTACCTGCCGCCTGCTCGAAACAGGCAGATACAGTAAATCGTTTAAAACAGATCTGCCGACAGAACCGCCGAATATGTTGAGCAGAAACCCCTCAAACACAGGACGCGCTTTTTTGTTGCCACCGCTGATCCTGAGCCGCGGTTTAACGGAGTTGACGGTTCCGGAAACCTCAACCATTTTCCCGTCATGCTCGTCAACCCATGATTCAAACGCCTGCAAATCGGACAGGAATGTTCTGAATGCCGTCTCCGAAAGCAGCACCTGCGGGCGCCGGATGACTTTGTTGTCATAATAATACCGGCAGCTTGCACACGACCTGCCGACATGCTTGTACTTTCTCGGACAGGGCTGCCCCTTGTTCAGCTTTCGGCAGCGCCACTCAAAATAGATACAGCCGTCCGGAAAGCATTTTTTCTGCTTCAGCACATGATATACGGAAACCGTACTGTCAAAGTGCCGGTGCGCCTCATGGGTGCAGCGAAATACATCCTGCCGCTTGTACTGATTGATCACCTCACGGTACGCGGGGTCCCGCTCTGCAAGAATTCTTGTAATAGTTTTATTCATACCGCACCAATGATCCGGAACACAGGTATTTGAACAATATTACCTGTTATAGCATGTATCGAATAAAAACAGAATGCAGCGTTTGCAACCTTCACGACTGACTTATATGGTGCAGCCTGACTCTTTAAAGCCTTTCATACGTATCTATCCACAGATTTTGTTAAAAGGCTGTGGAAAAGCCTGTGTAAAAGTCAGGAATAGCGGCAATAACACGCATATTCAGCACATTGCTCTATTTTTGAGCACTGACAATAATACCATTATATTTCAATTGGTTAGAAGGAACAAGGCAAAAGCCGCAGCTCTCGATTCAGTGGATAACAAGAAAAATCAAAGGGATTTCAACAGGTGAAAAAAATATACAAAAAATATGTGCGGCTGGTTTCTCATTTGCATACAGGACAAGGCTCGATACTGCCGGACAGAATCAGGCCTTGACAAAGCTCAGGCAAAAGAATGATGATACCGGGCACGGGCTCATTTTATAAAAATGCACCTGGCAGAGGTGCTGCCCGGGCTGCCTTCTTGCTGCCAACATTGTATGCACCTGCCCGGATCAGCACAATAGGCATAAACACGGCAGAAAAGGTTTTTCAAATAGTTATATGCCGGCACATAACCTGCATTGTGAATCAATGCGAATATACGCTGCACGGCCTGAAGGCCTGTGCCTGCGGAAACCTCAACAAATAACACTTTCTATGGAGGATGTACTATGAAAACGTCACTGGTCCGGCTGGCCGTCTCGGCCGCAATCTGCTGTACCCTTTTCAGTGTCCGGCCTGCTGCTGCGGATGAAGCCGTCACAGAGCTGTGCCTTTATCACGGCATACGAAACACCACCGTTACCTGGTCCTCGGTAAAGTTTTACACGGACAGCTATATGCTTACAAACACAAGCCGGCTGACTGACGAGCTGGGTTTCATGGAAGGCTACTGCTGGGACGTGACGGGGTCGACGCTTGACTGCAGCAAGCCGGGTCTCGAAGCGGTCGTGGAATTTTCCTACAAAAAATCGCCCGAGGTAAAGCGCACCTACAAGGTTCAGATCCCGCAGGCAAATATTCTGTACAACCAGGCAGGGCTGATGGGAGAAAAAATGTGCACGCCGATAGAACCGGGTAATATATAGGGACAGCGCCTATTTTGATGATTCTCTTTTCGGCCTGCCGTGCGGAAGCGCCCTCAAGCGCCTGCCGAATTTTAGCTCCAGTTTCTTTAAAAACCCCTCGTCACCGCACGGTCGCCCGGTCAGCCTGTTTTTCCTGATCGTTTCGATCAGTGCGGGATCGTCACGCTCCCGCAAATACCCCTTCCAGTTCGGGATTTCACTTTCCAGGTAACAGGCGCTGATGATCCCGTCGTGCGCTGACGTCACATGCGCCCGCGCACTGGACCAGCGATATTGCTCGGCACGCTTCACCAGCTGCGCCCGCACAGGATTGTTTTCAACGTACCGCACGGCCGCATACACATGCCGATGATCCAGTATTGACGAATAAAAACGTCCCTGCCACAAGTGACCGCTGATGTGCTGCCGCCGGTTAATGAACTGGGCATATCGCATATGCAGCATGTTGAACGTGCGGGCCAGCGAATCATCACGCCGCGGCACGCAAACAAAATGCACATGATTGTGCATCAGGCAGTAGGCCCAGACGGCAAGCCCATATTTATCAGAATACAGCTTCAGCCATTCCAGATAGGTGCTGTAATCGGCTCCCTCCAGAAATACCGGCTGGCGGTAATTTCCCCGCTGGGTCACATGGTGCGGATAGTTCCGGGCAACGACTCGCGCTAAACGTGGCATGCCTTCTTATGTATGGCAACAGCGCGGGAATGTCAACATATAAACAGGCGCTGTCCCTATATTCCTCTATATTCCTTAAACAGGCGCTGTCCCTATATTCCAAACAGGCGCTGTCCCTATATTCCAGAGCCCGGATTACAACTCAATGGAAGTCCTGATAATCTCCCCTATAATACTTGCAGGCTCATGATTATTATATTCGCTGAGCAGAATGCACAAGGGTTCTATATTAACGTCAATAGAGCGGGACTGGTGCATCAAATTTGCCGTTACTTCAATTTTGTCAGTGTATTCGGGGAGGTCGACAACTACGGCCACATCAATATCGCTGTCCTGTCGTGTGCAGCCCTTTGCATATGAGCCGTACAAAAGCATTTTTCGAACCGGGTACAGCTTATGTATCTTATTATGAAATTCGGCAAGTTCCCTTTTAACGGTATTCAAATCTTTTGCCTGAGCCATGAAAACAATTCTCCTGTTTCACGATACAGCAAAGACGTCGTATCTTTTGTAAGCATAGAAGAAAGACGATGTAATTCTTCGGTATAACGTGACTGGATATAGTATGAACACAATTGCTCAATAAACGAAAGTTGATTTTCGTTAAGCTCCGTCATGATGCCGGCATCTTCACAGAGCTTTAATAAATTATGAGTATAGGGAGGTGTGCGGCCCTTTTTTTTTACAAAAAGGGCCTTCAAAAGCTTTTCAATTGACTGCTGACAGGTAAAAGCCACATAAAGATACCTGCCGCCTGCAAGCATAGCGGAAGCCGTTTCCAGGTCATACCGGGCAAGTTCAAGCCAGTTGTTAATTGTTTTTTCGTTCACAATACAGGCCCCTCAAGCAAAGTCATAGCATCCCTCAGAAATCCGTTTTATTAACAATGGCTTGTATCAACATAGCATTGTTATCATTGCTATGCTCAAAACCTCTCAGAAATCAGGTGGTTCCTGCCTGATACCGTCATTGCCTTCAATCAAAAAATCCAGTATGCCATGCATGTCTTTCAGAAAAATTTCCAAATGATCTGTTTGCACAGCCGCGGCTTTTCGTAATGCAATTTATAGCTTGGCAGCACTGTTTTGTCAAAAATATAAATTTCTTCGGCACTGCAAAGCATCTGCTTGCTGCAGCCCGTTATGGGGAGTTGAATCCCGTTAAAATATTTCCATTTCGGCACACGTTCTCACCGACAGGGTTTTACACACAAAAAAAGCACCCGGCAATGCGCTGAGTGCTTGATATTTCGTATGGGCCATCAGGGACTCGAACCCTAAACCTACTGATTAAGAGTCAGTTGCTCTGCCAGTTGAGCTAATGGCCCGATTCGACAAAACATTTATTATAAATAATGCTGATTATTTGTCAACCGGATTTCACCACCAAAATCCACCGCCTCATTTCACAGGCGCACTATTTGCAAGCCACCGGAGTTG
>CAZFIB010000053.1:0-30145 GCA_964518865.1 uncultured Thermodesulfobacteriota bacterium
CCTGACGGGCATTATAACCTCCCGCCTTCTGTCCGTCATCTGTTTAGCACTTTATACGGAATTACTCCGGCTGAGATCGCCCGTCACACCGGGGTGTCGACTTCGGAGATTTCAAAGGCGCTCGTTGACAAATAATTCAACTAATTCAACAACGTCCCGTAAATCCGTATATGAACATCGAAAAAAAAAGCAGCCATATAGGCTGCTCAACCCCGATAAACGGGGGGAGTCGTCATGATTCGTTTTATCACTTTAACATATGAATTTTTAGCATAAAACTTATTATAGTCAAGCGTTATTTCCCTGATATTTCTTTGGGGGTGATTACATTCCCATGTATACTTTTTCGTAAAAGGGGAAAGATTTATTAATGTACTTCACACTATTCCATAGCCTATTTCCGGTGCCCGCTTGGTGGTGCGAAAAGTCAGGAGCTGCTTAAGTTGCGATTGTTTTCGCGGACGGAGGTTGCTCCTGCCCGGCTACACTATTTTGATACATGCCATAAGCACGACGGTGCGCACGGCGCCGAACGTTTCTCACCTGCCGCCATTTCCTGCACATAATACGGAACTGAATGAATTTATCGGAAGCGCAATTTTAGCAAAGGTTATTGTGCAGAGTCTGAACGCGTGCGAAGTTTATTTTATATTGACATTATTGTCACGGATACTTTATATTCAAAGTTTGTTTTTAGTTTGATTTATGATCAATTTTTTATATTTTATTCTCGATCGAAACGGAGAACCAATTTCTAGGAAGGAATGTGCTTTATGAAAAAAAACGATCCCAAGCTGATACGCAACATCGCTGTTGTCGGACACGGCAAGTCCGGCAAAACATCGCTTGCGGAAGCCCTTCTCTATAACGGCAAAGCAACCGATCGCCTGAATAAAGTCGATAACGGCGAGTCGGTTCTTGATTTCGAGCCCGAAGAAAAAGACCGCAAAATTACCATAATGAGCTCTTTTCATCACAGCACCTGGAAAAAGCATATCATCAATATAATCGATACACCTGGTGATTCCAATTTCGTAGCCGATACGTACAACAGCCTGCAGGTCGTCGATGCGGTGGTTATGGTTATCGATGCCGCATCAGGCGTTCAGGTAATCACCGAGAAGGTCTGGCAGCGTATCAAGGAACAGAAGCTGCCGGTCGTCATTTTCATCAACAAGCTCGATCGGGAGAATACCGATTACTATTCGGTTCTCGAGAGTATCAAAAATACGCTCAAGGTCAGTGTGACCCAGCTCAACCTTCCCGTCGGCAGTGCAGAAAATTTGAAGGGTATCGTCGACCTGGTCAAAATGAAGGGCTGTGAATATGCCGGCGACGAATCCGGATCGTCAACTGAGATCGATATACCTGCTGATATACAGGAGAAGGCCGAGACGATCCGTCAGGAATTCATAGAAAACATAGCAGAGTCAAACGAGGAGCTGCTTGAGAAGTACCTCGAGGGCGAAGCGCTGAGCAGCGAGGAGATAAACAGCACTATCCTCTCGGGTGTCAGGGACGGCGATCTCGACTGCGTTATGTGCGGCTCTGCGGTGAAAAATATCGGGATCGATCAGTTGCTTGATTTTATTGTTGAGTATTTTCCTTCTCCCGTCGATCGTGAGGAAGTTGAAGTGCTGGACGCGGCGACCAATGAGCCGAAAACGATACAAGTCAGCCAGGACGGCCCGCTGTGCGCATATATCTTCAAGACAATTGCTGATCCGTACGCCGGCAAGCTGACTGTTTTCAGGATATTTTCAGGGTCTATGCAGCCTGATTCGACGGTATACAACTCGACCCGGCAGATTAAGGAAAAATACGGACAGCTGCTGCAGATAGAGGGCAAGTCTCAGAAAGCGCTTGATGCTGCTGTTACCGGTGATATCGTAGCTGTGGCGAAACTCAAGGAAGCCACAACCGGTGATACATTCTGCAATGAAGCATCGGCCGTATGCTTTAAAACCATAGAACACCAAAAGCCAGTCGCATCATATGCGGTTGTACCGAAAAGCAGGGGTGATGAGGATAAAATGCAGGGCGCCTTCGCTCGAATGATGGAGGAGGATCCGACGCTGATTCTGGAGCGCAATGATGCAACGGGTGAATTCGTGCTGTCGGGTGTCGGTCAGGTTCATCTGGATGTCAGCGTGGCGCGTCTTAAAAGGAAATTCGGGGTCGATATCGAGCTGAAACAGCCGAAAATAGCGTACAAGGAAACCATCAAGGGGTCGACAAAAGTACAGGGCCGGCACAAGAAACAGACCGGCGGACGCGGGCAGTTTGCAGATACCTGGATCGAAATCGAGCCCCTGCCCAGCGGCGGCGGTTTTGAATTTGCAGACAAGATCGTCGGCGGGGCGATTCCGAAAAATTACATACCGGCTGTGGAAAAAGGTATTGTCAACCAGATGAAAGAAGGAATTGTCGCAGGCTATCCGATTGTTGATGTGAAGGTTACGCTGTATGACGGTTCATACCATGATGTCGATTCATCCGATATGGCCTTTCAAATCGCAGGCTCGAAAGGTTTTAAAACAGGTTTTGTCGAGTGCAGTCCCGTTCTGCTCGAGCCGATTATGTCGGTTGAAGTCACCGTTCCGGAAGACATGACCGGTGACGTGATGGGTGATATGAACAGCAGGCGCGGACGCGTGCTCGGTATGGATCAGGCTGTCGGCGGTCAGGTGGTAAAGGCGCTTGTTCCGCTGGCGGAGATGCTCAGCTATTCGGCCGAGCTCACCTCGATGACGAGCGGACGAGGAATGTTCAGCATGGAGTTCGATCATTACGAGGAAGTGCCGCATAATCTGGCTGAAAAGATAATCGCCGAGTCGAAGCGCGAAGAAGACTGATCGAGTTAGATACTCACGGACTGCCGACCGATTCGGCATCACCATTCGCCGGCAGGCATGAGCGATGGATGATACGGAATCCGTTAATAATACCGCAGACAGCGGGGATACGGGTGAAAGCGATTTCAAATTCGAGTCGCTTTACAACCGTGTGCTCAACATGGGCGTCAGCGAAAAAATTAAACTGGCATCCCTGGGCAATAAGGAGGCCCGCTCGCTGCTCATTAAGGATTCAAATAAAACCGTTGTACAGGCGGTAATGAACAGCCCGAAACTTACCGAGCAGGAGATAGTCGGCTTCGCTGCCGATAAAAACCTTTCCCGTGAAGTAACCCGTATCATATCGAACAACCGCGAGTATTTGAAAAACTATCAGGTCAAGGTATCCCTCATAAACAATCCCAAGACACCGGTTGCAACGGCACTCAAGCTGCTGGTGCACCTGCGGGACGGCGATCTGCGAAACCTGGCCCGCAGTAAAAGCGTACCGTCGGTTATCGCGACTACCGCCCGCAAAACACTGAACAAGCGGGGCAGGGCATAGCATGGATATGCCGAAAATCTCTGCAGCAGTTCTGACGGTGAGCGACAAGGGCGCAGCCGGAACGCGGGAGGATCTCAGCGGTCCGGCGGTCATGCAGGTTCTTTCTGAAATCCGGGCAGCTGTAGAACACGCAGACATCGTTCCCGATGAATGGGGCGCTATCAGGACTAAGCTGATTGACTACTGCGATAACAAGAAAATCGATCTGGTACTGACAACCGGAGGTACCGGTGTGGCCCCGCGCGACATAACCCCCGATGTTACCCGTGATGTTATCGAAAAAGAGGTGCCGGGTATGGCTGAGGCCATGCGCCGGGAAAGCCTGAAAAAAACGCCACATGCGGTCATTTCACGCGCAATTGCCGGTATTCGCGGAACAACACTTATCATCAATCTGCCGGGAAGTCCAAAGGGTGCCTCTGAGAATCTGCAATCGATTCTCAAGGCGCTGCCCCACGCGGTAATGAAAATCAATGGCGACCCTTCAGAATGCGCTGCGGAAAGCTGACTTTCCGGAGGCAGTATCAGAAAACTATCGAAAGACCGCCTGCCGGGGGATATGCGAAAACCGGCCCGGCAGCACATGCGCCTGTTCGGTTTACAGCAGTCATGCCGGTACCGTTTGCGTAAATAGCCGAGATGTTGCCGGCAACCAGCATAAGCCACAGCACCAGCAGAAGAATTGTGTGCATGAGGTCTTTCAGATGCAGGTTTCCGTCAAGATGCCTGTTTAGAATATCACGCAGTAAAAGAGGCAGAAAACGAAACTGTTTGAGTGCGATATCCTGTGCTTTCATGTTGTTGCCCCCCGATAAAAAAGAATGAGTGCATTTTCTTTTTCTTGCCTGCTTACTTTGAAAAACAACTCAAGCGTACCCCTTGAAGTTTAAGCCTGTATTGAATGACGATTAATTTTCGGGTCGGGTTGCCGTACAGCGGTTTTGAAAACATAGTGAATATTTACCGGAAGCGGCATCACACAGAGCATTCGTAATGAGAAAGGGCACTTTTATAGTTGTTAGCAGGTGCTTAACCTACTATACTTCAGGCTGTTGAAAAATACCCATATGCTGCGTTGCGCTCATCATTCGTCTCTGCGACGTACAAACACGAACGCCACTCGCAGATCCCGACCGGGCGTGGCGGGGATTCCTCATGATTTAGCGCGCCTTGCCTCCGGGAATTTTTGAACAGCCTGAAAAACGACTTTTTCAACAACCTGCTGAAACGAGTGATGCTGTCCTGCAACCGGTAACCGCGTACAGGCACTAAAGAGTACACGACCATGAAACGTTCCGGAACAGCCGACCTGCCCCTGCACGGAGGGCGGGTTCCCCGTTGGCTTGCTTCACGTATGGCTGCGCTTGGTTCAGCCATAGTAGAAGCCGTTATCCATGAATACGGACGTGGAGCGTTTTTGAGCCGCTTGAGCGACCCGTTCTGGTTTCAGGCACTGGGGTGTGTCATGGGAATGGACTGGCACTCATCCGGCATAACGACCTCTGTCATGGGTGCCCTGAAGCGTGGTCTCGCCCCCCGGTATAACGAGCTCGGCATTTATATATGCGGCGGCCGCGGCCGCCATTCACGCAAAACACCTGATGAGCTGGCAGTACTTGGAGAAAAACTCGGGCTTGATTCTGAAGGGCTGGTGCGTTCTTCCAAACTCAGTGCCAAGGTGGATAATACCTGCGTTCAGGACGGTTTCAGTCTGTACCTGCACAGTTTTATCCTGACTGCCGACGGAGACTGGGCGGTGGTACAGCAGGGCATGAATCCGGCGGCCAAAACAGCGAGGCGGTATCACTGGCACTCACCGTCGGTCGAATCATTCGTGTCTGATCCGCACACTGCCATCGAAGGAGAGCAGCAGGGTGTTATCATAAACCTGAGCGATGCGCGGGCGGCATCGGCACGGCAATCCATTGCCTCATTTATACGTGAACATCCCGACCGGCAGCGCAGGGAGATGCGTCATCTTTCAATGCCGTTACGTCACGATGTACGCCCGATCGATGTCGATTCAAAGCGCCTCGGCGCAATTATGGCGCTTGCCTATGAGCGGCAGTTTACGGAATTTACCGATGCATTGCTGATACCGGGACTGGGACCGCGCACCATGCAGGCTCTCGCGCTTGTCAGCGAGGTCGTGTACGGCTCTCCATCGCGTTTTCAGGACCCCGCCCGGTTTTCCTTCGCGCATGGCGGCAAAGACGGTTCACCGTTTCCCGTACCGCTTGCAGTCTATGATGACAGTATACAAATATTGAAAAAATCGGTCGAGCGGGCCCGAATCGGTTATACGGATAAAAAAGAAAGCCTGAAAAAACTGACTCTGTTCGCCCGCACCATCGAGCAGCGCTTTACCCCTGACAGTGATGTTGAAGCAGTCATTCGCAAGGAGCGCCGGGAGTCTCATCAGTTTAACGGTCGCTCCGTCTCAGGTGTTTCCGCACCATCCGCAGCTGATGTTAACAAGTCACAACAGCTTGCCCTGTTTTAGCGCATGTAACGAATTACCGTAACCTGATTATCCGAAAGAACCCGAACGCGGCGGAGCGCGTCCATCCACGTGCAAGATTTTAATAAGCGACCCCGAATATGTCTGTGGTCTTCGATAAGGGGATCGCAGAGACGCAAAATGCTGCGTCTCTACACGAGAGGGCTAACCTTGGCGATGCATACCGTGCGGCCTGACAAGGCCCCGAGTTGGAGCTTCTTTCACACTGCTGCAGCCGTTCTGTCATTTAGAAGGAGCACGTCGACCGGGTAATCGTAAAAAACCTGAAGAAATTTCCCCGTCGGTCGAAATGATTATAAAACATATGGCTACGGAAAATAGAAAACTGCGCCGGCATTCCATCAGAGCGTTATATGCTGCGTCACGTCATGAGTGATGCAGAGCTTTATTGATACGCTCACGCATGGAGACATAGTGCGTTCCCTGCCAGTAGATTCTGGAACATGCGGGGCAGCGGGAAAACGAGGTGTTTGTTGTATACACGTAATCCGGCACGAGTCCTTCGATTTTTCTGCGGTCGACGGCCATGAGGGTGCAGTTGCAGCGAAGGCAGCGGGAAAAAGGTCTGGCCCCCTCAATCTGCGGGCCGTAACGATCCATGACCTCCAGCAGCTGATGATGCGGATCATTGTCCCTAATAAACAGAAAAGCTATGCTGTCGGGGTTGCTCTGCAGGATATGTGTCCTGCGCGTGAGCAGTGTTCGCGATTCGCGCACTGCAGTTTCAATCGCCTGCTCTTCCGACAGCCCTCTGCAGTATGATGTGTCAACACCCATCATTCGAAGATGCTTTGCAAGTGCGCCGAGCATGCTGTCACAATGAAATTTCATCGGTCTGAAGGATTGTTCGATTGCCCGCACTGCATCGACAGCATAGCGACATTTTATGCCAAGGCGACGAAACGGTTGACAAGACGGGTGAGTGCGTCGAACTCATGAACTGAAAGTGTTTCAGCCCGCCTGGCGAGATCGATTCCGCTGTCGGCTGCCTGCCGTCCGAACGTTTCAGGGCTGATGCCGTGCTGTTTCAGAAGTCCCTTCAAGTTATTTAAAAGCGTTTTTCGTCTGTGAGAAAATGCAAGTGCGGTTATGTGCCTGAAAACATTTTCACCGGGGCTGTTCCAGCAACGGTCTGCATGCGGTACGATCATGACTGCAGCAGACATGACGTCCGGTTTCGGGTAAAACGCTTCAGGAGGAAGCGTGAACAGCAGAGACGTTTCGGCATATGCCCGGCAGTACACGGTCATAAGACCGTACTGTCTGGTCCCCGGTTCGGCGCAGAGGCGTGCAGCGACTTCATGCTGCATAATGAAGAGGGCTTTTGAACAGACGCTGCCTTGACTCAGACACTTTTTTATCAGCGGCGACGTGATGTAGTACGGAATGCTTCCGATAACGACGAGTGGCATGCCGCCGTCGGAATAGTCCTCGAGCGATACAGTCAGAATGTCGCGGTTTTCCACAACGATGCTTGGCTGTGAAGCAAGAGCGGCATGCAGGAGGCGGTGCAGGCGGGAATCGACTTCAATCAAAACAGCCCGGGAAGCGCACTGCACAATAAAATGCGTAAGTGAGCCGAGCCCCGGCCCGATTTCAAGTACGGTATCTGCAGGGCCTATGCCTGCAGCAGTGACGGTTTTGCGGGCAAGGTTGCTGTCGATTAGAAAATTCTGCCCGCGTTTTTTCGAGGGGCGAATGTCGAGTGCGCGAATTGTGCGGGGTGTGGGAAATTTCATTGCTGTATCGTGCCGGCGATATGAAGGAGGTTAACAGAACCGATTTCTTTTTCAGCGGGAGGTAGTATACAAAGCTGTTTTGTGGCCGACGTTATAATTGCCGATACCTTCCAGAATTGCCGATGCAATCACTTTCTGATACTTTTTGCTTTTCAGCCGGCCGGCTTCGGTCGGGTTGCTGATAAAAGCGGTTTCGATGAGAACGCAGGGCATTTCCGCATCGATAAGCACGCGCATGGGCGCATGCTTGACGCCCAGGTTTCGAAGATCTGAATAGCGATTTTTAAGATTGCCGATGAGAGAGTTATGAATGTAGCCGGCAAAAATGCTGGATTTGTTGATTTTGTCGCTTTGCATGAGGTCGAACAGAATCATTTCGAGATCGCTGATCTGCGAGGGGGTGGTGAAATTTTCACGGGCGGCGACCTTGCGGGCGGTGTCGTCCGAAGAAAAGTTCAGATAATATGTTTCAATGCCACGCAGCTTGCGGTCGCGGTGTGAATTGGCATGGATCGATATGAAAAGATCGGCATTACGTGCATTGGCTATAGCCGAGCGTTCATCGAGTGAGAGAAAGCTGTCGTCGGTCCGTGTGAGAACAGCTTTGCAGGTTGCGTTTTTATCGATTATTTTTTTCAGTTCGCGTGCAATCGCCAGGCAGACGTCCTTTTCCTTCATGCCCCTGTAGCCTATGGCACCGGGGTCATGCCCCCCGTGTCCGGGATCGATAACGATAACGCAAATGCCGTCGTCCGCAGGTTTTGTATCGACGCTTGCGGATACGGGCGCAGATGCAGGTACTGTTTTTTCATGTGGCGGCGCAGAGACGGTAGAACGCGGTTTCCGTCGAACCGGTGCGGCGACTTTATTTTGTTCAGGGGTTGACTGTTTCTTTGAAACTTCTGCCGGAGTCTGCAATGTGCCTGGCTGACGAGCGGAGTCTTTTTTTGCATACGAGGCGGTGCGCGGCTTTTTAAAATCGATTTCTATGCGTGCCGGGTTTTCAAACTGCCTGATAGTGTAATCGTCACGATAAATTTTGCGCTGAATGTCGAAAACAACCCGGGCTGTTGATTTATTGCGCTGAGCAATGCGGATTTTTTCGACGGTAACGCTGTCGGGATAGCGAACCTTATCGAAGCCTGACGGCAGGCGTGTGTGCAGCAGATCGATATACAGCCGGTAGGGCAGGTTGTGCTCCGCGTTTCTGTCGAGCGAGCGGGATTTGAATGATATGGGACGCCGGAGGTATATCGCTATTTTATCTGTATCCGAACATGAAGTAAATGTAACCGATTGGATGACATTTAGGGATGCCGCACAAGCTTCCCCGGCAGTGCCGAAGCAGAGCAGAGCACACAGCAGTATCAGTGAACAGAGACTGCGGGTGCGAAGAGTCGGAATCTGTATCGGCTTCATTGATGTTACGGCCTTTCGTGTTCACTGAAGTGAGGCTGAAGGCGCATAAATGTTTTTTCAAGATATTCGGGCATGATCATTGTATCAGAAAGTACGGGCATAAAGTTATTGTCTCCAACCCACCGTGCGACGATATGAAAATGGAAATGATCATCAGCTCCTGCACCGGCGGCTTTACCGATATTTGCACCGATATTGACCCCGTCCGCATGCATTGCGGTGCGCAGTGCCGTTACAGAGAATTTCACAAGACCGAAAAAATCGGTCAACTCATCCGGTGAAAGCTTTTCAAGATCCGGTATGTGGCGCTTTGTCACAACCATCAGGTGTCCTGCAGTATACGGATACCTGTTCAGCATTACGAACGCATGTGCACTTTCGGCAAGAATAAGGTGTCGCTTTCTGTAATTTCCACGCTTGTGGATGCACAGAAAGCAGTTTTTCTTTTTTTTACCGAGGATATAGTCAATGCGCCACGGTGCCCAGACCTGTTTCATGTTTTTTGCGCTTTATTTGCTAATATAGTACATTATTTAACATAATTTTCGACAATTTATTAGTATTTCTTGAATAAAAAATTAATTTTAGTCTATGCAGCAGATAAACATGCATGTAGTATGCCGATAGTTATACGCATCAGGGCCCGAGAAACACAGCTGAGAATCTCTATGCGCACAGAGCGGGGGTCAGGGTTTTGCACAAGCGCTACGGAAGGTGCTGCAAAACGTAGCGGGCATAGAGTGCTCGGACACGTTTGCGGCATTGGGAAAGTTTATCGAGCAGCAGTGCACTGTCTGCATCTCTGCCGAAAATCCTTTTTGAAAGTGCGTTAAGATGCTCAGCGCTTTGGGGCAGCGCATGTACCTGGCGGTCTTCAAAAATCTGCAGGACATGTTCGGTTTTTCTCAGAAGAATGTAATCTTTTTTCAGGTCGCGGGCATCCCCGGCGGCAATGAATCCGGCCGCTTCCAGCAGGTCAACAGCGCGCAGCGTATTTCCCTCAAGCAGTGCCGTATGTTTGACAATATTCAGCAGCTGAAGGCCCTGCACGGCAAATTCTATGTCACGAATCCCGCCGGGGCCGTTTTTAATGTCGTCTTCGGCATCGCTCAAGCGTTTTGAGCATTGCTGAACAGCCGCCTCACGCATGCTGTTGATTGAATAAGCAATTTCCACGGCAGCGAAGGCCCTGTTGAGAAGGGCCCGAATGTGATAGGCGAGCTTGCCGCCCACGGTCAGGCTGCCGGCAACAGCCCGGAGCTTCAGGAGGGCCTGTATCTCCCACAGTGATGCATCACGGGAAAAGTATCTGATAAAGGTGCCGATACTGCACGCAAGCGGGCCGGACCTGCCGTACGGCCTGAGCCTGAGGTCAACCCGGTACGCATAGCCGTCCTCGGTATGTTCCGAGAGATATTCACGAATGCGGGACAAAACAGCAGAAAAAAAAGATTCAGCAGACTCATACCCGATGAACGAAACACCGTTGATGCTTTCTTCATCGTATATGCCGAGGAGATCGATATCCGAGCTGTAGTTGAGTTCGCTGCCGCCGAGCTTGCCGAAGGCAGCAATGCAAAAAGCGTTCAGGAGCCTGTCCGGTTCGATGCCGGGGCAGGCCCGTTGAGACAATTCGACGACAGCATGTTCAAATGCAGCCTCAACTGATGCTTCGGCAAGCGTCGAAAGCTCTGCGACGATATCATGAACCGGAACATCCATGCATATGTCACGTGTGCCGATACGAAGTGTTTCACGTTTTTTCAGGCTGCGCAATGCATGCTTGATCTGATCGTGGCCGCCGGTAACTGATATTGTGCTGCGCAGGTCGTGCATGGCCGCCTCAGCGGTAAGCTCTGAGTTGACGGTTCCCGGATCGGTTATCCAGTCAAAAAGATCGGGATTCCCGATCAGCGTGTCGGCGAGAAACTGACTGCCGGCGAATATTTTCAAAAGTATCTCAAGACGCATGGGCTGAGCCATCAGTTTTTGAAAGCTGCCGTGCTTGTCGGAAAGCGGGACGGTGAATCGCTCCCAGTTATTCAGCGCCATATCAGGATCGGGTGTCGTGGTGAGCAGGTCGCAGGCAAGCAGCGCCAGCCTGGCGAACTGTTCCTTCAGAATCTTATCCTGTCCGCACAGGGCGGTGAGGTTGCGATACGCGCGTTCCGGCTGTGTGAAGCCGTAGCCGCTCAGGACGCGGTGTGCAAGCTCGAGCGGAACATTTGCGGAAAGCACCAGATCCGCAACGTTGCCGATTTCGGGTACAGGCAGCGAGTTTTTACCGAAGTGGTTTTTTATGAAGGTTCGGACGACAGCCGTATGGGTTTCGAAGTCGAGCTCAAGCCGCTTTGAAGGATCGAGCTCGTCCTCCCGTGTGTACTCAAGCCTGCGGGCCAGGTGCATGTATTCAGTCGAGCCGGTTTCGGGAAGAAAAAGATCACGGGCCGACCCGCGAAGCATGCGAAGACCGTTGATCAGATGACGGAAAAAATCATAGGCGTCGAGCAGCTGACGGCATTCTTCATCCCCGAGAACACCGGCGCGTGCAAGCTCCTGAAGCGCTTTATGGATACGGGGCGTACGCAGGGAGTGGTTCTTCACGCCGTGCATGATTTGAAGCAGCTGTACGGTATACTCAAGATCGACAAGGGCACCGGCGCTGAACTTGGCGTTTATTTTTCCGGTACTTGTTTTTTCAGTAAGCTGCTTTTTACGCAGCGCTTTGAGTTCCTGCAGATCGATACTTTTGGAGGCATAGAGAATCTCGTCTCGAAGGCGCTCGACCTGAAGGCCGAAATCCTTTTCTCCGCCTATCGCACGCAGCCTGACAAGCGCCAGGCGCTCGTAGGCATGTGCGTCACCGCCTTTGCCGTAATAGCTGCAGAACGTGTCGAGGCTGCAGGCCAGCGGGCCGTCGTTGCCGTAGGGCCGCAGGCGCAGGTCGATGGTGAAAATTCCCTCACGCTTGGCTTTGACGGATGCTGCGATATTTTTCACGAAGAGGTTGTAGAATTCAGCATTGGAAATACGCTCATCGCCGTCGGTGGAGCCGTTATCGCTGTACACAAAAAGAAGCTCAATGTCGGAAGCATAGCCGAGTGCGGCACCGCCCATTTTCCCAAGACCCAGAACAGCGTATTTGGCCTCGAGTCCTGCAGCCGTTCGCGGAATTCCGTAACGACGTATCATGGAATCGTAAACGATCTCAGCGGTTACATTGATAATTATTTCAGCCAGCATGGTCAGCTGTTCTGCAAGAATCTTAAAATCAGACGGATTGTTGATAATGTTGTTGAGGTCTATGAGAAAGATTTCCCTGTCCTTGAACGCGTTGATGCGGCTTATTTTTTCATCAAATGACTTCACCCGGCTGAGCTGTTCGTCAAGGCGCCAGTAAAGAGTTTCGACAGGCTCGACAATGGTGTTGGCTTTCTTTGTTTCCGAGACCATCGGGATAAGCTCTTCATATTGCCCCCTGATAAAATCCTCCCAGAGAAATGTGCTTGCACCGAAAAGCCTGGCACAGTCCTGCATTATAGAGGGGTTGGAAAGAAGATCGATGACCTGCTCCTTGCCGGGCGAGCGTGCAAGGTCCTCGACGAGCTCTTCAAAGCGCTCAAGCGCCGAAAACGGGTCGGACGCTTTACCGAGGAAATAGGTAAACTGCTTGGTCAGAAGAACGGAAAGACGTATGGATGACAGCACGGCGTCATCGACGATTTTTTTTCCTGATTTGTCTACCAGATCAAAAGTATCGCAGACCGCATCGCCGTGGGTTTGAATGCTGACACCCCGAATCGTGATGCCGTGCAGAGACAGGGCCGTGCTGAGGGTGTATAAAAAAAAAGGCGTATCCTCGGAGCTGATTTTCATATGTGTGCACTGATTGTCGTCGCTGTCAAAATCGATCTGTACCGGGTAGAGCACCTTGTCGTAATCGACATCGATCATGCGGAGGGCGACAATCATGTACTCGGCAACCATCATTTTTGCCTTTGCAACCGATGCTGTGTCCTGCTTTTCCAGCATTGAAAACACATTGCGAAGACGCTCCGAAATCGTTTCCTGCCAGCGGGCGTGGGGAACGGAAATGTCACGATACCCGATGAACGTGTCGATTATCTTGCGACGGTGGTGAACGTCCTCGGCAACGGTCTGCCGCAGATAGCGTCTGCGGTGCATAGACCGCGAGGCCTGATAAGGACTCTGCTCATAGGTGAACGCGGTGCCGCTTTGAATTGAAAAGCCGGTTGAACCCAGAATTCCCGTAATCAGAGAAAATGCAAACGGATAGTCAAAGGCGATAATGGTGCAGGTTGTCAGCGATGCCCGGTGATCGGTATGCACACAAACAGGCTGCTCGGCGGAAAGCCGGCTGATAAGATCCAGATGGAAGGCGACAGTGCGGGTATTGAAAATTTTAAAATAATTTTCACCGAGACGCTCGAGATGCTGCTCCGCTGTCTGTCTGCTGCATCCCGGGGCAGCATGCAGCAGGGATGTGATGTCCGGTTTCATGCCTCTATACTATACAATGGCGGCTGCTGTTGTCCACTCATAATACAAGCGGGGCTGTGCTGCCACAGCCCCGCCGTAGTTGTGCAGTACTGCTCCGGTAGTCCGCTTATATGTCATAGTACAGTGCAAACTCCCACGGGTGCGGACGCAGGTCAAGCGCCATCACCTCGTGTTCCATTTTGTAGCTTATCCATGTCTCAATGACATCGCTCGTAAAAACGTCACCTTTCAGAAGAAAATCGTGGTCGCGTTCAAGCGCATACAGGGCTTCCCGCAGAGATCCCGGCGTGTGCGGGACCTTGGCCAGCTCCTCTGGAGGAAGATCATAAATATCCTTGTCGAGCGGCTCACCCGGGTCGATTTTATTAACGATGCCGTCGATGGCAGCCAGAAGCAATCCGGAAAAGGCCAGATAGGGGTTGCAGCTCGGATCGGGGCAGCGAAATTCCAGACGCTTCGACTTGGCAGACATCGAGTACATGGGGATTCGTATGGCAGCGCTGCGGTTGCGGCTTGAATAGGCCAGATTTACCGGAGCTTCGAAACCCGGAACCAGCCGCTTGTAGCTGTTGGTCGTCGGATTTGTCAGTGCCAGCAGTGCCGGTGCGTGCTTGAGAATCCCTCCGATGGCGTACAGCGCATCTTCGGAAATACCTGCATACCGGTCGCCGGAGAACAGGTTGTTGTCGCCTTTCCAGATCGATAGATGGGTATGCATGCCGGTACCGTTGTCGTTAAAAAGCGGCTTTGGCATGAACGTAACGCTTTTGTTATGCTTACGGGCAACATTTTTTATGACGTATTTGTATTTCAAAATGTTGTCGGCCATCTCCACCAAAGGACCAAACCGCATATCGATTTCCGCCTGACCGCCGGTGGCAACTTCGTGATGCTGCGCTTCGATCCTGATCCCCATATTTTCAAGCATCAGCATCATTTCGCTTCTTATATCCTGCTGGCTGTCGGTCGGAGGAACCGGGAAATAACCTTCCTTGTAGCGGGGTTTGTAGCCGAGATTGGGGTCTTCCTTGCGGCCGGTGTTCCAGCGGCCCTCGACCGAATCGATGAAGTAGTAGCCTTCATGCTCGTTCTGATCGAAACGTATATCGTCGAAAATGAAAAATTCCGCCTCCGGACCGAAGTAGGCGGTATCGCCGAGTCCCGTGCTCTGCAGATATTTTTCAGCCTTGCGGGCTATGTTGCGCGGGTCCCGGGTGTAGTCCTCGCCCGTAATCGGATCGCAGATATTACAGATCATCACCAGCGTTTTATGCTGCAGAAACGGATCGACAAAAGCTGTTTTGGGTTCGGGCTTCACGAGCATGTCGGATTCGTTGATTACCTGCCAGCCTCTAATACTCGAACCGTCGAAACCGAGTCCGCTGTCGAACGTGTCTTCATCGAGCTCGCTGGCCGGAATCGAAAAATGCTGCCAGAGACCGGGAAAGTCCATAAAACGAAAGTCGATTACTTCGACGTTTTCTCTGCCGATCAGCTCCATAACATCTTTAGGTTTGTTGATAATGCTCATGTCGCGTCTCCTCTGTGAATAATCTATTTTCTTATCCTTTAGCATATCAATGATATGACCACACTGAATTATTGCAAACGATAATTGCCAGTACTGTGCCAAGCAGGTAGTATATATCTAATGTATTGAATTATCATACTAAATGATTATGAAAGTCAATGACCGAGGTAACAAAAACGTAATAATTTAGAATAAAAAAATTCAATTAATTACAAATATGTATTTATTGTGATTCGTTACTACTCTGTGCGGATCAAGAGAGCAATCTCGAATATTTTGAGCGAGTGGAGGCAGGACTCATGGAAAAAAACGGCACGCAAACGTTTAGAAAACGAGGTTGACCGGCGAGCAGCGGCGAATGAAGTCGCTGAAGTATAGAATCCACTGTACCTCAGTGCAGCAAACGCCGGACGATCATGTAACATGAAGCGGCACGCTACCCGAATACGCCTTCCAGGTATTCCTGTGTCATTTTCCGCGTCGGTCCGTGTTTGAAAGAACCCTTTTCATAACGCACTGCCGATTGATAGTCAAAGGGCATGCTTTCATTGACATACACAACGGCACCGTCTTTTTTTATGAGCTTAACACCAGATACGCGTCCGTCACTGTGCTGTGTGTTCCAGTAAACGATATGCCGCTCGACTCCTTCATGTGACAGATAGAAAAAATTATCGGTCGGTCGGGACCCGAGGGCCGATTCCTCGACATGCGGCTGATCGAGATCAAGATAGTGCACTTCAAAATTTTTACCGATATTGTCGATAAGCACCTGCAGTGGATAGCTGCCTGATTTTTTATCAGAAGTCGAGGCTCGAAACTGCTGCGAAGGCTTGCCCATGATCTTGTCGAACATTGATTTTACGGGTTTGATCATTGCATCCTCCCAAAAAAGTTAATCAGATATTGTCAAATGATATACGGAGTTTCTGTTCCGGAACGAGTTTCAACGGGCACAGGATATCACTTAATCATCATCTTCCGACGCTTCGACCTCGGTCACAGACTCCGGCGGCTTTTCAGACGAGATAGTAATATTCTCACCTTCGGAAACAAGGGCCTCGTTGTACCAGTTGATTGAAAATGAAAATTTTTCTTTGTCTTTTTTTGCTTTCGCCTTTACTTCAAGAAACACGGTATCTTTCGGACGAAGCGTCAGATATTCACTGCCCTGGCTGATATATATCTCGCCTTTTTCGAGGCTGTCGGCCAGAGCGCGGATCGATGAAACAGCATCCGGGCGTGAAAACGATTGTTTAACGACAATTTCTTTTTTACTCATATGACCTCCCTCTGGTTGCGGACACGTTTGTCAGTCGTCTGTTGACAGATTGAAGCTTATACAAGCGACAGCAGGACTTCGCACAGCACTGCTTCGTCAATGCGGGGTCGGCTGCTGCCGGTAATCATCGGTATATCGATAACCTGTATGCCCATGTCGCGTATTTTAGAGAGTTTGTGCGGCCGACGGTAGGCCCCGCTGCGTGAATCGATTATCATGAAGTTGAGAAACGCGTCAACAGCAGCGTTGTTTGTAGAGGTTTTTTTCACATACCGCAGCAGTGTCTCAACAGAGTCATACAGCGACAGGCCGTGCTGCTCGGAGTCGGGAAACGGATTCGGGATAAAAACTTTCGGGCAGCTGGTGCGGCTGACAGCCTGGCCGACACCGCTTACCAGAAGGTTTGCTATCAGGCTTGTATAAAAGCTTCCGACAGGGTAGCAAATCAGCTCGGAACTTTTGATGAGGTCCTGAATCTTTTTTTTTGCGGTTACGCTTACCGGATCGGGACGGGTATCGGATTTGGAAAGAAAGAGATTGCAAATTTTACCGCCGGACTGCCTGAATTTTTTGCCGGTCAGGTTGTGCTGACCGATCATAACAGATCCGTCATCGAGGTACGCGGCAAGATGGAATGAAAGGCCGGTAATGGGCCGCACCGTACCGCGGACTTCTGCGAGCTTTGAGAACATATACACTACCGGCTCGATATGGCGCCTGTTGTTGAGATACCCGGCAGTCAGAATCAGGTTGCCGATGCTTGCACCGCGCAAATTGAAATCGGCAGGCATTGCGTCAAGAAATGAATGCAGATGATTGCGGATGATTCTGCGCATGGGATTGGGGACCTTCATTATAAGCGCGTGCTTGCCGTTGGCCATTTTTTCGAGCTGCGAAAGGAGCTCGTCGTTACCGAGCTCTTTTGAAAAACGGTAGGAGAAAAGATCGTACACTTCCGGGTTGCCCTGTGCGGATTGATCGGCAAGAGCCATGAGCCGGTTTCGCAAATCTCCGACAGCCAGCATGTCAAAGGCCCGACGGATGACGGCGGAGCTTCCGCCGGAGTCGAACGGCGTGATTAAATGAATCGAGTGGTGGGTGTAGTTGATCAGCGTTTTGCTGAGGGGTTTCAGCGCACTTCCGCCGCTGAAGAAAAGAACGCGGGGTCCGAGCTCCGGCGCGCGTTTGCAGCGGGCGATCTTAACCGGGTCCGGCAGGGTGACGGAATGGGTTACCTTCACCTGGATCATAGTTCAGGCTCGCATGGCTTGTGTCAGTTCCAGACACTTCTGGGTCGCCGACTCAAAATCGGCACCGCCGGAAAATTCATACATCCGGGCCGGCGACAGGTGCTCGATATAAGACTGCTCGGAGAAAGCGATCTCCGGATCATCTATCTCGGGTTCATAAAACAGGCCGGGTGATTTTATGAAAGCCTGCAGAAGGTCGGTTCGCTCGCGCGGATCAACCTTTTCGACAGCGACTGGATCGGCGGTCCGCTTCCAGTTGAGTATAACAAGCATGTCCATAGTGCCGAAGAGGTCGAATTTTCGGCTGCCGTACACATCATCGATATAAACATCATATTTTTCTTCCAGGTCCCAGAGCTCATCTGCAGGCAGAGCACTGAATCGTGTTCTGTCCTGCTGTGGAATGACACTTTTGAGGCTTGGATTGTGCAGAACCGTACCCGGGTTGACGCGCGGCAGCTTGGCCACACCGGCCATGCGCGTTCGGCCGTTATCCTGTTTTACGAGCAGACGGTCGTTTGAAACGAAGGTTGCACCGCAGTTCATCAGGTGCAGAGCAAGCGTTGATTTGCCGGCACCTGAAAATCCGGCAACTGCAATGCCGACTCCGTCAAGAACAACGGCAGCGGCATGGCCGAGAATGTAATCGCGGTTGAGCAGCCACTGGATATAGCGGTTGTTGATGAAGTTTATAATCTGGTTGGGATTGTCGCGGCAGGGCCCCAGCGCCATATTGATGCCGTTGCCGAAGCAGAAGTGCATACCGGTCAGACGCTTTTTCACAATGCGCCCGTCGGAAACATCAACAAACTCTTCCTTGATTTTTGATTTGCCCGGCTCGGGCTGTTTAACGGTAAGGTCCAGGTCCAGATCGGGCGGTTCGCATTCCAGTGCGGTTACGCGCATGACTGGCGCACCTGAACCGGTGCAGACAAAGCCGCGGTAATATGTTTTCAGAGAGGCAAGCAGATCGGCCGAATTCGAGTGTACCTCGATAATAAATGCACCGAATGCAAGATTGATCGACAGCGGTGTTTCAATTTCGCGCAAGCGGGCTTCTGAAAGTCCGCGAACCGACAGCTGAGCGTCAGGCATCTTCGGTTTTCTCCAGAACATAGTTGGCGTAAAGCTCGGCGGCATCGATATTGTTTGCCTCCAGCAGCCCCCGGAACCCGCCGAAGGCGGATACTTCGAAAACGATCGGCCCGTCGGGCGTTTCGGCAACATCGACACAGGTGAAGTCAAGATTGAAAAGCGACTGTGCTTTTGCGGCAAGATCGATTATTTCCTGAGACGGTGTGTGGGGCTCATAGCGACCGCCGAAATGGGTTGTCGTATTCCATGAATCGTTTTTGCCGACGCGTGCGTAGGTTGCGATATAGTCGCCGCCGAGAAAGGCAAGGCCGAGATCCTTGCCGGGGATGTCGACCATTTTCTGGATGTACATCACCGGGTTATCGTCGTCTTTAAACGCCTCTATAGCGGACAGGGCGTCCGGACCGCGCTGTATGACCTTCATGCCGCGGGCCTTGGATGTAAAAAGAGGCTTGAAAACGGCCTTGCCGAACGTTTCGACCGTTTCGAGAGCTTTTTCGACATTTTCAGTTATAACGGTCTCCGGAACCGGGATGTCCCCGCGCGCAAGCTCGAGGGTGCAGGTAAGGCGGTCGACGGCATTTTTGATGCGCAGGGGATCTGAAAATATTTTTACGGAATTATTGTTCAGAAAATGAAGCATTTCAAGACGGTCGAGCATGTGATGGGAGTAGGACGGACCTATTTTTTTGATGATGATCGCATCCAGCTCATTGAGTTTCTCACCGCGACAGCGGGCTGCTCTGGCGTTGATATCAAGATTGATTTCGTCCATCGACACGAGCAGGCGAAAGCCGGTTTTTTTCTGAAGCGATTCAGCCAGCCGCTCTGACGACCATTTACCGGGAATGCCGATAACCCCGACTCGTTTCATGTTTCGTTCTCCGCTTGAGATTCAGATAAATCTTCAGTGCACCGTTAGATAAAAAACCGACGATTTTCAATAAATGAGCACATCCTGGGGCAGAACAAAATCCTCCCAGGGGCGGTCCTTGTGATCGTTGAGGCGTTCGAGAAGATAAACTGAACGCAGGTACATTGTCTGTGCAAAATTCGGGTTCAGTTCAAACCTGGTGGATGTCATCAAAGACCGCGCTGTTCCCAGCGCCAGGCGGGCGTCAAACGTTGTGTCTCCGTTGGCGTGGGCGTACTCGCGTGCAAAATGATAAAACGATTTCATTACCGTATTTATGCGTGTCCTGATCGGGATTTCGAAAACGGGCTGCCTGAAGTTTGAGACGAGGAACACCGAAATATCCTGCACAAAATCGTTATCACCGGAGCGGTGGAGGTCGATGAAACGAATGTCGCCCGTTTCTGCCTGATATATGACATTGTCGATATTGAAATCGCCGTGTACAAAAACCGAAAAAGGAGCAAACAGTTCTTTGTCTATCGTTTTGAGGCTGTCGATACGATCGGGAAGGGATTGAACGGAAACGCCGCAGATCCGCTTTTTAGGCTGACTGAACGACGGGTGAACGGACAGCACATCATTAATGCGGGATGAAAGCTGGCGATAGTATCCGGCATGAATGGTAGTTGCCTGTATCGTGGAAGACCATATCCTGCGCAGCGAGGTCTGCAGCTTCAGAAACGACTCTTTGAACATGGATTCGCTTCCGGTAAGCATGATATGCTGGAATGTGTTGTCACCGAGATATTCGATCAGGATAGTCGAGTGTCTGCCGTCCTCCTGGTAATTGAGAATTTTCGGCGGCAGACCGGGAAGTATTTGCTCCCAGCGCTCGATATTGGCCTTTTCATCGGCAAGCTTTTTATGGCTCCCCTTTTTAAAAATTACCGGTTTGACACTGCCGTTGTCGCGTCTGTCCTGAATATGGCCGATCCGGCAGCCTGAACGTGTGCCCCATATGGACTCGAAGTTTATATCGCCGATGCTGGCCGGCAGGTCGGATTTTGACAGGGATTCCTCAAGCGCCCGGTACTGGTGAATTTTCAGCTTCTGGCCGAGCGTTGCGAAAATAATGGCTTCACCGATATTGAGCAGCGCATCCCCCATGCGCTCCAGATAGCTGAAGATAAACAGAATAGTAATACGGTTTTCGACGTTTTCTCCGGCGCGTATTTCACGAATGATCCGCTGCAGCGTTGCGGCATAACGACGGTCGAGAAAATGCTCGCTCTGGCATATCTGCATGGCCAGCGTGAGATTGCGCTTGAAAAGGGCCTTTTCGATCAGACTGAGAGATTCAATAAGATTTTTGAACACCTTTTTCGTATCGAAAGAATCAAGCAGGGGGCCGTTTTCCAGGTACTGCATCTGATCGACAATGTTGACGGCATAGTCGCCCATGCGTTCGAGATTTCCGCCGATAATGTTTATCGCGCGCGCCCGGTCGATAGTCTGCTTGGCGGTTTCCCTGGTTGCGTGCGTATGGACGGATGCAAAGCAGTTTTCTTCGATACGGCTTTTGAGAATGTCGATGTAGTCGTCACGCGAACTGATTTTATCAAACAGACCTTCGTCCCGGGACGATATGAAGTTCAGGGTGTCTTTGAGCTGCTTTGTGACTTCAAGTATCATGAACTTGAAGTCATTTTCCACCTGATCGAACATCAGTCATTATCCTGAGAAGCGATCACGAGCTTGCCTGAACCTTCCTCCTCGGCCGCGCCGTTGCGCCACGATATTTCGAGCTTCAGCTTGACACGGTCTGATTTTTTTTTAGCCTTGATTTCGAATTTCAGAAGGCCGTGGGGTGCAACGGTAAACTCTTCACTGTCGGATTGCAGAACGATTTTTTTACTGGAAAAACCTTCGCACAGCGAGCTGAGGTAGTTTCCTATGGATTCGCAGTCCTGCATCGATTCATACTTGAAATCATTTGTTTGCGATGACATGGCAGTCCCCCTGTGTATTGGTGCTATGCGTTGAGCCTCTGTGAATATTCACTGATAACGTTGCGCCTGCTGGCGCGGGATATGATGAGGTTTTTCCGGATGGTGATATCATCCCAGGCAGGCTGGTAACCGACTTCGCGGGCGGCTTTCGACGGGTCACGGCTTGCAGGATCCTTTATTTTTTCACCAAGGTGCGTATCGTCACCCATGAAAATGAGTATCGGGCGCTGGCCTTTCGAAAGGGTCATGTTGCGCTTGTTGACGGTTGTGATGAGAAATTCGGTGTATTCGCGCGACTGGGGATTCCAGACCTCATAGCCGTCAACGTCATAGTCGGCAAGCAGAATCGGCCAGAACTGCTCGGGGTGAGGAATAACGATGCAGCCGCCTATCAGGCGGACCTCTTCAATGATTTCCTCTACCCGGTAAAAGTGCTTCAGCGGAAACTGTGATTTCATGATCGATTTAGCGGCTTTGATAAGAACCTGCACGCGGTTTATGAGAACGTTGTCATAACGAACCCGCAGTTCGTCGAAAAAGTTGCGCAGCAGCTTGTTTTTGATAAACTGCGGAGGAATATCGCGCTCGTTGTGTTCCAGCAGCCGGAGAAATTTATTCGTATACGCGCGGGTAAAATCAATGATGTCGCCGGATGCACCGGTTTCAGCTGCAGCAGCATCGAGTCTGTCGGTCAGAGCCGGGTTGATAATCGTTTCAACAAGCTCGTGAAGCTGCTTTGAGCGGTAGGTAAAGGTATGGGCTATCATATCCTTCAAGACATGTGCATTTTTCACTTTTTCTTCGGCAAAGTGCAGCAAAAGTTGAACCTTGCGGTTGAATCCGGAGGCATAACAGTCGACTTCGACGCCGGTATATCCCTGAAATGTCATGAGCTCATTGTGCTGGGTCGGTATGATCAGTTCGGACGTGCAGCCCGGAAACATCTCCCTGACCCGCTCGATTATAAGCGGGATCGGTATGTGCTCCGGATGAAAGTGGGTGGCAAGCACTGCATCCTGCCGCGGATACGCCTGCTGAGGTTTTATCAGAAGATCACGCTGCCCGGGCGTCAGGTCGGTAGAGATTATTGAACGGAACAGGGCCTGCTCGTCATCGGTAATTGTATCAGCATCAGGAGGCGTAAGACCAGCAGCTGTTTTATCTTTCGACATGGGTTTACCCACTGCAGTGTAGTACGGGCGTCTGACGTTACGAATCCGGTTTGATCACAAATGAAACGGTCACGGATACCCGGTCGTGCCGTATCGAACGGACACACTGGTCTTATCGCTACCAGACAGCATGCATGCCGATAGTGCACCGTTCACTATGTTTTCTGCACTAATGAAAGAATATACAAAATTTAAAAATACAATTTAATTGTTAATTATCAGTTAAATTATCGTTAGCTTAAAATTAATATATTTAGTACAGAAAGCTCTTATGTCAATACATTATTAATAGTATCAGCAGATAATAGAAAAATATACGACGTTTTTATCGGGGAAGAGTACTATGAGTGATAAAACACTGTGCAAGCTTGTTAAAAAAGATTTTCTGAAAGAGCATCTGGATGAGTATGTCAATCTGGTGAAAAACGGGGGCTATGTGTGTAAGAAATGCGGCCGGACAGCGTGTAATGAAAAGATACTGTGCAAAGCGGTATCGATGGGCATGGTTGCTATGCGTAGAAAATCATGACGTTTTTTATACAGTATGCCATCGCGGCATTACTCGCGATACTGTATATCAAGCGCCTGGAACGGGCAGATACCGACGCAGAGCTCGCAGGCGATGCACTTGTCCTTGATAAATGAAACATTCATGGTTGCACGGTCGACCTGCATCGCGCCGGTGGGGCACATGGGTATGCAGGCCGTGCAGTGCGTGCACTTATCCTCATACCATTTTATATCGTGCGCGAGCGACGCGGTTCCGACGCCGATCTGTTTGAGATAGGCAAGAGCGCCGTCGAGATTTTTTTTACTGCCGGTAAGCTCAACCACGAGCTTGCCCTCCTCTTTGGGCGTGACAACACCTCTCAGAATGTTGACCATCAGGTCATAGTCCTTGACGAGGTGATATGTTATGGGCTGGCCTACCTGGGTCGGCGGAAACGTCAGAACGATTCTTTTTTTCATAATTCAATTTTATCCTTGCATGAGGTATGTGCTGCTATCCGGCATCCTGCCGTCTGGTGCTGCGATCTTTAAGCATGTTCAGCTTGATGCCGGAATCAACGGAAGGAAGCGAGGCAACCGGTTCGGTCAGGAAGAAAGAACCCTGCTGGATCGACTCCTTAAGTATCCGGGCGATATCTCCGGCACAGCGGTAGCTGGAGATGCCGCCCGTGGGGATGATTTTACCGTTGAGGGATATCTTGCCGCTTTTAAGCTCGGCATAGCTAACCTCTCCGAGTTTTTCGGGGACGACATTGGGATAGCCGGCGCTGTAATCGACAACCGGCGCCGTTATATCTCGATCACGAACAGCAGTATGCTGTACTATGGTTTCGTTCAGTACGGGTATGGGCACACCGATGCCGACGGTCAGGGTCGGTCCGTACCCTTTGAAGCTTGCGCCGCGCAGCCACCGGGGCGACATGGACTTCAAATCGCCCATAACCGCTAGCGTTCCGGAAGGAACCGCGGGAACACCGTTGGCATGACGGGTTACCGCGGGATTGTGCTGGGTGCCGTTCCACACGATATAGCCGGTGCCGCCGCCGAGAAAAATGCGGGTGCCGATGCCGATTGTCAGATACAGAGGATCGTTCAGCAGGGGGGAGAGCTGGCCGGCGCTTGCATAGTTTGCATTGCCGAGATTCGGACGAAGCGTACCCATATACGTGTAGATGACCCTGTCCGACAGGTTGACGCCGACATTGTAGTTCTGATAGCAGTTGCGCGGGTTGAAAAGAACAGCCTCGTTCATATCCTTCAATGAAATCCAGGTTTCTATGCGCTTGCGCGGATAGCAGTCGGTGCCGTAGCCTGATGCCGACAGCTTGACGCTTTTGCCGCTGACGAGATCCTCGATGACATGACCGCCGCCGTACTTGAAGCTTCCCGGAAAAACGGAGTTTTTCGGATCGTCGTCGGGTATGGCCGTAGCGCCCAGAAGAATATCAACGGCGGCAAGGCCGGTATAGCACGGCACGCTGTTCAAAGTGCATTTCCCGCCGCCGATTTTTATGCGGGGTTTGGAGTGTCCGATATTAAAGTAGGCGCTTGAGGAACACATCGGGCCGAACGTGCCGGTTGTGACGACATCAACCTGTGCAGCGGCTTTTTGGGGGCCGTCCTGCTCGACAATATCGATGATTTCTTCGGCGGTAACAACGACGGCGTTTCCCGTTTTAATCTTCTCGTTGATTTCCTTAATCGTTTTTGCCATTGACAACCTCCGGCGGTGCATCCGCAGTGTCGGTGTAACGAATTCAGTAATGCTGAACCGTATGCAGACAGACAAGCGCAGCCTGCCTGTGTGTGTTTATTTTTTTTGGGTCAGGCAGCCGATCTGGTACAGCCGTGTGGCCTCCGTTCCGGTCGTCGCCACCTGGATGCGGTGCCGTGGTTTTGAACCGGCATCGGATTTCTTGAACTCCGGCAGATCATCGGCGCTGACGATGATAGCCTCACCGTTTTTGATTTTTTTATTGATCTCTCGTATATCCATTGACTATGGTAGCGTCTTCAGTATAGTGAATTCAGTAATCCTGCTAGGATTAACCATTTTCCAGTGTATGTCAATAGTTTCATCACTGTTGACGGTTGCCGGTGCATTATGAAACGGACTGTTATAGAGTGTAGCGATCTCCTGTCGTGCAGCCGCTGCGCGGAAGAACGCATACGGGCTTTTACAGATAAAACGGTTGCAGCATCCGGCATCTGCAGCCTTGTGCTGGCAGGCGGTACAACACCCGGGCTTTTATATGAGCTTCTGGCGGACCGCGAGCGGAAGCCGGCTATGCCCTGGGACCGCATTCACCTGTTCTGGGGCGATGAGCGCTGCGTGGGCGTGGACGACAGCAGAAGTAACTACCGCATGGCAAAAGAAGCCCTGCTCGACCGGATTACCGTGCCCGGTGAAAACATTCACAGGATCAAAGGGGAATTGCCGCCTGAGGATGCCGCCCGCCAATATGAGGATGATATCAACCTTTTTTTTCAAACATATGCGGTAAATCGTTTCGATATTACGCTGCTTGGTATGGGCGCTGACGGCCACACTGCATCACTGTTTCCCCATTCACCGGCCCCTGCTGAGAAGGATGCGCTTGTCGCTGCCGTGAACGCCCCTGCAGGCATACAGCCGGCTGATCGGGTAACGCTGACGCTTCAGGCGCTGGCCCTGTCGGAGCGGGTACTGTTCATGATTGCAGGGGATGAAAAGAGAAAGCTGCTGGATACTATTATGTCACTTCCGGAACGGGCGGCGCAGCGGTATCCTGCTGCGGCAGTTCGCGCCCGAAGCGAGTTGTACTGGATGGTGTCCACGCGGTGAAAAGGGGCCGGGCACCGAGGTCGACACATGCGGGTTTGTGCACTGCAAACTGAGTATTCAGGAGACAGGCATGCTTGAGCACGGCATTGAATATTTCCAGATTATATTGCTGATCGGTGCCGTCATCGTCGTCAATATTTTCATAAAAGCTTTTTTCCAGCGCTTTGCGATGCCGTCGCTTGTCGGGTATATCCTGGTCGGTCTGCTGCTGAGGATCGGCGATGCGCACTACGGTTTTTTTACGCAGACGGACCGAGAGATTTTCACCTTTCTGGCGGAGCTGGGTATCATAACGCTTCTGTTCAGAATAGGCCTGGAGAGCAGTATACAAAACCTTTGCGGTCAGCTCAGAAGCGCAAGCCGCATATGGGTCGTCAATGTCGTTGTCTGCGGGATTGCGGGATACACCTGTTCATATTACCTGTTCGGCATAGATCTTATTCCGAGCCTGTTTACCGGTGTCGCCCTGACCGCAACGAGCGTGGGCATATCCGTCGGTGTATGGAAAGAGGCCGATGCACTGAAGTCGAAAGAAGGTGATGTGCTGCTCGATGTGGCCGAGCTCGACGATATCTCAGGCATTATACTCATGGCGTTGCTGTTCGCCGTGCTGCCGTATCTGCGGGACGGTCAAAATTCGAAACTGCTGATCACCCTGACGACACAGTCAGCCTTCATACTGGCCAAGCTGATCGCTTTCGGACTGGTATGCGCTCTGCTTTCCTGGCTGATAGAAAACTATATAATAAACTATTTCAGACGCATCGAATCGCTGACGGAGCTGATGCTGATGGTAGCCGGCATCGGTTTTGTTGTTGCTGCCTGTGCGGGCATGCTCGGATTTTCGGTGGCCATCGGTGCTTTTTTCGCCGGTCTCATCTTTTCGCGCGACACGGATGCCGTAAAGATCGACGCGTCGTACAATACGCTGGACGAACTCTTCAGCCCGTTTTTTTTCGTCGGTATAGGCCTGAGCATCGATCCGGCGGCCCTGACGCAATCGCTTTATCTGGGGGCTGCGCTTCTTGCGGTCGGTTCCGCCGCGAAAATTATCGGTGTCGCTTTGCCTGCGCGGCTGTCCATGCAATGGGCAGGTGCCGTGCTGCTGGGCGTGAGCATGGTACCCCGCGCGGAAATCGCGCTGATCATCATGCAGCGCGGTCTGTCGCTCGGCGAATCGGTGATGCCGGCGAAGGTTTTCAATGCAATGGTCATGCTGACGGCAGTAACCTGCCTGGTTTCCCCTGTTGCTGTACGTTTTTTGCTGAAAAAACAGCATCCGGCCTAGATGTTATACTGTTTGTTTTCGGGTTTCATAAAAACGTTCCATCAATATAATAATTGATTAGTCAATCAATATATGGTAGTGATTTTTAAATGGATCTCGAAAAATTCGATCCCGAAGATTCACTGGCAACCCTGTTGAGTAAAACAACACGGGCTATATCAACCCGGCTTCACAGTCTGTTTGTCAATGCAGGCTTTGATGTTACCCCTGAGCAATGGATGATTCTGCTTCTGCTCTGGGCAGAAGACGGCCGTTTTCCGTATCAGATAGCTGATGTAATAGGCAAAGACAGAGCAGCAGTTACACGTCTCCTCGACGGTCTCGAGGAACGCAACCTTGTCGTACGGGTTGTGGATAAGAACAATAACCGACAAAAACAGGTATTTCTTACAAAACAGGGGCAGGCAATAAAAGATTCACTGGTGCCGCTGGGTATCGCCAATATACAAAAGGCGCAAGCCGGTCTGGACAGTAACGATATAGAGATTTGCAAGAGGGTTTTGCGGAGGATGTACAGAAACATCATGCAGTAATTTTTATAAGCTGATAATTGATATATCAATCATTCTTACAGAAAGGGTGTCGTATGTATGATGTAGCGATTGCGGGCGGAGGGCCTGCCGGACTGATGGCGGCCAAAACAGCGGCAGAGCAGGGGCTCACGGTTGTGCTGCTCGAAAAAAGAAAAAATATTTCGGTAATTACCAGAGCCTGTTGTCAGCAGTTTATCATGGATGAAGAGTATGAAGGGGAAACGATAACCGTCGAAACCGGAAAAATCGTTTTCCATAACAATGGATTCGAAGTGCCCTATGGCGGACCCATATTCGGTGTGCAGCGCAAACATTATGTTTCACCGAAAGGACACAAGATTTCGTTTGCCCACGGTGACGGTCGGCCACTTGCCGTTCAGTTCGACAAGGGCATACTCCTGCAGACGCTGTGGGACTGCTGCGCCGATGCAGGGGTTGACCTTATTGCCGGTGCGCTGGTCTATACCGTAACCGATCGAAACGGAAGCGTTACCATAGACTATATGCATGAGGGTTCGGCTTCAACAGTCAGCGCAGGAAAAATAATATGTGCCGACGGCGTCAATTCTTCGAGCACGGCTTCACTCGGCTTGAACAGCGGCAGAAAGTACATTCTCACCAGCAGGTCGATGTCATATCTTCTGGAGAATGTCGATGACGATGAGCCTTTTGCGATGAAAAGCTTTATCGGTAATATGTATCAGTCGCAGGGTCCCGTTATTTTGTATCCCTGTTTCGACGATCCGACGAAATGCAGGATGTTTGTCGCCGGATCACGCGCAAAATTGCCAGATGAAGTGCTTGAGCACGCACGGACGCAGGGTTTGCTGGCAGAGTATCTTAAGAATGCCCGTATACTCAAAAAAACAGGCTGCGGCCTTATGGTTCACACACCGATGATACCGCCGTTCAAAGGGAATGCACTGGTTATCGGAGATGCGGCCGCATACGTTGAAGTGGAAACGCAGGGAGCGCTCATGTGCGGCTATCGCGCTGCTCTGGCCGTTTCCGGGGAGATTGACAAAGACGACGGTTTTGTCCGCTATGCGGACTGGTGGCAAAATGCATTTGAGTTCAACGGACCGGACGTTGCCCGCGTGGCTCAGGGCTATGTACTGGTTCCGGTATACAGTGATGATGAGCTTGACTACCTGTTCAGCCTGGTCGAAGGTCAAACGCTGCAGGGCAGCTACAGCCAGTATAAAACCCCGAAATACATGTGGGATGCAATTCTCGGGCATTCGGAAAAAATAGTTGCCGAGCGCCCGGAACTGATGAAAAAAATCGGCAACAATATGAACCTCGATCTCAAAAACGTTCTTTTGATATAGGAGCAGCTATGACGATTCACTTGAATGAAGAGATTTGTGTCGGGTGCGGCTGCTGCAGCGATGTTTGCCGGCAGGGTGCACTGGGTATCGATGAAAAAGCAGTTGTCTATGAAGAGCACTGCATCATGTGCGGTGATTGCATCGATCTGTGTCCGGTAGGAGCGTTGAGCAAGGGTAGCGAAGCATGAAAAATGATGCAAGCCTTCTTTGCCGGCTGCTGCATGGTGGATGAACTCACGTGTAACGGCAGTGTATTAAGGATGTGTGCGTCTTGTAACGACGTCTGCTGGAGAAAAACGAATGAGAACGGATGTGTCGAGCGAAAGCTGTATACGGCTTTATGAAAGTATGTTCACCATACGGCGGGTTGAAGAGTCGCTGATTGATCTCTTTCATAAAAAACTGTTTCCCGGATATCTTCACTCTTCAATCGGTCAGGAAGCCTGTGCTGCAGGCGTTTGCGGGGCGCTGCGAACGGATGATTATATCATCAGCAATCACCGGCCGCGGGGACACCTTATCGCCAAAGGCATGCCGCTCAGACCTATGATTGCTGAAATGCTTGGCAGAAAGACAGGCATCAGCAAGGGACGGGGCGGGGAGATGCATGCAGCCGACCCATCACGGGGCATACTCGGGGGCAACGGTATCGTCGGCGGCGGGATACCGATCTCAGTGGGAACGGGTTTTTCATCGGTTATGCGTGGATACGACCGGGTAACGGCTGTTTTTTTCGGGGAAGGGGCAGCCAATACAGGAGGACTGAGTGAGGCATTGAATCTGGCTGCAGCATGGTCGCTGCCCATTCTGTTTATCAAAAATCACGCTGAAGACTCCGGGCGTAAGCCCGGAGATGAAAGCGTGC
>CAZFIB010000054.1:0-5337 GCA_964518865.1 uncultured Thermodesulfobacteriota bacterium
AACTCCGGTGGCTTGCAAATAGTGCGCCTGTGAAATGAGGCGGTGGATTTTGGTAGCTATTATACATTGACAGGTTCAGCACCCTTCTGTATAGTGTTTCGATTGCCCGTTCAGGATTTGGGTTGATGAATATATTCATTCACGCAACAATAACCTATAAGGAGAATTTGATGAAAAAACGTGCTCTGACTGTATTTACAGCGCTGCTGTGCGTTCTACCGCTTGCACTGGCCGGCTGCTCTGACAGCGATGTAACCGCATCCGAGGGTGCCGGCGGCACGCAGCATAAAGATACCGACAGCATCGTCGAAGTCAACGGCACCGTGCTGACCTACGGTGAGCTTCAGGAACAGATGCAGCCCCAGATTGAAGCAATTCAAAAGCAGGTTCCTGAAGAAAAGCGCGATCTGGTTGTAAAACAAATGAGAGAGAAGTTTATTGAAAACTTCATCACGCGTACCCTGCTGCTGCAGGAAGCCGACAAACGCAGCATAACGGTTTCGGCTGAAGAGGCCGACAGCAAAATTGCCGAGTTCAGAAAGCAGCTTCCCGATGGCATGGATCTTGAGAGCACCCTCAAGATGGGGGGCATGACGCTTGAAAAAATGCGTGAAGAAGTGCTGTTCGGTCTTCGGATGGAAAAACTTCTCGCCAGAGAAGTCAAACAGGACCATACGGCAACCGATGAAGAAATCAAGGCATATTATAATGACAACAATCAAAAATTCAATAAACCTGAAACGGTTCACGCACGGCATATTCTCATTAAAACCGATCCCAAGGATGATGAAAAAACAAAATCGGAAAAGCGATCGAAAATTGATGAACTGAAAAAGCAGCTCGACAACGGGGCCGACTTCGCCCAGCTCGCAAAAGAAAATTCCGACTGCCCCAGCAGGACAAAAGGGGGCGATCTCGGAACATTCTCCCGGGGCAGAATGGTCAAGGCATTCGAGGATGCGGCATTCGGTCAAAGTGTCGATGAAATAGGTCCCGTCATTGAAACCCGCTTCGGGTTTCACATCATCCAGGTCCTTGCACACAATCAGCCTCGACAGCAGTCGCTCGATGAGGTAAAAAACAAAATCGCCGGCACCCTGGAGAGAAAAAAGAACAGCGAGGCGGTGCAGAAGTATATCGACAGCCTGCGTTCAAAGGCGAAAATCACCTACGCTGAGCGTTCCTGACACACATACGGTACCCGTGAAATGAAAAAGCGCTTTCCGGCATATGCGGAAAGCGCTTTTTATTGCCGCCGCAGACAGAAGGCTGCCGTTCCGAAATATCTTGAAAAGGCACTGCTGAGATATTATGCTGAACACAGCTCAAACGGTTACGGTAAGCACGAGCTGCTTCAGCCGCTTTTTTTCGCGGCCGGAGGCCGCTCCTGCCCGGCTGCATTCGTGTGATACATGCCATCGAAGGCGCTTGATGCGGGCGTAGAAATACCGCGCCCTTGAACAACACGTGACTTTCAACAGCAGCACCACTACAATGTCGTTGCGCATACCGCTCATTTCAAATCTGATAACCTATCTTGTTTTTTTCTGGCAGTACACCGGCATAAAACTGCTCATACTCCTGATCATGGCTGCAGCAGCGAGCCTTACGGAAGGATTCGGCCTGGCTCTGTTTATTCCCGTGCTGGTGAGCACGAATATCGCTGCTGAAAGCAATGAAAGCATTCTGCTTTTTTTTACTGACGTATTCGAGGCTGTCGGTGTGACCCCCGGCACCCCTGTTCTGTTCGGCTGTATCATAGTGCTGTTCCTGATCAAGGGAGCCATCAATTTCTGCGAGGGTTCCTACCGCGCGCACCTGAGCTCTCTGATTACGCATGATTTGCGCAAGCAGACGGTTAGGCGCTTTGGAGAGATGGACTACCATACCTACATCACCGGCGATTCCGGTTTTTATGCAAACCTGATCACTATGGAGGCCAGCAGGGCAGTTGCTTCATTCCACCACTTCAGCCTGGTCATCATCACCCTGGCCACCATCGGTGTGTACATGCTGTTTTCTCTATGGATAAACTGGCAGTTTACCATTATGACGATCGTAACGGGCGGGCTCGTTCTTTTTTTGTTCAGGTTCATTTCAACGCTCACGAAAAAACATTCAATACGCCAATCGCGTGAGTATGCTTCGCTGCACAGCCTGCTCGTACAAACGCTGCACTCTTTTAAATATACCAAGGCCACTGACGGGTTCTCCACGCTGCAGAAACGCCTGCAGCGATCGATCCGGTCGCTTGCAGCCGTCCAGTACAAAACAATGTTTTACAACAGCATTCTGGGTGCGGTCGCGGAACCGATCATCGTTATCTTCATCGTCGGATTGATGGCCTATCAGATTTCTATCCTCAGGGGCAGCCTGGCTCCCATCGTCGTATCGATCATGTTTTTCTACAGAATATTTCAGAAAATCATCAAGCTGCAGACACTCTGGCAATCGTTTTCATCATTTGTGGGCAGCATTAAAACCATCAGCGAGGCGACGAACGATATGGAGCGTAGCTGTGAGCAGCCGGGCACCGAGCCGCTGCGGGCATTCAACGGCAGCATATCGTTCGACGGCGTCAGCTTCGGTTTTGATGCAAATACCGTTCTGGACAATGTAAGCCTTGAGATCAGAAAAAACACCACCGTTGCCGTCGTCGGTGAGTCGGGTGTCGGCAAAACCACCCTTGTCGATCTCATTACCGGAATACTGATTCCGCGGCAGGGCCGCGTGCTGATCGACGGGCGCCCGCTCAGCAGTATCCGGCATGTCGACTGGCGCAGGCGCATCGGCTATGTTACCCAGGATCCGGTTGTGTTCAACGATACGGTTGCCGCCAACATAGCCCTGTGGAGCTGCGACCCGGCCGAGAGCACGTGCATGATTCAGATACGACGAGCTGCCGAGCGTGCCCACTGCACGCAATTCATCGATTCGATGGAACAGGGGTATGCCACCGTGATCGGCGACCGCGGCGTGAGGCTCTCGGGCGGACAGCGCCAGAGAATCGCCATTGCGCGCGAACTGTTCAAGGAACCGGAGCTTCTGATTCTGGATGAGGCAACCAGCGCGCTGGATGCCGAATCTGAAATCGCCATTCAGCAGAGCATTGATGCGCTGAAAGGCAGCCTGACGGTCGTGCTGATCGCCCACCGGATATCAACCCTCAGAACCGCTGATTATATTTATGTGCTCGATCAGGGACGCGTGGTCGAAAACGGCGCGTTTGACGAACTGATGAACAATCCCGAATCACGCTTCCGCAAGATGTGGGAGCTTCAGAATGTTCAGAAATGACAATGTTTCGGTTTCACGATTGATTACTATTCAAAAGCATACCATTATTGCCGCGCTTATCTTTCGGTACTGCGTTTTCCTCATATAAATATTTTGGCCACACCTGTGCGCTTCTGTCAATTATTCATAAATCCTTCCCTTATTCCGGCTGGCATACCCTATGCTGCGAACATGATAAACCTACTGTGTACAGTGAAGGTTGAAAATTCAATGTGACCGAAGCCCTGCTGTACCACTACCATTCGAAATCCGGATACAGATGAAAAGCCGGCAATGTGAAATCCGGATATCCGCATCGACCAAAGCGATTCACATACCGCAGGCCCGTCGCACCAAACACCCACTCATCATTCAATATATTGATTAAAGTTCATTTTTTTTAACGGTGCGCTGTCGTAAATATTTACATTCCTGCGCGGCACTACACCTGCATCTACCAGCCTTCAAAACGATAACAAATCGAAAAAGGAACAGCACAATGAATAAAAAAATATTAAGCAGCCTTTTCATTTGTTTCCTGATCGCCGGTACTGCCGTGCCCTCTTCCGCACTGATGCTCGCCATGAGCACCAGGACCTTAACGCAAAACGCTGAAACGGTCGTTTATGGTGAAGTTGAAGAGGTTGAAGCCCTCTGGGGTGATAATAATGAAATAATTTTCACCCGGGCTACCGTGCGTGTACACGAGTATATTACGGCACCCCTTTTTCGGAGAAGAATTACCGTTGAATACCCGGGCGGTGAAATCGATGGAATCGGCATGGGCGTTTCAGACGGCCCACGGATGGAAACAGGTGAAGAGGTTATCCTGTTTGTCAAGTCCGCATTCAGTTTCAAGCGCAGATTCCGCAGTCCGGTTTTCAGTATTTTCGGTGCAGCCCAGGGCAAATACTCTGTCGGCTATGACGGCAGAGCCCGCAAAGGCGGCTTTTCAGTGCTGCGCAATGAAAGCATGCAGGCCGTCGACACTGACATCGATGTCGTTGAGCTGATCGAGAAGATCCGCCAGGCATACCATAAGTAAATATAAATATTGTTCGGAAAGGATGAGAACAATGAAAACAAAAAAATACACAGTGACAAGCATCGTTATGATCATCGCGGTGTGCATGTCAACGGGCGCTTTCGGCTACTCCAAAACCGGACCGAAATGGGCTAATAAAAATGCGACTTTTTATATCAACACTGCAGGCGGTACAGCCGGAAGCATGTCTGCTTTTCGAAATGCACTTTCAGCATGGTCAAACGTTTATCAGTGCCCGTTCCAATTCGGATATGGCGGCACATCTTCAAGTCATGGTTTCGGTAATAACAATGGTCACAACCTGACTGATTTCGGCTCTCTCAGCGGAAGTGCTCTCGGCATGTGCTACTGGTGGTATTCAAATGGCAAACTTCTCGATGCAGATGTAAGATTGAATACCAGTTACTCCTGGTCCACAAGCGGATCCGGCGGCTATGACGTTGAAACAGTGGCGCTGCATGAATACGGCCATGCCCTTGGCCTTGGTCACAGCTCCAGCAAAGCCTCAATTATGTATTATCAGTATCACGGTATTCAGCACAATCTGACCTCCGATGACATTAAGGGTATAAAAGCACTATACGGTACGAGCAAGGAATATATTAGCAGGGGTGATTTTGATGGTGACGGCAAATCAGATATTGTTCGTTGGAATGAAGGAACCGTACGCATAGATCTTATGGATGGTGCTACTGTCATTGAAAGCACGATCGTTGCGTCGATCAATGCTGTTTGGAGAATTAGCAGAATCAGGGATTTCAACAACGACGGCAACGCCGACATCCTGCTCCAGAATGCAAGCAGCGGCGAGCTGCGCGTCTGGCTCATGAACGGCACATCCGTTACCGATGATCAGAAACCCCAGCCCGGTTCTCCCTCAAGTATCTGGAAAGTCCGCTCCGCCGCTGATTTCAACAACGACGGCAACGCCGACATCCTGCTCCAGAATGCAAGCAGCGGTGAGCTGCGCGTCTGGCTCATGAACGGCACATCCGTTACCGATGATCAGAAACCCC
>CAZFIB010000054.1:5437-29952 GCA_964518865.1 uncultured Thermodesulfobacteriota bacterium
GAGCTGCGCGTCTGGCTCATGAACGGCACATCCGTTACCGATGATCAGAAACCCCAGCCCGGTTCTCCCTCAAGTATCTGGAAAGTCCGCTCCGCCGCTGATTTCAACAACGACGGCAACGCCGACATCCTGCTCCAGAATGCAAGCAGCGGTGAGCTGCGCGTCTGGCTCATGGACGGGGCCTCCGTCGCTCTTGATCATAATATTTGACAAGGCAATTACTATAGTCTTTATTGTATACACACAACACAGAAGGCAAGTCTTAAGATCGTACAGCATGGGTATATCACACTGAAACTTTTCCTGCAGCACCATGCCTGTGTCAGCATGCAAAACTTGTAAATACTTTTTCCAAAAACCATTTTCCCTGCCAACATGAAGGATACACCCCGAACACCCTTTCCGCACAACAGGAAATAATTTCCCATTTAAAGCTTTTTTCTGCAGCATTTCAATTAAACAATTATATGAAAAATCTTAATATCTTGTAATAGCTTCATATTTTTTTGGCATATCACTTGCTAACCATTCAATCAGTAAATGAACAATACCGTACAAAAGGCTTCTGAACACCGTGCTTGAACCGCTTGCATCTAAATTTCTGAGCCCGACAAAATATTCGCGAAGGTTATCTATTTTGCTTGCTATTTACAACAATCCGAGCGCCAGCCAGCACCGGATAGCCAAGCTTACTGACCTGAGCAGCGCGATGGTTAACAACTATGTTAAAGAACTTCAAAACAAAGGGCTGCTGCTGGTTTCGGGAGACACAAACCGTTCCCAAAAATATCATCTCACATCCGCTGGGGCTGAGGAACTGCATAAGCTCCTGCAGCTTTATTCTGATGAAATACATAAAATGCACGGCACGTTTCCCGAGGAGATCAACAGAATAAAAATAATCAGCAATTCGCTGAATCGCTCTGCAAAATAATAAACAAATGAGGATACTGAGCGCATGACCCTTGCAATCGAACAAAATCCCGATCAGCTCTATCCGGCTGACATTTTCGATGAAAATGCGTGCCTGCAGACGCGCTGGTGGGTTGCACATACCAAAAGCAGACGGGAAAAGGCGCTTGCCCATTTTCTCGCGAAAAAAAACATCGCCTACTATCTGCCGATGCTGAAAAAACGCCAGCCCAGTAAAAATCGAGTGCGCTATGCAATGACGCCTCTTTTCAGCGGCTATCTGTTTTTTACGGGCGACCTGGAAGACCGCTATGCGGCCTACACTTCCAATCACATTGCGCGGGTCATCGAGGTAAAAAATCAGCGGAAGCTCGTGGAAGAACTCCGGAGCATACGAACGGTTCTTGCATGCGGAGCCGGTGTGTATCCGTATGATTTTCTGGCCGAAGGTCAGAGGGTGCGCATCACCAGCGGCCCCATGCAGGGCGTTGAAGGGATCATCGACCGCAAGAAGAGCAATTACCGCCTGGTGCTGAACATCGAAACCATCGCCCAGGCGATCGCCCTCGACCTGGCAGCCGACATGGTCGAGGCGGCCTGAAATACGTGCCTGAAGTTTCAAGTGCTTAAGTTCAGTGCATTACTGGCAATTCAGGGCACTAACATTTATGTAACTTCAGGCACCATGATCACGCAAGGGCACTTAAGCTCACTTACTCCGGTGACCCCCAAAGGGACGGAGTGTATCAGCAAGCAGCATAAAATAACACTCATAACACCCAGTCATGCCAAAGAGAATGTATCGGACAGGCAAACAGTTTAGCACCGAACGGCAGACACTCCCGTCCGGCATACAGCAGAATACCGCGCAGAAAACGTTCCCCCAAACGATCCCGGAGAAGTTTAAGACCGTTAAAATGTCTTTCAACCGGCGCAGCAGAATATTTCACCTCGATACCGACGATCCGGCCGGCGTTGTCTTCAATAACGATGTCGACTTCCTGTCCGGTCTGCGATCGAAAATGATACAAGGCCACCGGCAGGTCAAACCAGGACGCCTGCTTAAGCAGTTCCGAAACGACAAAGTTTTCAACGAGACTGCCTGCAGCGCCGTGATCCGCCTCGAAGCGGTTGAAAGCCATACCGGTAAGATGACAGGCAAGTCCCGTATCGATAAAAAAAGTTTTTGGGGACTTCACAAGCCGTTTACCGATGTTCATGGACCATGCAGGCCGCATTCGCATAAGAAACAGTGTTTCAAGCATATGGATATAACGGCTGAGGGTTGCATTGGCGATACCTGTATTGCGTGATAGTTCCGACTGGTTGAATAACGTGCCCGCACGTGCTGCGAGAAGTTTGAGCAGTGGAGGGATTGCCGCAACATCATGCAGATGCGCAAGGTCTTTAATGTCCCTGTCGATAATAGTCATGACATATGAATCGAACCATGCTGCCTTTCGTGCAGAATCCGGCCTTTTCAGCGGTTCCGGATACCCGCCGCATGAAATAATGCCCGATAATGCATCGCCTTCGTTTACCGGCAACAGGCATTTTCCCGGTCCGGGAGAAAAAGCCGCTGATAGAAAATTTTCTTTTTTTCCGTCAATTTCTCCCTGCGACAGGGGCCAAAGCGTCAGTATTTCAACCCTGCCGGTAAGCGCGTCCGCAACCCGTGGCATGGCAAGAACGTTTGCCGAACCGGTCAACAGATATCTTCCTGGTGCCCGGTTTCTGTCGACATCCTCTTTGATCGCAAGCAGAAGTTCAGGACTGCGCTGTACTTCATCTATAATAAGAGGCTTTTCAAGCCCGGCTATAAAACCTGCCGGGTCGGAAAGAGCTGACGAGAATGCGGCAGCATTGTCCAGTGTAATGTAGTGTGCGGAATACTGCTCGGAAGCGATTTTTTGAACAAGAGTACTTTTCCCGGTCTGACGGGCACCCCGAATAAACACCACCGGGGTATCGGAAAGGGCATCAAGAATTTTGAGTGTAATATTTCTCTGAAACATGTGTAATATTTACCACAATATGGTAATTTTTCAATATATTAAATTTATAAAGTTATTTTAATATATTACAGACACAAACCCCGATAAAATTCAAGAACTGAAGGGCACGTCAGCTCACTCTTTCATGTGACCCCCAAGGGGACGGAGTACGTCTGAGATCAGACTGGCTCATAAAACAATTCAAATTATCAATACTGCTGCATACGCACGATGAACACCCTGCTGTTTGATATAAAAAAACTCAATCATAATTTCAGCACCTGGGATCCCGGACAAATCTTATCCTGGGCGTGGCATACATTTAAAAAACAGCTGGTCATAAGCTCTTCATGTCAAACTCAAAGTATTCCGCTGCTACATATGATTGCAAAAACTTGTCCGGAAGCTCGCATTATTTTTTTAGATACCGGATATCATTTTCCGGAAACACTTTTATTCCGTGACGAACTGATACAATTATTAAATCTGAAGGTCATAACAATTAAGCCTGATTTTGCAAAATCAAAAGATACAATCAATCCGGCAAAGCGACTATATACCGTTAATCCTGATCTCTGTTGTTTCCTGCACAAAGTAAAGCCCCTCAAAAAAGCACTGTCTGATATGAAAGCAAAGGCCTGGGTCACTGGAATCCGCCATGACCAGACCATTTACAGAAAAAATTCCGCAATAATAGAATCGTCTCCGCAGGGCGTGATAAAAATCAATCCTCTTATACGATGGAGCAGCAATGACATTAATAATTATTGTAAAGCATACAAACTTCCCCCGCATCCCCTGACCCAAAAAGGATATAAAAGCATCGGCTGTGCCCCATGCACACGACCCGTTAAAAACAACGAACATGAGCGGAATGGCCGCTGGAGCGAAAGTAAAAAAATCGAGTGCGGGCTGCATACGGCCGACTATTCTTTGTATGCTGCCAATCAGGACGGAAAGTAGACAGACTTTTCCAAAACCTTGAACGTGACAGTAAAAAACACCACATAAAGATACCGATGCTGCTTTACCATCACTACATGTTTGCATGTACTCGATGATGAGATATCACAACCACACTGCAAAAATGAAAAAAAACATTGAAATACAAGGTCGCACAATCGGACAAAACCAAAATGTTTTCATTATTGCCGAAGCAGGCATCAATCATAACGGCAGCCTCGATACAGCAAAAATTTTAGTTCGCGAAGCAAAACATGCTGGTGCGGACTGCGTGAAATTCCAGACATTTAAAGCAAGCAGGGTTGTTACCACCGGTGCGCCAAAGGCATCTTATCAGGAAAAAACGACTTCCCCCCATGAAAGCCAGCTTGAAATGCTCAATAAAGCCGAGCTCAGCTATAGTGATTTCCAGGAACTAATTACATATTGCCGTGATCAAAATATACTTTTTCTATCCACACCGTACAACATTGAAGATGTCGATTTCCTCAACCGGGCTGGTGTAGCAGCATTTAAGCTGGCCTCAATCCATATTGTAGAGCCCTTACTCCTGCACTATGTCGCCCGCACAGACAAGCCTCTGATTTTGTCGACCGGCATGGCCACATTAGCTGAGATTGATGAAGCGGTACGAACAATACATGAGGCCGGCAACGATAAATTGATTTTGCTCCAGTGTACCACTAACTATCCGTCACGTATCGATGATGCAAATTTGCGCACCATTCCTATGATGAGAAGGGCCTTTGACTGCATTGTGGGCTATTCGGATCATACACAAACAGACACAGCTGCTATTGTCGCGGTAACATTAGGGGCTTGTGTCGTTGAAAAACATTTCACCGTGGACAAAACATTGTCCGGTCCGGACCATTCGTGTTCAACCACTCCCTCAGAACTCAAACAGCTTGTCAGCAGCATCCGTGAAGCAGAGTCAGCCTTAGGAAGCGAACGCAAATCGCCGACACAGGCGGAAAGAAAAAACGCCTGCGGAATGCGAAGAAGTATTGTTGCAAGGCACACAATACGGTCCGGAGAAAAAATTAGTATTGATAACATCATTTTCAAACGTCCGGCTACAGGGATACCACCCAGAATGCTGCCATATGTTTTAGGCAGAAAGGCTGCTCATTTGATTGAGGAAGATACAATGCTGGACTGGTCGGACCTTGCACAGATCGCCAAACCGATACATGCATAGAAATGTGCTTCCGGAAAAAAGCATCATGCTTGAGATCATTAAAATAGATCATACGATGGAAAATGCTTTGTCTGTTTTTTTCAATACTATTAAAGAAAACCATGATGATGATTTCTTTCATCCGCATGCTTTCAGCAGCAGTGAAGCAGCTAAAATCGCTCACTACAGCGGCCAGGACGCCTATTTCGCTTTGGTAAACGGCACTGAGATACTGGGATACGGCATGCTGCGGGGTTTTGATCAGGGATATGAAATCCCCAGCCTTGCAATAATCATCCATCCGGAATATCGGCACATGGGGCTTGGCATGCTGCTGATGTCCTTTCTGCACGCTGAAGCACGAATAAGGAACGTATCGAGGGTGCGGCTGAAAGTATATCCTCATAACACCGCCGCCTACAACCTGTATAAGCAGGTCGGATATGACTTCAGCGGCCAAGAGGGTGATCAGCTCATCGGCTACTTTGCCACGGGAATCCGCTCATGATCTTTCTTTCAAGCTCATGCTGTCACGACAACGATGTGTATAATTTTCTGGAAGAGGCAGCCGAGAGTGGCATCAGGAACATCGAACTCAGCGGCGGAACAGAGTACGATGAAGGGCATTTAGAGAAACTCATTGAGTATAAACACAGATACGATTTGACCTATACCGTACATAACTATTTTCCTCCGCCGCAATATCCGTTTATTCTTAATATTGCATCAACAGACAAAAAGCTAAGGGAGCGAAGTGTTTCTTTTGCAAAAAACAGCATGGAATTTTCATCCTCGATCGGGGCCGGTCTCTATACCGTCCATGCAGGCTATCTGACTGATTTAAAACTCAGCAAGTGCGGTCAACACTTTTTACCGGTTCAAGACAGCAGGTGTGACAGGCTAACATCCTGGCAGTACTTTTCACTTTCCCTGATTGAGTTATGCACTTTTGCCATGGAAGAAGGCATTCGTTTTGGTGTAGAGAATCTTTTCCCGTATCAGCGGAACTCAAACTACTCATTACTGTGTAATAGTGACGAATTAGATCGTGTAATGAATGAATTCAATAAGTTCGAAAATTTCGGTATCCTTCTTGATTTGGCACATGCAAAGATATCTTCACATTTGCTGGATTTCAGCCTGGAGTCGTTCCTGAAGGATATCGTTTCACATCATAAAGATCGCATCCTGGGTGTACATATCTCCGACAATGACGGCGTTTCGGATCTCCATGTGCTTCCCCCGCAAGAATCCTGGATGACCCGTTTTGTTATAGATTCAGAATTACATTCCATTCCGATTACGATAGAGGCCAGAAACGCTAATCATCTTAATGTACTATCTTATTGCCATTTCTTAAATAAGGAATTGGGGTATTGCCATGATTGACGACAAAGATATCTTCATACAAAGCAATGCGAGAATAACTGACGCACTGATTCAGCTTACAAAAACAAAAAAGAAGCATCTTATTTGTGTAGACCGGACGGACCAGCTAATCGGTACTCTTACGGATGGTGACATCCGAAGGGCTCTTATCGACGGCTGCAACCCATCAGAAAGCGTTCTTTGCGCGGTAAACAAGAAACCGGTATTTGTAACGGAGCAGGCGACTAAAGAAGAAGTGGAAAAATTCCTTTCAGTCAGAATCAGGATTATTCCCGTCGTAGATGCAGAAAACAAGGTGATCGGGTATCACTCTTTTAATGAGCTTAACAATCAGCTCCCCGCCAATAATAAATCGATAACAATCCTCGGAATGGGATATGTCGGTCTCACGTTAGGTATTATCCTGGCTGATTCCGGATTCAGAACATACGGCTACGATGTCAACGATATTCTCATAAAAAAACTCCAAAATGCAGCGATACCTTTCTTTGAAAACGGTCTGCAGCGCCTTTTGGATCTGCATGCCAACAAAACGCTTAAGTTCAGCTCTTCGCTGAACAGCATAAAAGCAGATGTGTATATAATAACTGTCGGCACACCTTTAAACAAAGAAAGCAAAATGCCTGACATCGGTTATATTGAAAAGGCAGCAGCAGCTATCGGAAGTATTCTTGAAAGTGGTAATCTTGTCATATTGCGTTCCACGGTACCAATCGGATGCACTCGGGATATTGTTCTCCCGATTCTCGAAAAAGAATCAGGTTTGCTTTGCGGAAAAGACTTTTATCTGACCTTTGCACCCGAACGAACCGTAGAGGGTGCGGCCCTGGCAGAGCTTCGAAAAAATCCGCAGATCATCGGTGCCTATGATCAGACATCATTCAGCATTACATCACAAATATTCAATAAAGTGACTCATACCGTTATCGACGTCGGTTCACTCGAGGCTGCGGAAATGGCAAAGCTTATGGACAATACATTTCGCGATTGTATTTTTGCGTATGCCAACAACATCGCCATGCTGGCTGAAAAAATGAATTTAAACATTCATCAAATTACAGAAGCAGTGAATTTCGGATACAGCCGCAACATGATTCCAAAGCCCTCGCCGGGTGTCGGTGGCCCATGTCTGTCCAAGGACCCCTATATTCTGAAAAATACAATGGAACGCTATGGCGTGAACACAGAATTCATATCTTCAATACGGCACATTAACGAACACGGGCCCCTCATACTGAAACACAAGCTGAACAATCTCCTGGTGAAAGCTGGCAAGGATCTCAAATCGGTCAAGAAAATAAGCCTTATAGGCCTTGCAATGAAGGGGGCTCCGGAAACATCTGACTTGCGTGATTCCACATCACTGTGGTTTCTTGATTGTCTGCCGACAAAAAATAATGTTTTCGGTTATGACCCTGTAGTATCCCCGAATGATATTAACGGTCTCGGCATAACACCGGTGACACTGCAGGAAGCTTTTCAGGAAGCCGATGCCGTTGTGATTTTGAACAATCACCGCAGCTATTCAAACTGGAATTTGCATGAGCTCCTCAATACCATGAATAAAATAGCTGTTGTCATTGACTCGTGGAACAATATTGAACCGTTATACTTTAAACAACAGACCGGCATACTCTATGGGGGGCTGGGGTGTGCGTAATATTTTAGTTACGGGCGGAACCGGTTTCATCGGCAGCGCGATAGTGCAAAAACTGGTAAGCCAAAAGTATAACGTCAGGGTTTTTGATAATAACTTTCGCGGTAATACAGTTAATATTAAAAACATCCTTCACGATGTCGACTATTTCAGAGGAGACATCAGGAATTTATACGATGTTGAAAAAGCAGTTACCGGCATCGATACTGTGTTTCATCTGGCATTTATAAACGGTACCGAAAACTTTTACAAATATCCTGATCTGGTTCTGGATGTCGGCATCCGGGGTCACTTGAACATTATGGATGCCTGCAATAATGCTTCCGTCGATACATTTATTTATGCCAGCAGTTCGGAAGTTTATCAAACACCTCAGATAATCCCTACTCCTGAAGATGTGCCGGGATCAATTCCTGACGTGACCAACCCAAGATATTCTTACGGCGGCGCAAAGCTCACGGGGGAGCTCTTAACCATCCATTACCTGGTGCAATCCGAAATGAGGAGAATCATATTTCGTCCTCATAATATTTTCGGCCCGGCAATGGGCTTTGAACATGTCATTCCTCAAATTATCAAAAAAATAATGAAAAACTCAAACAAACTGAAAGACAGCAAGGCGGAAATCGAAATTCAGGGAACCGGAGACGAAACACGAGCGTTCTGTTTCATTGATGATGCCGTAAGTGCGATCATGCTTCTTTCACAAAAAGGCCAGGATAAGGATATCTTTCATGTAGGTGTTAACAGTGAAACAAAAATAATAGACATTATTAAAACTATTGCTTCTTTATTGGAAGTCGAAATATCCGTCAGGCCGTCTCCTCTTCAGAATGGCAGCACTCCACGACGATGCCCTGACATTTCAAAGCTTATATCACTCGGATACAGGCCTGCATGTTCGCTGCTGCATTCACTGGAAACAACCGTCGACTGGTACAAAAATTATTATTTAACAAATGAAATGGAGCTTTCATAATGGAATTTATCCCGATATCAAAACCGACTATCGGTCAGGAGGAGATTGATTCAGTATCCGAACAGGTAAAAAGCGGCTGGATATCTATGGGAAAGCGAGTTCAGGAATTTGAAAATACTATCCAGGAACATGTCGGAGTTAAGCATGCCGTCGCCATGAGCAATGGAACCGCAACATTACATGCGGCCCTGCTCGCTTTGGGGGTCGGGCCGGGTGATGAGGTATTGGTACCCTCATTGTCATATATAAGTTCTGCCAATGCTGTTCTTTTTTGCGGCGCACAACCTGTCTTTGTAGAAGAAAATGAAAATACTTTCACTGTTGACCCTGCAGAATTTGCGAAAAAAACAACCTCCCGCACCAAAGTTATCATGGGAGTTGACTTGAAAGGCATGCCCTCTGATTTTGACGCTTTAAATGCTTTATCCATGAGTTGCAGAATCCCGGTTTTGGCGGACTCTGCAGAATCATTTGGCGCAAAGTATAAAAACAAGCTTGTCGGCAGCCAGGCCCTGGTCCACTCTTTTTCCATGTTTGCGAACAAAAATATCACAACAGGCGAAGGGGGGTTCATCACGACAAACGATGATACTGTTGCAGACCTCTGTCGCTGCATCCGAAACCAGGGTCAGGCTGAGCGTTACCATCATGTTATGATAGGACACAATTACCGTATGACTGACGTAACCGCCGCCATCGGAATTCCGCAACTTAAAAGAATTGAACACATCATGCATGAAAAAAATAAAATAGCACAACAGTATAATGAAGCTTTCAAGGATCATCCACTGATAACAATCCCGCATCTGCCCGGATACGTCACACGACACAGCTGGTATATGTACTGCATACGGGTTCATGAAACAGTTGAAAGGGACGATGTTACTCGGTTGATGACTGAAAAAGGCGTTGATTTCAGGCTTTCTTTTCCACCGATCCCGCTGCAGCCCGTGTACAGGCAACTATACGGATACAGGGCGGGTGACTTCCCGCGGGCTGAAAATATTTTTAACAGTTTTATCGATATTCCATGCTGGGCAGGCATGAATAAAGAGCATGTTGACAGGGTAATCGAAGTTGTTAAAAAATCCGTTGAGCAATCCGCCCTGAAGAAAGCATCATAAAAAACCTTGCAAATCCAGTAACCGTACATTTAGAGAGATCCATTCTGATGAATAAAAAGACACTTTGCATAATACCGGCGCGCGGAGGATCAAAGCGAATACCACGAAAAAATATTTTGCCCCTGGCGGGTAAGCCATTACTCGCCTATACGGTAAGCCCGGCCCTTGAAGCGGATATATTCAAGGATGTGGTTGTTTCCTCGGAAGATGATGAAATCCTGGAACTTGCCGCAGCGCTCGGGGCCGTTGCCGACCGGCGTCCGTCCGCTCTCTGTGCGGACACAATACGCGCTGTGCAGGTAGTGGAAGAATATCTGCTGCGCGATGGAGTAAAAGAGAAATATAAAAATGTAGCCAATATGCTTCCGACCTGTCCTTTTCGTACAGTAGCCGACATCAGGTCTGCATATGATCTCTTCACAAAACAGACTGATGATGTCTTCTTGACCTCGGTAACGGAATACGGGTTCCCCCCTCAGCTTGCATTTGATCTGGACGAGGATGGACGGTCACTCATTATGCGGGATCCGGCAACCTATCGGCGCACAACCAGGAGCCAGGACATCAGCACGTGCTATCATTCAAATGGCTGTATTTACCTTGCAACTGTTGATGGTTTTCTGCGCGAAAAAACTTTTTTTGCCGACCCGCTCATCGGATATGTAATGCCTCCCGAGCGCTCATTTGACATAGACTACCCCTATCAGTTTACGATAGCAGAGCTTATGATGCAGGGCAGTCAGGCTCATGAACTCAAAAAATCATACGGCTCAATCGAAAGGAAATATGCTTCAAATGAATGAACCAAAAAGCTTTGAAAGTCTGAAATCAGCTATCCGCGGGCCTGTTTTTCCAATCCTGACACCGTTCAAGGAAAATGGAGATGTCGATTATACCGCGCTGTACAGGTATGTGGACTATCTGGTCAGCGCCGGAGCTCCGGTAATACTTGGCACTGTAGGCACAAGCAGATTCAATCTGCTGACCCGTGAGGAAATGTTGACTTTCAACGAAACACTTGTAGCGGCCGTAAACGGACGTGCCGTTACAATTGTAGCCGGCCCGGGTCCGAATCATGGATCAACGCGTGAAAATATCTGTTTTGCTCAACACGCTCACTCCATCGGGGCGGACGGCATCCTGGTGCTTTATCCTGAACGCTGGTACGGTGAAAGGCCGGTGGTTGAGTTTTTCCGGGATGTCGCTGAAAGCACACACTGCGGTATTATGATTCATGCTCTGCCGATGCGGGATGGGTTCGGAGGAGTAAAGGCCTTGAAATATTTTGACGCAGACCTTCTGGAAAAAATCATATCGATACCGAACATTATCGGGGTTAAGGAAGAAAATGGTGAACGGCCTGTTTTTGAAGAAATGTTAGCCCGTTTCAAAAAACGTGCAGCCATTATCGGAGCCGGAGGATGCATGCGTCGCTTTCTTAAAGATCAACAGCTGGGATCGATATCCTACCTGGTTGGGATAGGCTCCTTCAAGCCTGAACTTGCCATCACCTTTTTTAATGCGGTGATGGATGATGACAGGCAAACAGCCGAGCGTATAGCACAAAGCAATGAAGATCCTTATTTTGAATTTGCCGTTCGGTTGGGATGGCACAGGGCTTTGAAAGAAACGCTGTATCTTCTTAACCTCATGCCGCCGCATGAAAGAAAGCCCCTTACCCGTATTTCTGATAACGGGCGGCAGGAGCTCATCACTGTTTTAGCACATTGCGGCTGGCTGCAAGAGAATGAGTATGCCTAAAATGAATTTTAATATCAGAGGGAAAAACATCGGTCAGGGCCATCCACCGTACATCATTGCTGAAATGGCCTGCGCCCACGACGGCGACCCTGACAAAGCTATAGCACTCATCGATGCAGCAGCAGAGGCCGGTGTTGATGCTGTACAGCTTCAACTGTTCCGGGCCGATCAGCAGGTATTGCCCGACCATGAACTCTACCCCTTATTGACACGCATTCAATTCACGCAAAAGCAGTGGGAGGAAATTTATTCGCATGCTCGAAAAACTCCTCTAGCAGTTTTTGGCTTTCTGTATGACGTACCGAGCTTGGAGCTTGCGCTTTCCCTCGGCATCGATGGAATCAAGCTGAGTTCTGCAGATCTTTCCAATCCTGAAATGCTTGCAGGCGCCGCGCGGTCCGGTTTGCCGATAACCCTCGGGACCGGCGCTTCCACGCTCGATGAGATATTCACCGCCCTGCAGCATATCAGGCGCTGTAATAATGATACCATTATTCTTATGCATGGTGTGCAGAACTTTCCAACCGCCATTACCGATGCACACCTCAATAAGATCAAGCTTTTACAGCATATTTTTCAACTGCCTGTCGGCTACCAGGATCACACTGACGCCGATCTCGAGTTCAGCAAAAATATTGATTTAATAGCTGTAGGTCTTGGGGCGTGTATCATAGAAAAGCACGTCACCCTGCGCCGTTCTGAAAAAGGCACCGACTATCAGGCTTCCCTTGAACCGCATGAGCTTACAGCATTCACCCGGCACATCCGGCTGGCAGCCGAGGCTATGGGGAGCAACCTGATACTTCCATTGACCGACAGCGAGCACAGGTATCGTCAATTCCAGAAAAAGAGCATTGTGGCTGCGGAGCATCTTTTGAAAAATCAGGCAATCAGCAGGAATGATATACTCTTTATCAGGAACGGTGAACAGGGGCTTTCACCGGAGCATTTTGCTTTGCTGAACGGCAAAAAGCTTTTACGTGACATACGACAGCATGAAGCTGTTTCACTTGCTGATATTGCATGATGAGCGGGGTCCGTCCTTAAGTTCCCCCGGAGCTTGCCTTTTTATCAACCAGCAAAACCACGGTCAGATTTCAAACCTTTAATCTGAGTATCGCAATGGATATTGCTGTTTGCAATAAAATACCCCGGTCTAAGAGTAATGCTAATGCAAGTAACGATAAAAGTAACCGATGTATTGCAGTCGGTGATGTTGCGATTGGTAACGACTTTGTCTTCATGGCCGGGCCATGTTCCGTAGAGGATGAATATACAACGTTGAAGATAGCAGAAGCTGTCAGAAAAGCAGGTGCACACATTTTCAGAGGCGGTGCCTTCAAACCCCGCACAAGTCCACATTCTTTTCAGGGGCATGGGCTAAATGGTCTGAAAACATTACATAAAGTAAGAACAGAAATCGGACTGCCGGTAGTGACCGAGATCATGGATACGGGATATATCGATACTGTCTGCGAGCATGCCGATATAGTGCAAATAGGCATGCGCAACATGCGCAACTACCCTCTACTTACAATGGTCGGCAAAACACAAAAGCCGGTTATTCTGAAACGGGGTGACTCGTCGACAGTTGAGGAGTGGCTGCTGGCAGCAGAGTATATATCCAAGGAGGGCAACGACAATATTATTCTCTGCGAGCGCGGCATACGCACCTTTGAATCAGCGACGCGCAACACATTCGACGTTAATGCAATAGTTCTTGCAAAACGCAATTGTCGTTTTCCGGTTATTGCCGATCCCAGTCACGGAACCGGGCGCAAGGATATAGTTTGCGATGTCAGCAAGTCTGCAACCGCTGCCGGTGCTGACGGTCTTTTAATTGAAGCGCATACAAATCCGGAAAAAGCTGTTTCCGATGCCGCACAAACAGTTTCCATAGACTGCCTCAGGAAAATCATAAATGATTGCCGCGCTTTATGGCTGTGCAATCAAAAACTGCAGGGCACTGAACACATCCTTTACGATAAAACCGTCAATATTTAATTGTTATTTCAGGATACCGAATAATGACCGGGGCTGTTTACATCGTTCATGCTGTCGACACAGAGGGGCCTTTGTGCGAAGGACTCGATGCAACGTTTCAACGCTTGGAAGAGAACTTTGACGTACGGTTACCGGCCACCAGAAAAAATCTCGTCAGATTACAAAAACGTGAAATTGATCTCGGCTCGAAAACAGATGCGGTAGCTGATTTTGTCAGTCCGGACCAGATAAGCACATACAATGAAACCTGGGATCAGATCGACACAATGCATGAAACAGTCATGTCAAGCGCATGGCGGGGCCGATTCACCGACAGTGCCGGTGAACCGTATGTAATTTCATGGCACTGCATGGACCATGCCGGGTTCATCGATAATCCCCGGAGAAGGTCTATCGGTTTCCATTCTGTCTACGATCATTACAGAATGCTGCTTGACGGATACGACCTGCCCCGCGATCGCATTTACTGGCACTATCACCCGGTCGGCTTCAGCAGACAGGCAAACCGTTTCGGCCGCAATCAGACTTTTACAAATACACACAATGAAATTCTCGCCCGCCGCATTATCGACCGTCACTGGTTTCCATCCGCCAACAGACCGGGTGGGCACATGGAGCACTATGACAGCAATGTGTGGCTCGAGGCGTGGATACCGTTTGATCTCGCTAATCAAAACATGAATGACAATAAAGGCATGGAAAAGCTTATCAGTGCCGGCAGAATTACCGGCAGTTTCGGCGACTGGCGAAACGCACCTGACGACTGGAAAATATACCATCCTGATCTGTACGATTTCAGAACGGAGGGCTCTCTTAAGAGATGGATTTGTCGCTGCCTCAACATCAACGCCCGTCATTCAAATATCAATGCAAAAGAGCTTGAAAAAGCTTTCTTGAGCGCCGATCACGGTAATAATGTTCTCGTAGCTGTTACAAATCATGACTTCAGAAATATGACTGATGAAATCGAATATTTTTATGGCCTTGTTAAAACTGTTTCCCGGCAATGTCCTGAAGTACCATTTCGCTGGACAAATGCCGTTGAAGCATTCAGGGCGGCGATTCCTCTCAAAATGAAACCACCGGTATCTTTCAAAACCCATCTGGATGATAAAAAACTTACCGTCACATCAAATCACCCCGTCTGGGGCATTCAGCCGTTTCTTGCTCTGCGAACACATGAGGGCAGCTATTACCACGACAACTTTATAATAGACAGCAGTACTCAGTGGACATACCCTTTTGACGCCACCACGATATCTAAAAAATCACTAACGCATATCGGTTTTGCGGCCAATGACAGCGTTGGAAATGTTTCCGGCTGTGTGTGCGAACTTGATACTGAACCACGCTGGACCTCATTTCAGCTTCATCATAATGACTGGCTAACGCCTCGAGCATAACATACACATGATACCTGAATCTCACTCTCAAACCCTGATAACCGGTGTTTACCGCAGCGGCACGGAGTATATTACACAGCTTATCAACTGCCACCCGCAGATACACGCCACAATGTACCGCATAAATGTATTACGCTTTATTTACGGCAAATTCGATCCTATCCACAATCCTCAAAATTACATAAAAGCGCTGCATTCAATTCAGGACAGGGTGCAGAAACGATACAGCATATCTCTCGATCTTGAAGCAATCATCGACCATTTAAAAAGCCTTGCAAAAGTCGGCTATGGTGATATCTACGATACGGTCATGAGTTCACTCTATTTGACGAACGGTGCAACTCACTGGGCTGAAAAAGTTCAGCTTCTCTGGAGAGAGATACCGGACTTTCTCAGCATGATGCCGAACGGCAAAGCAATACTCATCATGCGCGATCCCCGCAGCGTTTTATGTTCATTCAAATATTACACGCATGCGCCGCCGCCGGCATATCTGGGTGCGGTTTTCAATTCTCTTGATTCAATGCAGTTTGCAAAGCAGCATAGTCAGGATTTGCCTGAAAATAAGTTCCTCATCGTCAAATATGAAAATGTCATTGCATCACGGGTCAGCGAACTTCGCAAAATATGGAAGTTCATCGGCATGGACACAAAAAAAGAGTATCCGATTGATACTACCTCATCATGGATGGACGCTTACAATAAACCCTGGATGTCGAATTCGTCGATACAGCCGGAGGCGAAACCCGCATCTTTTGATCCCGTCAGGTCACAAAATGCCTGGCATGAAAGATTATCGAATGCCGAAAAGCAATTTGTCTACAACATATGCGGGAAATCGATGGAAGAGTTTGGATATACCTGGAAGAGCCTTCCGAATATGGATATCGATTGTTCACAAATGGTAGAGAAAGATGCAACATTGAAATCCTTTTACCATAGATGGCTCCAAACCGGCAAAGGAGTTGAGGCATTTCCGCAGGATCCGCTTGACTCAAAAACGTGGAACAGCAGATGGTTGCTTTTTAATAAAACCGCGTAAACTTTATACTTTCTGCTTAACCCTAGGCTAAATCAGAAAGCATCTTTTTTTAGCTCTGAATTCTATAAATTATTAATACTGATTTTAAATAAGGATCTCTTTTAATGCTGGATTGTAAACATTCAATTAACAAAAATCATCATGTTAATCAGAACAGTAAATATTCCTATCTTGACTGGAATATCGATCGAGATAGGGAAAATATTCGAACAAGTGCGCTTCAGCTTCGAATGAAAGACGCAATGCACACCTACATACACTGCTTCTCAACTCCCGACAAAGCTAATTCATTTTTATTATCACCTCGAACCTTTTGGAGAAGAAAAGCAATTGATAAATTTGAGCTATTCTTAAATGATAATTTACATGGAAATATAATAGAAATTGGTGCGGGAACAGGTTGGTGTTCAGCCATACTTTCAATGAAAGATACAATCGACTCTGTATTTACAATGGACTACAGTAAATATTGCATTGAAAATCTTATCCCTCAAGCACATAAGGCAATAGGAGCAAATACATCAAAAATAACAAGAGTTCTTGGAAGCTACAACAAAATGCAATGTAACGCTGACGAATTTGACTTCATTATTTCAATTGGCGCCATTCATCATTCTGAAAACCTGCAAGCAACAATGAAGGAATGTCAACGTGTATTAAAGCCGGGAGGATACATGCTGGCTCTTGAACCCTGCGAATATAACACATTCACGATAGAAGAACAAATAGCACAAGCGAACAAATTAATTTCAGGCGATGCAATAAAGTCAAAATACGGTGAAAATATCTCACATATCCGCAATAAGGATGACTCTGACCACTCATACCGCCTATGTGAATATGAAGCTTTTGCAATTAGAGCTAATCTTAACCCAATTACATTTCTTTTTGATACGATGACCTATGTTTATCCCCCTCATTATGGGGACAAGCTTTTTTTCAAAAATAAAAATAACGGTTTTATACCAAATGTCTCATATCCGTATTTTGCTAAAAATAACTCTGCTACCGGGGAACCAGTTTTTGACAAGCTGATGCTTATACTGCATAAGCCATTAAATGATCACATACATAATTGATTACAGTCAATAGTGTCCGGTTAAAATATTTCAAATCTTTATTTTAATCAATGTTTACAGGCCTATTTCAAGTTTAGCGACCGGTATCGATATGAATTTTCGTCGATCATCCAACAATTGATTTTCCATCTGTTTTTGGCATTTATTAGCCGATAATACAGTTTAACCAGACACTACTGGATTACAGTGATAATATATTTTAATAATTTAAGTTAGCATGCCTATATCCTTTATACTTGCAAAACCACCTACTTAATCAAATTACAGACAGATCAATAATTATACAGGTATTTGCTATGAAGATGGACTTCATATCACAGCCTGAACCCTGCAAATTTTCAGAGTTTGCCGTCGGGCAGAGTTCCGAAGTTTTTTTTGCTTTCGAGTCTCCGGCAGGTCTTGATTTTCAGGCTAGCGTACAGGCGCTATTTGATGAATATGACGAATTACAGAAAATCAACGGGGTCGGCCGTGAATCTGAAATCTTTCTTAGATTTCATTTGAGCGATATTACCAATCAGGCGAAAGCACTGCACCAGCTTATTTCTTACAGAAAGCATGCCGCCTCGGTATCTGTCGTAGGACAGCCTCCGGCATCCGGCAGCAAAATTGCGCTTGAGGCCTATCACATCAATGCCCGAAATCCTGTTTTAAAAGAATTGATATCAGAAAACACCCTCCTGGTAGATCACGGAAGCTATACTTCCATATGGTCCAACTGCCGTCCCCAGCAGCCTGGCCCGTCGTATCAGCAGACACAGCAGCTTTTTGGTGCTTTGTCGAATATACTTCACGGGCGAGAGGCGAAGCTGAATGAAAATGTACTCAGAACCTGGATTTATGTGCGTGATGTCGACAACAACTACCAGGGTCTCGTAGATGCACGTCGGGAACTATTTGAAATTGTCGGCATGAACCAGTGGACGCATTACATTGCCAGCACAGGCATTGAGGGGTGCGGTGAAAAACCATCCGACCTTATTTTGATGGATGCCCTTTCAGTTTCAGGCATAGAACAGGAGCAAATCAAACATATCAACGCTCCTGAATTTCTCTGCCCGACCTATGAGTACAATGTCACGTTTGAACGGGCTACCCGTGCTACGTATGGTGACCGCTCTCATTTCTACATATCCGGAACCGCCAGTATCGACCGTGAAGGCAATGTCCTGCACGTGGGAGATGTAAAAAAACAGGCGGAAAGAACGGTAACAAACGTCAATGCTCTGCTTACTCAGCACGGTGCTGAGCTGAATGACCTGAAAATACTAATCGTGTACCTCCGGGACATCTCAGACACTGAACTGATACAGGACTTTCTGAGCAATACTATCCCTGAAAGCGTGCCGTACATCATGGTTAAAGGATCGGTTTGCAGACCATTATGGCTTATCGAAATGGAAGGTATTGCAGTATCGACTTTTTCTGACAGTCGTTTTAAACCTTTTTGCTGATACTGCAAAATACCGTTCCCGCTTCACACAGGAGCTTGTTATGACAACAACAAACCCATTATCAGGACCCCTTTTAAAATCCGGTTCGTGCATATCTCCTCGCGGTACGGAATATGCGCGCAGAATGTTCAGCAAATACAATGTGTCGACCTATGCGATTCTTGTCGACCATACCAGCGTTTTGCAGGATCTGCCTGTGATTCCGGAAAGCTCACCATGTGGCTTGTACACATTCGATATGCATCTTGCCGGCAAAGGCGTCATGGGGCAGCAAATAAAACTGTTGCGGCTGGACGGCATTAAGCCAATGTGCGACGGCTGGCTTGTGCACTCAACTTCCCGTGCTGCTGCATTTTCGCTTACACAGGCACTGAAACTCACCGGTAATGAAGACCAAATAATCATCAGGTACTACGGTGGTCAAACAACCCTGATAAGTGCTTATATGGATATGTTTTCCGGCGAAACGGAAACAATGATATACATCAACCATTACTTCGACCGCAAGTACCGGATTTGCTTTCCAATAGATATTCGCTATACCGCCTGTCGGTGTGACGGAACCATTGTACGGTCCGGACAGCGAATCATTTCGCCCGGCGGCTTAACCGTCCTGGACAGTCGCGACATGAATCTTGGTAATTTTGAAGGCTATATGCGTGTCGAGATGGAAGTTGAAAATCTTCAAACACGTGTTCAGCCCTTTATTCATTTCTGGGCCGATTATATCAGTGATGCGGGGATATGCCGGAACCATCAGTCGGGATGGAGCCCCCATCCTCCCGATACCGTTTTCAACAGAGGCTATCTGCCGCTTGATCCAAGCCTTGAATCAATCGTTTCCATTTATAACGATAATGAATGTCCCATCCAGGTAAAAGCCCTTCTTCATTACAATGAAGGCGGCCTGGAAAAAAAAGTTGTCCGCTATTTAACGCCCGTACCGGCAAAACAGATGTCATATCAAAGCCTGACGGAACTTTTTAGCGACATCTCGTTTGACAGTACGGTCAATGCTGCATACACGGTCCTGACATGCGACAAGCCATTACACCGCCCGAATAATTATATCGCCGTCCGGGGACATCGGCAGTTTGTTGACAGCTATCACCAGACAGCGGGCAAGGCGTGTTATATGTCGATACCCTCATATCAATATGAAAAAAAAGACATAGAGTCTTTTATGAAAGCCGAGATGACGTCTCCATGGACCATCCACCTGCCGGTCCTGAACAGCCGCTATGACATCGAAACCTTTTTCGGTCTTCTTTCTCTGACAATTTGCGATCAGTCGGTGTTTCATTTAAGCATACTTGATTATCGTGGCATAACGGTATTTTCCGAAGAAGTGCATCTTGACGGAACGAGCCGGCACTTTACGAACATTTGCGCCTATGCGCAGCAGCGAAGCATCGACCTCTCAAGAGGCGGAACATTCTGCATCAGTCCCTCACGATCAAATTCATCTGTACCACGCGGTTCATGTGTGCTGTTCGGGTTGAAACACAAATCTTTTTCGCACATTTCGACCTCCTTCAGAGGCGGGCCGACTGACAACCTGCCATTTTATATAAACGCCCGCTCACCCATGTCACGCGAATATGACTATTCACCCTTCCAGGTGAGTGATCACTTTGCTCCGGGTATCGTTTCAGATTCTTATGACACGCTTATAATCGTTACCAATATGTCGGTTTTGAGAAACTACAATACCGCAGCTGACTATCAGCTGGAAGTTATCGATTCCAGCGGTACCATGTATTCGTTTCATCGCTCCATTGCTCCAAATACGCATGATTCTTTTCTGCTGAGTGAAGTTCTTTCCGGGATTGATGTTGATGACACACGCCAATACTTTACCATATGGATTAAACATTACGGACTGAAATTAAAGCCGTACCATCTGCTGTACCGCAAGACGGACCACGCTCTGAGCTTCGACGATGCTTCAGAAGGGACTCTGCAAAAAGAACCTCAGATAGAAGGCATAGACACAAGAAACAAAGGGCTTTCACCTGATGTCATTACGTTATTCGGAAAAGAGACCGGTGAGCAAATTCAATCGTAGGCATTACCCCTGAATGCTGTGCAACGCACCTTTTAAAGCATTTTTAAGTAGATGCAGAACCTGGATTTTAAACATATCATAGATACTATTGTTCGTATTGAAAATGAATTTGATGTGATCACATTGCATCACAAGGGCATGCATGTATGGCCGCTTGTCAGAATCGCCCTGTGGACACAATTGCGCCACCCCTCCGGTAACTACACCGGCAAACACTCGCTCAAGCCTTCAATACGCATTAAGCCGGAATCGATATATAAGGATTTACAGCTTGCAGAAACCCTGAAGGGCACCGATGTTGTATTTTTTTCACGAGCCTATGACTATATCGACCGCTTCCAGGATAAATATTACAACAGGCATATAGACCCCTTATGCGAGCTTGTTCGCACGCAATGCACCTGCATCAAGCTCGAACTGCAGTCAGTACAATCGTCGACGACACAACCCCGTTACGAGCAAACACTTTTCATGTCGCCCGACGTGACAGTCTCCGGCAGAACACCTGCGCATTTCAGAACATACCGCATTGACGGTTTTGAAGAATTAAAAAAAACAGTCAGCAACATAACCGGCAGCATACTGCTTGATGAGACGGCAGTCATCTCCCAGGCGGAATATATCGTTCAGTACCGGAGCTATTTTGAAAATCTGCTGTCAATCATATCTCCCAAAGCCCTGTTTCTTGTCTGCTATTACTATCCGGAAGCAATGGCCCTGGTCAGCGCATGCCGCAAGAACAATATTACTTCAGTTGATGTGCAGCATGGAAAGCAGGGTAAATATCATGGTGCCTATAATCACTGGACAAAAATCCCTGCGGCCGGATATGAATGCCTTCCCGACATATTCTGGTCATGGGGTCATGAGTCGGCAAATAATATAGTGCAGGGTCGTGCTCCCGGCTGCAATCACCACCTTCCTGTTGTTGGAGGAAATCGCTGGCTCGGGAAGTGGGTTGAGGGCGATGAATCCAAAAGCAGCAGCGAGGATATCTCCTTTTGTGAAAATCTTACGCAGTATAAGAAATTAATTTTTGTCTCGCTGCAGCCCATAGACCAGCCCGTGCCCGAACACCTTATCCAGGCGATACTATCTGCTCCACCTGACTGGTTCTGGTTGATACGCCCCCATCCAAAGCAATTTAAATCAAAGATCGTTTTCCATGAACTATTAGAAAAATACGGGATAAAAAACTATGATATCGACAGTGCCAGCCGGTGTTCCTTATATCTGCTTCTGAAAAACGCTCATCATCATATCACCTGCTGGTCATCAGTGTGCTACGAAGCGCTGGCGCTTAACACACCGACTACGATAGTGCATCCTACCGGTTATGCCCTGTATGAAAACTACATTAAAAAAGGGTTCTTTAATTATGCCGTTACGCCGGATGACCTTATTTCTTCAATAGATAATTTTTTCCATGACATATCTGCCGTCCGACAGACAAAATATATAGAAACTGAAAAACATATTGCACAAAAAGCACTTGGTACTATTTTGTGTTCCAAGGAAAGGACGAGGCATACAATGCACTCAGACAGTGATAATGCTCAGTCGGCTTTGTTGAACGAACGGGGTGAAATGCTCTTTCAGCAAGGGCGTCGTGCAGAAGCCGAAGCGGCTTTCATGGAGGCAGCACGATGTGAACCGTTGCGTGCTGAGGCATTCAATAATCTTGGTGTTCTGCACTGGCATGCCGGTAATAAAATTGAAGCTGTAGACTACTTATCCAGGGCACTGCAAATAAATCCTGATGACCGTACGGCAGTTATAAACATAGGGGAAGTTTATCAGTCATTAAAACAAATCAATAATGCAGAAGCTGTTTATGCACGGTACCTTGCCCGTCATAAGGATGACGCACAGGTCAAGGAATTGATTTCAGGATTATCTTATGATTCGGTTGTGAATGGTGACTGTGATAAAAAGCTAACGCAAGCGATTGATCATAATCATACATCGACAGGCAACCGACAGAGTCCCGTCACATGGAATGACATCTTAAACAAACCCTGCATTAAATTATATGCGGGAAATATTCCAAATCAAAAAGAATATGATTCTTTTACAGGTCTTTCATTAAACCGGCATGATCACCGCCACATACAACATAATATTGCGAATACATTTCCCATACCGGACAACTCGGTTGACTTTTTTCAGGCGGAGGATGTTTTTGAGCATGTCGACTATGCTGACCTGCTTCCTATCATTAATGAAATATATCGAATACTCAAACCGGGTTCTCTTTTTCGTCTTTCAGTACCTGACTATGGCTGTGATGTTCTTATCGACAGATGCATTCGTGACAGCAACAATAATATTGTATTTGATCCGGGAGGCCATGACAGTACACTCAATACTGATCATCTGTGGTTTCCGAGGATTGATACAGTTAAACAACTGCTGAAAAAATCAGACTTTGCCATCTCAGGTAAAATAAACTATCTGCACTACTACAATATGGACGGTTCCTTTGTAACAAATAAAATCGATTACACAAAAGGAGTAGTACGTCGCACCCCCGATTTCGACGAAAGGGTACAAAATCCATATCGACCGATGTCTATGGTTATAGATTTATACAAATCTTCCGGGCAGGCATCGGTTTCATCATCGGCTGCTGCACATGCAAAACAAAGCATTGCTTCTCCTTCGTCAACACATAACAGGCATTATAACAGCGACTACTTCAACTGGCAGAAAGGCATGGGGGAGTTTGGCGGGATTGCAAATCTGTTTAAATTCAGGGACTTCATCAAACCTACCGATACGGTCATAGACTTCGGCTGCGGGGGGGGATACCTGTTAAACAATATTAAGGCTGCCAATAAAATAGGAGTTGAGGTGAATGAAACGGCAGCAGAGAAGGCACGGTCATTCGGTATAGATGTCTTCAGCGATATCGATCAAATTGAGGATAATAGTGCCGATATTATTATTTCCAGCAGTGCGCTGGAGCATGTTCGCGCACCGTTTGATGTGCTTCAAAAGTTATATCATAAGCTTAAACCGGGTAAATTAATCGTATTCGTTGTCCCCCATGACAATATGACCATCCAGTACAAGCCTGACGATATCAATCAGCATCTCTATACCTGGAATCAAATGACCTTGGGAAATCTGTTTACCCAGGCAGGGTATAATGTTTTAAAGGTCGAAACACTACGGCACGCATGGCCTCCTGACTATATCGATATATTTAATAAAGTCGGTGAAGTCGAATTTCATAAAATCTGTCATAAACATGCTCATGATATCAACAACTATCAAATAAGAGTAATAGCTACTAAAGCTGATGGCAGCTTGATAAATCAACCTTCACTTAATCCAAAGAGCATGAAGTACTATCAACCCATTTTAAATCATGCTTCTAAACTTGATCTATCAAAGTATGATTTGCGTACTCTTGATGAGTATTACAATACCGTCAACGGATGGCGCCATGAGTTATAACTGAAAGTTGTGTTTGAGAAGAAAGGTGGTGTATCCTTTCGGGT
>CAZFIB010000055.1:0-29235 GCA_964518865.1 uncultured Thermodesulfobacteriota bacterium
CGAAAGGATACACCGCTTTTTCTCTCAAACACAACTTTCAGTTATAACTCGGCCAGTCGAGAAATTCGACGAAAGAATATATCCAATTCTTATATAATGTTCAAGGCTCGCTTGAAGAAACAAGATAGCATTTGCTTCTGTCAAAAGATTTAAGATATTTTACTGAACAGCGGCATGCATTGCTGGAAACAAATTATCAAGAAGCAAGCAGAATGCTCAATGTTTTTATCAACAAACTGAAGCAATAATACTTACCCCGTACTCCTTTTTAATCCTGAATTATGATGTCACAACACGATACTCCTGCACCAAAGGCAATCGTCTTCGGCGGTTCCGGCTTCCTTGGAAGCCACGTTGCCGACGAGCTCTCGGAGCGCGGCTTTGCGGTTACGGTTTATGACAGCCACCCCTCGCCGTATGTTCGAGATGATCAGAAAATGGTGGTCGGCGATATTCTCGATTCAGAACGTGTAACCTCCGCAGTGGAGGGGTGTTCTGTGGTATATAATTTTGCTGGAATCGCAGGCCTCGACGAAGCCAGGCACAACCCGCGTGCAACGATTGAAACAAACATAGTGGGGAATACCACTATTCTTGAAGCGTGCAGAATTCACAAAACGAAGCGTTTTGTCTTTGCCAGCACCGTTTACGTTTACAGTGATCTTGCCCCTTTTTATCGGTCAAGCAAACAGGCCTGCGAGCTGATTATCGAAGACTATCAGAGAGAGTACGGTGTAGGCTATACGATCCTTCGTTACGGTTCACTGTACGGCCGCCGCGCGAACGAGTTCAACTTCATCTATAAAATCATCAAACAGGCAATCGAATCGGGCAGAATTGTACGCAAGGGCGACGGGGAAGAAATCCGCGAATATATCCATGTATGCGATGCAGCGAAATGGAGCGTTGATATTTTGAGCGAAGAGTTTCTCAACCAGAACGTCATTTTGACCGGCACGCAGTCGACAAAGGTAAAAAACCTTTTGAATATGATCAAGGAGATGTTTCAGAACGAGATAACCGTGGAATATATCGAAGAGCCCGAAACCGGACACTATGAGATTACCCCCTATGTTTTTCGACCGAGAGTCGCTAAAAAGCTGGTTGCCCGATCCTATTGGGATCTCGGGCAGGGGCTGCTGGATGTAATTCATGATGTGTACTCCGAGAGCAGCAAAAACGGAAAAGAGTTTGAACATATTGAAAAACTCCTCAGAGGAGCATATCGCCCATGAGCTGTTCATGGTTGGAAAACCTGCGGATGCTGAGTGACGGACTGCATGCACTGTCCGCCTGCGATTATAACGGCGTTGAACTGCCAGCCGATGCAGCTATTGCACAATGGAAAGATCGCGCCCAGGCAATAAAAGAGGCCGGGAAAACCATATATTTTATCGGCAACGGCGCCAGCGCGAGTATGGCAAGCCATTTCTCGGCAGATCTGCAAAAAAACGCATGCATTCACTCTCACGCTTATACTGATATTTCCATGCTGACGGCATATGCAAATGATTTAAGCTATGAAGAGGTCTTCGCGAAACCTATAAGCATGTGGATGAATCGCGAAGACATGCTGGTCGTCATAAGCAGTTCGGGTGAATCGCGAAATGTTCTGCGGGCTGCGTCTGTCGCAAGGGAAAAACAGGGGTTTATCGTTACGCTGTCGGCGATGAATTCGAACAACTCCTTGCGGCGCTGCGGGGATATTAATTTTTATCTTCCGTTTGCCACCTATGGTCTGGCGGAAACAGGCCACGCTGCTTTTTTGCATTTCTGGGCGGATATGCTTGTTAATGAAAGCCATGAGAAATAAACTGCAGGCAATTTTTTTCGACTTTGACGGAGTCATACTTGAGTCGGTAGACATCAAGGGCTGGGCATTCGGTAAGCTCTTTGAGGAATATCCCGACAAGGTGCAGGATATTGTAGCATTCCATCATGCCAATGGCGGCATGTCGCGCTTCGACAAATTCCGCCATATCTACGACAGCATTCTGGGCCTGCCTCTTTCCCAAGAACATTTCAGGTGCTTGTGTGACGAGTTTTCCCGCCTGGTCTATGAACGCGTGCTGGCCTGCCCGTTTGTGCCGGGCGCCCTGGAATTTCTGAAGGAGCACCACAAAAAGATTCCACTTTATATCGTATCCGGCACACCGGACGTGGAGATAAAGAAGATTGTCAATGCCCGGGGCCTTGCCGGCTATTTCCACGGCGTATACGGCTCGCCGACGCCGAAAGGTTCGTGGGTGAAAATAATACTCGATGAAGCCAGCTATGATCCCCGTAAAACCGTTTTTGTCGGTGATGCCATGAGCGATTACGAGGCGGCCAGGGAGAATGCTGTGTTTTTTATTGCCCGAGTGACAGATCCGGAAAAGAATATTTTTCCTTCTAGAGAAGGTTTCTCTGTAATACTCAGCCTTGCAGGACTTGAAGGGGTAATCTCGTCCAAAAGTTGACATACTCAAGACGGCTCGAATCGTGCGCTTGAGAGTTGTAATCCTTTTAGATTAATGCTGGCTTTATAGAAGGAAGAGCCAATTGATCAGACTATTCAAGCAGGTACCGAGAATTGTTTATGGCCGGGGCTCTCTTGCCTCATTGAAAGAGCTATTCGACATGATGACTAAACCCTCGCCAGAGCCCAAGGGCCTGTATATTATTGACGATGCACATAGAAAAACCCGTCTGTCCAGATGCCTTGGCCCGGTAAACCCCGATTTTATTCTGTGGGTCAATGCCGATCATGAGCCAACCACCGAACAAGTTGATCGAGTAGTTGCAGAACTTCAGACCCGAGATATTCCAGACATCATTGTCGGCATTGGTGGTGGTACTGTTCTGGATATAACCAAGGCGGTTTCAGTAATGCTAAAAAATCCAGGCAGCTCTGCTGAATACCAGGGCTGGGATTTGGTAAAGTATCCCGGAGTTTGTAAAATAGGTGTTCCCACAATTTCCGGAACCGGGGCTGAGGCAAGCCGTACCGCAGTATTGCTAGGGCCAGAGAAAAAATTCGGTATCAACAGCGACCACTCTATGTTTGACGCCATCCTTTTGGACCCCGATCTGCTAAAAACCGTTCCGAAAGAACAATGTTTTTACACCGGGATGGATTGCTATATCCATTGTGTGGAGGCACTAGCCGGGCGGTTCATCAATACCTTGGGGCGTGGATATGCCGACAAAGCATTGGAGTACTGCACAAACTATTTTTTGTCCGACAAGAAAAATGATGAGGAATTGATGGTGGCATCTTTTTATGGAGGCTGCTCTATCGTGAATTCAGAAGTCGGAGTGTGTCATGCACTGTCTTATGGCTTAACCCTTACCAGGGGACTACACCACGGGGAAGCAAATTGTATAGCCTTTAACCAGCTCGAAGAATTTTATCCGGACGAGGTTGCTGTTTTCAAAAAAATGCTGAAACTCAATAACATTACCCTTCGCACCAATGTTTTGGCTGAGGTAACGTCTGATGATATGCTTAAAATGGTTCGAATGACCCAGCGCATGGAGAAACCGCTAACCAATGCCTTGGGGGAGAATTGGCGCAGCATTCTAACTGAAGATAAGATTGCCGCACTTTATAATAAAATGTAGCATTTACGAAAAAGACCAGAGCGAAGTATGGAGCAAGACACAATCAATTTTAACGACCTGCGACTCATCGTATATGACTTCGATGGAGTTATGACTGATAATTGTGTTTGGCTTTCAGAAAATGGTATTGAAACCGTCCGTGTGCATCGTGGCGATGGCATGGCGGTTCAAATGATTAAAAAAATGAGAATACCACAAATAATTATTTCCACTGAAACCAATCCGGTAGTGTCGCTCAGAGGAGACAAATTGGGGATTCCAGTCATCCAGGAAGTTGATGATAAACTGAAAACGTTAAAGCAATACTGTAAAAAAAACGGCATCGCACTGAAACAGGTTCTCTATATCGGAAATGATATCAATGACCTTGATTGCATGAACGCTGTTGGCTGGTCTGTCGCCCCTGCAGATTCGCATCCATGCATTTGTCAAATAGCAAAAAGAGTTTTAAGAGCCCGCGGTGGGCAAGGTGTTGTGCGTGAGTTGGCTGACCTTCTTTTGAAGAACTGTGAATAATATAACAAAAATAATGCTGGTAGAAAACATATGAAAGTAATTATCGGAAACAAGCCGGTAGGTCAAGGTTGTCCTGTCTATATTATTGCTGAAATCGGCATAAACCATAATGGCGATCTTGGCATTGCTAAAAAGCTGATCGATGTAGCAGTACAGGCCGGCTGTGATGCGGTAAAGTTTCAAAAACGTGTTCCGAAACTTTGTGTCCCGGATTCCCATAAAGAGGTTAAGCGAGACACCCCCTGGGGCATTATGTCTTATATTGAATACCGCGAACGAGTTGAATTCGGGAGGAGGGAATATGAGGAGATTGACGACTACTGCCTGGAAAAGCAGATTCAATGGTTCGCATCGTCTTGGGATCCCTCCTCAGTGGAGTTTATCGAGCAGTTTAATCCACCCTGTCATAAAGTTCCCTCTGCGCTACTTACCGATCACCGGCTGCTTCAGGCCTTTGCCGATACGGGGCGTCCGGTGATCATGTCAACCGGTATGAGCACGATGGAAGAAATTGAAAAAGCTGCCAAACTGTTTTCCAAAGAACGGCTGCTTCTGGCGCATTCAACCAGCATTTATCCCTGTCCTCTTGAAAAACTAAACCTCAGAATGATAGAAACACTCAAAAACCGGTTTAACTGTATAGTCGGCTATTCGGGACATGAGGTCGGACTTTCCCCCAGCTATGCCGCGACGGTCATGGGTTCGGCCTTTATTGAGCGGCACGTTACTCTGGATCGAGCCATGTGGGGCAGCGATCACGCTGCTTCAGTGGAGCCGGGGGGCCTGCGCCGCTTGGTGGAAAACATCAGAGATATCGAAAAGGCCTTGGGCGACGGTGTGAAAGTGCTGTACGAGGAAGAGCGAAGAGCCATGAAGCGGCTGCGCAATAACGTCAGCAAACCGGCGGAAAGTTCAAAAGAGGCGGGACCGCGATGTTGAGTAAAGCGCTTCAAGAATACCTTCCAATTAATCTCGATGCAATGCGGCAGCCGGGTTTCCTTAAAAAACGGTCCCGTGAAATCAAGCAGTGCGTGAAAAACGTTGCATCGGGAAAAGGCTGGCAGGAGATTATTCGATGCCCGCTCTGCAATGGTGATGAAAGAGAGGTCGTGTTTAGCCGTTTCGGAATCGATATTGTGCAGTGTGGCTCATGCGGTTGCGGCTATGCGGAAAAGTTTCCCCGGGACACCGCGGATGTGTACAGCAGCGAAGAATACCTGCCCATTGCCCAAAGCGATTATCTGGACAATGTTACCTACCGCTTTGAGCGCTTTGGAAAAGAAAGGCTTAGCCTGATAGATGCCTATCTGGACAAGGTGCCTGCAGATACGCGGCTGCTTGATGTCGGGTGCGGCACAGGCTGGTTTCTGGAAATGGCTCAAAAGCAGGGTTATAAAGTCTTCGGTCAGGAGCTTGGAAAAGAACTGGCCGCCTTTACCGCCACCCGTCTGGGCATAACCGTCTGGGACCGAGCCTTTACTGCCATTGATCCTAATGAACACTTTGATGCTATTACGCTGTTTGATGTGATTGAACATGTTCCTAATCCCCGAGAAGTCCTGCAGTCCGTCTGCAGTCATTTGAATCCGGAAGGCATAGCACTGATGTTTACCCCGAACCTGGATTCTTTTGCGTTTCGGACGTTAAAAGAGAAATCGAGCCTGGTAATGCCTGTAGAGCACCTCTATTATTTCACAGAAAAGTCTCTGCGGCGAATTATCGAGGAAGCGGGTCTGGATGTGATTTATTTTGCTACCAGGGGCATGGACATCCCCGATATCTATTCCTATTACCGTGATGAAACGGACCAGGAACAGGTTGCCGGTTTTTTGCGGCAGCACTGTGATGAACTGCAGGCTATGATTGACGCAGCACAAAGTGCCAACCATATGCGCTTTATCGTCAAGCGGAGAACCTAGGATGGAAATTTTCGGTTTTGTTCCTGCCCGCGGCGGATCCAAAGGCATTCCGCGCAAAAACCTGCAACTTCTTAACGGAAAGCCCCTTATCGCCTACACCATCAAAGAGGCGCTTGCAAGCAGTATTACCCGCCTTCTTGTTTCCACGGACTCGGAAGAGATCGCTGCGACAAGTCTGGAGCTTGGGGCGGATGTGCCTTTTCTTCGTCCTGATGATCTTGCCCGGGATAATTCCATTATTGAAGATGCCATGATTGATGCCTTGAAATGCCTGGAACACAAGGAGGGTTACCGGCCGGACATCATAGTCTTGCTGCATCCCACAACCCCGCTTCGCAGGACACGTCATATTGATGAGGCCGTTTTACTCCTGAAAGAAAAAGGCGCTGATGCGGTTGTGTCCGTTTCCGCGCCCATGGAGCACCCCGGGGACATGGTTTACTGGAATGACCGTGGGGAGATGCGTTTTCTGCTGGATTTTATGCCCGGTAAAACCCAGCGGCAGGATTACCCTGATTATCAATTCCTTAACGGCGTTGTCTATGCCTTTACCAGAGAAAGCCTGATGCGCAACAAGAGCCGGTATGGTGAAAAGACCATTCCCTATTTTATGCGGCAGATTGAATCAATTGATATAGACAGCATGGATGACCTGCTGATAGCGGAGGCCCTTTTACAAAAAGGTCACAATGAATAGGATTTAGATACTGTGTTTTCACCAAAATCAATTTAGGCGGTTAATATTGTGAGCCACCCCTGTAATGAATTCATTATTAAAGACGACACGTTTGTGCGCGATTTTGAAGGGATGTATCAGCACTGTAACGATCCCTGGCAGCAGCGGGAAAGAAACGAAACAGACCTGCTCAATAATGCGGCAATATTTTTTCTTGAAAAATATATTCGCGATAAAGCAATTACTGTCCGCAGGATTCTCGATATCGGCTGCGCTGACGGCTATTATGCAGAGAACCTTCTAAAAATAACAACCCATGACCACAGCAGCTATACCGGCACAGATATCAGCCCGACTGTTATCGAAAGTGCACAAAGATCAAAGGCAACCGCAACGGAATTTATAGACGATGACATTCGCATGCACAACACTTTGTTTGCGGGTATGTTTGATCTGGTCTTTTCAGCGAAGACGCTGTATTATGTCGCTCCTGAAATAGATACGGCCCTGGACAACATAGCTTCCTATCTTTCTGAAAAAGGCCTTCTTTGTTTTACGTATAATCAGGCACGGAATGCTTTTTCAAACCAATGGCTGACCTATGAAAAGTTGCGGGATAAATTGTGTGCACGGAGCTTTGTTGAAAAGTTATTTATTGAGATAGACCGGTTCAGCCCGGAAGTGCTGGTTGTGGGGATTTACCGGAAAGGAACGTCATAGAAGCGTATTTTTTATGAGCCGTACATATGCCTTCACATAAAATAAAGCAGCTTGATGAACTTGCTTACATTGTTGCCTCTCTGAAAAACCAGGGAAAAAAAGTGGTGCATTGTCACGGCTGCTTTGACCTGCTTCATATCGGCCATATTCGGTACCTGGGTCAGGCACGACAGATGGGCGATGTTCTCATCGTGACCATTACCCCCGACCGGTATGTTGACAAGGGTGCCCACCGCCCGGCGTTTAATGAGCCCCTGCGGGCGGAGGCTGTTGCCTCGATGCATGATGTGGACTACGTTGCCGTAAACAACTGGCCGACCGCCGAGGAGACGCTCAGGCTGCTGCGGCCCGATGTGTATGTAAAAGGCTCTGACTTCAAGGATGCAGCCTCAGACCCCACCGGCAAGCTTGCCCGGGAGGAAAAGGTGGTTGAAGAAATCGGGGCTGAGCTTGCCTTTACCTCCGACGTCGTCTTCAGCTCGACGAACCTGATAAACCGGTTCCTTTCCACATTTCCGGAAGAGATTCAGGAATATATAAGCCTGTTCAAATCCCGCTACTCACTTGATCAGGTTCTGGAGTATGTCGAACGCATGGCTTCTCTGAAGGTCATGGTCGTCGGCGATACCATTCTCGACGATTACCATTACTGCCATACGTTGGGCATTTCCTCAAAGGATCCTACGGTGGCGGTCAAGCATGATTCAAGTGAGATGTTTGCCGGGGGTGTTTTGGCGGTGGCCAACAATGTTGCCAATTTCACCTCCATGGTTCATCTGTCAACGGTGCTGGGGGAGCAAGACAGCCATGAGAGCTTCATCCGCTCATCGCTGCATTCAGATATTAACCCTTTTTTTATGCTGCAGGACGGCGCCCCGACACTCATTAAAAGACGTTTTTTGGAGGGATACCATTTAATTAAACTTTTCGAGGTTTACATCATGGATGATGCCGGTTTGTCGGAGGAAAAGGACGCCCGGTTCTGCAGCCATATATCAGAAATGATATCCGATTTTGATCTTGTGATGGTCGCGGACTTCGGCCATGGAACTGTAAGTAAAAATTTGCGAAGTCTTCTTTCACGGCAGTCCCCCTTCCTGGCGGTCAACACCCAGGCAAATGCCGGTAACCGGGGGTTCCATGCAATCAGCAATTATGGCCATGCAGATTATGTGAGTCTTTCCGAGCATGAGATTCGTCTGGAATTTAGAGATATGTACGGAGAGATCATCCCCATGCTGGATTCAAGCAGCAGGCATCTGGGCACCAGGGTTTACGCTGTTACGCAAGGGAAAAAAGGATGTCTTGTTAAAAATCAGGACGATCGATCCATAAAGGTACCTGCCTTTGCTCCAAAAGTTGTAGATAGGGTCGGCTCCGGTGACGCATTTTTTTCCATTACCGCCCTGGCCGCGTGCCTCGACGCCCCGCCTGAGATCATCGGCTTTTTGGGCAATGTTGTTGGCGGGCTTGCCGTTGAAATCCTGGGCAATAAAAAATCCATCGATCCCCTGAACGTCAATAAATATATTACGTCTCTGCTGAAATGAAGGCACCCGATAATAGATACCCGGCATTTGACACATCACGCCTGGCGCTTCTTCCTCTTTCGCGGAGGCAGCACGAGCTTGATATGGGGGCCATCAAGGACCTCACGCCCACCGGGCAGGTTCACCCCAAGCTTGTCGCTGTGGCACGGCGGATTATTTCAGCCAGGAAGCAGGGTGCGACAACAGTCATCATGATTGGGGCCCATGTCCTGCGCTCGGGAGTGCAGCGCTATCTTATCGATCTCATTGAAAAGGGCTATATCTCCGCTGTTGCCGCAAACGGTGCCTGCGCCGTTCATGATTTTGAACTTGCCCTTATCGGCAAAACCACCGAGAGCGTTGCCGCCTACATCCGTCAGGGCCAGTTCGGGCTCTGGGAGGAAACCGGCCGCATTAACGACATCATCAGTGAGGCGGCTCGACAGGGGGAGGGCCTTGGCGAGGCGGTGGGCAGGGAGATTAGCCGGGGCGACTACCCGCACAAGGATATCAGCCTGTTTGCCGCGTGCTATCGCAGGGGCATTCCCGCAACCGTCCATGCGGGAATCGGTTACGACATTGTGCATGAGCACCCAAACTGTGACGGTGCCGCATGGGGGGCGGCCAGCTACCGGGATTTTTTGCGGTTTGCCGGGGTCATTGAAAGGCTTGAAAACGGGGTGCTTATCAACCTCGGCAGCGCGGTTATGGGGCCTGAGGTCTTTCTGAAGGCCCTTGCCATGGTCCGCAACGCGGCCAGGCAGGAGGGTCGGCAGATAGGGCGGTTTTGCACCCTCGTCTGCGACCTGCACCCCCTGCCCGAGGACACCAGCAGCGAGCCGCCGAAGGAAGTGGCCGGCTATTATTTCAGGCCGTGGAAGACCCTGCTTGTTCGTACTGTGGCAGAGGGAGGCGAGAGCCATTACGTGCAGGCATCCCACGAAAAGAGCGTTCCTCAATTGTGGACGGCCATTAACAACGAAATATAGAGCATGATGGTTATCAAATAAAGATCGGAGATGTTTTTTATGAAGTTTCGCAGAATCTATATTACCGGTGGAGCAGGATACGTAGGATCGGCACTGGTTCCGTTTCTTCTTGAAAAAGGCTACAGTGTTACGGTGCTTGATTTGATGATTTACGGTCAGGAGGTGCTTCCCGAGCATCCTCAACTGTGCACTGTAAAAGGTGATATCCGGGATGTTGATCTTTTAAAAAAGACGATACCGGGCCATGATGCCCTCATACACCTGGCGTGCATATCCAATGATCCGAGCTTCGAGCTGAACCCCGATCTGGGCACGTCCATAAACTTCGATGCATTCCGGCCTTTGGTCGAAACAAGCAGGGATGCTGGTGTGCGGCGCTTCATCTACGCCTCTTCTTCCAGCGTTTACGGCATTAAGCAGGTTGAAAATGTCCATGAGGAGATGTCCCTTGAGCCGCTTACGGATTATTCCCGGTTCAAAGCTGACTGCGAGAAGGTCCTTGCACAGTATCAGTCCTCTGACTTCACCACCGTCACGCTGCGGCCGGCCACGGTGTGCGGATACGCTCCGCGGCAGCGCCTTGATGTGGTGGTGAATATCTTCTGCAACATTGCCTACAACAAGCGGGAGATTACGGTCTTCGGCGGCGAACAGCTGCGCCCCAATATTCACATTAAAGATATCGTCGATTCGTACTGCCTGCTGCTCGATGCCGATGACGGTGCAATAGCGGGAAAGATATACAATGTGGGAGACACAAACTTCACTGTGAAGCAGCTTGCGGAAATGACCCGGGAAGTCATGGGAGAGGATGTGAAGCTCATAACCAGCCCCTCAAACGACAACCGGTCATACCATATTTCTTCCGAGAAAATCCTGCGGGAGCTGGGCTATGCACCGACACACGGAATTCCGCGGGCGATTCAGGACATGAAGGATGCCTTTGATCAAAACCTGCTGCCCGACTCGCTGACCGATGACCGGTATTTTAATATAAAAAGAATGCAACGGATTAATCTTTCATGAAAATAGCTGCGAAAGATTTTCCCGCTTGATCAGACGGAACTATTGCCGGTTGAAGCCGTAATAACGAAACACAGCATTTATAATTGATTGGTAATGCATTATGAGACCAGGAAAGAAAACAGCAGTCGTGGTCGGCGGCGGTTTTGCCGGCTGTACCATAACACATATGCTGACGGAAAAGGGTTTTGACGTCACTCTACTAGAGGGATCCTCTGTGCTTGGGGGGGGGCAGAACTTTTTATTATCACGGGCATCCGTATACCTTTGGGCCCCACCATTTGCTCATTAACGTTGACGAGACATATATCTGGGATTGTTTCAGCTCATTTCTGGAACTCAGGGAGCTTCAACATCATACGTTGACTTATGTTAGCCAAGATGACCGATTTTACACATATCCAATCCATTGGGATGAAGCAAAGGATATGCCTGATAAAGACACCATTATTCATGAGCTTGAAAATACCGGCTTATTAGATTGTGCGAATGATTTTGAAAATTATTGGATAGGGTCAGTTGGTAAGACCCTTTATGACAAATTTATCAATAGCTACTCTAAGAAAATGTGGCAAATCAAAAACAATAAAGAACTCGATGAATTTTCATTTTCACCAAAAGGTGTCACCTTGAAAAAAGGATCAAAGCAATGCTTCGAGGGCCAAAAGATTATTGCCTACCCCGAAAAGCTTGATGGATATAATTCTTATTTTGAAAAATGTGTCGAGGGAGCAACGGTTGTATTTAACACATGGGTCAAAAGCTTTGATGTTGAGCAAAAAAAAATTTTGGCGGGGGACCAGTGGATCAGCGGTGATATTATAATCAATACTGCCTCCATCGATTCGGTTTTTGATTATATGTATGGGGAGTTGCGATATATAGGACGGGATTTTTTAAAGATAATTTTGCCGGTCGAACGTATAACACCGAAACCATACTATTATATTCATTATGCGGGAGATGAACCGTATACACGAATTATAGAATATAAACTCCTGACAGGGTATAAGGCGCCGGATACACTGATTATTGTTGAAACACCTTCTTTTAACAATAAACTATATCCTTACCCCATCAAATCGGAAATTGCAAAAGCAGGAAAGTATTTGAACGCATTGCCTTCCGATGTTTATTCCTTGGGGAGGTTGGGCCGTTATCATTATGACAATATGGATGTGATTGTAAAAGACTGTATGCAGCTTATTAAAATTTTGTAACTGTACGGGCTCAAAAATCAATAATTAAACAATGAATATATTATTATGAGCGAGTTTGCATCTCTTCCCAGACCATACCGTGACAAGGTGCTTTATGGAACAACATGTGATGCTGGATTTGCTGAATTTCCGGAGCGCTTTGAAAATTATCAGAAAGCACAGAAGTCCAAGCGCTGTGAGCTTGTCGATTTTTTGCCTCTGCATCTTGATATCGAGAATGTGAGCCGATGCAATTATCGTTGTTCAATGTGCCAGGTGAGTCGTTGGCCCGGATCGCGTCGCGGGGCCGACATGTCCCTTGAGGACTTTAAAGCGCTTCTGGACTCCCAGATCGGGCTGCTTGAGGTCAAAATCCAGGGTATGGGTGAGCCATTTCTGGGAAAAAGCTTTTTTGAGATGATTCGTTATGCGCGGAAACGTCATCTTTGGGTTCGCTCTACAACAAACGCATCGCTGCTGCACCTCAATGATAACTATAGAAAGGTTCTGGACGCAGATATCTGCGAGCTGCAGGTTTCCATTGACGGCGCATCTGCTGACTCATATGAAAAAATCCGTCGCGGCGGCAGGTTTGAGCGGGTGCGTGATAACTGTATCATGCTGAACCGCTACGGTGACCAACGGCACAGAAAACGCACGCGCATGTGGAGTGTTATGCAGCGTGATAATTTTCATGAGTTGGATGCATTTCCCCGGCTTGCAGCTGACTGGGGGTTTGACCGCCTGACCCTCTGCTTCGACCTGAATGATTGGGGGCAAGATTACTGGAAAGAGGAAAACGCACGTCGCGATATCAGCGCTCAGCTGCGTATAGACGATGCCCATCGGCTGATTGAAGAGGGCAGGAATCTGGGCGTAGAACTGACCTTCTGGTTTACCGCCCACAAGTATGACTGTGCTGATCCGAAAACACTGTGCCCCATGACCTTTGACCGGCTGTTCATATCATCGGACCTGCGCATGGTCCCCTGCGCGGGTTACGGCGATCCCAATCTGTATGACCTGGGTGATGCCCGGTGTTTCAAGAGTGACTGGAACGGTGAAAAAATTATTGCGTTCAGAAAGGCGCACCTTCACGGCAGACTGCCCAAGTTCTGCCAATCCTGTTACAAACAGTAACGGAGGGAATATGAACAGCGATATCAGCATCCGTGAGGCCATTCCAGAGGACCGGATCGCTTTCTGGGAGTGGTACCGGGATGCCCTGACCTTTCAAACGGCACGCGGCATGGTCACCATGAGCCGCAGGGACCACGACGGCTGGTTTTCCGCTATACGGCACGACCCCAACAGGATTCTGCTGGTGGGCGTTTTCGAAACACTGCGGATCGGCAGCGTTCGTTTCGATCAGCGTAAAAGGGGTTTTTTTGACGTGCATGTCTATGTCAAACCTGCATACTCCGCTCAGGGTCTGGGTGCACAGATGCTTGGTGCGGCCGTTTCGTATCTGAAAGATCTGCTTCCGGTTACAAACGTTACCGCCCGGGTAGGCCGGGTGACTCCGGCGCTGGAGGATTTTTTTTTACGGGCAGGATTTGCCCCTGCAGGAGAAGGCTGTTTTGAACTGACCACGGCTTCCGGAGGCAGGCCGGACGGATCATTACCTACTATGGTATGCGCATGAAGATACTTCTTTTAGGGCCGAAGCAGAGAAACAGGAACATTACGAACTTTTTAAACAGATTGGGACATGAAGTCATCGGGCGGGAAGAAAAGATTACCCCTGAGTATCTGGAGAAAAGTGGCATAGAATTTATTATCAGCAGCGGTTATGCCCTGATTATAAGGCCTCCGATCCCGTCGCTGTACTGGAAGCGAATTATCAACCTGCACATATCCTTTTTACCATACGGCCGTGGCATTTATCCCAACTTCTGGAGCTTTTTCGACGGCACTCCAAAGGGCGTCTCCATCCACTGTATCGATGAAGATATTGATACCGGAGATATCCTTTTTCAGCAGCAGGTCCTGTTTTCAGCGGATGACACTCTCAAGACCTCTCACGGAAAGCTTATGTCCGCCCTTGAGGATCTGTTTTACCTTAAGTGGCCTGAGCTTGAAAAGGGTTATGCTGAAGCAGTGAAACAGAAGGACTTCGGAGATAAAGGCACATATCACACTAGAATCGAATCAGAGCGGTTTATCGACCTTCTGCCCCGGCACTGGGACACGCCGGTAAGCCTTGTTTCAGAGATGGGGGCCGAATTTTTACTGGCAGCTGAATTCTGGGATCAGTATGAACAGGAGAGGCAGCATTGCTCTGTCAAAGGGTAAGCCGCAGAACACATCAGGGTGATCGACATGTCTGATACCTCATCAGGTACCGCGCTTGCCATACACGGCGGAAAACCTGTTCGTCAAAAACCTATGCCCTTTCGCTGTGCGTTCGGGAAGGATGAAGTGGCATCTCTCATGCAGGCCGTTGAGTATTACACCTCCCGGCAGGAGGACCCCCCATACCAAGGATATTTCGAGGAACGGTTCTGCAGGGACTTTGCAGAGTATCTGGGCGGCGGATATGCCGATGCAGTATCCAGCGGCACTGCGGCCGTCTATGTTGCCCTGGCAGCGCTTGAACTGCCGCAGGGCAGCGAAGTGATCATTTCGCCTGTTACCGACAGCGGCCCCCTGAACTGCATCATTCAGCAGGGGCTGGTACCGGTTGTGGCAGACAGTATGCCTGACAGCTACAACATGGGTGTTGAGCAGTTCCTTGCCCGGGTGAGTCCCCGGACCTCAGCTGTTCTGGCTGTTCACTGTGCGGGTGAGCCCCTTGAAATCGACCGGCTCGTAGAAGAAGCAGGCAAACGGGGCATACGTGTTCTTGAAGACTGCAGCCAGGCCCCCGGTGCCGTGTGGAATGGGCAGCGAGTGGGATCCTATGGTGATATTGCGGCGTTTTCAACCATGTACAGGAAATCGCTGGCAGCAGGGGCAAGTGGCGGGCTGGTGTTTGCCCGCGACCGGGACCTGTATCACCGCGCACTCGCCCACGCAGACCGGGGAAAGCAGGTATGGCGCACTGATATGAATCTGAACAATCCGGGCAAGGCTCTTTTCCCTGCACTGAATTTCAACACCGACGAGCTTTCCTGCGCCATCGGCATCGCCTCGCTCAGGCGGCTGCAGGATGCCGTCGACCGGCGGGTGGCGTTTCTGGAGCGCTTTATTGCCGAGCTGAACGGTCAGAGCAGCGCTTGCAGCCCCTATGCATTTCATCGCGGCCATTCACCCTTTTTCTTTCCCGTCTTCGTGGATATCGATCGGCTGTCCTGCAGTAAAATCGAGTTAGCCGAGGCCGTGGCCGCCGAGGGGATCGGGCTTCTGCCACACTACGGCTGCGTGATCAGCGGCTGGTCGTGGGCAAAGGAGTACCTGTCCGATGATTTTGTCGCTGAAAACGCACTCAGCACCCGGAACCGTTCCTTTAACCTCTTTGTTAATGAGCGCTACGGCGATGAGGAGGTCAGGGATATCATTGCAGCTATCTTAAAGGTGGAGAGATTTTTTACACGGGATTAGTTGTTCGGCATGAAAACCAGAGACTATGCTCGACAGGTACGGCGTCTCATCATTGAGCTTGCACACCGCTCAAAAGGCCCCCATGTGGGATCGTCCCTTTCCTGCACAGACATAATGAGCGTTCTGTACAACGAGGTACTGAAGCTGGAGCCGTGGGCGGATCGTGACATTTTTATCCTGAGCAAGGCCCACTCTGCAATGGCGCTGTACAGCACCCTGGCGGTCCGGGGCATCATGGACCGCGAGACGGCCCTGGGGTACTATGTTAACGATGGGACCCTGCCGGCACACCTTGACCGGTTTTCCGCAAAAGGGGTGGAGGTATCCGCCGGCTCACTGGGCCATGGCTTCAATCTCGGTCTCGGCATGGCCTACGGTTTTAAAAAGAGCAACAGACCGCAAAAGGTTTACACCCTGATCGGCGACGGAGAGTCACAGGAGGGGTCGATCTGGGAGGGCGCCCTGTTCGCGCCGAAGCTCGGGCTCGACAACTTTACCGCCGTTATGGACTACAACAATCTGCAGGGATACGGCAGGGCACGCCAACTGTGCAGCTTCGAGCCGGTCGCGGAAAAGTGGAGCGCGTTCGGGTGGCATGCCCTGGAGGTTGATGGCCACGATCACGGGGCGCTTGCCGATGCGCTGCGGGAAGAGGCGGACAGGCCGAAAATCATCATCGCTCGAACGATAAAGGGCAAGGGTGTATCCTTTATGGAAGACCAGCTCATCTGGCATTACTATATCGTCACTGACGAGCACCGGGCACAGGCCCTCGAGGAACTTACATGAGGAACACGTTTGTCAACAGGATCCTTGATTCCTGCGAAACACGGAAAGATATTTTTATTATCAGCGGCGACGCCGGCCTCGGCGTCTTTGACGAGTTTCAGGATTTGCACCCGGAGCGGTTTCTCAACCTCGGCGTTGCCGAGCAGAACACCACAAGCTTTGCCGCCGGCCTTGCAATGACCGGTTTCAAGGTGTACCTGTACAACATTATTCCCTTTGTCATGTACCGGTGCTATGAACAGGTGCGCAACGATATCTGCTACCAGAAGCTTCCCGTCAGCCTCGTGGGCATCGGAAGCGGTATTACATACGCGCCCCAGGGCATGACCCACTACTCCATAGAGGACATCGGCCTGGCACAGACACTACCGAACCTTACCGTGATCTCGCCCATAGATCCGGTCGAGGCGAAGCTTGCCGCAGAATTTTCACTGCAAGCCGATGGTCCGGTATATGTCAGGCTGGCAAAGCGGGGGGAGCCGGAGATCCACAAGGAAAAAGAGTTTGATATCAGACTGCCCAGGGTCATTGCAGAAGGCGTGGAGGTGGCCGTGCTGTTTCACGGTTCGATCGCACCGGAGGCACTGGAGGCGCACCGGCAGCTTGCCGCGGAAGGTTACCGGCTGCGGCTCGTGTCCGTCCCCATGCTACAGCCACTGAACGAACAGGCGCTTGAGGAGGCGGTGCAGGGAATGAAATGCGTCATCACGGTTGAGGAGCACTATGTCAACAGCGGTCTGGGAAGCATTCTTCAGCACTACCACTCGCAGCGCAGTCCTGACTGGGGGCTCATCTGCATGGGGATTCCCTGCCGGTTCATTCATGATATAAAAGACACGCCCAATATGCGGGAGCACCTGGGCATATCGGCAGGGTATATCGTCACAACGGTAAAAAACATCATGGAGAATGGTTATGGGAAGGTTACTGGAGGTTGTAACCCCGCTTCATAAACAAACAAAGCGGGACTATATCGGCAGGATGACGGACGACAAGGTCGCCTGCATGATGGTTTCCAAGCAGTACGGCAAGGATTACTGGGACGGAGACCGCCGGTACGGGTACGGTGGCTACAGCTATGACGGCAGGTGGGAGGTCGTGGCCCGGAAGCTTATCGAGGTATACGGCCTGAAGGACGGCGCCGGTATCCTTGATGTAGGCTGTGGAAAGGCCTTCCTGCTGTACGAGTTTAAAAAACTGCTTCCCAATGCCCGGATTTCGGGATTTGATTTATCCTCGTATGCTATTGCAAATGCAAAGGAGGAGGTACGGGACTGCCTGTTCGAATTCAAGGCCCAGGACCCCTATCCCTTCGGCGACAACGAATTCGACCTCGTCATTTCCATAACTACCCTGCACAACCTGCACATCTATGAGCTCAAATCGGCCATTCATGAGATCGAGCGGGTGGGCAAGAATAAATATGTTATGGTTGAGAGTTTCAGAAATGAGCAGGAGCTGTTCAACCTGCAGTGCTGGGCCCTTACCTGCGAGGCGTTTTACAAGCCCCAGGAGTGGATCTGGCTCTACCGGGAGTTTGGCTATGCTGGAGATTTTGAATTTATTTATTTTGAATAAAAAGCGGTGAGATCGATGGGCCTTCTGTATACCAAAATGAAGCTGTTTCATTTCAAGGACAAGGTGGACTCCCTGCCGGAAAATGTCCCGGTGATCCTGCCGCCGGTGCACATCCGTATCAAGCCCACCAATGTCTGCAACCACAACTGCCACTACTGCGCCTACCGGGCCGATAACCTTCAGCTGGGAAAGGACATGAACACCCGGGACCAGATACCGGCAAATAAAATGCGGGAAATCGTCGACGACCTGGTTTCCATGGATGTGAAGGCGGTAACCTTCAGCGGCGGGGGTGAGCCGTTCTGCTATCCCCACCTTCTGGAAACCGTTAAAAGGCTTTCAGAAACACCAGTGCAGTTTGCCTCTTTGACCAACGGGTCCCGCCTTGACGGAGAACTTGCAGAGATTTTTGCATTCAAGGGGCGGTGGCTCCGCGTTTCCATCGATGGCTGGGATGATACAAGCTATGCCGCCTACCGGAGCGTTAGCGAGGGCGAATTCAGCAAAGTAATGGATAACATGGCACGCTTTAAAAAGCTGGGAGGGGGCTGCTACCTGGGCGTCAGTTTTGTCATAGATCGAAAAAACGCCCCGCACGCATATGAATTTGTCAGCCGCTTGAAGGACATCGGAGTCGACAGCGTCAAGGTTTCTCCCTGCATCATGAGTAACGACGGCAAGGAGAATAACGACTATCACCGGCAGATTTTCGATTCGGTCAAGGACCAGGTCGTGCGGGCGCTTGCAGAGCTTGCCGATAATGACTTCGAAATATTTGATGCCTACCACGAGCTCGATGAGCGTTTTTTAAAGGACTATACCTGGTGTCCCTATCTGCAGATCCTTCCGGTCATCGGTGCCGATATGAACATTTATCCCTGCCAGGACAAGGCGTATAACCTGGAGGAGGGACTGATCGGGTCGATCCGGGACCAGCGCTTTAAATCTTTCTGGTTTTCGGACAAGAGAAAGTTTTTCAAAATCAATCCATCTGCGGTCTGCAAACACCACTGTGTGGCCAATGCCAAGAACCGGCTGGTGCTCGAGTACCTGGATGCCGACCGGGAACACCTCGGATTTGTTTAGGACAAACTCCCGGGAATCTTATTATACAAATGGATAAACCTCTCAACACCGGCACCCCCTGCGGCACCAACAAAGATCATCAGCGTTTTCTATGCGAACGGCTGCAGCTGACGGATTTCGATACCTACAAAGACTTTCCGCTGTATTATGAAATCGAAACCGTTAATGCCTGCAACGCCAGGTGCCGCATGTGCACCATCAACAAATGGCAACGGCATAAAGACCCTTTCATGCCGGCACCCCTTTTTCAAAAAATTGCCGCCGAGCTGATTTGTCATGCCAACCGGGTCCGCACGGTTAACCTGAGCCGCGATGGAGAACCGCTGCTGGACAAATCACTGGAAGATAAAATTGCGCAACTCAAACAGGGCGGGATTTCCACGGTGACGTTTTCCACCAACGCCTCGCTGCTGGATGAAAGACGGGCCGCCCGGCTCTTGGCCTCCCCCCTGGACGACATCATGTTTTCCATCGACGGATCCACCCGGGAGACATTTGAGCAGATTCGGGCAGGCCTGCGGTTTGACATGGTGGTGGCCAATGTGAAGCGGTTTATCGATCTGCGTAACAAGGCCGCATCCCCCATGAAAATTCGCGTCCGCATGGTACTGCAACCGGAAAACGCGCATGAGGCAGAACCCTGGGGAGCGTTCTGGCGCTCCCGGCTGCAGCCCAACGACGGGGTGCATGCAAAAGCCCTCCACAGCTGGGCCAATCAACTTGACGCTTTCCAGCCGGTAACGCCGGATGAAAAATTGACGACCCCGTGCACATCCCCCTTTTCTACCATGATTATCCGCTATAACGGCGATGTGACCATCTGTCCGCTGGACTATGATTATAAGTACATTAACGGCAACCTGGCTCAGCGCTCTATCGAAGAGGTCTGGCAGCACGGCGCCCATTTTACAACATTTCGCAAACTTCACCTGCTAGGCGAGCGTGACGACTTTGATTTTTGTCGAGGCTGCCGCCTTTGGGAGCCGGACATTAAAATCGTCTTTTAAGGAACCTATCATGAAAAACCTACTGTCCGACTATCCGTTCATCAAACAGGACCCCAAAGCTAAAAGCCTTTCCTTCTTCTGCGAAGGCGACATCAGCTATCTGGACCACCGTATTCTGAACGGTCTTAAAGAAATGGCCGCTGCCGAAAGAACCAACCTGCGTATTTCGCTGCACGCCTCTCCCAACGACACTCTGCACAATATGATTATATTGCAATACCGCGGCACCTATAACCGGCCCCACTATCATGAAAACAAGGCCGAGACCTACCACCTGATTGAAGGCACGCAGACCGTCTATGTATTTGATGCCGACGGGGCCGTCATCGACCGCTGCGACATGGCGGTGGATAATGTTTTTCTGTTCCGCTTTGAGGCCGGATATAATCATATGTCGATCCCCACCAGCGATCTTGTGATCTTTAACGAAAGCAAAATCGGACCGTTTGTGCGTAAAAGGGACAGCCGCTTCGCCTCCTGGGCCCCTGACGGCCAATCCCCCCAGGAAGTCGCGGACTATCTTAAAACCCTGGACCGTTGAAAGATGGCATCACATGAGATTTCTTGTCACCGGATGCACCAGCTATATCGCCCGCTATGTGATTGATCAGCTGCTGGCCAACGGGTATGAAGTTATTGGCATCTCACGTTCCCGACCCAATTTCAGCCATGAACGTTTTCGCTGGCTTCAGCATGATTTGAGCACCGGCCCCTGCTTGATAGACCACTCCGTGGATGTCATCGTACACATGGCCGCCCAATCACTTCTGGGAAAATCCGCCGAGGAGTACCTGCAGTCCAATATCCTTGTGACGTATCACACACGCCTTATGGCTGAAGCCCTGAACCCCTCGGTTTTGTTCTTCACCTCTTCCATGAAGGTATACGGCCAGATCCACGATGCCAAGGTGGACGAGCAGGCCGCAATCTGCAATCCCGATTTGTACGGCCTAACCAAATATTACGGTGAACGGCTGCTCAGCGAAGCGGTGCCTACGATTTCGCTACGGTTGCCCGGCGTGATAGCTCCGGGATCCCACGGCTGGATCGACAAAATGTATCAAGCCCTCAAGCGCCATGCGCCGATTAGCCTTTTTAATTCCCCTTATAATCACGTGGTGCATGCGTCGGATATTTTCGGCATTATCAACACCCTGGCCCAAAACGGCCGCCCCCCCCACGATTGTTGCTACAATGTCTGTGCCGCGGGGGTCAGTTCCTCACAGGATGTGGTACAGCAAATGGCGGATTTTCAGAAAAGCCGGTCTGCCATTACCATCAATTCAAACGCGGACAGTGTCAGCCATCTTATTTCAAACGAACGACTGCTGACGGTCTATCAACCCCTGGATGTAACCGCTACGATCGCTCTGTACCTCACGGATATGCAGCAAAGCGATTCCTGAATCTGCAGCCCCACGTCTTGCAACTCTCATACGCAAGGATACCGAAACATGAAAACAGCGCTGATTATCGGGGGCGGCTTTGCCGGATGTACGGCCGCCAATATGCTCAAACAGAAAGGCTTTGATATCACCATCGTCGAAAAAACCGATGTACTGGGCGGCGGCTGCCGGACGTTTTTCTACTACGGCCACCCGTATACCTACGGTCCTCACCATCTGCTGATCGATATCGGGGCCGAGCATGTTCTCGAATACATGCAGCGCTATCTGGACCTGCGCGAGATGGACCACTACTGCATGACCTTTGTGGGTTCTGACAGCAGTTTTTATACCTATCCCATTCACCGCGACGAAATCGACCAGATGCCCGACCGAAAAGCCATTCATTCCGAGCTGGATCAGCTGCCGGAGAATATGGAACCGAAGGACTTTGAGGAATACTGGAAAAATTCGGTGGGAGAAACCCTTTATAACAAGTTTATCAACGCCTACTCCAAAAAGATGTGGGGCATCAAGAACAATAAAATTCTGGACGAGTTTACCTTCTCGTTCAAGAACAAGCGCAAAGATGCCCTGAAAACCGGCGCCAAAAAATGCTTCGACGGCAAAAAAACCGTCTGGTACCCCACGGGCCTGAACGGCTACAATGCATACTTTGATCATTGCGCCGAGGGATGCGCCGTTCTTTATACTACCGAGGTCGACACCTTTGATATTTTGAACAAACGGGTCCGCATTGGCACAGAGTGGAAGACCGCTGATATCATTGTATCCACCGTCTCTCCGGACATGCTGTTTGATTATCAGTATGGCGAATTGCCCTATATGGGGCGTGATTTTTTAAAGCTCATCCTGCCCGTGGAACGGGTGACGCCTGAGCCCTATTTCTTTATTCATTATGCCAACGACGAGCCCTATACCCGGGTGTTTGAGTATAAGCTCCTGACCGGATATCAATCGCCCAATACCCTGATCATCGTGGAGACCCCCGCCAACAGCAACAAGCTTTACCCCTATCCGATCCTGCAGGAGATCAACCGGGCCAAGCGCTATATCCGCGAACTTCCCGACGGCGTTTTCTCGATCGGCCGGATGGGCAACTATCACTATGACAATATGGACATGGTGATCAAGAATTGCCTGGAACTTTTCAGCCAGATCTAACTGGTTTTGCACAAGGCAAATCTCCTTCACCGGCAACGGACCATCCCGAATCTATGAAAAGCCATAAAATTCTGATCTGCACCCCGCGCTGGTATACCTACGGCGGGATGTTCGACAGTTTATTTATCGCTCTGCACCTGGCACACTATCTAGATCGGAAGCTGGTGGTCACCTATCCGAATGTCCAGTTCGACCGGCGCCTTAAGTATCCCGCTTTTTTGAATCCGGCTTTGAAAGAAGTCGAATGTGATCTCGTCGATATCAACAGCGGCGTCTTAAACCTTTGGTCCCGGTTATTAACCGCCTGGCTGAACCTGTCACGGCGCTTGACCCGAACCCGCCTGTGGCGGTTCGTGACCGGCCGTATATACAGTCGCCTGCCGCGGTTATATCCGCTGGTCGCCGGACTCCAGTCCCGCCTGCTGCCGCATTTTGTCGGCTTCTGCGGCCTGGAAACCGGCCAAATGCTGCAAAAGAGCCTCGGCCTGTCGGCACCCCCGGACTGGGCAGCGGTGTTTCAGACGCCGGTCCAGGCGAACCTCACAGACCGGCAGCAGTCCAGCGCTCAATCGGCGCTTGAACAGATGGGGCTCCCCAAAGAACAGCCCTTTGCCCTCCTGTATGTCCGTGATGCCGGTTTTGAGGCTCGGCGCAACAGAGAAGGTTCTAATACGGCCAATGCGGATATCCATAATTTCACAAAAGCGGTTCACGCTATTCTAAACAGAGGCTATTTCGTCCTCCGGGTCGGGGATCCCACCATGCAGCCCTGGGACCTTGACCGTGAGGGGTATATCGACTATGTTCACACGCCCTATTACAAACATGTGAACGACCTGTACTTATATCGCCACTGCCGCCTGTGGCTGGGAACCATGGGCGGCGGCATGGCGGCGCCGGTTTTCTATAACCGTCCAACGATCGTTGTCAATGCCACAGACATTCCGTTTTCCGGTACATGTTTTCACCCTGAAAACATTCTGGTTCATAAACATGTTTTTTCGAAGGAAAAAGGCCGCCTGCTTTCCTTGCAGGAGCAGATGGCCGTGCTGCATGAACTGCCGCCTGCCAGGCGCAATCCGGACAAACACCTTTTTTTTGAAAACCAGCCGGATGAAATCCACCAGGCGGTGATCGACTGGTTTGAGTCGCAGAACAACACCGGTTATGAATGGCGGCCTGACCTGCAGGAGGATTTCCACACCTTGCGTGAAAAACGCACCTGCGAAGTCTTTTACGATGAGATCCAGAAAACCTGGAACCATATTTCCGTCGAGGTGTATCATCACCTGCGTCCCCGCATCAGCCCCCAGCATCTGCAGCAGTGCTGGGAATACGGCCCCTATCTGGAAAATCTGACCAGACAATACAAAGAGTTTACACATGTCTAAAAAGGTTTTGCTGGTTATTGATGTTTCCGACCGGGAGCTGTTGGGGGTTACTCTGGTTCAGCGCTGTCTTTCATCTCTGGGGGTGAATTCTATTTTATGCAGCCGGCGGTATATGCTTGAATATTATGCCAGATATATGCCTGATGCGATCGTTTGTCCCAATACCCGCTGCGAGTACACAGACATTCCGGGAGACAGCCTTGTTTTCGTTTTGCCCAGCGAATCCGGCAACGGGCAGGCCTCTCAGATTCTGGACACCCATGCCAGTCATTTTCTCGACACAGGCCAATTTGAGCGCGTGGATGGCTTTTTCTGCTGGGGGAGGTCCATGAAAGAAACCCTTTTGGATAGCCGCAAGTGGCGCCCAGATCAATTGCGGGTAACCGGCAGCCCGGCGACCGACCATTGGTACATGCCGCTTCGCCCTAGATCTGTCACATCCCAATCCATCGGCATGACAACCACCTTCCGGGCGTTGAGCAGCAGCGTACCCCCCGCTAAAATGAATTATTTCCGGTGGATCGACCGCGTCGAACAGAGCGGTCATGACGGCACATACTTCCTGCCGCCGGAACATGCGGAATCATGGCTGTTTTTTGAAGCTTCTCTTGCACGGGTAATGATGTCGGTGGTGCGCGAGCTGACACAGAAGCACGGCTTTGATATGTCGCTGCGCCTGCACCCGGGAGAGCGGGCCGACCGATACGCTTACTGGCAGGATATATCCTCGGGCCGGCTCAAGGCCACCCGGGGCGGCCCCATTTCAGAGTGGCTGGAAGGGGTTTCGATTCTTTACACCTTTCTGTCGGCCTCCGCACTCGATGCGATTATCCGCGGGGTTCCGGTAGTCTCCCTGAAAAATTTGGTCGCCCCGGACGCCCTGAAAAAAATTCCGGGCCAGTTTCACTACACCTATGACGACTATTTGTGGCAGGTCGATGAACCCGGCGACATTGCCAAATACGCTGCCCGGGCACGACAGGGCACACTGCCACTCTGTCGCGAAGAGCAAAAGCTGAACCAGTTTCTTCGGGACAATTTCAACTACCCCCGACAGCAGTTAGCCGCTAAACAGATTGCTTTGGAAATTAACACCGCTCTGGACAAACATAAGCCTCTGATCCGAAACACTTTTAAAAGAGGTTTTTTCAGAACAAGGCTGGACAACCTCTTCCACCGGCCAATACCGGCCATCTTAAAACCCGTATACCGAAGCTATCGGTGGTGCAGATTGGTCTTATTCATGTATCTTCCCTTCGCGGTACAGCTGTTTTCGATATATAAATATTTGAAGGGGCTTTTGCCCGGTGGAAAACCTCTGGGCTTCACCTTTCAGTGCTGGCGTTTTACCGAACGCCGTGCTGTAGCCCGTAAAGCGGCGGCCTTGATTTCGGCTTCAGAAACATCCTGCCGCCGATAAAGCTGGTTTATTTACAAAAATGCATTCGTGATGGAGCTAGAACGATGGTGAACACAAAAAGAGAGGTGCCCTGGAGCGGCGTTGGAGAAACGTATACGGAAGACGAAATACAGCTCGTTGCCGACATCATGCGCAATACCCGCGATACCTTTACCCAGGGAAAATATTTAAACGAATTCGAGCAGGCCTTTGCCGATTTTAACGGCACCCCACACGCTTTTGCCGTTTCCAGCTGTACCGCCGCCTTGGAGCTGGCCGCTGTTCTGTGCCGTCTCGGCCCAGAAGATGAAGTCATCATACCGGGACATACCTTCTGTGCCACCGCCGTTCCCTTCGGACGGACCGGCGCTAAAATTGTTTGGGCCGATATCGATGCGGATACCTTTGTGGTCACCCCGGACACCCTGGCGGCCAAAATAACAGACCGCACCAAAGTCATTGTGGTCGTCCACTTGTACGGCCTGGCCGCCGAGATGCCCGGCATCATGGCGCTGGCCCAGAAACACGGTATTCTAGTCGTGGAGGACTGCGCCCAGGCCCTTGGCGCCACGGTTCAAAGAAAGCGGGTAGGGGCTTATGGTGATTTCGGGTGTTTCTCCTTTCACACCCACAAAAACATTACCACCCTCGGCGAAGGTGGTATCCTTACGGTCAAAGATTCCGAACGGGCCAAATTAGTACCAGGTCTCCGGCATAACGGCTTGCGACCCTATCCGGAACCCCGCGAACGCTACTGGGTGCCGGCCATGAGCAATGTTGACCGGGACCTAAAGGGCGTCTGGCCTTATAACTTCTGCATCGGGGAAGTTCAATGCGCTGTGGGCACCGCCGCGCTGAAACGCACAGACACCTTAATCGACAAACGCCGATACCGGGCCGAAAAATTTCAAAAGGCCTGTGAGCCCTATCCGGAGCTGCAGTTTCAGAAAACGCCCACCGGCCGGACATCCGCATGGCATTTGCTGGCCGCCAAATACAACTCCCCGCAGGCGGGGATCTGTAACCATGACTTTATCGAAACAATGTTTAACGAGCATGGCGTCAAGGTGATCGTCCAATACCACCCCTTGTATCGCTACCCCCTGTTTCATGAAAACGGTTTCGGAGATTCTTGCACCGGCAAGCAGGACAGGCTATCTTTCCGTTTTTTTTGACAAACTAAAAAGAAACGAAACAATTATCTTAACCAACGCCAAAAGATTATTTAACAACTTTATTTCAGGGGATAATATTTTTGATTTTTTAACCGGCGTGCAGATTTATAAGTCTTATGATGTTGTAAACCTTGCTGTGGAAAAAAATATGAGTCTTTTTGAGATTGTGACAACAATGAAAAGAATCGTAAGCCCTCAGTCCGAAATAGTGTGCGATTCGAAAAAGCATGAATTTTTCAATATGTCGATAGAAAAGGCCAAACGAGAATACAATTTCAGGCCCGGCAGCGTTGAAGAAACGCTGGTGCATTGGTTGCGTTCAAGGAATGAAGATGACGGACGTTTTTAGAAAGTATAAGTTTGTGGTAGAGGATAGTTCCGCGAAATCACGCTCTTTTTTTTTGCAAAAGTGACTTTTCTTATGTTGATGTCGACATATATGAAGAGTTGAAACGGATTGCTTTTGAAACCAGAAGAAATATTCGATTCAATCTGCATCCTTCACCTGAATCCGAATTTCATAATATGATAATTTTCCAGTGGCGGGACACCTATGTACGGCCGCACAAACATTTGAACAAGGAGGAAACCTGCCACATAATCGAAGGGGGGCATGTTTTTTTTGTACTGTCTGATGATGGCGAAGTACTGCACCGGTTTGAAATGCAAAAAGAAAAAAATTTTATTTGCAGGGCTAAAAAAAACCTTTTTCATATGTCAGTTCCCGTTAGTGAATATGTCATTTTTCATGAGAGCAAAACAGGACCTTTTGAATTGTATAGTGACAGCATTTATCCAGAATGGGCACCGGATGAAACAGCTATTTCCGCAGCAAAGGGATATATGAATGCAATGATAAATAAGAAAGGACATTAATTTTAGTGATCGTTTGATTCAGCAAAATGGAAAATAAAGCAGATGATAAAAATTACTTAGCCCTTCTCATATCCCTGGGCAATCCTGATCTGTGATTGTATTTTTCAGCGGGTTTATAACAAACGATCAACACAAACGAGTCTGCTTTTGAAACGTTTTACAATGTAATCAGGGACATAGGGGAAAAGAACAGTGATATATTCTGGCGCAGCGTCAAATACGAGGACATCTATTTGAAAGCTTATGACTCAATGACGGAGGTGAGAAAAGGTCTTACAAAGTATTTCAGATTTTACAACCAGAAACGGTGGCATCAAACACTTGACAGGAAAACCCCGGCTATGGTTTACTTCGGCACTCTCCCGCAAAGACAGGTTGCGGCATGAAACCGGAGCAGTTTCCCACTTATAAATTCCTGTCCCCTGTCCTAAAGACCCAGACCACCTATCCGGATGGTGTTTTTCAAATTGGCTGAATGGTCAATTTTGATGCAGCAACATGGTCATTAAGAACTGGTTTGATATTTTGAAGATACAAAGATTAGCGAGACGGTCCTATGCTTCATGTGGATAATCCCATTTGTTTTCATATCGGCTACCCGCGAACCGGGACAACTTTTTTGCGTCGTGTGGTTTTTCCCCGCTACCGCGACAAAGCAGTTCTTTGTTTGCCGCAAAACGAGGCTCTTGCTTTTTTGCGGGAATTTTTTTTGGACAGCGCCCAGTATGCCCAAGGAGAGCACTACTTAAAAGAAAGGCTGCATCTGTATTTGAACAGCTTTCCCTCTTTGAGAAGTAAGCCGATTATCGTTAGCTCCGAAGCATTCATAGGGAGTGGGTATCAGGATAACTATTATCTAGCGAAAAGAATCCATAATATTTTTCCTGAAAGCAAAATCATTGTTTGTATACGGTCTCAATTGACTATGTTACCGTCCCTTTATGCTCTTTATATAAAAAGTGGTGGGGTATTGAAATATGATACATACGCGACCAAAATTATGGAAAACGATAAGTTGAATTATTATAAATTCATTAAAATATATCATGATTTTTTCAGCGCAAGATCTGTTTTAGTATTGTTCTATGAAGAATTATATAAAAACCAGGATGCTTTTATTAAAAAAATTTTGGATTTCTTTCACCTTCCCTGGACGGATGCATTTAAGCAGGAAAATCAGTTGAGAAATCCGCGTTATCCGGAAATGACACAGCAGGCATTGAGGATTATAAATAAGATTTCCCTTTTGGGTTTCAAAGAACAGAGTTTTTTTTTGAACTCTTTCAAAAAATTTATCTTGCATGCAGGATATAAAATGAATAAGCACAATTTCGCGCTGACGTCAAAACTATTCAAAGGGATCGAAAAAAACGATTATATTAATGAGCAAATTAGAAACCACTATGCGCGGTCAAACCGTCTCCTATTTGACCTCCTATCCAAGCCTCTGATCAAACAAAGCTATCCCATGTGATTTGTTTTTGAGTACATTAACCGCGATCGCGCTTTTTAAGCAGACCAATGGTAAAAAAATATTTTATTTGTACACCCCGCTGGTATACATACGGTGGGATGTTTGACAGTTTTTTTATAGAGCTATTGTCAAATGTTGTGTTTAGGAGCTTAGGCGGCGATCCTTTCAACTCC
>CAZFIB010000056.1:0-28962 GCA_964518865.1 uncultured Thermodesulfobacteriota bacterium
TGCGGGGGGTGGAGACAATCTCAGGTTGAAGGCAAAGAGGCGAAAATGTGAAAAGGTAAAGTAGGAGCGGCCTGCGGCCGCGAAAAAAATCGCAGCTGAAGCAGCTCCTGCATGCTCGCACCACCAGCCGTGCAGCGGAAAAAGGCTCTTGCAGAGTGTGACGTGTACCAGAAAAAATCAAAAACTCTCCGTATGTTCATTATGCGCACCTGACCCCGTCCGCCTTGTAATCAATGCTTGACGGAATTTTGAACACGCGTGGCTTTTTTTATTCTTTTTCCCCACCGGACCTTGACAATCTTAAACAATTGTTTTAAATATATGATTAAAACATTTGTTTAATACTGAGATGTTCCTTCATGACCACTGCCATGGCCGCAACCGATACCACCACGCGTGAGCGTATTCTGCGTGCCGCTGAAGAGGTATTCGCTCAAAGCGGATTTCACAATGCCACGGTACGTGAGATCTGCGGTAATGCCGATGTCAATGTTGCCTCGGTAAATTACTATTTCGGCTCGAAGGAAAAGCTCTATGAGGCTGTGTGCCGCCGTGCCTGCGGTGATCACAGCCGGTTCTGCCTGCCGGACGAGGCCGACCCCCGGGAGCGCTTGCGTGCTTATATCGGCTGTTTTTTAACCAACATTCTCCGCCCTGACCGGACTTCGCACAGTGATATGATCCTGACGCGTGAGGTTAACGAACCCTCACCGGTTCTTACCGTTATTATCGACGACCTGTTCAAGTCCCGCTTCCAGCAGCTCTATGTAATTGTGCGCGACCTGCTCGGCGATGCAGCAGACGATACCACGGCCCGGCGCTGCTGTTTGAGCATTATCGGGCAGTGCCTGCACTACCGTCACGCGCGACATATCATAACCAGGCTGAACCCGTTTCAGAAATACGACAGCCGCGGAATCGCCGAAATAATCGACCATGTCACCGAGTTCTCTCTCGGCGCACTCGAAACAATAAAACGCAGACAAGGAACTTAATAATCCCATGAGACGCATACTCACCATACTCATTCCTTTTTTCATCATTGCCGCCGGCGCTGCGGCCTTGCTGTACTTCTCGAGCTTTAAAGAAAAGCCGCCGCGGCGCGTTCCTGAGCAGCCTGTAAAAGCGGTGGCAACAACCGCCGTCCGCCTCAGCGACACAACCGCCGCCGTTTCCGCCTACGGAAGGCTCCGCTCCGCCCGGCCGGTCATGCTCTACAGCGAGGTGCGCGGACGGGTTGAGCGCGGCGATATCCCCTTTCAGCCCGGCCAGGCATTCAAGCGCGGCGATCTGATCGTAAAAATCGACGACCGGCAGACCGTACTCGATATAAAAACGTCCGTCAGCGAGCTGCTGACCGCACTTGCTTCGGTGCTTCCGGAAATACGGGTTGACTTCCCGGAAGAGTACCGGGTGTGGCAGGATTATTTCAACAGCTGCTCGTTTGACGCCTCTGTTCCCGACCTGCCGCAGGCAGCCAATCAGAAAATAAAGCTTTATCTGTCGCGCTTCAATGTGTACAAAATCTATTTCACCATCCGTGACCTTGAAGTTCTGCATGAAAAGCACTTCTTTTACGCTCCTTTCGACGGGTCCGTGTCGGCCGCCGACCTTCGCGTCGGCTCGAATGCCAATGCCGGCTCACGACTCGGAGAAATAATCAGCCTCGAGTCCCTCGAGGCTGAAATGCCGGTCCCTGCCGAAGACGTGCGGTGGATACGCGCCGGCATGACCGTAAATATTTTTTCCGATGAAATGCCGGGAACATGGCAGGGACGGGTCAAGCGCATCGGAAAAACAATCGATACCCGGACCCAGACGGTGCAGATATATATCGTCCTTGACGACACCGGCGACGAACGCCTCTACGACGGTATGTTTGTCAAGGCGGAAATTCCCGGACGCACCATTCCCGATGCGTGTGCCGTTCCGCGCCGTGCTCTGTATGAAGGCAGGTATGTCTACCTGGTAAGCAACGGGCAGCTGGAGTACCGCGAGATCACCATTGCGCGCAGAGAGGCCGACCATGTTATCGTCAGCGGCGGCCTGCACAACGGCGAGCTGCTCGTCACCGAAATGCTGCAGGGCGTGGCACCCGGCATGCGCGCACGGCCGCGCTCCGCTCTTCCCGGAGAGTCCCGCCCATGAGACGTGTTATCGCGTTTTTCATCCGCTACCCCATCTGGACCAATGTGCTGATGCTGAGTGTTATCGGATTCGGCCTGCTGTCTCAGAGCCGGATGAAATACTCTTTCTTCCCCGTCATGCCCCCCGACACTATCATAATCGAGGTCGAATACCTGGGCGGCGCACCTGAAGAGGTCGAGGAGGGTGTGGTGCTCAAAATCGAGGAAAACATCGAGGGCATCGAGGGTATCGAGCGCTTCACCTCGATTTCGCGCCAGAATTTCGCCCAGATCAGAATAGAGACCTTCCGCGGCGCTGATGTCGAAAAAGTGCTGCAGGATGTCAAAAACGCCGTCGACCGCATCGGATCCTTTCCCAGGGACAGCGAGGAGCCGGTTATCTACGAGCGCAAGTACCGTGACGATGTCATGAACCTGATGCTGACGGGCGACGCGGATCTGTTCAACATCAAACACATGGCCGATCAGATGCGCGACGACCTCCTTGCTGCGCCGGAGATATCGCAGGTCGCCGTTTACGGGCTGCCGCGTCTGGAGTTTTCAGTGGAGGTCTCCGAGGCCGACCTGCGCCGCTACATGCTGACATTCGACGAAATCGCCCGTGCCGTTTCATCGGCCAACGTCAACATTTCCGGCGGCACCCTGCAGACGCCCGACGAGGAGATCCTTGTCAGAACCTGGGGACGCAAATATTTCGCCAAGGAGCTCTACGGTATTGTCGTGCGGGGCAATCCCGACGGAACGGTCATCAGGCTGCGGGATGTGGCCGATGTGCGGGAGAAATGGGAGGAGATACCCGACAGCACCTATTACAACGGCAAAAACGCCGTCAAGCTTAAAATTGAAAAAACAGCCGATGAAGACATCCTGGCCATCAAGCGCCGGCTCGATGAATACATTGAGAACTTCAACGGGCAACACGACAACATGCGCATCGTCATCATGGACGACCGCACCATACCGCTGCGCCAGCGGCTGCAGTTGCTGAGCAAAAACGGCCTTATCGGACTCGCGCTGGTAATCACCCTGCTTGGTTTTTTTCTCAACCTGCGCCTGTCGTTCTGGGTATCGGTCGGCATACCCTTTTCCTTCACCGGCATGTTTATCGTCGCCATGATGTCCGGCATCACCATAAACGTCATATCCCTGTTCGGCATGATTATCGTCGTCGGCATTCTTGTTGATGACGCCATCGTGGTAGGTGAAAACATCTACGCCCACTACGAGCGCGGCAAGCCGGCCCTGCAGGCCGCCATCGACGGCGCTGCGGAAATGGTCGCGCCGGTTTTCACGTCGGTGTTCACGACCGTGATCGCATTTATCCCGTTCTTTTTTCTGGACGGTTTCCTCGGTAAATTTATCTGGAACATGGCCCTTGTCGTCATAGCCGCGCTGATGTTTTCGCTTGTCGAGGCCTTTCTGATTCTTCCCTCGCACCTTGCCCACTCCCGGGGGCTGCGGCCGCACCATAAGGATCCGGTCCTGCGGCGCACGATAGAACGGTGCATACACTACATGACCCACTCACTGTATGCGCCGTTTTTGCGTCGTGCACTGAAGCACAAGTGGATTACGATCATCGCGCCGGCGGCGTTCGTGCTGATGACCGCCGGCCTGCTGCGGGGAGGACTTATCGGTATCAGCTTTTTCCCCTTTATCGACTTCGACATCATGCCCGTCAACATCTCCCTTGTCGCCGGCACCCAGGAGTCCGAGACCAGGCGCGTGCTCGAGCGCATCGAGAAGGTGTGCCGGCAGGTGAATGAGGAGCTGAAACAGGAGCGTCCCGACGGGCGTGACGTTATCACCGGCATCGCCCGGGAAATCGGCAGCAACGATCTCGGCGATACGGGAAGCCACAGCGGCAAGCTGCTCGTACAGCTTCTGGAAGGCGAGCTGCGTGAAATGGACAGCTACCTGATCGCCAACCGCGTGCGAAAAGCGGTCGGGCCGATACCGGAGGCCCGCGAGCTGACCTACGGCAGATTCAGCATGTTCGGCAAGCCCGTATCGGTCAGTTTTCTGGGAAACAACCTCACCCAGCTACGCCGCGCTGCATCGCTTATGGTCGACGAGCTCGATAATTTCGAGGAGCTTACCGATGTAACCGATTCGGAGCAGGAAGGCAGGCGCGAATTGTCGATTACCCTCAAGCCCAAGGCCTATGCCCTCGGCCTGCAGCTACATGATATCGTCGGTCAGGTCCGACAGGGCTTTTACGGGGAAGCGGCACAGCGCATTCAGCGGGGCCGCGACGAGATCCGGGTCTGGGTCCGCTATTCGGACCAGGACCGCTCCTCGCTCGGTTTTATCGATCAGATGCGCATCCGCACGTCCGACGGCAGCGAATATCCGTTTTCCGAGCTGGCGGAGTACACCATCCAGCGAAGCATCAATCAGATAAACCATTTGAACCGCAGGCGCGAGATAACGGTCGATGCCGCCCTGGCCAACGAGGAGACACCCCTGCTGCCTATCATTCAGGACATACAGCAAAACGTCGTACCGCGCGTTCTCAAACAGGTCCGCGGTGTTTCTGTTTCATATGAGGGTCAGTCCCGCGAGCAGGAAAAAGTCATGCGCTCGATTCTGCAGGCGTTTCCGATCGCATTCATCGGCATGATCATTCTGATAATTCTGATATTCCGCTCCTATCTTCAGGCTCTGCTGGTGTGTTCGCTTATTCCGCTGGGACTCATGGGAGCTGTCTGGGGCCACGGTCTGCAGGGCATTGTCGTGAACATGCTCTCCATTTACGGACTCATTGCCCTGACCGGTATTATCGTCAACGACAGTATCGTGCTGGTCGATCAGATCAACCGCAACATGCTTGCGGGACAGAAGCTCTATGAGGCGGTGTACAATGCCTCCATATCGCGCTTGCGCCCTATTTTACTGACAACGCTGACGACCTCCTTCGGCCTTGCGCCGCTCATATTGGAAACCAGTCGTCAGGCGCAGTTTCTGATTCCCATGGCCGTATCGGTAGCTTACGGCCTGCTGTTCGGAACATTCATTCTGCTGATCGTGCTGCCTGCCGGATTCCTGTGCCTGAACCGGGTGCGGACCGCCTGGGTACACCTGCTGACCGGCGAGCCTGTTACGCCCGATCAGGTCGAGCCGGCATTCAAAGAGCGCCTGGAGGCTCAGAAACTTTCACAAAGAACATAATGCCGTGCGGTCTCAACCCGGCTTTTCACAACGACAGGAACCGAACATGAAGCAGCGCATCGACAGTTACTTCCCCGGCATCATCCCGGCTCTGGCTCTTTTCTGCGCCCTGCCGGCAGCAGCTTTCGCCTCGGAGCTGCTGAGCGTCGAACAGGCCATCCGCATCGGCCTGCAGAACAATTACACAATCGGTATCGCGCGGCACGATGCTGAAATCGCCGCGAACAACAAAGGCAAAGGCACGGCGAACTTCCTTCCCCGGCTCGATGCTTCGGGCTCGTTCCGCTACGATGCGGTCAACCGCGATACGGGCTCACCGTCAAGCTTCGGCAATTACGACACCCGGACCTGGGCGAGCGAGCTCCAGCTGAACTGGACTCTGTTCGACGGCTTCAGGATGTTTGCCGACAGGCGCCGCTACGATGAGCTTGCCCTGGCCGGCTCCTCCGCGGCGCGCGACCGCATAGAGGCGACCGTTGTGGCGATCATGCAGTCTTTTTTCAACCTGGTGCAGCAGGAACAGCTGCTGGATGTCGCCCGCGATACGCGCGATGTCTCCCGCACCCGCCTTGAGCGTGAAACGGTCAGAAACGATCTCGGCGGAGCCTCGACCACCGACCTCTTGAACGCCCGCGTCAACTTCAACATCGACCAGTCGGACCTTCTGGACCGGGAGCTTGCGGTCACTGTCGCACGCAAAGAACTCAATATTCTGCTTGCCCGCGACCCCCTGGAGCGCATTGCGGTTAAAAAGGAAATAACCATACCGCCCCTTCAGCAGTCTTTCGACGATATCCTTGCCGAGGCCCGCCGGCGCAACAGCGCCCTGCGCACAGCGCGGCACAACCTGCGCGCAGCGCAGGAAAGCGTGCGAATCGCACAATCGTCCTTCTGGCCGCGGCTCGACCTTGCCACCGGCTACGGCTACAGCGACCGGGCGCTCCTGGGCGGCGACGTGGGGCAGCAGGCCGACCGCACCGACCGCAGCATCAACGCAAGCGCGGGCCTGGTGCTGTCGTTCAACCTGTTCAACGGCAACATCGACAGCATCAATCTGCAGAACGCCCGCCTGGAAGCCCTCAACAGCGAGCTGGCTCTGCGGGATACGGAAAATGAAATCGCCGGCCTGGTACGTGAAACCCATGCAACGTTTCTGAAGCGCCTGGAGAAACTGCATCTCGAAGAGCAGAACCTCGAGACCGCCGCCCGAAACCTCGATCTTCAGAAGGAGCGCTATGCGGTCGGCGCTTCCGACTCGCTGGATTTCCGCGACGCACAGGTAAAGTTTGCCGAGGCCCAGGTCCGGCTGATTGTTGCACGCTATGACGCCCGCATTTCGCTTCTCGAGCTTCACCGGCTTACCGGCAGCATTGAAATCGATTAGTAATGTTCCATATTCTGCTGCCCGCCGGGTGGTTCGGAATTGCAGGAGCTGCTTTAGCTGCGATTTTTTTTCGCGGCCGGAGGTCGCTCATTTCATCCGCAAAGCGAACTCCTGCAGCTTGTCCGGTAGTCTGTTTGATACAGCTTTGGCGTTCTGCGCATCCGGAAAAACTATAAAAAATCGTGTTTGCGAAAGGTTCTTTTTGAAATTTTAACAAAAATATTCTATGATTACAAAATCTATGACAACAATGTAATTTATATTACAGTATAAAAGTATGTTATGCTGATGTCAGCAGTCTGCCGGCAAATGCACCCGGAACAGCATCGAATCCTGCATCGCACTCGCAAACGGTACCGCACCTGTTTGGGCCTGCTGCTGAGTTTCGCCCTCGGCTGCAGTGTCGGCACCGCTCCCTGTGTTGCTGCCGAACATGAAAAACACTCATCCGGCACAATAGACTTCACCGAATACTCTCTGGAAGAGCTTATCGATTATGAGGTGACATCGACTGCCAGATCCCCGCGCAAGCTCTCCCATACCGCTTCCGCCATATTCGTTATCACGCAGGAGGATATCCGCCGCAGCGGTTTCACAACCCTTCCCGACCTGTTCCGCATGGTTCCCGGCATGCAGGTCGCCCGCACCGACCCCGGAGATTTTGCAGTGAGCGTCCGGGGGTTTCTCGGTGAATTCGCCAACAAGCTGCTGGTGCTCGTCGACGGCAGAACCATTTACTCGCCGCTTTTTTCAGGCGTCTTCTGGGACTACCGCGATATGATGCTTGAAAATATCGAGCGCATCGAGGTGATTCGCGGCCCCGGTGCATCCCTGTGGGGTTCCAATGCGGTCAACGGCGTTATCAACATCATAACCAAGGATGCCGCCGAAACGCAGGGCGCCTATGCAACCATGGCGGCGGGAAATACCCATGAGTGGTACACCGGCCTGCGCTACGGCGGCAAAGCCGGTGAAAACCTCTACTACCGTGTCTACGCCAAATTCATGCAGTTCGACATGGTCGACAATCCACGCCAGAACGACCCCGAGTACTACCGCGGCGGTTTCCGGATCGACTGGAAGCCCTCGCCTGCAGACAAGTTTCTGTTTAGCGGGGAAATGTATCGCGGCCGCGAAACTTCCATGACCATGCGTCCCCTGATCCTCGATGAGCCGCAAAACGTACTTGTTAAGGGTGAAGGATATCTTAAGGGATACAATTTGCTGGGCCGCTGGACCCATCAGTTTTCGGATGGCTCGGAAACTGTTCTGCAGACATATTTTGACGCGGGATATCACAAAGCGTCACGCGAGGCATTTGACCGTCGCGCTCAATACAATTCCGATCTCGAGCGCGACGTACAGGACATTCATATTCTCGATGTCGATTTTCAGCACCGCTTCGTGCCGTTCAGGCGTCACGAAATTGTCTGGGGTCTGGGGTTTCGCATCCACCAGGACTACAAGCGCGACCAGAACGTATTTTACGAGCTTGACCCCACAAAACGCTACACCCATATTTACAGCGGCTTTGTGCACGATGAGATTGTTGTCCTTCCCGAGCGGCTCACCCTGATCGCCGGTTCCAAGTTCGAGTACAACAGCTACACCGACTTTGAGGTTCAGCCCACCGTCCGTCTGATGTGGCACCCCGCGAAACGCTACACGGTGTGGGCCGCAATTTCACGTGCTGTCAGAATACCTTCACGCTACGAACACGACGGCAGCATCCGCCTCGCAGTTGCAGATTTTCCGCGACCATTCAAGAACGGACTCGCTCTCTGGCAGGGCGATGACGGCTTCGACTCCGAGGAGCTTATTGCCTATGAGCTTGGAGCACGATTCAATCCCACACCTTTTTTCTCGCTGGATGCCACCGCTTTCTATAATGTCTATAACGACCTGCGGACGATTGAACCCGCAGGCGCTGCTTTTGAGCCGGGATATCTTTTGATGACGAACATCAATGACAATAAAATGGACGGGCGCACCTACGGTATGGAGGTCGCCGCCAATGTGCAGCTGCTTGGCTGGTGGCGTCTGCAGGCGACATTCACCTGGCTGCAGATAAATCTTGATCCTGATTCAGACAGCCGCTCCTCCGACCCGACTGCCGACGAATACCTGAGTCCCGGCACGCAGTTTACCGTAAGATCGCTTATGGACATTACGCATCGCCTTGAGCTCGATACCAGCATCTACGTTACGGATGAAATACCCGGATACGGCATCAAGCGCTATGCAAATCTGAGCGTACGTCTGGGTTGGACACCGACCGATTATCTCGATCTGTCGCTGATCGGTCACAACCTGCTCGACAACACTCACAATGAATTTACCGATGAAATATACTGACGGGCGGAAAACGAGATTCGACGGTCCTTTTTTGTGAGAGTGACCCTGTCTTTTTGAAATGGTTGAACCCTTCGGAGAATGATATGTGCTGCTTCATGAAAACATTGTGCACCACGCAGAAATGTATGTGATACGGCACCAGCGCATCAGGGGCACAGTCCGCTGCGCTGATACCCGGCAAACGTTCCCGGCACTTGACTAACGCAATGCAATTTTCTTTGCACCGCTTATCCGTACTGCACAAAGCTGCAGATCTGCAAAAAACGGCAGCAGCCTGCGTAATCCTGCTGTTCCTGCTGACGATCATTGCCGGCGGTCTTCACGCCGCTGAATCGAACGTTGCTGTCGAATATCGCGTAAAATCCGGTTTTATTTACAACTTTGCTATATTTATCGACTGGCCGAAAACTTCCTTCGACGACAGGAATGAACCCTTTCGCGTAGCTGTTGTCGATATGGCGGTTCTCGGTGATACCTTTAACGACCTCGCAACAAAAAGGGTCAAGGGCAGAAATATCGAGGTGTATGCCTACAAAGACGACGGCAGCACCCCGCCCCCCCACATCCTTTTCATGAACACACCCGACACGTCCCTGCTCGATAAGCTCATCGGCCGGTACAAAAACACCAGCGTTCTGACTGTCGGTCAGACGCGTGGGTTTGCCCGGCGCGGAGGTGTAATAAATATCTTGAAAACCAATAATAAGTTCAGTCTCGAAATTAATATGCGTGCCGCAAAGCGCGCAGGCCTCAAGATAAGCTCCCGCCTGCTCAAGCTTAAGCGGACAAGCATCATAGAGTAGCAGGTTCTGCAGGGACGGCAGCGGACTCCACGGATGCTGCATCACATATACAGGCACGTATAGGAAGCGGCTTTTGTGCCGCACGACACTTGAAAACAAGAATGTATCGGGTTATTTCTAAACGTGATCTCGTTTAGCACAATTTCCATCAGATGGAAAATAAATCTGTTCATTGTTCTGGTCAGCAGCATTGTGCTGCTTTTGGCCGGTGTTACGACATTTGTCAATTACCGCAGCCAGTTCCGGCAGTCGACCGTCAGCGAACTGACAAGCCTGGCACGTGTCATCGCACGAAGCGTCGATTCCGCTCTTGTATTCTACGATAGCGAAACAGCTGCTGAAATCCTCGAATCGCTTCGTGAAAAACCGCAAATTCTTGGAGCATGTGTCCTGGACGAAAACGGCTCTGTCTTTGCGCGCTATAACAGCACACCTGATTTCACAGATTTCCCCCTTGAAGTCAAGTCGGGCAACGGCTATGTCTTTCATAACAGAATCCTGATGATTGAGCAGCCGGTAGTCCTGAACAATCAGAGGATCGGCACGCTGACAATCGCCCGCGATTTGACCGAACTTCAAATGCGGCTGAACCGGTTTATTGTTATTTCAGGTATTCTGATCACGATTCTCCTTTTTGTTGCCTTTCTGCTGTCCGATCTCCTGCAGCGGATTATCTCGGAACCCATACTGCATCTCACCCAAACGGCAAAAAATATCTCCCGCGATAAAAACTATTCGATTCAGGTCGAAAAAACCACCTCTGATGAAATCGGTGAGCTCATCGATTCTTTCAACCAGATGATACGCGAAGTCAAAAAGCGCGACGACTATCTCGAGGATCAGGTGTGCCGGCGCACCGACGATCTCCAGAAGGCGGTCAATGAGCTGCGGGCTGAAATGCGGGAACGCAGGCAGACTGAACAGGAACTGCGGGAAAGTGAAGAGCGCTTTCGAAACATGGGTGACAATATTCATGAAGGCCTGACAATCATCGAGAACGATGAACTGGTGTACTTCAACGACCGTATTTGTCAAATTGTCGGTCTTTCGCGTGAAAAATTCAGGCGCTCGACCCTTCTGGATATGGCGGAACCTGATGAGCGTGAACGCATCAGTCGTATCATTGAGCAAAAAGACCGTGAGGGCATATATCCTGAAGAGATAGAATGCTGGATCATCGCCGGTGACGGGACCCGCCGCTGCATTCTCAACCGTTACGCCGTATTGAAGAAATCAAGGAATGTCGTCGGCTGCTTTATCGTTACCAGCGATATAACCGAACGCAAGAGAATGGAGGAAGACCTGCTGCGGGTCAAAAAGCTCGAGGCAACCGGCATACTGGCGGGCGGCATAGCACACGATTTCAATAATCTGCTCGCCGCCATACTCGGCAACCTGTCACTGGCGCGCGACATGCTTGATTCCGACCTCGATGCCTCCGAACGCCTTGCCAAGGCCGAACGTGCTTCATTGCGCATCAAAGACCTGATAAAACGATTTGTAACCTTTTCCACCGGCGGATCGCCGGTAAAGAAGCTGGCCTCGCTGAAGCCGCTGGTCGAGGACGCTGTCACCTTGTCCCTGAGCGGTTCGAGCGTCACGGCCCGGTTTTCACTGCCTGATGATCTCTGGAAGTGCGAAATCGATACCGAACAGATCGGTCAGGCCGTTCACGTTATCATCGACAACGCAAAGGAAGCCATGCTTCAGGGCGGGTCGGTGACCGTCAGCGCGGAAAATGTGGCTGTCTCCGGTCTGCTGGAGGACCTTGATTTTCCGGTGCGCGAAGGGCGCTACGTCAAGCTGTGTATCTCGGATACGGGCATCGGGATTTCCGAGGAATCCATGCAGAAAATATTCGATCCCTACTATTCGACCAAACAGCGCGGTTCGCAAAAGGGCATGGGTCTCGGGCTGTCGATAGCATACTCCATAATCAAAAAGCACAGCGGCTACATCTATTTGAAATCAAAACCTGATGCCGGTACCGATGTATTTATCCTGCTGCCGGCGGCACAGGACCAGTCGACGCCTCTTTCCCGGCAGCTCGACCTTTCATCCTTGGCCGCAACCGCAGAGCCGCAACGTTCAGGTGCGCAGAATACTGTAAAAAGAAAAATTCTTATTATGGATGATGAAGAACTGCTGCGCGAGGTCGGCAAAAGCATCCTGGAGCGCAGGGACTTCGAGGTTGAAACCGCTTCTGACGGTGATACGGCGATCGAGTTGTTCAGGCGTGCCCATGACGAGCAGAACCCCTTTGACGCCGTTATTCTCGATCTGACCATCAGGGGCGGCAAGGGCGGCCGGGAAACGATCCGGACCATGCTTGAAATGGATCCGAACGTTAAAGCAGTGGTTGCAAGCGGCTACTCCTCCGATCCGGTCATGGCGTCCTTCAGGGACTACGGCTTTCGCGCGGCAATGCAGAAGCCGTTCACCAAGGAATCCCTGCTATCGGTCATCGAAAACCTTTTCAGCTGAACGGGCTATGGCCTTTCACGATTGCCTGCTTCGAAGCGGTTCACCCGATACGGCACAGCACCGCTGCGCCTCCAGCGCTCCGGGGGAGACGGCGGCATGAGCAGAACCTGCCCGAAGTGCGGCTATGTGCGGCAGCCTTCCGACATGGCACCGAACTACGAGTGCCCCGCATGCGGGGTTGTCTATGAGAAAGCTGATATGACGGCGGTGAAGCACGCGGAACAGCGCCTGAAATCCGCCGCCGAACATGAGCGTTTTTCAATAAAAATCGGTGTCGTCATGGTTGTCGCCGCTGCCGCGCTTTTTGTCCTGAACTATTTCAAGGTTCTAACCTCAGTCTTTGCAGCGTATCTCGCGGCCTTTCTTTTTATAATCGGTTTGATGCTGATCGGTTTCGATGTCAAAATGGGGCGCGGAACCTTCGGCGGCGACAGCGGTGATGGTGGTAGTGATGGTGGTGGTGACGGCGGCGGTCCTTAATCAGGATCAGCCTGCCGGTACCTGCTGCCACTCAAACCGTCGAATCCTGTTTTCGCGCGCAGGCGATCGTACACTATATCCGCCAGATCGAAAAGATTCTGCGTATCAAAGCGGTTGTAGGTGACGAGCAGGTCGAGCGCCTCAGTGCTGCCGAGCTTGGCCTGCTGCCAGAGCCACACCGCATCCCATCCGTCAAATCCCTGCACCGCCTCCTCCCGCGCGATGCCCAGCTCGCGCTCGATGCGCTTGAGCCGCTCCGTGCAGGCCGGTCCGCTTGCCGGCAAAACACAGATCAAAGTGGAGGCCCTGCCAGGTGTAGCACAGCGCGTCTCGCAGAAAAGGCAGGTCGAAGCCGGAACCGAAAAACGTCAGCAGATACGGACATGGCCCGAGCCGCTCCGCAAGCGCTTCCCGTGACAGGTTCCGCCCGCTCAGCAGCGCATGAAAATCATATCCGTCAAAAAGCCCCACCAGCGTTACGATTCCTCCGGCCCGGGGCGGCAGCCCGTTGGTCTCGATGTCCAGGGCCATTGCCCTCCGGCGAAACCACGGCCACAGGCGCCAGTGATCGCGCTGCTTGAGGTTTTCCATGAAAAATGCCGGGTCGCCCGCTTCAAGGCTGCTGCGCGCTTCCTGCAGTATGCCGTCATACAGGCGCTTTTTTGAGGGCGAGCAGCCCCTGACACTGCCTGCTTCCAGGAAATCTTCCCAGCTCAAAAATCCTGCCCGCCAGAACCGCTGTTCGGTAACCTCGCCGATCCCGGGCAGGATCGAAAACGTGTGTGTAATCATTGGTTGTCCGGTATCCTGCTTCCATCCGGCTCAAAAACCCTGCACTGCGTGCGCCAGGGGCAGCGGCTGCGGCACAGAGCAAGCGGAGCCCTTTTGTAAACGATCTCGTTTATCTCCCGGACTGTTCGTCTGTCGCCGAATGACAGCCCGAGCTCCCGCATAATCAGGCGGTCGAACTTTCTGACCGCCGACTCATCCCCCTGTTCGCTCACACAGCGTCCGTTGCGAAAATCGGCACACACCCGGCACAGTCCGTCAGGCCCTTCGATAATTTCTATTACCTCCTCCGGCCCCGAAGCAAGCATACGGCGTATCGCGTCGATCATCTCGCAAAACGCCGGTCCGCGGCCGGAAATGTCGATATCCAGATAGCGTTCGCACAGCACATGGTGCGGCCTCAGTTTATCAACAGATCCCACAGCTGCTCCTTATGGTGAAAAGATTTTCCTGAGCCTTAGCGCGTTGGTAACCGCGTAACCGTGATTGTCATTGTCAAAATAGACATAGGTATCCCTGCCCCATCCTTTTATTTTTTCCGCCCAGGCATTCAGCTCATCTTCCGTATATGCAGAGGCATACAGCTCGCGCGAGCCGTGCAAACGCATATAGATAAAGTCGGCAGTTATTTCCTCGTGACAGGGATAGGTACCGGCCGTGTCTGCGATACACAAGGCGATGTTATGCCGCCGCAGAATGTCAAAAACGCGCTCATCGATCCAGCTTTTGTGACGGACCTCGATCGTATGGCGGTATCGGGTGTCTAAACAGCTGCAAAAGTCACGAAACAGATGTTCATCAAACCTCAGCCCCGGAGGAAACTGCAGCAGAACAGGGCCGAGTTTTTCCTTCAGCGCGGATGCGGCACCATAGAATTTTTCGAGCGGATCCCGGGGTTCTTTCAGCCGCTTGATGTGGGTAAGGTAGCGGCTCGCCTTGACCGCCCAGATAAACCCTTCAGGTGTACGCTGTTTCCAGCCGGCAAAGGTTGTCTCCTTCGGCAGGCGGTAGAATGAGGCGTTCAGCTCCACAGTGTCGAACTGCTCGGCGTAGGTTTCCAGCCATTTTGTTCTGGCCCGCCCGGCAGGATAGAGCACCCCCTGCCAGTGGGGATAGTTCCAGCCGGATGTACCGATACGGATCATGGCAGTATGCAATGAGTAAAATTGTAAAAAAAGTATAAATATATAAAAACATTTTAACCTATCGCAAGAAAAAAGCTATAGTCCGCTGCATTCCGGCCGACGATGGTATATAATTGCAAACCTGACCGGTTCCCGTGTGAATCTACAGCCGCGTGCAGTCCGACGTGGCGTTCGGGCGATGAAATGTTCCGGAAAATACTTTATACCGTCTGGTATCTGTGGAACTGGAAAAAGCTCGGCCGGGTACTGTTAATATTTTTCGGCGGGCTTTTCTTTCTGTCTGGTGCGGCCTGTTATGCTTCCCGGGAGACACTTCCCGAGACACCCCTGTCCGTTGACCTGCAGCAGGTGGTCGACCTGGTCCGGCAGCCCGCACCCCGGTACGTCAGTTTTGTGACTTCGGACTGATGCAGACCGGCTGCGGCCTGCTCGGCATCATCCTGCACTGCCTGACACCCAGGTTCATCCTGCGCGCCTGGGTGCTGACCGGTGAAAAGCTCGCTGAAATCTCATCACCCCCCTCAGATACGAGGCCGCCTGAAAAGCCTGCAGCTGCTGCAACCGTGGCAAACACTGTGCCGAGCATGTATCAGCCGCCGGATCATCTCGACACTTTAGCAAACACCCCTCGCCAAAAGCCCGCTGCTGAATGCAACATTTTGAAACGCCTGCATGAACATGCCGGAAACCCCGGCGGCGAGGTGTATTTGTCGCTCATTCAGGACTTTATGAAGATACATAATACTGATGGTGCGTATCGCGCTCTGGGCATGTATAAAGATTCCGACAAGGCGCTCAAGCGGCTGATGAAAGCTGGTCAACGGCACCCTGGAATGGTGGTGAAGGTTCGTGCCTGCTCGGTACACGTTCCTGCGCGATCCGATTTTAACGGACTCGACACCTGCCGGGCCGCACCGCGCGATCTGGTCGTTTTGAGCCTGCTGCCGGCCGGCAGAGACCATGGGCGGTTCTGCATCAGCGCGGCAATCGACGCTTTCTCTGAAAACACGCGCGAGCGTGCAGATGCAGTGCTCGATCGTCAGCCGGTCTTTTCGGTGCTGGCGTGCATCTGCGTAATCGACGATTCCGAGCACGGCCCTTACGCCGCACTGCAGAAGGATCCCGAGGCTCCAATCATACGCGGCATCATGTAATGCGTGTTTCACGCACCCGTTCTGCTTTACGTATTTACACATGCTTGCCCGACAGCTGCTCCATGACCTCAGCAGCGGTCAGAACCTCCCCGAAGCCCATCGCCATAACCTTCATGGTGGCCTCGTACCCCTCCCGGTCATGAGTCGCCGTTGCATCGCGCACCAGTATGACGTCATAGCCGTAACCGACAGCCTCACGGGCGGTGGTCTCAACACAGAAGTTTGTTGCGACCCCGGCCATACACAGGGTCTTTACACCGAGGTTGCGCAGCATGCGGTCGAGGACAGTCTGAAAAAAGCCGCCGTAGGCCTTTTTCATGACCATGTGGCTGCCGGCGCGCGGGGAAAGCTCGTCGATAATTTCAGCACCCCAGCTCCCCCTGACCAGGCACCCCTCCTCGCGGGCCCTGTTTTTAAGGTGTTTGAGCGGAATCGCCACATCACTGTGGTCGGGCTCCCAGGCCGTGTAGATATATACGACATGCAGCTGCCGGTCATGAAAAAAATCAGCCAGCCGCCGGATAGCCGGAATCGGCCCCCTCAGCAGATCGAACGTGCTGTCCGGCATGCCGATCTCCTTCCCGTGCCGCGGTACAAAGCCGTCTTTGTGCAGGAAATCATTCTGCATGTCAACGATAACCAGAGCTGTACTATTTGCATCCATGCCTGTGTCTTTGCAAAAAATTCACTATTTCAAACAGCATCGCTTACAAAATCGTAAAAATGCTTCTGCAGGTTTTTGTCAAAGCTGAACAGATGTGTTGCTCTGCGTTTTCGCGCCTGATCGTCAATCATTACATCTGCAAAATTATTACCTTTTTTTAATTGCTTTTTCCATTTCCTGCGCTGACACGGGTTTTTTCAGCTTGCGGTGCTTGAGCATGCCAGGCATCGAAGAAGCAGAATGCCGCTCGGTTGTAATGGTGACACTGCCGTCTTCCTGTGGTATAGAGACATCCGTATCATTCGTTGCAATATGCAGGAACTCACGAATCTGCCTGGGAGCAGTTACCTGTCCCTTCGATGATAGTGTACAGATAAGCATGCATGCCTCCTGCTCGAGAAAACATCTTTACTTTTTTGTAAAGAAAACATGCGCCCTCTTCTTTAGCAACCGCAAAATAAAAGCAGCCCGCAGAACAACAGAAAATATAGTTAGCGATAGCGCCTGGAGTTGCGCATATAGAATGCTATTTCATGCCTGAGCATGTCGCGCACCGAATTCTGCTCAGCGACCGGACGGTCCGGTGGTGACGTTTTCTCTTTGGCAATAGATGATTGTTGATGATCATCTCCGCTGTTGTTTTTCTCATGCGTGTCTGTCATTACGGTACATCCTTATATGTGCAGTAACGAGCCGGGATCCGGGGAACGCCTTCTGCTTACCGGCATGCTTCACGCTGCTCGATAAATGCCAGCAGATTTGCAAGGTCACGGTAAAAACGTTCAAGGCCTCTGATCTGAAAGGACGTTGTCCGCTGATGTCCAAGAACATCGAAATGGTCCATGGGGAAGGTTCCGATAAAATTCCACAGACCGCGAATCGGCATGCCGGTGTAATAGGAATATGTATCGCGGCAGCCCGTTACCGGGGCATGCATCGAGGCGGTGTTGACCACCCCGTCGTTTTGGCGCCACTGCGGGCCCGTGTCGATACGGTCGGTAAACGCAGGTGCCGTACCGAGCAGCACACTGCTGTCGATAAAAAACGGATTCATGTTCAGTTCGGGATAGTAGAAAAGATTCAGCGGTCCCGGCTCGGTCTGCTCAGTGGCATAAGAAAAATAGTATGCCGAGCGATCCATGCTGGTACTGTTGACCATTGTGTTGAAACGCTCTGCCCCATGGGTGGACAACTCCCGAATACTGAAATCCATAGTGTCCCCAAGGGTTTCCATGATACGTTCAAGGTAAGCGGTAAGCGTTTCATCCTCTTCAACGGTAAGATTCCACTGATCGAGGTCGAAACTGTACAGCTCGGCAGGGAGTCGGTCGGCGGCAGATATGCCGGCAATTTGCAGCACCATCACTGCCGTGACCAGTGGGTTGTCCTGCAGATCGAAAAGTGCCGAACCACAATGGGGTGTCGATATCGTGATTACGCTTTTTATCCAGCCCTCTCCGGGTGTGAAGGACCTGTTGTCCGTATCCCTGAGCACATTTTGAAATTCCGGCGACCGTCCGGCAAGCAGGGCCGACAGCATGCGAACGGTTTGACCTCCCATACTGTGGCCGACAAGATGCACCGGATGCTCGGCATCCCACTCAGGATAAAAAGGCTCGTCATAAAAATATCCTTCGGGGCGCTGAAGGTGACCGTACATACGGCTGTGCTCTGCACCGTAATCGACCTGTCCTCCTTTGATCTGATAAAACAACTCTATAGCGCGGTCCCAGTTGCTTGAAAGTGCACCGACAGTGGCCGTATGCACGGTACAGCCCGCCTCGCGCAGAATGGCGGCGATATCATGACGGCCGCCCCAGTATCTGTATTCTCCCAGTTCCTGCGGCCCCCATCCTGCAAAACCGTGTACCAATATGACCGGACAGGTGATCGTAGCATTGTCGTCGCACACGGCCGCACCACAGAAGCACACCGACAGTGCTATGCAGGTGAAAAATATTATTTTGATTTTTTTTAAAATTCCTGTTTCGAGCATCAATTTTATATAATAGCTGTTTGTGGTCGTAACGTTATGATGATTTACATCATATTAAATTGACTTGTTTCTGTCAAAAGTATAAAAAAGCATAATGTGTTTTCACCCCCTGCACGATCAGCGTTTATATACAAAAGTTTACTGTATATAAGCTGCACGACACTTTACTGCTAATCACACAGGGGAAACACAGCAGGAGGTGCAGTATGAATATTTTTGTTCTTAAGAACTTTTTCCTGTGGTGCACTGTAATCAATTTCGTCATGCTGCTGATCTGGTTCCTGATGATCGCTTTTGCCGGTGATTGGGTTTACAAACTGCACGGCAGATGGTACCCCATTGCCCGTGAAACATTCAATGCGATACACTATTCCGGCATGCTGATCTACAAGCTTTGCGTTTTCTTTTTCAATCTTGTACCGTACAGCGCCTTACTGATTATCGGGTAACTCACACCGGCGCGCATGTGAAACAGTGTCAATCTAATGGATATGGAATACACCTATGGCAGTTATGCACAGTCGATATCATGAAACAGGTACAGTTACGATTGATGGGCATACCTGTAAAAAGTGCGGCAGGTGTGCCGAGGTCTGTCCGGCGGATGTGCTCATACGCACAGACGACTGTATCACGGTGAGCACGGAATCGCCCCTTGGCTGTATAGCATGCGGGCACTGTATGATGGTTTGTCCGCAAAGTGCGATCACGGTAACCGGGCGCGGCATTTCCCCCGCCGACCTGCTGCCCCGTCCGCAAAAAAACGATTTGCCCCCCGCCGACTCGCTTGAAGCTCTCTTCAGGTCCCGGCGCAGTGTGCGCTTTTTTACCGACCGTGTTGTGGAACCAGCTTTGATCGAAAAAATCCTCGACACGGCCGCTGCCGGACCCATGGGAATCCCACCCTGGGATGTCGGATGCGCCAGCGTGCTTGGACGCAGAAAAATACAGGAGCTTGCAGCTGCCGTTATCAGCGGTTACGAAAAATTTCTCAAAACATTCAGACCCTTTCTGGGCCTCATGCGGCCGTTCATGCGCCGCAGCACCTATGACCAGTTCAAATATTTCATTCTGCCGCTTGCTGATATTTATGTCACCGGTCACCACTCCGGCCGCGATATGCTGTTCTACAATGCACCGGCGCTCATGATCTTTCACCACTCCCCCTATTCCGGTCAGGTTGATGCAACGATCGCCTGCACCCAGGCTATGCTTGCGGCTGAAACCCTTGGTCTGGGCACGACGATCATCGGCGGTGCGCCGCCCATCATGCAGCGCAACAGGCAGCTCTGCTCGCAGTATGGTATTCCGCCCGGCAGCACTCCCGCCCTGGCCATGATTCTCGGGTATCCGGCGGTCGAGTTCAGACGCGCCGTGCGCCGCAGGTTTACACATACAACGATAATTACGCCGGAAAACCCGCGCCGCTGATCTCCCATGACGACCGAACATCGATATACACATACACTAATCGCCGCTTTACTTGTCTGTGCTGTCAGCGCATCGTGCAGCACCGATACGATCAGTCTCGGTTATCTCACAGTCCGCACCTCCCAGCTGCGGACACGTATCGAACATCTGCAGCGGCAGGGAATCGATATCGCCTATCCGATGGTAGACCTGACGGTGCTCGAGCAGTTTGCAGACTTTGCGGCGGAAGATCTGGCAGCCGGGAAGCAAAGCCGGGCACGGCTCCATATCCTGGAGCTGCTGCAGGTGCTGGAGCGGTGCACCGACGAAGTCCGGCGTCTGGAGTCGGGCTTTTACAACCCCCTTGTTCCCCGGTATATGACCTCTCGGATCGATATCGATAACGGGGCGCTTTTCGCAACGGTTCGATGGCCGGACGGTACCGAGGAAAGTGCCTGGCCCGTCATATTTACAGGTTATGTTCATTCGCTGACGGATACCCACGATCTTGAGCTGATGCACGCGTACGGCATGCATATCCTGCAGGTGGAAACCGGACCGTCTCTGATTCTTCCCTTCGACAACTCGACTGACACAGCCGCCGTCACCGAGGTCGTCACAATGCTTGACCGGGCACGCGATGCCGATATCAGTATCAACCTGCTGCTGTCTCCCGACTACTTTCCGCAATGGGCCTATGACAGATGGCCTGATACGCATATCGGCGCAGGTGAGTATATTCCCTTTTCAGTCGATTCCGATGCCGTCCGCTCCGTGCTCGCAGCCTATCTGCAGGCGCTTGTTCCGGCGATTGCCGGACACCCTGCCCTGCACAGCCTGTGTCTGACCAACGAGCCGAGCTACTTCGATGCAACCGCGGACCCGGAAAACCGATCGGCCTACACTGCATGGCTGCAGCAGCAGTACGGCACCGTCGATGAGGTTGTCCGTGCACACGGCAGATCATATGCCGTGTTCGATGATGTTCCCGTATATCCGCAGGAAAGCGTTGACCGACCGATTGAGGAAAACGATCTTATCGCCATGTATGATTACTACCGGTTTAACGACGAGCGCTTCGCCGCATTTCATGCCTGGATGGCGGATGTCATACACGACATATCGCCGGACATTCCTGTTCATGTCAAAATTTCCGACTATACGTTTGTCGATCCCTTTGAAGGCATCGACCCCGGACAGTTCGACGAATTCTCACAGATCGCAGGCAACGATGCAATCAAGCTGTACAGCGGGCGGGAAGACGGTTCCTGTATAATCGACAGCTGGGTACACAACAACGTTTTTATCGACCTGCTGCGCTCGCTTTCCGGCAAGCCGACCTTCAACTCGGAAAACCATCCGATCGGGGACACAGATAACCGCTCGATCCCGGCGGATCACATCCGTAATGTCATCTGGCAGGCGGCTGTTCACGGCCAGGCCGCTTCGTGTATGTGGGTCTGGCTCCGTTCAATAATGGACGAATCGAGCGGTGAAGATATCGGCTCCTTTACCGGCATTATGCATCGTCCCGCGGCAGCGGCCGAACACGGCCGCACCGCGCTCGATCTCCTGCGGCTCGGCCGTGAGGTGCATGCCATGCAGACCTCGCCTGCCCGCACCGCCGTTATCTACTCGGCATCATCTCTTCTGTATGAATACTTTTCGGTGACACATGAGCTCGCGCTTCTGAACACGTGCGAAGCACTTTACTGCAGCGGTGAAAAAATCGATTTTCTGACCGAGCAGGACATTGCAGGCGGCGCCGCGGATTCCTATGCGATGGTATTCGCGCCCGGCGTGACGCACATGACGGCTTCGGCATATGACGGCCTGAGCAAATTCATTGCATCAGGCGGACAGGTGATAACTGTCGGCGAGGGCTGTTTTGCCTATGACAATCTTCACCGATCGATCGTCGAAACCTTGACACCTGCTGCAGAAATTTTCGACTCATCTCCGGATGACCTGCAGAGCCGGCTGCTGCCCCTGCTTGAATCGCTGCCGGGCGGGTTTCCAGTCAGCCTTATCAATACCCGAACCGGGCGGCAGCCGCGGGGTGTCGACTGGCAGCAGTGCGAATATGGCGGCGGGATCCTCATAAATATTACCAACTATACGCGAGATCCCGTCACCATCCGCATTGAAGGACTGGAGTCCGGCACGTCGATCGATCTTTTTACAATGGAGCCGGTCGATGAAACGCTGACTGTCGACCCGCTGCAGGTCTACTTCATACAAGCTGCGGGCACATAAGAAAAACCGGATACCTGTGAGCGTAGTGTTTCGATGAAAGCATATCGGGAATCAAGCGAAAGCACCTGGCAGCGCCGCCTGCATGAGATAATTTTCGAAGCGGACACGCCTGCAGGTAGAATATTCGATTTTGCACTCATCGTGTGTATATGCCTGAGTGTTATCACGGTTATTCTTGAAAGCGTCGACAGTATCCACAGGGTTTTCGGCGGCGTCCTCTACGGGATCGAGTGGTTCTTTACCGCGCTGTTTACCGTTGAGTATATCCTGCGGCTGCTGTGCGTCAAGCGTCCCGCCAGGTACGCGACAAGCTTTTTCGGACTGGTCGATTTGATGGCTGTTGTACCCACATACCTGAGTATCGTCATACCCGGCAGCCAGTCGCTGCTGACAATCCGCACCCTGCGTCTTCTGAGAATTTTCCGGGTTTTCAAGCTTGCCGGCTATCTTCGCGAAGCGCGCATACTGTCAAGCGCTTTGCGGGCGAGCCGCCGCAAGATCAGTGTTTTTCTTGCAGCGGTCGTCGTAATCGTGATAATAATCGGTTCTGCCATGTATGTGATTGAGGGTTCGGATAACGGATTCGACGATATTCCCACAAGCATGTACTGGGCGGTCGTGACCCTGACAACCGTGGGCTATGGTGATATTTCCCCGCAGACCCCGATCGGGAAAGGCCTGGCCGCAATTCTGATGATTACGGGCTACGGCATAATCGCCGTGCCCACCGGTATTTTTACCGCTGAAATCGCCCGGGCCGGACGGGACAGCGTCTCAACCCAGGCCTGCCCTGCCTGCGGCGCCGAGGGGCATGATACAAATGCCCGGCACTGCAAGTTCTGCGGAGCGCACCTGTAAAAGGCACAGAAAGGATATTCCGTGAGCAACGACATCGTTGTCGAAAACTGGTCCGAGCTGCAGGATGAACTCTTCCGTGACTCCTGGAACTGTGACATCAGTCGTTTCCGTTCGCCGTTTGTCTTTCGCGGGCTGTCTGATGCGTCGTACCGGCTTGAAACCTCACTCATGCGGCTGGGCGGTCCCTACACCGTGCTGGAACGGCACCTGCTGAGGAATTTCCGCAAATACGGTCACGGCATTGCCGCCCAGGCCCACTCCGTCTGGCATTTGCTGACGATCGCTCAGCACCACGGCATGCCGTCCCGCCTGCTTGACTGGACATACTCGCCCTATGTCGCGCTGCACTTTGCAACCGCCAACCATGAAAAATTCGATCTCGACGGTGTCATCTGGGTCGTCAACTTTCAGGAAGCCCACAATCTGCTCCCCGACATGCTGAGCCGGCCGCTGCGCGATGAGGGTGCGCAGGCATTTACCGTTGAGCTGCTTTCAAGCCTGAAGCCGGACACGATTCCTGCTGAGGACACATCCTTTCACGATGTTATCAGATCGCTGGATGAATTCGAGCATATCGGCAGGCAGCAGGAGTTTCTGCTCTTTTTCGAGCCGCCCTCGATCGATGAGCGCATCGTCAACCAGTTCGCGCTTTTTTCCGTCATGCCCAATCCCTCGCGGCCCGTGGATGACTGGCTTGCACAGCACAGCGAACTCTACCGCCGGGTGATTATTCCCAGCCGCCTGAAATGGGAGTTCCGGGACAAGCTCGATCAGTGCAACATTACGGAGCGGGTTCTTTTTCCGGGACTTGACGGACTGAGCGCGTGGCTCAAGCGTCACTACAGCCCTAAAATATAATACAGGGAGGCCCAGGTGTGTGTGACACATGGATAGCAATGCAAAGCTCTACAAAATCAGGTAACATCATTATGGCGAAAAACAGCGACAGACCCGTGTTCGACTCACAAACTCTGCAGCTGCATCCGGGGAGGACCGGGCTGCAAGGACAGACGATCAGACTCGCCAACTGTGAAATTCCCCAGGCACCAGCAACCTGTGCAACACTCGGATCCAGCCCCTACTGGTGCTGGGGCTACGAGGAGGGCATCAACGAACACCGTGTCATGATCGGCAATGAAGCCATATTTACCAAAACCTGCCGCGATCTTGTCAGACGCCTGAAAGCGAAACAAAAGCCCCGCCCAGGCATACTCGGCATGGAGCTTGTCAGACTCGGTCTTGAGAGAAGCACGACAGCCCGTGAAGCACTGGAGGTCATTACACGGCATATCGAAAAATACGGGCAGTTCGGCTCGGGAGTTCCGGGCCTGTCGCACGCTGAGGGCAGCTACGACAATTCATTCATAATAGCTGATCCGCGCGAGGCGTGGGTTCTGGAAGGATATGCAAAACGATGGGCTGCGCGGAAAATCCGCGGCCACAGTTGCTCGATATCGAATCAGCCGAGCATCCGCATTGCCCGCGATATCGCTTCCGAAGATATCGAGCGATATGCCGTCGGAAAAGGATGGTGGAAAAAAAACTACGGCAGGATCGACATCGCCCGCGCCTACATAAACGATGCTGTCCCGAGGCAGGTCTCGCATATCAGAGCCATGCGAAGCCGCGAGCTGCTGGAAAAATCGCATGGCGGCATTGACGTAAACACGATGAAAACCATCGCGCGCGATCACTATGAAAACACGTTTCTTCAGGGACCCTGTTTCGAACCGAGCGATCCCGACTTTCTATCAATCTGCATGCACGCCTCACCTGCCGCTTTCACCTGGGGCAACACGGCAAGCTCATGTGCGGCAGAGCTCGATCCGGATGATTATCCGGTATTCTGGTGGACGCCGGGCCCTCCCTGCAACGGCTGCTACCTGCCGTTTTTCGTCCATGCCGATTTCCTGCCGGCATCTGTCCGGCGCGCCGGCAGTCGCGGCACTCGACAGGTCAATCCCGCCGCCGCCCCCAAAGACACCTACGACCGCCGCTCGTACTGGTGGACCTTCCGCAGGCTGACGGACCTCGTAAAGGGGGGCGTTGATGGCGGCACGCCAGGCCTGTACACGAAAAGAAACCGCATCGTTCGCAAGAAATTCGATGCGCTCGAGCGTAAAACATCTGAAAAACTTCCTGAAATTTTATCAAAGGTCCGACGCTGCCGCGACGAACATGCCGCCGGGCAGCTGCTGGGATATTTTTCGGAAACATGTACCCAGAAAGCCTTTTCCACCGCACACGCTTTGATCGAGCGCTTTGAAAGGGAAGATCGCCGGCATGCTCATTCGTAATTTTAACCATCTCGGCACCTGCAGAAAACGGGCTGACACATTGCGCATCATTTCTGCGGGCATCGATTCGGTTCGCGCCGCAAACGCCGTACCCGCAGGTGTAGCACGGTTTCTCGCACAAAAATCGCAGACCGTTACCGATGCAGGCAGGGTATTTGTAATCGGCTTCGGAAAATCTTCAGGTCACATGGCTGAGGCCCTTGAGAAAACACTGGGTGTCGACGCACTGGAATACGGCGTCGTCGTTTGCACGCAGGCCTCCTGCACAACCAGAAAAATTACGATTCTCGAGGGGTCCCATCCGTTTCCCGACCGTCGCAGTATTGCCGCCACGCGAAAGATTCTGAAAATTCCTGAAAAATTCCGCCTCACCCGGGACGACGTCGTCATCTGCCTTGTCTCGGGCGGGGGCTCAGCCCTGCTCTGCTGCCCGGCAGGCGATATCAGGCTGCGCGACCTTACCGCGATCAACCGACTGCTTATTGGAAGTGGTGCGGATATCAGAAGCATCAATACGGTGAGAAAAAAAATATCCCGGGTCAAGGGCGGTAAGCTTGCCGGGCTGTATCAGCCTGCCGCAATAGAATCTTTTATCATATCCGATGTCATCGGAGGGAATCCGGACATGATCGCCTCCGGTCCGACATACCCTGATACTGCCACGTTCAAGGATGCCTGGAAGATTATCGAAAAACTCGGGATCATTGAAAAGGTCCCTGATCGAATCCGCACGCATATCAGACAGGGCATGCGGGATGAAAAGAAAAAACCGGCTGCAGTCGATACGCAACAGGTGGATAACCACATTATCGCCGACAACCGCATCGCTCTCAAGGCGATGGAGGCTGAGGCACGGCGGCTCGGCTACCGGCCCGCTGTGCTTTCAGACCGGCAGCAGGGCGATACTGAAAAAACGGCTGTGCAGGCGATACAGGCTGTTCAGCGCAGGCAGAACGGTAAAAACTGTTTTTTGGCTGGAGGCGAAACAACGGTCACTCTGCCGGCCGCTCACGGCAAGGGAGGCCGCAACCAGCACTATGCCGCCGTTACACTTAACTACATGGCATGCAACAATCTTGACATCACCCTTGCATCGGTGGGCAGCGACGGCTCTGATTTCTCATACGACGTTGCCGGCGCTATCGTCGACAGCAGCACTGTTGAGCGTAGCTGTGCAAAAAATATCAACATCGTACCGTATATCGAGCGCTGCGATTCGTTTACGCTTCTTCGGCGTATCGGCAGAGGCCTCGTCAAGACCGGCAATACCGGTACGAATGTCTGTGATCTGCGCGTATACCTTACATGAGAGGTGCTTATGGATAAAAAGTTCCAGCAGAATCTGACACTGGCGTTTTTTCTGCTCCTGTTTGCCGGTTCTTTTTTCCTCCTTGCCCGGCTTTTGTGGCCGTTCATTGCGGTGATCGTGCTTGCTTTCGTCGTTACCGGGCTGTTTATGCCCCTGCAGGCGTATCTGTGCCGCCGCATAAAGCCGTCGCTCGCATCCCTGCTGACGTGTCTCCTGATTGTTCTTATCGTTTTTGTGCCGATATCCTTTTTTGCCGGTGTTATTGCCGGGGAAGCGCACAATCTCTATCTCACGGCAAAAACCGCGGTTCAGCAGGATACGTTTAAAGATCTCATCAGAAACAACAGGATTATCGAAACAGTCAACCCGCTGCTTGCCAAATTCAACATTTCGATCAGCGGTGACACCCTGAACAGCCTGACCTCGGAGGTGGGTCGCGTTGTCGGCCTTTTTCTGTATGAGCAGGCCAGATCGATCACCGCAAACATTCTAGGCTTTGTTTTCGATCTTTTTTTGATGATACTCGTCGTTTACTACCTGCTCATCGATGGCGACCGCCTGATGCAGTATATCATACGACTCTCGCCGCTGCCCGATGACCAGGACCGCCGGCTGATCAGCAAATTCAAGGATATGTCCGGGGCGATCCTCATCGGCAACGGGCTCGGCGGTCTTATCCAGGGAACGCTCGGCGGCATCGTGTTTGCGCTGTTCGGCCTGCAGTCGCCCTTTCTGTGGGGAACCGTCATGGCGATCCTGGCATTTCTGCCGATCGTCGGCATCGGCGTCGTATTCGTTCCGGCGGCCGTTCTTCTTCTGCTGAAGGGTCGAATCGCCGCCGCTGTTTTTTTTATTGTCTTTTACATGATCCTGTCGGGCTGTATCGAGTATTTTTTCAAACCGCGTCTTGTCGGCCGCCGCGTGCAGATGCACACCCTGCTGGTGTTTCTGGCAATCATCGGCGGGCTGAGCCTGTTCGGGATTCTCGGTATTATATACGGTCCCCTGATTGTAACGGCATTTCTGACGCTCAGCGAAATTTATTCCGCCCAGTACCGCCACCGGGTCGATGCGACAGAGGTGCCTTCTGGATAAGTGTGTACGTAATAATGAAAACCGTCATGGCGAGGAATCCCGCGAATGCGGGATGACGCCCCGTCCTCCGCAGCAGCTTTGCTGACCCGGTTCGGCCGACCATGCCCGTATTTCCCGTACCTCTTCTGCCTCTATTCCCAGCGATTCCAGAAAATCCTGGTGCGCTTCGGGTGCCATGCACTCGAATTCACGGTGCCAGCGCTGCATATCACTGTCTGAGAGCCCCGTAGCCTCCAGCAGCGCGACCCAGCTCTGTTTCGTCATAACCCTGGTTTCCTTGAGCGCAGCATTGTTTTTCAAAAGGCGTACAATCGTCTGCTGCTGGGTGCGCATACGGTTTATATCGCGGTTCAAATCATGAAGCCGCTTTTTCAGAATTTCGACACTATCACGTGCGTCACTTTCAAGCATCCTGCCGATATCGGCCAGGGGCATGCCTGCATCCCGGTAGATCATGATATGCTGCAGGCGCTCGATATCATCATCGCAATACAGGCGGTACCCGGAGGCGCTTCTGCCGGAGGGCTCCAGAAGCCCGATGCTGTCATAGTACAGCAGGGCACTGCGGGATATACCGAACCGTTTTACAAGCTTTCCGATGGTATACATAGGCATCCTGCAATAAATAGCGATTATGCTGAAAATTGTTCTCTTATTGCACGTATCTCATCACCGGGCAGCTGCAGCCACTCCAGAAACGACTGATGACCCTCGGGGTAGCGCGTTTCAAAAGCCCGGTGCCATGCCTGCATCTGCTTTTCTGAAAGGCCGATTTCTTGAAACAGTTCTATCCAGCGCTCTTTGTTCATTGCATGTGCGTCCATAGTGTCCTCCTGTGTTGTTCATAGTTACCCGGTTAACGCCCGTTTCGCTCTGTCGGACATGACAGGCTGTTTCCATAAAACTCCTGATTAGGATAAAACTTTGCGCAGCAGACGGCATGCCCGTATCCGTCCGGCTGGTACTTAGAATGATAGACCCTGCAGTTATAGACAGGTCAACTGTTTTTTTGTATAAAATAGTATTTACAATGCGTTTCTTAACATACAAGTAAAAGTCAGACACCTCCGGCAATGCCGGAGGCTTGAAAAACGTGAACCGCTCAAAGCCGATTTCAAAACCGTGAGCCGCCCAAGGCGGCTTTACGCAAATATTTTTTTGTAGG
>CAZFIB010000057.1:0-28138 GCA_964518865.1 uncultured Thermodesulfobacteriota bacterium
GAATTACTCCATCTGCCCTTCGAAAATGTGAAGTTATTTATTCGCAAGCCCTAAACGGACGCATAATGTGCTGTTCAGAGGTGCTGTCATTCCCTGCGGGGCTTGAAAGCAGGCACCCAGAATGCCGGAAACAATCAGTTTGGTCTTTGATGCCTCAAAAGGAAACCTGAACACATCCTGCACGATCGTTCTGATCGGAGAGCGAAAAACCCATGCCGTCACTCCCCACACAGCGCCCAGTAGCGCCGCACCGATATAGGTATGCGCATATCCGTGCAGGTGATAATCTGAATCGCCCTTCATGACTATGAGCGGCTCGATATCGATAACCACGCTTGCAAGCACAAACACAAATACGTCTATTTTTCTGTAGAGCGGTATTCCGACGGTCGCACTGATTCCGAAATGAAATGGTGTAAACGGCATTTTCCCAAGCTGAATTGTCATTCTGTGGTGTTTGCCTCAGAGCCCTATAGCGACAAAGAGTAATAATCAGTGGCTGTCCCGGATGATTTGCGGATAATTTGTCAGAGGTACGTATATGTTACTTCACCTCGGCCTCTATTTCCCCGACGGTTGTTTCCGCGCTGATCCGTCCGTCGCCCGCACCCAGGGTAAAGGTTGCCGTGGAGCCGGTGACATCGTCGGTCTGCTCATAATCTTCGATCCCGCTGACGGAAATGCCGCCGACCTCGGTTGTCAGGTCGACGATGCAGGAGAGGTTCTGCGAAAGGCCGATATCGATTGCGCCGGTGGCGGTTTTTGCCGCACCGTTTACCGCGCCTGAACCCATCACGTCGATGCTGATGCTGCCGGCGGAGGCCTCTAGGTCGAAGCGGTCGCCTGAGAACGATTCGATTTCGACGGCCCCGGCCTCGGATAACACCGTCAGGTCGCCCTCTGCCTGCTGAACGGATACCGAACCCGCGGTCGCCGTGATGTAGCCGCCGGTAATGTGTTCACAGTTAACGAGGCCCGCTTCGGTGTCTATGGTGACCTGTTTTTCGGACATGCTGCTGAAGCTGATAGCAGCGCCGCCTGCGGCAAACGGGGGCCCGCTCCCATCGTCCCAGGGGGTGTTGACGGTCACGGTGTAACTGTCACCGTCGCGCTCGACGACCACTTCAATCTGATCGAGAAACGTCCGGGCCGCCGCCTTTGTGAGACCGGCTGCCTGTTTTTCGACGGTCAGGGTGACCTCGCTCGTCTCATCTGCGCTTTCATCGGCGGCAACGGTAATGGTGCCGGCCGTATTGCTGATGTGCAGGAAGTTAAAGTCGTTGGTGGTGGTGAAGGTTTCGGTTTCGGATTCCTGAACAAAATTGCAGGCGGACAGGAGAAGAACAAGCGAACATATGCTGCATATTTTTTTCATAGCGCACCTCCTTGGATTTATGGAAAAGAATTAACGGCTGAATCGTATTAAGATATGTTTGGGACGCCCTAAAATATCAAAGTATATAATTGTTTCGATCGGCGATCAGCTCCCCCCTTTTAAGGTCATAGCTTACTGCAGGAACTGATAACTTGAATATTGGTGTGTAATAAAGGGGGCGGTTCTGTTCAGAGCCTGCTGTTTAATTGAACCGTCTTATTTATTTACTTATTTAGGATGTCCCCATTGACTGCGTTGGTACGTACACAGGAATAACCCCGGCCCGGTTTGCGTGCCCGCAATGCGCACGCGAAACCATTCAGGAGGGGGGTGCCACATGTTTTTCCGGATTCACCGATCGGGGTCGGGGAATGACAGACAAAAACACTGGCCGCCTGGCTTTTTGATGCGGCAGGGAATCGCGCCTGAAAGCATGAAAAGCTTTTTTTCGATACCGACCCCGATACTGTTATTACGGCCGCGACGGCGAGCGGACCAAGGTCATGAGGTCGGCTGAACCGATGTGTCTGTCATGCAATCATGCCGGGACTTCATCCAGTCAGGCAGAGGGGAGTTGGTTGCTTCTGCATAAAGCGTTTCCGGTGCTATGTCCAATTCATCATCTCCCCACGTCAATACGCCGAGCTCTTCGTGAATTCTGAATTTTTTAAAAAATTCAATATCTTTGAATTTTTCAAATACCCCACCTTTGCTAACATACCTGGAAAAGTCGACAATCCCTGCAGCGCCGTCCTCAAATGTTATTTCAATAGAGTATTCACCCTTGTGAACGGCAGAGACCACATCTTTCAGCATAACGTGAACCCCCATTATTTTAAAGGCTCGATTTTTTTCGGTGACCGGTTGTTTTGTGCTAATTCCCAGTTTTCTGAAAGTTCATTTTTATGCTGGGCAGCCCATTCAATTACAAGGCCCAAAGCTCGGGGCGGAAGGTGACCCTCAAGAATTCGAAGTGAGTCAATTTCTATGGCCGCTTTTTCCTCGCCGTAGCGAGCATGAAAATGGGGCGGATTATGATCGTCAAAAAACATAGCTACTATTATACCATAAAAGCGGCTGATTTCCGGCATGTGTCACTCCAGGTAATTAAGGGACACTTCCCTATTAAATTCGGAGAATGAGACTGATGACGCCTGTCTGACGTTTTGTCGGGGGGAAAATAAGGAGACGATGAGGAATAGTAAGAATAATATAAAAACTGATCAAAGCCCCTTAATCAGCCCCATACTGCATGAAATTATAATAATATTGATTACATATGCAATAAAAAAATAGTGCAGACTGTTGAAAAACGCCGGGTGGGGTGTTTCGAATAAAAGGGGCACTCTCCATGAACACCGCACCATATCCGGTGAGATTGCCTCCACCCTCCGTAGCAAAGCTACTGCGGAGGACGGGGCGTCATCCCGCATTCGCGGGATTCCTCGCAATGACGATTTTTTTATTACGTACACACCTCTGTTCATTATATGAAATAACCATAGCCCCGGTCAGGGTCACGTGCCCGGAACGCACCAAACAGCTTATTACAATTCACTTTTAATATAACAATACATAAATAAAAGCATGAAAAATCGGATTGATATTCCGAAATATCATGCTATATTGTTGATATGATTATTAAAAGAGAGTTTTACAGTAACCGGTTATCGGCTGCGGTGAAGCGTTCTCCCGTTACGGCTATTCTCGGCCCGCGTCAATGCGGAAAAACGACTCTTGCGCATATGTTTGCAGAGAACAGGGAAACGACTTTCTTTGATCTGGAATCGCAACCTGATTTACGCCGCCTGCAGAATCCGGAGACGGCCTTAGGTTCGCTGGGCGGGCTCGTTATTCTTGATGAAATACAGGTTAAGCCCGAACTTTTCAATGTTCTGCGTGTACTGGTTGATCGTCCGGCAACGAAGGCCAGGTTCCTGATACTCGGCAGTGCTTCACCCCATATCATCAAAAACGTATCCGAAACGCTCGCGGGGCGGATAGAGTTTGTCGAGCTGGCCGGTTTCAACCAGCAGGAAACCGGTAGTGAACAGCAGGAAAAACTCTGGCTCCGCGGGGGGTTCCCACGCTCATTTTTAGCCGATACCGAGGATGACAGCCTGGCCTGGCGTGAAGGCTTTATCCGTACCTTCCTTGAACGGGACATACCGCAGCTGGGAATCAAAATACCAGCGCAGGCCATTCGCCGTTTCTGGACAATGCTGGCGCATTATCACGGCCAAACCTGGAATGCTTCCGTGCCGGCCCGGTCTCTGGGCGTATCCGATAAAACCGTACGGTCGTATCTCGATATTCTGTCCGGTACGTTCATGATACGCCAGTTACAGCCATGGCATGAAAATATAAAAAAACGCCAGGTCAGAGCGCCGAAAATCTATTTTCGCGACTCGGGGCTCCTTCACAGTCTGCTTACCGTGACAGACGGCCGCAGCCTTTCAGGACACCCCAAAGTCGGGGCTTCATGGGAGGGATTCGCACTGGAACAGTTTTTGAGGCGTATGACGCCGCCCGAAGCTTATTTTTGGGCGACGCACAACGGAGCGGAACTGGACCTTTTTTTTATGCACGAGGGGCATCGCTACGGTATCGAAGTAAAATTCGATGAAGCGCCGCGGGTGACGCGCTCCATGCACATCGCACTGCATGACCTGAAACTCGACCACCTCTGGATTATTTATCCCGGTAAAAGCGCCGGCCTGCTTGACGAAAAAATTACGGTTTGCCCGCTTGAGCAGGTGTCGAATATTGCAGATGCCTTAACAAAAGATGTTCCTTCCGGGCCGAAAACGCATCTGCCGTGATGCTCATTGCAGGCCGAGTGCGAAGCACTCTCCATACAAAGCGCACCATGTCTTATGAGATTGCCGCGCTTTGCTTGCAATGACGGTTTTTATTAGTACGTACACAGGAATAACCCCGGCCCGGCGCCGGGGTCAATTGTCCGCAAGGACAGACCGATCAGCCGCGTATTTCAATGTCCTGTTAGTCGCCTGCGGCACCATGTATAATGATTTAGCGCTGCGGTTTGGTGGTGAAAATCAGCAGCAGGATGACCGCCGTCAATGACAGGGACACAAACCCGAGACCGGTGAAGACGCGTTCCATCCCCCAGGTGTCCTGAATCACCTCAATCAGCTTTACGGCACCCGCGCCCACGCCGAAGGTGAGAATGAATTTCGTGCCGTAGGCGGAGTGGCGGAACCGGCTGGGGGTGAAGCGCGCGATCAGCGTGTTTTCTATGGGCTGCATGCCCAGCAGAAAAAAAACATACACCGTGCCGAGAAGCACCAGGGGCAGGTCGGCGGCATAGGCCATGGCAAAAGCCACGGGTACCGGAACGGCATGAAACAGGAGGTAGCACCAGCGCAGGTCGAAGCGCTCGGCGATCCGGCCGCCGGTGTACTGACCGGCGATGCCGATTATGTAGAGCAGCGATACGGTCGCGGTCGCCACAAGGTTCGGCGTCAGCCCGGAACCGAAAAGACCGGTGAGCGATTCGAATATCCGGACATTTTTCAGCTCGAAATACGAGGGCAGCGATACGGTCGCGCCCCGGTAGGCCAGGCCGCAGAGCATGATGGCCCCGAGCAGAACGGCAAAAGCCGGGAGGTTGATTGTGCCGGAGTCATCGGCGCTGTCTGCTGGGTCAGCATGTGCGGTTCCGGAAAACGATGCCGCAAGCACGGTTCCCGCACCGTTCAGCGCTGCGACCAGCAGAAACGCTGCCTCGGGCCCCTGCGCCCAGACGGCTATGCCGGTAAGCAGGGGGGCCAGGGCTATGCCGAGGTTGCCGACCATGCCGTTGACGGCCAGCCCCATGCTGATGCGCCGGATATGCTTGGATATCAGGCCCATGCCCACCGGATGGTATATTCCCGAGAACAGGCCCAGCATGGTCAGGAATATAAGGAGCGCGCGCGGCGAGTCGACGTACAAGGCAGCCAGGAGGCTGCTCAGCGCGGCACCGGCGTGAAAGACGACAAGCAGGGGCCTGGGGCCCCAGCGGTCCGCGGCCATGCCCCAGGGAAGCGCTGAAAGTCCGTACAGCAGGTACATCCAGAACGACAGCGCAAAGCACTGCGCCATGTCGATGCCGAGCCTGGCGGCAAGCGGCAGCACCAGCGCAGGAAACACCAGCATGTTGTAGTGGCTGAGGAAATGCGCAAAACAGGTTGCCGACAGAATTTTCCGTTCGTTTTTATTCATGGAGAAGCAGTAATATCATGCTACAATAAGATGCGACAATTACAACAGACTCTATAATAATAATGCAAACAAGCGGATTAGTACAGCGATTGACGGTTGCGGTTTTTGCGGCGCTGCTTGTGCTGCTGGCCTGCGATCCGGACGATACCGACAACGGCACCGCCGCGACAACAACGACCATAACCACAATCAGCTCGGTGCAGTCCTCAACAAGCACGACATCTGTCCCGGCCGCACCGCCGACGACAACCAGTACGGTCGATGCGCCGGCTGCAGATATCTGGCAGCCGGCGCCGGGAACCAGCTGGCAGTGGCAGCTCGAGGGGCCGATCGACAGCTCGTTCGATGTGGATATGTATGATATCGACCTGTTCGATACGGACAAAAGCGTCATAGACGGGCTGCACGAGGACGGCCGTATCGTGATCTGCTATTTTTCAGCGGGCAGCCGGGAGAACTGGCGGCCTGATAAAGACGATTTCCCGTTGTCCGTTCTCGGCAATGCCCTGGAGGGCTGGCCCGACGAGAGGTGGCTTGACATCCGGCAGCTCGACGTGCTTGGCCCGATTATGCAGGCCCGCCTGGATATGGCTGTTGAAAAGGGCTGCGACGGGGTGGAGCCCGACAATGTCGACGGATACGCCAACAACAGCGGCTTCCCCCTTGACGAACAGGATCAGCTGGAGTTCAACCGCCGGATCGCCGCCGAAGCCCACGAGCGCGGATTGTCCGTGGGGCTGAAAAACGATCTTGACCAGGTCGAGGATCTTGTCGATTATTTCGACTGGGCCCTCAACGAGCAGTGCTTTCAGTACAGCGAGTGCGATCTGCTGCTGCCGTTCATTGAGGCGGGCAAGGCCGTGTTCGGTGTGGAATACGAGCTTGACACGGACCGGTTCTGCGCGCAGGCCAATGCCATGGACTTCGACTGGCTGAAGAAGAATTACGATCTGGATGCCGAGAGAGAGTCGTGCCGGTGAAAAGCATAGAGGCAGGAGCGGTCTCCGGCTGCAAAAAAAACCGCAGCCATGGCAGCTCCTGCATGTTCGCGCCACCGGGCGTGCACCGGAAAAAGGCTGCGGTACAGGGTAAAGCGCCCTAGGGCTGCTCATAGCTTCCGGGCAGGTCGGTTACCGGGTATGAGAAATGGGTCTGCATGAACTTCCATGCCGGGCCTTTTTTTTGCAGCACCGCACTCAGCCTTCCGTAGACCGACAGCTGCCTGCCGTTTTTGACAACGCTGGTGAACCCGTCAGCCGTAAGCCAGGCCGTGCCGCCGGATCGCTGCAGCGACAGCATAAAATACTGTACCGGATTTACTTCGCTCATCGAGGCGAAATCTTTTTTGTAGGCGGCCCGTATCTGATCGCGGCCGACGCACTCCTGACCGGTCATGACGGCCGACACCTCCGGACCGTACCCGTATAGATCCATGAGCGCGTCGATGTCGCGCGATTGATAGGCCCGTGCCAGGCGGCTCAGGGCACCGCGGACTTCTTCGCGGATGGCATCCGCATTTTCTTCCGCGCCTGCCGCTGCAGCATACCCGGCTGTTACCAGAAGCACGACACTGCATACAATTGATTTTTTAATATATGCACAACAGCGGTTTGACATGATGCGTCCTTTCCTCCATAGTGTGCCTGTAGCACGGTATGACGGCTCAAGCAGTCACGCACGCCTGTACACTATACGATGTATCGGGACCGGTTTGCAACCGGTAGATATTGTTTCGGAACTATTTGTGTTTCGTTGCAAAATCATGTTTTTTTTGCCTATACTTGGGTACTTCTGTCAGAGAAACGATCAAAAGGTGAAACCGTATGTTCATTCGACGTCTCAGCCAGTGCGATCAGTTTGTCGCAGCCGACAAAACCCTGCTGCGTGAAATCATGCACCCCGACAAGCATCCGGTTGCGGTGCGCTACAGCCTGGCGCACGCCCGCCTGCAGCCGGGGTGTTCGTCGCTGCCGCACCGCCTCAGTGCCTGTGAGGTATATTACATACTCGAGGGTCGCGGCACCATGCATATCGACGGAGACTGCAGCGAGCTGGGGCCCGGAGATACGGTCTGTATTCCACCCGGAGCTGTGCAGCATATCGACAATATCGGGCAGGGAGATCTCGTGTTTCTCTGCTTTGTCGATCCGGCCTGGCAGCCTGAAGACGAAGAAATTTTGTAGAAGAACCTGCAGGGGCCGGACATGCTCTACCGCAAGGCACTCGCGACGATAAAAAAATACGATATGATCGCTCCGGGCGAGCATGTGCTGGTCGGCGTTTCGGGCGGGGCCGACTCTATGGCGCTTTTGCGGGTGCTGCTCGAGATGAAAGCAGCGCTTGACATACGCCTGACGGTCGCGCATCTGGATCACATGCTGCGGGGTGAAGACTCGCTGCGCGAGGCCGAATTCACGGCATTCCAGGCGCAGAAGCTGGGCGTGCCCTGCATTGTCGAGCGGCGCGACGTGCAGTCTTTTCGCTGCAGACAGAATCTCTCCCTGCAGGAAGCCGCGCGCCGGGTGCGGTATGATTTTTACGACGACGCTGCCCGCCGCACCGGCGCCACGAAAATCGCTCTCGGCCACCATGCCGACGACCAGGCCGAAACCGTGCTGCTGTGGCTGCTGCGCGGGGCGGCCCTCGGCGGGCTGGCCGGCATCCCGCCCGTGCGCGAAAACCGGTTTATCAGGCCCCTGCTGCAGTGTTCGCGCCGCCGGATCGAACAGTATCTTGAAGATATACGGCAGGAATTTGTTCCCGACAGCTCTGCCGGCGAGCTGCACTACCGGCGCAACAAAATCCGCCATGAGCTTCTGCCGCTGCTGCGGGAGCAGTATAATCCGAATATCGTGGAGACGCTGGCGCGAACCGCCGAGCTTGTGCAGCAGGATGATGAAGCGCTCGAGCATGTTGTGCGGCAGGCCCTGCAGGAATGCGTGCAGGACGGGGAGGGCGGCACTGTTTTGTCTCTGGATGGACTGGGGCGGTTCAGCACAGCCTTGCAGGGAAGAATCATGCGGGAAGCTGTTTTTCGGGTAAAAGGGGATACGCGGGGGCTTACCATGCAGCATATCGACGCCCTGTGCTCCCTGCTGGCGGGCGGCGGCTCGTCCCGGACAATACAGCTTCCCGGCGGCCTGGAGGCGCGGCGCGAATACAGGAACGTTTTGATACGCCGCTCGCCCGCGAAATCCGTCTGCAGCGCGTTCAGCTACACGATCGAGGATGTGCCCGGCAGCATTGTTATCCCGGAAACCGGAGGCCGGCTGTCGATGCGCGTTGAGTCGATCGAGGATGCCGCACCGCACATACGGAGCAGCGGAGAAAAAACCGCCTTTTTCGACCTTGGCAGGCTGCAGTTTCCGCTCACGGTCAGGAGCCGGCAGCCGGGCGATGCATTTCAGCCTTTGGGACAGCCTGGCACAAAAAAAATTCAGGATTTTTTCACCGACTGCAAGGTGCCGCAGCGGCTGCGCGACCGTGTTCCGCTGCTGGTATCGGGCGAGGACATCGCCTGGGTGGTCGGCTACCGCATGGACGAGCGATTCAAGGTGGGCGCCGGCGCAAAAACCGTCCTGCGTGCCGAGCTGACGGATGAAAAATAAGCAGCCTGTTTTTCATGTTGTATGAGAATGGACCATATGTTATACATAATAGAATTTAATAATTATCACTGCCAATGAGAAAGAACACTGAATCAGACATGAATCCTTTTTATAAAAATATTGTTATCTGGCTTACGATTGTACTGGTTATCATTTTGCTGTTTAATCTGTTCAGCCAGCCCAAAACCACCCGTCAGAAAATGCTGTTCAGCGAATTCAAGACGGCCGTCGACCGCGGTGACGTGCGGGACGTGGTTGTGCAGGGGAACACCATTTACGGAACCCTGGCCAGCGGCGGCACGTTCAAAACCTATTCCCTGAACGATCCCGAGCTTGTCAGGGAGATGATCGACAAGGGCGTCACGGTAGATGTACGGCCTGATGAGCAGTCCTCGTGGTGGATGCAGGTCTTTATATCGTGGTTCCCGATGCTGCTGCTTATCGCGGTGTGGATATTTTTCATGCGCCAGGTGCAGGCCGGCGGCGGCAAGGCCATGTCCTTCGGCAAAAGCCGGGCGCGGCTGCTGGCGGAAAACCAGCAGAAAATCACGTTCGAGGACGTGGCCGGCATCGATGAAGCCAAGCACGAGGTCGAGGAAATCATCGCGTTTCTGAAGGACCCGAAAAAATTCACCAGGCTGGGCGGCAAGATTCCCAAGGGCGCCATTCTGGTCGGCTCGCCCGGTACGGGCAAGACCCTGCTCGCGCGGGCCATAGCCGGGGAGGCGGGAGTCCCGTTTTTCAGTATCAGCGGCTCGGATTTTGTCGAGATGTTTGTCGGCGTGGGTGCCGCCCGGGTGCGCGATCTGTTTATCCAGGGCAAGAAAAATGCGCCCTGCATCATTTTTATCGATGAAATCGATGCTGTCGGCAGGCACCGGGGAGCGGGTCTCGGCGGCGGTCATGATGAGCGCGAGCAGACGCTCAACCAGTTGCTGGTGGAAATGGACGGGTTCGAGTCCAATGAAGGCGTGATTCTGGTTGCCGCAACCAACAGGCCGGATGTGCTCGACCCGGCGCTTCTGCGCCCGGGCCGCTTTGACCGACGCATCGTCGTACCGCTGCCGGATATCCGGGGCCGCGACGGTATTCTGAAAGTGCACACCAAGAAGACCCCTCTTGACGGCGATGTCGATCTGAAGACGATTGCCCGAGGAACCCCGGGGTTCTGCGGTGCGGATCTGGCCAACCTGGTGAACGAGGCGGCGCTGCTGGCGGCGCGCGAGGACAAGGAAAAGATCAGCATGACGCACTTTGAGCAGGCCAAGGACAAGGTGCTCATGGGTGCCGAGCGCAAGAGCATGATTATCAGCCAGGAGGAGAAAAAACTCACCGCCTATCACGAGGCGGGTCATACCCTGATCGCCAAGCTGCTGCCCGGCACAGACCCCATACACAAGGTGACGATCATTCCGCGCGGCATGGCCCTGGGCCTCACCCAGCAGCTGCCCATCGACGAGAAGCACACCTATGCACGCAACTACCTGGTAAACAATATCGCTATTCTGCTCGGCGGGCGTGTGGCCGAGGAGATGTTTTTCGATGATGTGACGACCGGCGCCGGCAACGACATCGAGCGTGCCACCGACATGGCTCGCAAGATGGTGTGCGAGTGGGGCATGAGCGACGAGCTGGGGCCGCTCGCCTACGGCAAGAAAGAGGAGCAGATATTTCTCGGGCGAGAGATAGCCCAGCACCGCGACTACAGCGAGGCGACTGCCATCGAGATCGACAAGGAAGTCAAACGCATTATCGAGGACAGTCTCAATACGGTGCGTAATCTGCTCAATAAAAACCGCGAAACGCTCGAACGGCTTGCCGAAAACCTGCTGGAGCGCGAATCGCTCAACACCGAGCAGATTGAACAGATCATCAGCGGCAAAGATCTGGGCCCGAACAATTCGAACAATCACGACGCTGCCGGCAGTGACGATGTACGTCAGCCGCCGGCTGACGGCACTACAGCTGCCGCAGAGCAGCCGCCGGAACCAGCCCCTGACGATACGGGATCGGAGCAGGCATGACACGTCTCGTGCCGTGCGTACCGTAAGCCATCGGTCCGGAACAACAGCATGCCGGAAAGCACCCCCCCCCCGCCGCCTATTGCGTGTCGAACAACAATACTCGACGTTTCGCAACGATCTTTCCTGATGGGCATACTGAATGCCACGCCCGACTCATTTTCTGACGGCGGGCTCTACGTCGATACCGACAGGGCAATAGCACAGGGGTGTGAGCTTGCCGGGCAGGGCGCCGACATCATCGATATCGGCGGTGAGTCGAGCAGGCCCGGCGCCGAACCGGTGGCGCTCGAGGAAGAGCTGCGTCGTATCATACCCGTTGTACGGGAGCTTGCCCGTCGCACTGATGTGCCGCTTTCAATCGATACCACCAAGGCCGAAGTGGCCCGCCGGGCCCTTGATGCCGGCGCCCAGATCATCAATGATATCAGCGCCCTGCGCTTTGATCCTGACATGGCCGTCGTTGTCGCCCGGGCAGGTGTGCCGGTGGTTCTGATGCACATGCAGGGTACCCCGCAGACAATGCAGCAGCATGTGCGTTATGATAATCTCATAGATGAGATCTGCCAATTTTTCAAAGAGCGCATGGCTGCCGCTCTCGATGCCGGTATCGCTGAGGAAAACATCATTCTCGACCCCGGTATCGGGTTCGGCAAATCGGTTGACCGGGACAATTTCACCATTTTGCATCATCTGCGGTCGTTTGCACGTCTGGGCAGGCCCCTGCTGGTGGGACCCTCGCGCAAGGCCTTTATCGGCCGGCTGCTCGATCGGGATGTGAACGGCCGTGAAGCCGGCACCGCCGCCGCGGTGGCCGTTGCGGTCTACAACGGCGCTCATATCCTGCGCGTTCATGATGTGGCGACCATGAAAATGGTCTCAGCAGTCGCCGATGCCGTCAGGCGGTCGTAATATACCCGAGCCGTATCTCTGTTTTTTTCGTTTCGCGCATCTGTGCCGAAGCGGGTTCCCTGCAGCATGTATCGCTATCACCAAAAACCACACGATAAAAAATGATATCTTTCCTGTAGCAGCCGGATGACAGGTCTGTTATTCCGAGCACAGCGCGCAATCTCAACGAGCGGGTCGAAAGGATAAAAAAGCACTTCCCTGCCCCCGAGGGGGAGATGACTGAGGTGAGAGGCAGATGAATCGATGCGAACATTGCGGTAAAACATTTTTTTTTCGACAGGGCGACGTGCACGTACGTTGTTTACTGTCCTGTCTGAGCGGAAATATCCGATACGGCAGGACACAGCGGGGGGTACAGAATATGCCGCCTGTTTGTGAGAACATCGCTAATTATATGAAAAAACATAATTATTTATAATTTATCCGGTTTATCATGCATTGGCATTTATTTTGTAGATATCTCCATACCGGGCAGGCAGATAATTGCCACGCTGTCACATATATGTTATAAATATTAACATGCTGTCTGAAAAGAGCAAACCCCGGGCAACCGGGGGACGCAAAGCAACCGGTCCCACAGGGACAGCGGGGTTGCCGGATACGTATGGAGTGCTGAACACGCCTGTATGTGCACGGCCTGCCCCGAAGGTAGCGGAGCAGGTTTTTTTATTCTTCGACGGAAGGAGCTTTTTTATGACAACGGCAATGTACAGAAGCGGCAGCAGGAATTCTCTCTCAATCCTGATTTTTTTCAGCGCTCTGGCGCTGTCGACACCGCAGCTTTGCAGAGGTGCACTTTTAGACAATTTCTTTTTGCTGGCAGTGTCCGGCAGTGCCGTACTGTCACAGCCCCTGGATGGCGCCGAGGTGTTCGTTTTTTCCGATAACGGTTCGCTGCACAGGCGGGAATTTCTTACGGACAACGGGACCTGGGGCCCCCACGTAGTGTGGTCGCCCCGCGGACCGTTCCGGGTTGCGCTTACCGGCGGCACGGCGGGAGGTGAGGCTTTTACCGGCACGCTGTCCGCCTATGTGCCGTATATGGATATCGGCTTTTCCGACAACGAGACCTGGGAACGGGGGGGATCCGTTCCGGTAACGATTCTCAGTACCTGTATCGACCGGTACATGATTTTGCAGGACGCCGATTTTGTGTCGGCCCGCGAAGAGGTCGCAGCGTTTTTCGCGATACCCGATGATGTCGACATCGCATCCGGCACTGTACCGGAAAGCGTTTTCAGCCCGGACGAGTTCATGTACCGCGCCGAGCTCTACGGCGGTTTTGACGACTATGTCGACTCGCTGGTGATGCGGTTCGGTACCGGGGAAACCGACGTGATGCTGCCGGAAAACGATTTTGCGGTGGAGATAGCGCGTGTCGGTCTGACTCGCTGGGGCCTCGAGGTGCTGGGCGGTGCGGCAGGCGGAAAAATCGCATCTATGGCACTCGGCTATGTGCTGCCCATGCTGGGTTTTGAAACCACCGAGACGCATCTGGAGGCGATCCGCGAAGAGCTCGCCGCACTGAAGCAGCAGCTCGAGGGCATCTCCGAGCAGGTCGCATCGCTGTCGAAGCAGCTCGATATCGCGGTGGACCAACTGATTCATGAGGGTACGAAAAAGACGCTGGACGAACCTCTGGATGAGATCGACCGCTTGTATAATAAAATGCTGAAAATCGAGCAGTACAACACCTCGGGCGGCTCTTCGATCACCCAGGGGGAAATCGATGATTTTGTCAACACGATTCTCAACCAGGATTACCTGGAGAAGCACGTCAACACGATCTGCACCTCCATCACGGGGTCGGCTTCAGGCAGCACCAGCATCCTGGAGGCGATGATGAATCTCATGGAACCGCGCATCGACGATGCGGGGGCAGACACGGAACAGGAGATGGTCAGGTGCTATAACCTGCTTCTGCACTATATCGATAAACTGGTTCTCTATCAGCTCAAAGGCATCACCCTCGTTTCCTATGCAATGAACGCCAGGTACGGCCTGGACAGCGGCAGCCTGGCTATTTTTCTGGAGACGCAGCAGGAGCGTTTCGAAGCCGAGGCAGACACGTTTCTGGATGCCGCGACCCGGCTGGTGATGCACACGGTCGACACGCGTACGATACTGGAGGGAACCTTTTCCATGTTTCCCCTTGACGCACAGCGTGTTCTGGAAAGCGCCGATTATTTTGCTGCCGGTCTGGCGCAGAAACACACGGGGGATGTGGTGGTGCGCATTATCGGAACGCCCGTCATGGTGGCCCGCTACCTGAGCGAAACGCCGGAACTCGGCTACTACAGGTTTACTTTCGAGATCGACCGCTCGTTGCCTTTGCCTGTCGTAGTACCGCGCATAACCTGGATTGCACACGATATACTGCTCGGGGGCAGCGAGCAGGTTGCCATGGGCGGTGACATTGAAAAACACTATACCCCAGTGCTGCCCGGTCAGTATGATACCGATTATTATCTCCAATGGACAGGCAGGGAGGACGGCGGATACCGATTCAGCAGCGCAACGGAGATTGTTGCGGCCAAGGTGGTGTATGATGCTGAATGGAATGATGATGCTATAACTATGGGGCTTGAGGAAAAAGAAGAAATCCGGACCTATCTGCGTTATGCCGACGGGAAGCTGCATGGTAGTTATATTACTGTTTCTGAAACGGGAACTGCAGAAGACGAGGATACGGAGGAACGGCTTCCCGCGGCGTACTGTGTTGCTGTTGCCTGCGAGATGCCGTCCTTCACTGCTTCCCGTGAGCAGGAACTGCCGGGCGAAGGCTCATGGTATTCTTATTTATATCCAGCTGCGGGATCATCAAAGATTAAAGGCAGATACCGCCTGAACGAAAGATATCAACGGGATTACAGCTCCTCCTGCGACAGCATCATGGACATAAGCGCTGTTTTTGAAAATGCCGACAGCAGGCAGCACACGCTGCGGTTCGACACGGAACACAGTTTTAAAATCGAGGTCGACGGCTTCGATCATGCACGGCAGCACCCGAGCTACCAGTATACCTACGTGGGGCTGACGGAAGAGTTTTCCTGGAAACTGACGGTCGACGATACGTCTTTGTGGGAGAGGCATGTTCAGAACTGGAAACGATCCTGCTATAAAAACAACTGCAATATCAAGTACAAATGGCATGAATGTGACGATGCCTATGCCGATTCCGCACGCGCTGACTGGAGCGCCGGCAGGGAACGCAGCGTGGCGTTCAACGCTTTCAACAATTATATCCGGGCGAAAGCCTTGTATTATTCTTCTAATCCGTTCAAAAAACCAAGCCCGGAGGATGACAGCGGCAGCGCGATCGAATTCGAATACGAGATACAGGGACTGGAAATAGTGCCGGAATAGGAGAGCATGATGCGGAAATCCCGCATGACAATCTGCGGCCTCAGTATCTATCTGCTGCTGCTCGGCTGCTCTGCCGACAAAGCCTGCCGGTACGGAAGCGCCCTGCGGCAGGCGCTCAACGATGTTTTGTTGCAGTACAACGGTCCCGGTGCGGTCCTGGCGGTACGGTTCGACGACGGTTCGGTCTGGAGCGGGGCCGCCGGTACGGCATGCATCGGTACCGTCCCGGCAGCCCCCCTGACGACCTCGCACCGGTTCAGGATCGGCAGCGTCACCAAGACATTCACCGGCACCGCCGTGCTGCTGCTGGCTGAGCAGGGGGTTCTCGACCTGGCGGACACCGTGGACGCGTGGCTGCCCGGCATCGTTCCGGACGGCGATGCACTAACCGTCAGGATGCTCCTGACGCATTCGAGCGGTCTTTTCGACTACACCTGGGATGACGATTTTCTCGACCGCTATACCGACAACCTGACAAAGGCCTGGACCTCAGATGAGCTGATAAGAATCGCAGCCTCATACGACCCGATTGCCGAACCCGGCGGAGAGGGAATTTACAGCAACACCAATTACGTGCTTCTGGGGCGCATTATCGAGGCGGCTGCCGGGCAGCCGGTCGAGGACTTTATTTATGGCAGTATCCTCGAACCCCTGGGTCTTGCCGAAACCGGCTTTCCCGTGACATCTGAATTCTCGGGGAAGCACGCGCACGGTTATCTTGATCTGAACGGCGACGGCCTGTTTACGGCAGACGAGGATGTGACCGCCCAGCACCCGAGCGCCCTGTGGGCGGCCGGCGCCATGCTGTCCACACCGGCAGATATTTTACGCTGGATAGACGAGCTCACCGACAGCACCCTGCTCGGTGATGATCTGCAGGCAGAGCGGCTGGCATTCGATGTGCCGATCCTCGGAGACCCTTCCGGGTTTTTCGGCCTGGGTGTCGCCAGCCTGGACGGCGCAACAGGCCATACCGGGGCGCTTCCCGGCTATCAGACCATGCTGTTCCGCTTTCGCGATACGGATTTCGCGGTGTACTGCACGGGCTATCTGACGGCAGAGGACTCAGTCAATATCGCATTCGAAATATACCGGGCGGCCCTGCAGACGGTGTTCCCGGACAAACAGCCGGGGGAGCGGCACCGAGTGCTGCTGCCCACAGTGGCATATTGATGCCTACTGCAAAACCGCAAGGAGCGACGTTATGCACCCGACACGAGCATCCCGAACATTCCCCTTTTTTCCCGCATGTCGCCGGGTAGACCGTACAGCCTTACACGCAGTCGGACTATCGGTGTTTCTGATCTTCTGTTTTTTTATGGTACCGACGTCCGTCCCGGCCGCATGGGATACGAACGATTATATCGAGAGCGGCATCGATATCTCTTCCGGCGTCGAGCGTTTCATGAAATGCAACCGCACCGTTCTGTCGCAGAAAATGTGTGAAGATTTTCCGCAGGCTCATGAGTATCTGCTCGATGACCAGGCTGTAAAGCGCTTGCAACAGTATCAGTTCATTCTCATGCCGGGCGGCGATTACGACTTCTTCAGCGAGCTGCTGGGAATCTGCAAGGGCGCCTCCAGCGAGGATATCGAAGACTTCCGCGAGGAAAATCCCGCCGGCGCTTTCCGCCTCGAACAGTATGTGCTGAGAAACGTATGCCCCGATTACGATACCGATCCCGATCATCTCTACAATACGTTTATGGGCGCTTACAAAAGCTACATTTCATTTATGGAAAAAAGCGGCATCCCGGTGAAACGCCTGGGGTTCTCTCATGAGATCCAGACTTCCTATGTCGGTGACCGCATCCAGAAACTCAACCTGCTGGCGACCACCATCGACGAGCTCGAGGAGGACGGCGTGCCGGATGATATGAAATTTATCATCATCGGTCACAGTTTCGGCGGCATAAATATAGCCGACTTCCTGGTTGAACTGGTAAACGGACACGGCAGCGATACCCCGGAAGGAAAAGCCTTTGCCGATACGGCCGTGCGGCAGTGGGCGGAGGCCAAAAAGGCCGAAATTTTCGACCAGATCAAGGCGGCCGTGTTTCTCAACACCTTCGTTCAGGGTGACAAGAGCAGTGAAACCGAAATGCTGCGTATCGCCGAATCGCAGGGTCTGCAAAGCGACGATCCGGTCGGCTATTATATCGATTATGTGCTGCAGAATTATGCAGCCGGCACGTATCCTTCGGGAACACCGTGGAACAAACTAGTGCACTTAGTGCTGCGCAGCAACCGCTATCGAGTCGGGTATTATTTACAGGATAAAAACACCGCCTCGGGAGACGGCGGCACGCGCGTGCAGGATGCTCTGGATGCCGTAGCGGATGACATGGTGCTTCTGTCGGTGGGGTGTATCGTGCCGCGCTGTTTTCCGGCGCTGCGGGTCGGGGCGACCTTTATCGCCGATCAGAGCAGAGCCAAGTACAGTGCGGAAGACGAGCTGAACGACGGTCTGGTCGATACCTACGGCGCCATGTTCCCCCGCGAATCGACAGAGTATGCCGTGTTGTCCGGAAACGATCACGGTACGCTGGTTTTGAAACCCCAGGTGCCGGGTATCACCAACGGCAGACGGTACAACCAGCTTCCCTTTATCAGAACCCTTCTGAAGCGCATCGACTATAAACTGCATCAGGAGTAAGCAAACGGCCGGTTCGCAGCCCCAGTGCATGTTTATACATACTGCCCTCATCTTTTTTATCGATCAGCCGCAACGCACCCGAAAATTTCTTGCCATGCGCTTACCGTTCTATAGTATACTGAGATAATTGAACGATATATTTCAAGGGAACGAGTTCATGGCAAAACTGATCGTCAACGTCGACCATGTGGCGACCGTGCGGCAGGCCCGCAGGATTGACGAGCCCGACCCGGTCACCGCCGCAGCCCTGGCCGAGCTTGCCGGCTGCGAGGGCATTATCGTGCATTTGCGCGAGGACCGCCGCCATATCCAGGACCGGGATGTCGAGCTGCTGCGCAAAACGGTCAAGACGAAACTGAACCTCGAGATGGCCGCCGTGCAGGAAATGATCGACATCGCCCGGCGCATCAGGCCGGACATGTCCTGCCTGGTGCCTGAGAAACGCGAGGAGCTGACGACCGAGGGCGGGCTGGATGTCGCCGGCCGGCAGCAGCATATCGCGCGGGCGGTCGACCAGCTGCACGATGCCGGCATTGCGGTCAGCCTGTTTGTGGATGCCGACAAGCGCCAGATCGAAGCTGCACGCGATACGGGCGCCGAATTTGTTGAAATTCACACGGGCCGTTACTGTGATGCGAAAAGCGAGAACGATGCGGACAGAGAGCTCAACGAAATAGTGCAGGGTATTGCACAGGCCGCATCTCTCGGGCTGCGGGTCAACGTCGGGCACGGACTCAACTACATAAACATCAGGAAGCTGCTGCCGGTACGGGAGATCGAGGAATACAGCATCGGCCACAGCATAATCGCACGGGCTGTGCTGGTGGGGATCGAGCGGGCGGTGCGGGAGATGGTGGAGCTGATTAAAGCAGGCGGTTGAGAACTTTTTTAGAGGACAACCATGCATGTCGTAACAGCCGAACAGATGAAAGCGCTCGACCGGCGCACCATCGAGGAGGCCGGAATACCGGGCGCGGTGCTCATGGAAAACGCCGGGCGGGGAACATTCGAGCATATGCTGCGCCTGTTCCCGGATGCGCTCTCGCGCCGCACAGCCGTGGTGTGCGGCCGGGGCAACAACGGCGGCGACGGATTCGTGATAGCGCGCCTGCTGCACAATGCCGGCGCCCGTGTGCGTGCGTTTCTGCTTGCCGAGGCGGAGCGCGTCGCCGGCGATGCGCGGATAAACCTCGAGGCATTCCGGTCTGTCGGGGGTGATATTGCGGAAATCACGGACGAAGCATCCTGGGAAAATGCGTCCGGCTTTATAGCTCATGCAGGGCTCTTTGTCGATGCGCTGCTCGGGACCGGGCTTTCTTCCGCAGTTACGGGCCTGTACCGCACGGTAATTGAGGATATCAATGCGGCCATGGGCAAAATCGTGTCGGTCGATATCCCCTCGGGACTCGATGCCACGACCGGTGCGGTGCTGGGCACGGCCGTAAAAGCGCATCTGACCTGCACCTGCGGCCTTCCCAAGCGCGGCCTGCTGGTGTACCCCGGCTGCGGGTACGCCGGTGATCTCGAGGTCGTGGATATCGGCATTCCGAACATCTACCTGCGGGACGCAGGCATCAGTGAGTTTCTGCTGGATCAGGACATGCTTGCAGGTCTTGTGCCGCCGCGCCGGCCCGAATCCCACAAGGGCGATTTCGGGCATGTCTGCCTGTTCGCCGGCTCGCCCGGAAAGACCGGTGCAGCTGCTCTGGCCGCGCAAACCGCTGCACGCGCAGGTGCCGGGCTGGTAACGCTCGGCACTGCACAGTCGCTCAATACCGTGCTGGAAGTAAAGCTCACGGAGGCAATGACCGCACCGCTTCCCGACGGCGGAACCGGCCTGCTCGGTCCGGCCGCCATCACGGAAGCTGAAAAGCTGATCGCGGGAAAAACGGCCGTTGCCGTGGGACCCGGTATCGGGACGGCTGGCGGTACGCGCGAGTTCGTTGCCTGGCTGCTGGAGGCTGCTCAGTGTCCGGTCGTTATCGACGCGGACGGCATCAGCTGCGCGGCGGAAGTCCCCGGCAGCATCAAAAAAGCACGCTGTCCCGTTCTCACACCGCATCCGGGCGAGATGGCCCGCTTTACGGGCGCATCCGTGCAGGATGTGCAGAGCGACCGGATCGGATGCGCACGCGCCTGCGCCGCCGAACACGGTGCCGTCGTCGTTTTGAAGGGCGCCCGAACCATTGTGGCGGCACCGGACGGCACCGCCTGTATTAATCCCACCGGCAACCCCGGCATGGCGTCGGGAGGCATGGGTGATGTGCTGACCGGTCTGATTGCGGCACTCATGGCACAGGGCGTTCCTCCGCTGCCGGCGGCACAGCTCGGCGTGTATGCGCACGGCATGGCGGCGGACCGCGCCGCCCGTGAATCTGAAATGCTGGGTCTGCAGGCGTCCGACCTTATCCGTTTCATCCCCGGAGTTCTGACGGCATTCTGTGATGATGCCACAGGCTGAGAGAGCTGCTGAACATGGAATTTACATTTACCAGCACGGCATACGATGAAACGCTGCGGGCCGGCCGGATGCTCGGCCGGGCGCTCAGACCGGGCAGCGTGGTCGGTCTTGTGGGCGATCTCGGGGCGGGCAAGACATGCTTCGTCAAGGGACTTGCAGCAGGTGCCTGCGGCGTCGATGAAAACGATGTCACCAGCCCCACCTTTACCATCATGTTTGAATATCCGGGCACAGTGCCGGTGTACCATTTCGACGCCTACCGCCTGCGGGACAGCGCCGATCTGGAGGCCGCCGGTTTTTATGACTGCCTGGAGCGCGGTGGCGTAACTGTTGTGGAATGGGCCGACAGGGTGACGGATGCGTTTCCGGAAGAAACACTGCGGATCAGCATTGAGGCGACCGGAGAGCATGAGCGCCGGTTTGCCGTTTTCGCACAGGGTGAAGACCATGAATATGCCGCTGCATATCTGCAGCAGTCGCTGACAGGAGCATTTTCGTGAAAAGCGTATATCTGTACGATGCAACGCTGCGTGAGGGCAATCAGGCCGAGGACATTTCGTTTTCCCTGGAGGACAAGCTGCGCATAACCGCGAAGCTCGATGAACTGGGTGTTCACTATATCGAGGGCGGGTGGCCGAGCTCCAACCCCGTCGATTTTGCCTATTTCAAGGAAATACAATCCCACGCCCTGCGGCATGCAACCGTTGTGGCCTTCGGCAGCACCGCACGGCCCGGTGTCCCCGTCGAACAGGACAAAAATCTGAACGACCTCATTCGTGCCGAAACGCGCACCGTCACCATTTTCGGCAAAGCCTGGGACGTGCATGTTCGCGAGGTGCTGGGTATCAGCCTGGAGGAAAACCTCGACCTGATCGAGCAGTCGGTGACCTACCTGTGCCGAAACGTGGAGACGGTGTTCTTCGATGCCGAACACTTTTTCGACGGCTTTCAGCATAATCCCGGCTATGCGCTGAAGGTGCTGGAGCGCGCGCAGCGGGGCGGCGCAGCATGCCTCGTGCTCTGCGACACCAACGGCGGCGTGCTGCCCTGCATGATGCACGATGTCATACAACAGGTGCAGCAAAGCATTGCCTGTCCGCTCGGCATCCACTCCCACAATGACAGCGATACGGCTGTGGCCAACACCCTCATAGCGGTCGAATGCGGGTGCACGCAGGTGCAGTGCACGGTCAACGGATACGGCGAGCGCTGCGGCAACGCCAACCTGTGCTCAGTCATTCCGAACCTGAAAGTCAAGCTCGGCATCGACTGCGTCAGCGACGAGCAGCTGCGTAAAATATCCGAGGTATCGCGTTTCGTCAACGAGCTTGCGAATTTTGCGCCGAACAAGCACCAGCCGTTTGTGGGAAGCAGCGCATTCGCACATAAGGCCGGCGTGCACGTCAGTGCGGTGAAAAAGCGCTCAGAAACCTACGAGCACATACCGCCGGATGTGGTGGGCAACACGCAACGCATTCTGCTGTCGGACCAGGCGGGCAAAGCCAACATCCTTCAGAAGGCCCGGGAGTTCAGCCTCGATATATCAAGCGACGAGCCGCTGGTTCAGGATATACTGAGCGACCTGAAAGAGCTCGAGCGGCAGGGCTTTCAGTTCGAGGGCGCCGAAGCGTCGTTCGAGCTTCGCATGCGCAAGGCGCTCGGCCTGCAGAAGCGATACTTCGATCTTGTCGGGTTCAGAGTCATTATCGAAAAGAAGGAGGAAACGGAGACCCTTTCCGAGGCCACCATTATGGTCAGGGTCGGCGGACGCGAAGAGCACACGGCCGCCATGGGAAACGGTCCGGTCAATGCCCTTGACAACGCTCTTCGCAAGGCCCTCGATCGTTTTTATCCGCAGCTCAAAGAGATGGGGCTGATCGACTACAAGGTTCGCGTGCTGACCGGGGGTGAGGGTACGGGCTCGCGCGTGCGGGTCCTGGTTGAAACCGGCGACCATGCGGCCGAATGGGGTACGGTCGGAGTTTCGGAAAACGTTGTCGAAGCGAGCTGGCAGGCGCTGACCGACAGCATCACCTACAAGCTGTTCAAGGACGAGGCAGGCAGGAAGGTCCCTTAAATGGATGTGTACAAGCGCAGGCAACTTGTGGTACTATGGCTGCTTCTCGCTGCCGCTGCCTGCCCGTCACTGCTGCGCAGCATGCCGCAGCGATGCCAAACCGTGCATCCAGCGAAGCGGGGACCGTCGTTTGTCTATGAGGTCCGGGGTCGTGTCCGCACCCCCGGATTTCACTGCTTTGCGCAGCAGCCGACGCTTGGTGAGCTGCTGCAGTCCTGCGGCGGCCGGTTGCAGGATGTTGCATCCGCAGACATGCCGCTTGCAAGCGGAACGCGGATTACGGTGGGCGAGACGGTCGGCATCGGCACCATGGGAGCGCAAGCCCGGCTTGCTTTTTTTCTGCCGATTCCGGTCAATGATGCCACTCCCGAAGACCTGGCGTGCATTCCCGGCATCGGCCTGCGGACCGCACGCAGCATCGTGAAAATGCGGACGCACATGGGCGGGTTCAGCCGGCTTGACGATCTCAGACGCGTACGGGGAATTGGAAAAAAAAGACTGGAGACGTTTAAACCCTACCTGTGTCTGTAGGTGGACCTGCAGCGGGTATGGATGCGGAAATCAGGTGACATAACAGGACAAAGGGGATGTAGTGATGGCAGACAGCAGAAAAATGAGCAGCAAAGAACTGCTCGCGCAGGACCCGTTTTTCACCTTTTGGGAAAAAGCCGTGGTGTATATCCAGGAGAACAGGCAGCGGCTTATGGCGCTCGGTCTGGTGATAGTTGTCGCCGCCGCCGGCACAGGCCTCTGGAAGGTCAGGCAGTCACGTCTGGAGCGGGAATCGCTCAACATGTTCTACACTGCCCTGCGTACCATGCAAAACAGCAGCCGGTCACAAGATCCGGCTGTCGGCTATGAAAACGCCCTCGCCAGCTTTCTTGATCTTGCCGATACCTATGCCGGCACGCAGGCCGGAAAGGCCGCTCTTTATTATGCCGCGGCCTGCACCTACCGACTGAACCGCTATGATGAGGCTGTTGAGCGGTACCGGCTGTTTTTGTCCAAAGCAGGCGATGCTCTGAGTTATCTCAGACCGTTTGCGCTTGCGGGCATCGGCTATGCATATGAGGCCCGGGGCGAGTATTCGCGCGCGATTGAATGGTTTGAAAAACAGCGAGACGATACAAGCGTCGGCAGGCAGCCCCTTGCCCTGCTGAGCATGGCACGATGTTATGAAGCCCAGGGCAACAGTGCGCAGGCCTGCTCGCTCTACAAAACATTTTTGGAGCAGCAGCCGTCTTCCTCGTTCAGGGAGCTTGCAAAGGCCAAAACGGCTCTGCTGTGCGCTGAGGGATAGTGATTTGACACGGGCGTGGGGTCACGACCGGTATGTCGGCGTGTGCCTGAACGATCACCCTGCCCGCATGCCCTGTATACACGTGTTGCGTAACGGAACCGAGCCTGAATTTGTCTGAAAAGTGAGGGGGTTATTCCGATGGTGCTGCCGGGGCTGCAGCAGGCTGTTCAGGCTGTTCGACGGCAGCCCGTTTTTTCCTGCGCTTGAGCTTCATTGCATGCAGGTGTTTTTTTCGTACACTTTTTCTTTTTGAACGAGCCATGGTTGTTTCCGCCTTTCAAAATGATACTTTTTTGCTCTGTTTTCATTCTGCCCGCTGAAACCATTAAAAACTCTATCACATTCATTGTTGAATTACAATCTCTGCAGCGATAATATTATGTGTATTGTTGACAAACATGCTGCAGTGATTAGTTTTTAAAATGAATATAACGGTAACGAGCGCAAAGGCCGTAACCGGACGGTTCGCTGCGATCTTCCCGCTACGGGATACAAAGGAGACACGCATGGCCGACAAAAAACTGCCCAAGCCCGGTGAGCTTGAACGGGAGCTCAATGATTATCTGACAAAAAAATACGGTGACCGGGTACGGCTTTCGGTTCCCTTTTCCGTGCCCGACCCTGATTCGCCCTCCCGGGGGTCGAAGGGCAAGAGAAAAAAAGAAAGTCCAGAGATAAAGTTCGACATGAAGCCCCGGGAGCTTGAGGCATATCTTGACGACTATGTTATCGGTCAGGAAGGCGCAAAGGAAATTCTTTCGACAAAGATATGCACGCATTTCAACCGCATCAAGCTGCAGGAGCGCTCTTCGCCGGTGGGCAACATCAAAAACAACATTATCATGCTCGGGCCGACCGGCGTCGGAAAAACCTTCCTCGTCAAGCTTATCGCCCGGAAAATCGGCGTTCCGTTCGTCAAGGGCGATGCGACCAAGTTCAGCGAAACCGGCTATGTGGGCGGTGATGTCGAGGACCTGGTGCGCGATCTTGTCAGTGAGGCGGACGGCAGCATCGAGCGAGCGCAGTACGGCATCATCTATATCGACGAGATAGACAAAATAGCCGGAAATAAAAACACCTGGGGAATCGACGTATCTCGCACCGGGGTGCAGCGGGCGCTGCTCAAACCCATGGAGGAGACGGAAGTCGATCTGAAGGTTCCCCACGACATGGTTTCGCAGATGGAAGCGGTCGAGCATTACCGCAGAACCGGCAAGCGTCAGAAACGCATCATCAACACCAGAAACATTTTATTTATCATGAGCGGCGCCTTTAGCGACATAGAGAAAATAATCGAAGAACGTGTTCACAGGAAAGGTATCGGCTTCGGGGCGCTGCTGCCGGAGGCACGCCGCCGGGGTGAACTGCTGCACCTGGTCTCTTCAGAGGATCTTGTCAACGCCGGCTTCGAATCGGAGTTCATCGGCAGGCTGCCGGTTATCGCTACCTTCACTCATCTGTCGGCCGACGACCTGTATGCTGTTTTGAAAAATCCAAACAGCACGGTCGTGAACAGCAAAAAGCGCGACTTCATGGCATACGGTATTGATATACGCTTTGAGGACGACGCTCTGCGGGCAATCGCTGAAATCGCATCGAACGAGCACACCGGCGCACGCGGCCTTGTCAGTGCCATGGAGCGGGTGCTGCTGAAATATGAAAAGACGCTGCCGTCGACCGATATCAGGCAGCTCGTGGTTACGCAGGAAATGGTTGAGAGCGGTGCTGAAGAGTACGACCGCTTTATGTCCGGTGCGGACGGCAGCAGACTCGCTGCGCGTCATGCTGAGCTTATTGCGGCGGAATCCCGGGAGCTCAAAGAGCGTATGCTGGCCGCACAGGCTACCATGCCCGCCGAGTGGCGCGATTTTCTTGAAGAGGAATATATCGACACGATCGTCAGCCTCTCGGTAAAGCGCTATCTGGATTACCGGAAAGTGCTCGAGGACGCCACAGCGGTCATGGCCGACATACACGTTTTCGAAAGCAACTTCTGCGGGCGGCACGCCATAGAGATTCACCTTGACGGCAGCGCCTGCAAGAAGGTCATCGAAAACGTACTGATGGACGGTGCTGCGACGGCAAAACTGCTGTCGGAGCTTTTTGACAATTATCATCACGGGCTGAAGCTCATCAGGGACAGAACCGGTACAAACTCGTTTATTCTGACGCACGAGGCTATTGAGAGCCCGCAGGATTTTTTAAACAACCTTATTAAAGATTCATATGTCTGATTTCCGGTGCGGGGCCGGATGATAAGCATACCCTGCAGGTAGAGCGGAGCAGCTACATGAGCACGAAAGATTATTACGAAATCCTGGGTTTGAGCAAAGGCGCATCCGAGGATGATATAAAAAAAGCCTACAAAAAGCTGGCATTCAAATATCATCCCGACAAAAACCCGGGAGACACAAAGGCCGAGGAGCGCTTCAAGGACATCAGTGAGGCCTATGCCGTGCTCAGCGATCAAAAGAAGCGGGCCCAGTACGACCGCTTCGGAGCAGACGGATTTCATCAGCGCTACTCTCAGGAAGATATTTTTCGCGGAGCGAATCTGGGCGATATTTTTGCCGAAATGGGTTTTGCTTCCGGCGGGGACATTTTCAGCCAGATATTCGGCGGAGCCGGGCGCGCCGGCGGGCGCCGCTCGGCGAACGTCAGCTTTGAGGATCTGTTCGGCGGCGGTGGATTCGGACCGCAGGCCTCGCCTCCGAAAGGCCAGGACTACAGCCTGAACCTGGCTGTCGACCTGATGGAGGCGTTCGCGGGAGCTGAGAAGACGATAGAATATATGGTAGGGGGGCAGAAAAAAAGCATCAAAGTCAAAATTCCCCCCGGGGTCGACTCAGGACACAAGCTCAGGCTTACGGGCAAAGGAGCCGCTGCCGGACACGGGGGGCCGCCCGGCGACCTGTACCTCAACATAACCGTCAAAAAACACCCGCTGTTTGCCCGCGACGGCAGTGATATCACGGTCGATCGGGAAATAAAGCTCAGCGAGGCGGCGCTGGGGACGACGATCGAGGTGCCGACGCTTGACGGAACCAGAAAGCTGAAAGTTCCCCCCGGCATCAAGGGCGGTACGTGTCTGCGCATCAAGGGCCGGGGCCTGCCGCATTTCAAAAAGCAGGGCAGGGGGGATGAATTCGTCAGGGTCCAGATCGCCGCGCCGAAAAACCTCAGCGACAAGCAGAAAAAGCTCTTCGAGCAGCTGGCACAGGAGGGGCTGTGAGCGCACGGGAATGACCTTTACTGCTTCTGCTATCTTGTGTTTGACACACGCCGTTTCATGCTGATTAATTATACTGTCTGCTTGCGGTCCGCCGTCAGGGACGCCGGTGCAATTGTATGTCTGAGCCAGGGATGTTCTAAGCATTGCAACGGTATGCCGCGGGCAAAGCAAAAAGTCACGCTTTACAAGGAAGGATAACCGCTTTAAAAAAAAGCATCGTTTTTGCAGGGTATCTTTGTTGCCCCGTGCGGGGCCTGTGACAATGATCCGGGCGGCGGCAAACAAACTATTCACTATCGATGCTTTTGAGGCCGGCGACTGTGCCGGCATGCCGCTCCGGCAGGGGAAATAACAGTGAAAGAACACGATAGTGCCGATACCGTCGCGATACTGATCGACAGCTGGGGGAAAATTCACGATGTCATGGTTTCAAGCCTGATGGAATCACTCGGCAGAGACATGACTTTGGAGATATTGTGCGCCGGCCTCAGAAAACTCGGGAAGGATGAGATGCGTAATCGGTCGGCAGAGAATGCTGTTGAAATCGCCCGTGTGCTTATGGAATTCGAGGGTCATTTCGGCATGGAGCCGGTATTGTCTAAGGCTGAAGTTTTACAGTTGCCTCAGGAAATTGGCAGTAATAATCGTGTAAGTTATTGAAAAATCATAGGTGTGATTTTTTTATAGCCAAAAAGGTAGTGCCACAGAAAAAGCTATTAAGCATTGACAATAAAGGTTTGGCGTTATAATTTGGGGGTGTCTTTAAGAGAGGAGGCCCCTATGTTCGCACGTGTTAAAAAGTCCGGCAAATACCAGTACCTGCAAATTGTTGAAAACAACAAAGAAAAAGGAGCTATTGTCAAATGTTGTGTTTAGGAGCTTAGGCGGCGATCCTTTCAACTC
>CAZFIB010000058.1:0-28052 GCA_964518865.1 uncultured Thermodesulfobacteriota bacterium
AACAGGCTGCCTGATTCCACACAGGAATCGTCCGTTTTTTGTTGAGCACATCAGTAATCGCTGAAAAGTTTTCGCGCAACCCGCTTGCGTACCTGCGATACCTCCCGGCGCCGCCCTCCCTTCTGTAATTCTTTCATAGAGATAGCGGCCTTCTTACTTTAATGAGCCATGCAAAGACCTGACCCTTTTATTTAAAAAGTACATTATAGTTTTAATTATTCATTGAATAATTGAATTACAATGACTATAATATATTTATATTTAACATGTGTCGTCCGATAAGTATATTGTTGTCATATTTATTCAACTAATAGAAGATCAATAAAACCACGGGTGTACTGTGCAGAACCTTTTAGGCCTTGGTAAAATTGACAGGATCAGACTTACCAAAATAATCCGTAATACGAAGGGTACAATTTCAGTTCCGGAAACAGCTGACATCCTGGGTATGCCCAAATCCAATGCAGCAAAGATACTTTCCCGATGGGCAGCAAATGGCTGGGTTTCAAGAATTAGACGGGGCCTGTATGTCCCGGTTGCGCTCGAATCGCAATCTGCAGAGGTTGCATTGGAAGAGCCATGGGTTATCGCTCAAGGCCTGTTTTCCCCCTGTTATATCGGCGGATGGAGTGCTGCCGAATACTGGGCGATGACCGAACAGATCTTCCGTTCTATACTGGTTTTAACCTCCAGAAAACCTCAAAAAGAAAACCAGACTATCAGAAACACCAATTTTGTAGTCCGTAAAATTCCTGAAACCGCAATGTTCGGACTAAAACCGGTCTGGAAAGGAAGAATTAAAGTTTCTGTATCTGACCCATCACGCACGATTATTGACATGCTGATCAGTCCGTCTCTTGGTGGCGGTATACGTCCGGTGTCAGATGTTTTTCAAAACTATATGACATCAGAGTATAAAAATACAAAACACCTCATTGACTATGCTTTAAAATTGAGCAATGGTGCAGTCTTTAAACGTCTGGGCTTTTTACTGGAGCAATATGCTCAAGCCGAAACAGCAGCAATAGAGGTATGCGCTACCAACCTCACCATGGGTAATGCAAAGATTGATCCTGCACTACCCGCCGAAAAACTGATAACCCGCTGGCGTCTCTGGGTGCCCCAAAACTGGAAAAAGGACAAGACCGGTGATTGATCGACTGGAAGTAATGGATTTTGCCCGTGAGTTTGCCCTGAGGCCGAATGTGATTGAAAAAGACTATGCCCTGGGCTGGTTGCTCGCGGGAATAGCAAACAATCAAGCACTTGGCTCAGACTGGGTATTCAAGGGCGGCACCTGCCTGAAAAAGTGCTACTTTGAAACGTACCGTTTTTCTGAAGACCTTGATTTTACATTAACGAACAAAAACCATCTCGATAAAGATTTCCTTATAGCTGCGTTTACTGAAATTGCTGAATGGATCTATGACCAGTGCGGCCTTGAGATATCACAGGATAGACTCCGCTTTGATGTATTTGAAAACAACCGCGGCGGTCTTTCAGCCGAGGGCCGTGTAAGCTACCGTGGCCCGATGCAGCCGGGCGGTGATCCGCCCAGCATTAAGCTCGATCTTACGGTCGATGAATTCCTTGTGCTTGATCCGGCTGAGAGGGATATTCATCAACCCTATTCCGACAAACCCGAGTCAAACTTTCATGTTACCAGCTACTGTTTTGAAGAACTCTTCGCTGAAAAGATACGCGCGCTGACCGAACGACTGCGGCCGCGAGATATGTATGATGTCGTCCATCTCTTCCGCCACGATGACTTATCTGTCGACCATGAACGGTTATTGGAAACGCTAAAAGAGAAATGTGCTTTTAAGAATATCGATGTCCCCTCCTTTGCATCCCTCAGCGAAATGCCTGAACGTGCTGAGCTTGAATCAGAATGGGAAAATATGCTGGCTCATCAGCTTCCGGTTTTACCGCCATTTGAACAGTTCTGGAATGAACTGCCGCAGGTATTTGACTGGCTCTACGGGGTTGTTAAAAAGTCCGTGCCGACAGCCATACCGGTTACCCCGGATGTCGATATTGCATGGCAGCCTCCCCCCATGGCAACAGCCTGGCATGTCCAGGTGCCCCTTGAGGTTATCCGTTTTGCCGCTGCAAACCGTTTGTGTGTTGACCTCACATACCAGGGCACAAGCAGGCTCATCGAACCATACTCATTGCGACGGACAAAGGACGGCAACCTCATACTGCATGCAGTAAAACACCAGACCGGTGAATCAAGGACCTACCGGGTCGACCGGATTGAAGGAGCAACAGCCACCAAAACAACTTTTATCCCAAAATACACCATTGTGCATTAATAAATCTGATGTCCCCTTTACGTAAAAACACAATTGCATGAAGACAATAAACTTCGTACTCTATTAGAAAAGATGGAAAAAACTTTAATGAGCCAAACAAAGACCTGACCCCTATATTGCGGTAATTCTTTCATAGAGATAGCGGCCTTCTTGCTTTAATGAGCCAAACAAAGACCCCTATATTTTTTACATCCGGACGATTTCGTCGTCCTGAAACCAGCCGATCTTCGATAAATGGGTTGCGACCTTGTCGATCTCATTCGTATAGACGACCACGGCCAAACTCTCCTGAGCTCTACTGCACGTCACGTAGAACAAACGCCGAACTCTGTCTATGGAGGTCTCTTTCCCGTCCTCCTCGTTCTTCATGTCTGTCGCCGTTGGGGCTTTTGCCCCAAACAGCTTGTCATACTGGAACCAATTCCCTCGGGCTTCGCTGTCGTCCAGAATTACCATAACTCTGGGAAATTGAAGCCCCTTGATACCTTGATGCGTTCCGAAAGGGGAATCATCGGATATGTAATCCACATAGGATTGCAGTTGACTAAACGGGGCAGAGAGGGCTTCCTCCCAGGCTTCTACCGCAGGGTTCCTATCGTCCTCTGCATCCTCGGCGGCTGCCTGCTCGGCCTCCTGCGTCGGATCCGTGCGACACAAAATCGGAGCAAATACTTCCGGGATAGCAAAGAGGCCGCTGTTATCAATCTTCGCGAGTACTTCCAACAGCGTAGGATCGCTGCCGTTGTTCCACAGAGCGTATAGTTCCTCCACGCAGCGCCCAGCCGAGCGGATGTCCTCCAATGACGCCTTGCTTTCTTTCAGGCTGTCCGGAGACATGAGCGGCGAGAAGTTCTTTACAACCTGAGCCACCGCAAATCTGTCCTCCAATTGCCGGGCGCGGATCAAAGGCAAGACCTGCTGCGCGAAAAAGGCAAGTCCGCTTAGCGTTCCATCAAGAAGACCCGTCTTGAACCTAGATATCCTGTAGAGCGGTTCGAAGAAACGATCGAATCCGCCTCTGCGCGCAGCCATGTGATGTTCCAGGGTAAGCACCTTCACTGATTGCCAATCTGCCCATCCCTCGTCGGCGGTAACTTCCGCCATAGTCTTGGCCGCGCTCGCCTCGACTGCTGCTTTGTCAATGTCGTCACCGTCCCTGGCCAAGAACAGCCGAATAACGCCTTCAACGGCACCGTCACGAGGCTTCTGCTCAGCGCCGTCTGCATCTGATCTTATTCTATTGAGAAGTCGTATAACCCGTTGTGGGCATCTATAGTTGATGGTGATGGCTGGCTTCTGCCAATCATCCGGGACGGCCTCCTCCAAGCCGACCTTTCCGTCCGCGTAAATGCGCTGCATCGTATCGCCGAACAGGGAAAGACAGAACTCGTGCGGGCATTCCGTCTGAAGTCCGAAAAATGCATCGATCAAATCCTTCTGTGTGTCCTGGCTTTCATCGATGAGTAACACCGGGTATTTTCGGATCATAACCCGCCGCATAAGGGGTCTTTCGGCGATAAAGGCCGATGAAATCGCAATCACTTCCGCATGGTTGAGCGAGTTCTTTCCTATGTTCTCGCCGTTCGGGTTGTAGGTGAACTGCCTGATTGCGTCGAGATGCTGAAGCCGTTTTTCTTTCGACGCAATTTGCACTTCGCGTTCGGCAGCGGCCTTCGTTCCGGCCCTACCTGATGCCTGTTTCTCCTGAAGTTCCTGGATGTCCTGCTCTAGATGAAGGCAAAGCCAGGCGGATATATCCTTATGGTACGAGCGGATCTGTTCCCATGCGAAGCTGTGGATCGTCGAAACTTCGAAGATGGGGTCAAAATCGATTCTGCGCCTGATCTCGTCACATGCGGCATTTGTGTAGGTTATCACGGCTACTCTCTGGCCCGACTGCCGGAACCGCGTACCGTACCGTTCGCGAAATATCTTCATCGCCTCGACAACTGCCCTTGTCTTGCCGGAGCCAGCTCCCGCGTAGAGGAAAAAGCTCCGTGGCTTATCCAGGTCGAGACAGGTGGTGATTGTCCGCCTCAGTTCGTCTTCTTGAACGTCAGTTTCAGGCATCATGCACCTCGGCGGATAGGGGAACGACCGCTTTCACTTTCCGTGCATCAAGAGCGCCTTGTAGCCATTTGAGGCCATCGGCGATGTAGGCTGGCGGATCTACTTTCTCTGGTTCGGTCAGGTAGAGAAGTTCCAGCGCCATCTCTCCTTTGCTGCCTTTCTCCAGATTGGCAAACATCTCCTTTCTGGCATCTTCGAGCGCGTCTTTTCCGAGAGCAGCCTTGAGCTTCCTTAATAGGCCAATCGGATCGTCATACCCCCTGAACAGCTCCAAATTGGTCAGAGCCAGCGAATCTTCGAACGTATATGGAATCGCTTCCTCTTCGCCCTCACCCTCTTTGTATTCTACGCTGATTGGACATTGGTAGGCTGCTCTAACCAAATGATCTTCTGTTTCCTTCTCCGCGTCAGAAAGATCCAGCAAGTCGTCCAATGCTTCCTTCTTGGGCACCCATGTCTTAAGCGTTGCGTTCCCCGTTCGGTATCCTTTGCCGCGCTCGGGGAATGCTTTAGATGCGGAAGACTTCTGGATGCAATCAACGTCCGTGATGACCAATGCCAAGAGACCGAGAGTATCGAGCAACGGTTTCAAGCGGTGTGCATGTGCTCCGCCAATCTCAAGCAGTGAGATATAGCTTTGGTTCAACTTTGGAAATCCCGTCCGGATGAAATGAGGAATGAGCATGCGTTCTGCCGATCCCTCCACGAGAATTGCCGCATCAGCGAAGAACAAGTCGCAGTGCGTTGTCCGAAGGTAACGAGTGGCGAACTTCGATGTTTTATCGTGGTCGCCAAACGTCTTAGACAGGTTGACGACCGTTGCCGTAGGTATCTTGCCCTTCTTCGTCGCAGGCTCGCGCCGGAAATACCGCAGGCAAGTGAAATCCCGCTCGTGTGCGATATGTGACGAATGGGTACTGACGATCATCTGCGTGCTAAGCCCCTCCTGCTTGAGAGCCGAATGGGCGCGAAGCACGCCGTAGGCTTTCTTGATGAAGACCTGTTGAACCTGAGCATGCAGGTGGGCTTCAGGCTCTTCAATGAGAACCAAATGCAAAGGCTCGATCGCGGCATCCTCAACCTCTGGGCTTTTTGCCGCTTTGCCCACACGCATCCATTCGTCCCTGAATCGAATGAGATTGAAGACCATAGAGATCAGGTTCTGGTACCCCAGACCGTTGTATTTCTCGGGAAGAGATAATGAGTCCGCACCCTGAAGATCGAACTGCACTGCGGTCTTGTGGTCCAGGCTGTCAACCGGATTGATCTTGCTCGTGATTGATATCCGAGGGTCGCTGAACCCTGGGTAGTTCAGCCCTTCCAATTCGCCTATGGCTGGTTTGAAACTCGTCTTAAGGTGCTCATCAAATGCGGTATTGACGGTCTCGATGGCCTCCAGCGCTTCGATTTCGGTGGGGTCCGGAGTGTCCGCCGGGTCCAAGTGCTTCGTGAAATAGCGTCTTAGCTGATCGGAAAGGCTGGCGAAACCGCTGTGCGATTCTTCATCAGTCTTCGGATCTGAAAAGCCCCGCTGAGCTGTAATCACATCAATCTTGAATAGGCCATCGAATGGCTCTTTCTTGAGTGCGTCGGAGTCAGCGCTGAGCGCCTGGGGCTTGGCCTTGGCGCAGCCGTTCACCGGAGGTTGCACCTTTTCGGGGTCCAAGATGTATGACCTCACTGCGAAATGCTTGTGCAGTTCTGTGTCGAGGAAATCGCTCATCGACTTTGGCCAAAGCGACAAAACTGGCTTCTCTTTCTTGGATGCTGCCTCCGCGGTCCTTGCCGCCTTGAAGGCTACTCGAAAATCTTTGTAGAGCTTCTCGATGTTCTCCGGTGCCAAAACCAACCTGACGCCCAGCAGTTCAGCAGGTGTCCAGTCCAATGTTGGAAGAAGGTGGGCCACACGGTGGATGTCCCCTTCATCTACTTTCAGCCAAATGTCCACGGCAGGCATGTGGGGAAGCCAAGTTTCGTAGGTGATATCCGGCTCATCGGCGTCGGAGGCCGATGCCCAGTCTTGACCAACTTGGTCGAGGGCTGCCCAGTTTGAGAGAGTGAAATCCATTGTGGAAATGTCCCGACGCCGGTTCTTCTTGAGGAATAGTCTCAGAGCGTCCATCGCGGAAGTCTTGCCGCTGTTGTTCGCACCGACAAAGATCGTCTCTTGATCCGCTATCTCAACGCGGCACGCGCGCAGCTTGCGAAAGTTCTGAATCTCAACAAATGCAATTTTCATGCGGGCCTCGTGCGTTGCATTGAAATCATTTGCCCACCAAAGCCGATAGGTTGTGCAAAAACTGCCGCCGAACTTCATCTTCCGTCACTTCCCATGTAGCGGCAACGTCAGGGATAATGCTAAATGCTTCCCAAGGCATGTAGGGAGACGGACCGTTCTTCGCAAATGGGCCGTCGGTCTCCGGCAAAACCCTGCCAGTCGGTAGCTCTTTCAGAATTCTACGGCCCTTTGCGCCCCGGAGCATCGCCGGTCCCACGCTAAACCAACACTCCATAGCCACGGCACGGCGCGTCTCTTCAATCGTTCCGGAAAACCAATGCATAACAGGGACGCTAACCCGGCAGTGTCGCTCAACGTAGTCAAGAACGGTGGTGGCCGCATTCCGCGAGTGGATGCTGAGGATCTTCCCTCCGCAACGCTCGCTCTCCGACAGCACGGCCTCCAGTATAGCCTCCTGCTGCTGTCGCGTATGCCGGTGCTGCTCGGAACCGTCTAGCCCGACTTCCCCGATGAACTCGGCTTGGCAAACGCACGAAACCAACAGATCGCGCTCGGCCGCCTTCTGAGCGGCGATTTCAGGATGCAACCCCAATGCAACCTTGATGCTGTCATAGCCTGCGAATACTCGGGATGTCGCCTGCCAGGCTCGCGGACTTGTTGTGACCGCCAGCGTGAAGCGATTCCTTGACGCAACCTGAGCGGCAAGCCTGCGGGCGTTTGGGTAGAGGTCGAGATGACAATGAAAGTCGATCATATCACGCCATGGCCCGAAAGGAGTTTGCCCAGTTCGTCCATGCCGCGCGCCACGACGCCTTCATATTTTCCGTGGTCTGAGTGAGAGGCGAAAGAGAGAGAACCTCCCGCGAAGCGTCTGATACCTTCGTCCTGATACCGGAGATATGCGGCTGCCGCGGCAACAACATCCTTGGACTCGGAGTGGGCGAGCTTGTCACGCAGGTAGCCCTTGGCTGTTGTGTCACGCATCTTGGCTTTGAGAAAGGCGGCACGCCTCACTAGACACGGAACACACTCGCCACAATGCTTGTTGATCCGCTGGCATTTTCCACAGCTAGTGGAATCGCCTATCAGGCTCACGAGCGCCTTACGATCTGCACACTGTTGAAGCAGCTCGCCTTTCGTTCGGTCTCGGTAAGGAAAGACAAGCCGCGCCTGCAGACCGACCGCATCCCATATTTCTTGGATAGCGCTCATGTAGACTGGGTGCGTCGTCTTCGTGCTCAGGCTACCAAGTCGTGCCGGCCCCAGCGGAACATTCAGACTAATGAAGCCATTCTCTGGAACGACGATTTCAACGGGTTGCTTCTTCGTTGACTTCAGTGCCGAAGCGGCAAGCGCAGCGAAGGCGAAGAAGACGATAGACCGCGCCCTTGTCGAAAGTTCAGACTCGCCTGGGTGGCGGACCGCGAAACTCCACTGGAAGTGGCGATCCGATCCCCCAAGCGCAGATGCGAACTTAGCCTGCGTGCTTTGATCCCCACGAACCACCTGCGAGACAAAGAGGGGGCTCTTACCGTCCGCGGTGAGGTCAATAGCCCCGACCAAGCTATCAACTCCTCCCGACAGGAGACACACGCAATCAGCTTTGCGCTTCTCTGGTTTGGTCGCCTTCGGCGGCTTCATGCCGCCGGACTGGAACTGTAGTGACCAGAAGTCGCCGGTCAGGAACCGAAGCATATCCTCAAGTTCAGAGCGTCTGGCATTCCAAGCAGCCGGGGCCGCAAGTGAGACACGTAGATCAATCATGCGAGTCCATCCGTCGGGGCTGTCGCTGCGAAGAATGGCCTTGTCGGTTGCCGCAACGGCTGAAGCAAAAACCGCAAAATCCCAAGCTTGTACCGAGGGAGCAAGCTTGTCTCTGCGGATAGCGGTTGGCAACTCCAGAGCAACGTGTCCAACCCCGTCACGTCCCGAAGACGAGAACATCGACAGGTAGAGCGTTCCGCGAGAAAGTCGTTTGGGCAGACGTTCCTGTGGGCAACAGATTACCTTCTTCATATCGACCCCTCATAGACGGCGAATGTGTTCTCAAGAGCGCTTTGCAGAATGGACTGAAGCTGTGCTGACGTGGCATGAGCTGCATCGGATCGCAGTGCCTCGACCTGGGCACTGAGTTCCGCCTTCAGATAGTCTCGCATCTCCTTCATCCGCGCTACGCTGTCGCGTGGACTAAGAGAGGAGCTTTCAAACACTTGGCCGATGTCCAAGGACAGCCGATAGAAAGCCTCATAACCCAAGAAGGACTCTATCAGACCCCAGATGCTCTCATCACCCAGATTGAGAAGATCAACATCCGGATCATCGGCAAGGAGGTCTGCCATAGCTTGATCCATGGAATTCCGGCAGGACTCTTCGTCCTGGCTCCCACCGGACGGTGTCGTGCGTTTGACGATCTCATCGGCGATTTCCTGCGCGCTTGCGTCACGAGCTGTGAGAGCATCGACCCATTCATTGATCGCGGGATTTGTTCCTTCGCGCGCCGCTTGCAGAACGCCGAATGCACTCGCGCCAGTTCGCGCAGACGTACGCATCCGATTCGCGGCGCTTCGCGCACCGCCCATCCCGGCTCGGGAGTAGTGTCCAACGGCTCTTTTGAATGCATCCTTGTTTCCGGTGCGTGCGAATTCGCCGAGAGCCCTGCGAGCAGCACGAAAGCGGCCCGGTGGCGCAACATCAGGGGGCTTGGGAGTGGGAGACGGTTGCGGTTGTCCGTTGTCCGAATGCGTATCGTCCGGTTTCTGGTCGCCGTCTTGGTCATCTGGCGGCGGAGCATCGCCCGGAGTTGGCATCTCGATATCATCCAACCACGGAGGATCGAAAGGAACTCCGGGGCCTGGTCCAGTGCTTGATCCTGACGTTCCCATCTACGTCTTCCTCCTCCCGAGACCGGTGATCGCGTTCTTCACGGGCGTGGGTGACTGCTTGTCGGCACCCCACCGTTTCAGCAGGTCTTTGGCCCAATCCTCGTCACGGATGAGCGGAATAAGCGGGGCGGGCCGCTTGGTCGCAGGAATCTCGTTCAGCAGGTTCACGTACGCAGGCCCCAGAGCCGGGAAGGCCTTGGGTACATGCAACGCCTGAACAAGCGATGTCCGGTCCCACTGGTTCGCGCGCGCCCTTCGCCGAATGCGGTTCAGAATTCGATCGGCCTCGGCTTCGCCCAAAGCCTTCAGTTGCTCGACGAGAGGCGGCATAATCGCGTCCGCATCCAGAATTCCCTCCAGAAGGGATCTGCCCTCTGGCGAGAGTTCGTCGAAACTAGCCAGCGAAAGCGCACGATCACGACTCAAATACAGCAGAGGACGCAGGTCAACGTCTCCCAGCCTTGGGCTGAGGTTCAGCCAATCCGATATAAAGGGCTCCTTCCAACTGGCATCGGGCATCTCGGGAGAATCTCCCTTGGCGAGGGCCCCCTCAATCTTGGCGATGAAGGCAGCCTTGCCGTCCTCTCGTTCCGCAACCTGTTTGACGAGATACTCGAACGCAGCGGGAGGCGCGCAGCGTTCGAACAACTGGAGCTTCACGAGTTGGTCGAAGGCTACGCTCAGCCCTTGGCTCTTGGCTACGGCATTCCGAATCATGAGATTATTCAGGAACCGCTTGATGAGCCGAGGATTCCCGTCAATGCCCTGAGCCGAAACCATCACATGGGCGAGTTGGTCGGCAAGGTCTATCTCCATGCTGAGTTTCCCTGCGTCGCTGCCGTAGGCTTCTTCCATCTTCTTGCGAGTAAGCCCGCCCGCCCAGGACTGTCGTACGGCTTCGAGGATCGTTGCCTGAGCAGCGATCCGGGCTTCTTCACTGATGTCGCCTCTACGCTGTGCCAGTTCCGCAAGCAGCAGAACGAGATACCCCTTGATCTCTGTGACGCCGAGGCGCGGAACCCTGAGAGGAACCTGTATGAGTTTATCGAAGTAGCTCGTAACAAGCTCGTCATTCAGATCTGCGTTTCCAAAGTGCACGCGAACGGCACCCCGGATCATCTGTTCGTCAGCGGCGATGATAAAGGCCGTTCGCGGGAGAAAGAGGAGCAGCCGCATTGCCTCAAGTGTTGAGATCGCAGTGTCGGGAAGGCAACGGTCAAGGTCATCCACGAGAACGACGAGCCTGATATCCAGAGAAGCAAGGAGTTCTTCAAAGCTACTTCGGAGTTCTTGAATCTCTTGCGGCAGAGACTTGTCCTCCTTCTCCTTGAGCAAGTCGGCGAGTTCCGGCTGAAGCGATGCATACGCATCTTTGACCTTCTCAATGTCCTGTGGACTCGGATCTGCGCCCGCTTTGCAGAGACCGCCGACAGCCCCGATTACCGCACCAACCGGGCCGCCAAGTGTACCGCCAACGAGAGCGCCGGAAACAGTGGGCGCGAGTAGCTTGCCCACCCGCAGCCAGTTTACGCGCTTGAAGAAGTCCACAGCTTTTTCAACGTGGGTCTCACGCGCCTTGGCCTCGGCGAGCAGCTTGTCGGCAACCGACTGGAGTAACGCCATGCGTGCGTCGTCATAGCCCTGATACAGCCATGCGTTGAATTCGAGGAATATGTAGTTCGCGTCATCGCCGTCAGGCTTCTTCAGAGAAACGCCGATCATCTTGACAAGAGATGACTTGCCTGTGCCCCAGCTCCCCGACACCCCGATAGAAAGGGGGTGTTCGGCCGATTCGCGGACCAACTCAGCGGCCGTGTCTGCAACAACGGTGAAGTTGAGGAGGTCTTTGGTTGTTTCTACATCATGCCACATCGTCGATTCCTTTGGTTCGTCAGAACGCCACCAGCCTTTCCCCGAACTCGGCGCGGAGGTTCCATTTCTTCGTCGTGTCGAGGGCTTGCTCAAGACAGATGAAGATACCTTCCATGCCCTTGATCCTCGCGACGGTTTCCTCTCTGAGGTCGTAGTCGAGGCAAACAGTCGCCTCCTTCTGTGAGTCCCATGCGCGGAAGACAGCATTCTCCTTGAACTCGGCCAGCGGCTCCGTCTGGACATCCAGCATGAAGCCGTTCTTGAGCAGGACCTCTTGAAGGATCTCCTCGCGGTCGAACGTCATCAGGAACGCGGCTTCCTTCTTGCGAATGTAGGCTTCGAGTGCGGCAAGGTTGTCGTCGTCGGACTTCTCCGGGTTCGGCTCAAACTCGACCCTTGGGAAACGCGACTTGACCAAGCGGAACACCTTGAACCCCGGTGAGGCAATACTGGATGTCTCAGATTCCAAACCGGGCAACGTGCCCTTTGCTTCGCGCTTCTTCGCCTCTGCCTCCTTCTCAAGGTGAGCAACCGCACGTTTGTTTCGCTCGACGGTAACTTCGGACACCTTCCGAAATCCCTCTTTGTACGCGTCCTTGTCTTCGGCGATTATCTCGGGAATCTGAACAAGGATAAACCGGCGACTTCCATTGTCTCTGGCGTTCAAAGTCATGACGGCGTGCCCCGTGGTTCCAGACCCGGCAAAGAAGTCGAGCATGATATCCTCGTCTTCCAGCGCCAATTCAGCACAGCGCATAGGGATCGCAATAGGCTTAGGAAAATCAAATGCCGTGCCGAGTCCCAGGGCTTGAAGCTCAGCAGTGCCTGTCTCCGTTAGGAAGGCGTTGTCGTCCCAAACCGATTTCGGCTTGTACGTGCTCTTCCGGTACTTCTCACAGATCATGAAGCTGCCGTCACCCTTGCGCTTTGCAACCACACTGCTCGACAGGGTGGTCGTTCCGATGTTGGTGAGAGTCTTCGGCTTACCCCAGCGCCAGCAACTGTCTTCGCCTTGAGAGTTTTTTGGTTCAACGGCCTCCGTGAAGCGGCTGTCTGCCTCCAGCGCAACCATGAAGAACCCATCCTCATCCGGCGAAGACGGATCAACGTAAATTGGGTAATACAGGTTCGGCCTGTTGTGCTTCCCGAACTTCGGATTGCGGTTCCGCAACTCGCGCGTGTTGAAGGGTCCCAATTCGTCGTTCATAGTCAGGTCATCGCGATCCCCATTCTTCGCGAGCTCCATGAGCTCCGTCTCCGGGCTCCCGGTGTAAGCGACAAGATACTCGTGGGTCTTTGCAATCTGCTTGTAGGTCTGGCCGCGACTGTTGGCGCGGATGATGATTTGGGCGAAGAAGTTCTCTTCGCCGAATACTTCGTCACACAGCTTCCGAAGGTTATGCACTTCGCTGTCGTCGATAGAAATGAAGATTACGCCGTCCTCGCTGAGGAGCTGGCGGGCAGCGAGTAGGCGCGGGTAGAGCATGTTCAGCCAGTTTGAATGGAAGCGACCGTCGGCCTTGGTGTTCGTGTCAATCTTCACGCCATCGGCTGTAACACCGATGTGTTCCCAGTACGTCTTCTTGTCGACTTTCCAAACATCCGAGTAGACGAAATCCTTGTCCTTGTTGTACGGGGGATCGATGTAGATGCACTTGACGCGCTTCCGGTAGGCCGCGATAAGGCACTTGAGTACTTCCAGGTTCTCCCCTTCGATTATTACGTTGCCATCAGCGACCGCCGGATTGACTGAGCGCTCCTTATCGTACTCAAGTGAGGTCGTCGTGGGTGTGAACGCGTGGCGCTTGGCGCTTGCCTTGCCGAACCACCGGAATTCAAACCGCTCCGACTCCGCAACGGACTCGGGATCGACGAGCCGCTTGAGCTCGTCGGGATTCAGGGCCCCGTCGTTCGTGAACAGGTCCGGCATCAATTCCCGGAGCTGTTCCAGTCGCTCCCGGTTCAGATCCGGCGTGGCTGGCATCTTCTCTTGTATCTTGTCAGACATGCATAACTCCCCTGGCGCGAGATTTGAAAACCGGGTATTCCTTCACCGGCGCGTCGTAGTGGATGCGCGCATCCACGCCCAGCGCGTCGAAATGCTTCATGGCGCACTTGATCTTGTAGACTTCGCTTTCCCGCAACGCCTTCTTGTCGGCAAGCTCGTTCGTACCCTTCGTCTCGACAACAAAATAGAACTCGGTTTGTTCGGCATCCTTCAGGCGCTTGCGTCGGAACACGACCCCGAAGTCCGGGTTATACGGCCCGATGGGCGTCGGAATCTGGTAGAATGCGGGCAGTTTGAGGAAGCAGACGACCTCGTCGTCGTTGTCGGCGAAGCCGGCAAAGTCGCGCTCGAAAGAACTGTCCCATATCACCCGGTCGTATAGACCGCGGTTCGGCGTTTCGATCGTGTCGGCAAATGTCACGATGCTGGGTTCGAGCAGGGAGATATCGAATGTGCCTCCCGAGGGCGCGTAGCATACGCCGCGAAGGAGTTCGTCGAGTTCGATTTCCCTGATGCGGGATGATGCCTCGTGTATAAAGCGGGCAGGGTTCGCTGTGATTGCCTCTCGGTTCGTGACCTCGCGCAGAATCCGGAGCACGGTCGGGTAAGCGAGTGAAGTTCCCTCGCTGATTTCTTCGATCAGATCCATAGCGCCGAACGTGGCATGCAAGCGCCGCCGCTCGCTTCCCTTGTGCTCCGTCGTGACACCCTCGGCTTCAAGGCGCTGCACGCGGTTCAAGGCGACCTCGGCGGTGTAGTGCTCGATGTTCAAGGCATTGAGCGCCTCCACGGCCCTTGACACGACGGCATCCTCGTTAATGACAACGGTGTAGTCGGTGCGCTGGCTGAGTCTGCGCCAGAACTCCTGGAATGAATCACTACCGTAGATGTCGTCGTTCCGCTTCACGCGCCGCTTGCGCGGATGTTTGCCCTTCTTTTTGTGGCGGGTCTTCGCGCCGGATTCGCTGGTGCCGTAGACTTCCTTGATCTCGCTTTGATACTGCGCGACAAAGGTTTCGTACGTTTCGTTGGGCACCACGGTAAGCAGATTGACTTCCTCGCCCTCGGGGCAGTCCTCCGCGTCGTAGACGCGTTGCCCGTCCTGGTTTACGCAGATTCGGAGCCCACGTCCGATCTCCTGCCGCTTCTTGATCTCGCTGTAGCTCTGATTCAGCGTGGCGATGTTGAAGACATTCGGATTGTCCCAACCGACGCCCAGGGCGGAATGGGAGAAGATGAATTCCACCGGGTTTCCGATGCGCAGCAATTCTTCCTTCTGCCTCAGAATGAGGTCGAAAAGCTCCTTGTTCCCGCGCATGGAGCGTTCGTTGTCGGTGTATTCGCCTTTTCCCGTTTGGGCGAAGTAGTATCCCTGTACGGCTGTCGTTTCCTCTTCGCACGGCTCGCGCCCCAGCTTCTCTTTGCAGACCTGCCGGTATTTCTCCACGAACAGGCGGCGAATGATGCCGTCGGGCTGGACGTAGCTGTCCACGCGGTCGATGAAGATGAGGGACAGGCACTTGATTCGCTTGGGGGCTAGCTGCTCGCGCTTGGAGAAATGGCTGTCGATAAGCCAGTAAAGCTGTTCACCGAAGATTCCCTCAAGGTCGGCGGATTTCTCCTTCTCCACCACGACAGCGCCGTTCTCGAACTCGCAGCGGTATGCTTTCTCGCGCAGCGGCTTGAAGATGCGGCGAATCACGTAGCCCCGATAGGCGACGTTCCCCGTTTTGTCCTCCAAGTCCTCACCGACCTTCAGGAACGGCGATTCCCGAAGTGTGAAACTGCCGTCGGTTCTGGCGTACCAGAGGCGAAGCTTCGCGCGCGGTGGCTTGCCGTCCTGGTAGGTCTTCACGTCCACCAATTCGACGCGTAGCGTTGCCTCCTCGTTCTGCTCGGCCACTGTGAGCACTTCGATCTTCTTCACCAATCCCTGCTGATAGCTGTCGAAGGGTGTCAGCCGGTAGAGCAGGTTCCGCATTACCTTGTGCGTTGCCGAATAGCGGATCTTGCAGAGCGGATTCAGGGCGTCAATCCGGGCTATGGAGTTCTCCGTATCCATGCCCTCCTGTGGCTCGTCCATCAGAATCACCGGGCGCGTCCGGGCGATAGCCTCAATGAAAGGCATGTTAAAAAAAAGGTCTTCGCGCTTGGCCTGATTTAAAATGCGGTCCTCCGTGTTGAAGGACTGGACAGTCATCACCATGATCTGCGGGTGCTGCTCTTCGACGAACGAGGTCACGCGGTTGAGCCGCTTGCTGTCGTACTCGAAGCACTCAGGCGTAAAGCCGTAAACCTCCGCGAACTGCCGCTCGAACACCTTAAAGGTAGCGAGCACGCCCTCCTTGATCGCGACGGAAGGCACCAGAATGATAAATTTCGTAAACTCGTACTGCCGGTACAGCTCGTAGATGGTCTTGAGGTAGACCAGCGTCTTGCCGGTTCCGGTCTCCATCTCAACGCAAAAATCGAGGACATCTTCCAGACATGCGGTTTCCTCGTCGATGCCAGAGTCTTCAAGCACGCCGAGCATGTTTGCGCGTATCTGCTCGGAGCCGATGGTCAAAACGTTGCTCCGCACGCCTTCATGGCAAGCCATGTCGAACGTGTTGCGGGGCTGGCCTTCGAACAGCCGAACCACGGCGTCGATGGCCTCCCGCTGGTAGGCAAGATCTTCAAGTTTCAGTTCCATCATCATCTATTATCTATCGTCATCAACTGCATTTATCGAAATATCGATACTTCTCCTGAAAAACCACTGATTATTCCTCTTTTCATCTTCGTATTTCCATATCGGGATCGGGTGCTGAAAGATATAAAACCCGGATTCTGCGGTCAACGCCGCAGAACGGCAAAATAAAATTCAACGGTTCAGGGAAAAACATACAGTGCACTATATACCCCATGATTTTCAATTCTAATGCAATACACTTCAAAAAATCTATTCTTTTCTATGCATTTTTATCAATATTGCTTTTTTTATGCATCTCCGAGGCTATGCCCGTTTTTGATATGCCGGATTTATATACATGCATTTTTTCCGTATCTTCATGAGAAGAGATTGCCTTCACAGTTCTAATCGGACGTTTTTCAAAATACGTTGGTCGATTATCGGTCGATCAGGTTTGGCTGCGAACGGGAATTCATGCTGCCGCCTCTTTCGATAAGGACAGTCTGTGGCTGTTTTTAATTTTCACCATACGCTCTTCACTGACTTTCGCCTGTTCCGCGAAATTCGGCCATTTCTTCACACTGTCCAGAACATGGTCAATCATCTCGCTGGCCTGCTTTTTCTTGATGCCGGCAGCACCGGCAAAGGCAATCAAATCGTCCCGCACGAATTTATCCCGCTTGTCGTTAACGCTCATCTGATGCCTGTTTGTCCAACCGCCGGCTGGATTAAAGGAATAGCAGATATCAAACGCGGGTGAAAGCTGCCACCGGCCTTGCCGGTTCATCAGAAAGGCAATATTTTTAACATGATCGTCCTGGTTACGGGCAATAACATTAAAAAACGTCCGCAGCACCTGTTGCTTCAGTTCCTTTTGCGATAGTTTCAGACGCTTCATCACCTGGATTGCCTGCTCGTATGAATATCTGGCCGGCTGTTTATAATCGTAGTGGGCCATGGCACCCAAGGACTGCATATGAATTTTTCCGCCATTTGCAGTGCGGTCGAAACGTTTGGTCATGAAATGGCTTCGGCCTCCTTCGTGGTGAAGCCTGCAGGAAGTCATGGTGATGCCGCAATCGACGGCCATCAAATAATAGGCATATTCAATTTTGCCGTATCCTTGCGGGTCGGCGAGTTCGCTGTCACGATTGTTGGAGATGCCGTCAAATTTCATCAGCCAGTATTCGAAGCCTTCTTCGACATCGACCTGGCCGGAGCGAAATTCATTGGTCTGCGGATTCCAGGCCAGGATTGCTTTTGCGCGCGCTCCGCCTGCCGAGGTCCCGACACGAAGAATATCTTCGATGACTTTTCGGTCATCTTCACCCGTAAATGCTCCGCCCATAGCGGCACGTTCATCCAACACCTTGTTCACGAGTTCAACCAGCTTGTCCACTTCGAGAGTTTGCGATTCTGTTGACAGGTCATGGATTGCAGGCTCAAACTCCAAAGCCCCCATGCCTCGCCTGCCGATGTAGCACAGGCGATCTACGGCATGGAAATCCAGACTATTCTTGCCCGTTTTGGCAAGCCATTCATCGATGATTGCATTCCCGAATGTATCGGGCAGAGAATCAGCCAGTAGTCCGGGGAGCCCTTTGAATGTATTTCTGGCCAGTGCAGGAAATTCATAGGGTGAGTCGCGAAGGGGCATCATCAGAGGTGATAATTGAATGCCACTTGCCAGAAAACCGGGCTCAAATTGAAATACACCGATTCCACGGTCTTCCAGCCAGGTCACGGCGCCGATATCTGATCCCCAGAGCATGACACGCGCATCGCTAATCATCGCTGCTTACTCCGTCTCCCCATGACCATTGAGACGTTTTTTCCTGCTTGCGGGACGGACGTGCGCGCCGGCGTTCTTTGCCCAGACCGATACGCTCAACCGGCCTTACAGACGGATCAGGCAGAAGGGCTTCGATGCTGTGCTGGATGCCTAATGCGATCAGAACACGAATAAAAGTGTCGAATGAAACTCCTTCGCCTTTTTCAAGGTTACGTAACGTTCTTACTGATATTCCGGCCTCCTGAGCCAGTTGCGGCTGTGTTATGTTTCGCGAGAGCCTGATCTGTTCCAGTCGCCTGCCAAGCGCAGTTTCAATTTGCCTGCTATTTGCCAGTGAAAAATCGATAGTATAAGACATTTCAGTCTCTCCTCCAGCTTGATACATTTAAAAGGCAGTATATTGACGTTTAATTTTTTTTTACCTTATTAATTGGTACTATCGTGCCGTTTAAATTAAAAATAAATGCTCCATAATATTAATCGGCAATATAATGCCTTTTATTAACTGTATTACTATATTAAAGGCAATATAATGCCTTTTATGAGGATTGTATTGCATGCAATGACATCTGCGGTATGGTGACGATCTTCTGCTCCACCGATTTATTCTGAACATCCACTGATTATTCCTCTTTTCATCTTGGTATTTCCATATCGGGATCGGGTGCTGAAAGATATAAATTCCGGATTCTGCGGTCAACGCCGCAGAACGAAAAAATTAAATTCAACGGTTCAGGGAAAAACATACAGTGCACTATACACCCCATGATTTTCAATTCTAATGCAATACAATTCAAAAAATCTATTCTTTTCTATGCATTTTTTCTGTATCTTCACACGTATACAAGCCCGTCTGTCATTGCGGGCAAAAGACCCCGGAGTCCTGCTCGTCGGATGATCGCTTTCATAGATTACCGCGCTTTTCAAAAAGCTGCCTTTATTCCGATTATGTCCAAGGATACGTACGCGTAGCCTGCAGGTTCCGGAATTCCTCGAACTGCTTAATGAAACATAGCTTTGCACCGGTCTTTTTATTGACACGGTACCCCGCACACCCTATACTTTTCCGATAATAACAATATGTTCCTGCCGGAACACACCTTACTGATTTAACCTGCTATGGCAAAACAGAAAACCGTCTACACCTGCTCTTTCTGCGGTCATCAGGCCCCGAAGTGGCTGGGCAAGTGCCCGGACTGCGACCAGTGGAACAGTTTTTATGAAGAAACCGTTTCCCGCGGCAGCGGCCCTCTGCTGCGTGCCGTCGAATCAGGGAATGCTCCGGTAGCGCTCAGCTCCGTAAATCCTGAAAACTCCGACAGAATTCAATGCGGTATATCCGAGCTCGACCGTGTCCTGGGCGGCGGCCTGACGCGCGGGGCAGTGATACTCATCGGCGGCGATCCGGGAATCGGAAAGTCAACCCTGGTGCTGCAGGTGCTGACCGGCCTCGCCGCTCAAGGCAGCCGCACCCTGTATGTCTCTGGCGAAGAGTCGCTCAGGCAGATACGAATGCGCGCGGAGCGAATCGGCACATTGCCCGATAATCTCTCTGTGCTTGCCGAGACATCGCTCGAGCATATTTCCGCCGAAGTGGCCCGCTGCAGGCCCGACATACTTGTTGTCGACTCAGTTCAGACCATTTACACCTCAACGCTCGAATCGGCTCCCGGCAGTGTCAGCCAGATTCGCGACTGTTCGGCAACCCTCATAAACAGCGCAAAAGCAAACGACACGGCAACCTTTTTTATCGGTCACGTTACCAAGGAGGGTGCGATCGCCGGCCCGCGCGTTCTCGAGCACATGGTCGACACCGTGCTGTACTTTGAAGGCGACCGCGGCCACTCCTACCGCATTTTACGTGCCGTTAAAAACAGGTTCGGATCCACCGACGAAATCGGTGTTTTTGAGATGCGAGCGGAGGGCCTTGCCGAAATCACAAGCCCCTCCGAGCTGTTTATCAGCGAGCGGACGGAAAACGCTACCGGCTCGGTGATCGTGCCGAGCATTGAGGGAACGCGGCCCATACTTGTTGAAATCCAGGCGCTCAGTGCACCGACATCGCTTGCAATGCCGCGCCGCACGGCCATCGGTTTCGACCACAACCGCGTCTCGCTCCTTGTCGCGGTTCTTGAGAAACGCATGGGGATCAGCATGTACGATCAGGATGTGTTCCTCAATATTGCCGGCGGCATACGGCTTAACGAGCCCGGAGTCGATCTGGGCATTATCGCCGCAATCGTATCGAGCAGGCAGGAACGGGCCCTGCCGGCACATACCGCCGTCTGTGGTGAAATAGGCCTGACCGGGGAGGTGCGTGCCGTCAGCCAGATCACTCCCCGTATCAAGGAAGCCGCGCGTCTCGGCTTTGCCCGCTGCATCGTGCCGAAAAACAATCTTAAAAATACGTCACTGCAAACCGGCATCGACGTTGTCGGTGTCGAAACCATGCGTGAGGCCATGGAATGCCTTTTTCCCGGCTGATTTCACACCTGCGCGACGGAAGCAGTCAATCCGCATCGACTCGTGCTGCAGGAATAACCATATAATCAGTTTATGGAGCCATGAATGAATATGCATATCGCTAAAGGCGGTTTTCAGGTAGTAGCCGTTCTTGCTGCCGTCTCGTTGCTTTTCTACCTCATCTCTCTTGCGGTGCCCGGCATAGCGACAGCGGCTTTGCAGGCTGCTGCCGGCATTGTATTTCTGTTGACACTGTTCTCACTCTTCTTTTTCAGGGACCCGGAGCGTTCAGTTCCTGCCGACCCCGATGTGCTGCTTTCCCCTGCCGACGGTGTGGTCATCGATATTCGTGAGATTGAGGAACCGCTCTACATCAAGGGTCAGTGCAAACGCATAAGCATTTTCATGTCCGTCTTTAATGTGCATGTAAACCGTTCTCCAGCCGACGGCAGTATAGAGTTCATGCATTACAACAGGGGGGCTTTTATCGCAGCATTCAAGGAAAAAGCCTCTCAAGACAATGAAAGCCTTTTTATCGGACTGCGCATGAAGCGCGACGGGATACCGATCGCAGTCAAATTCATAGCAGGCCTGATTGCCCGCAGGATCGTCTTTTACGGCAGCATGCAGGACACTGTTGCACAGGGAGAGCGGATAAACCTCATTCGTTTCGGATCACGGGTCGAGCTGTTCTGCCCCCCCGATGCCGAGCTTGCGGTCAAAGAAGGCGATGCGGTCAGGGCCGGTGAGTCCGTACTGGCACGTCTCAGGAATAGGTGAACGTCACGCGGTTGGCTGCCTTTGCTGCGCTGACGATTGAGCCGATGGAATATGCTTTTTCTCCCAGCGCATGAAGGCGCAGCAGAATTTCCTCTTCATCCTCCGCTGCAACGACAAGCACCATACCGATGCCGTTATTGAATGTCCGCATCATTTCCTGGTCATCGATGCCGCCGCCTGTTTTCAGCAGATCGAAAATAGGCTGGTTTTCCCAGCTTCCCATGGTTATGGATGCCCGGCACCCGGCAGGCAGAATCCGCGTAATGTTGTCGATAAGTCCGCCGCCGGTAATGTGGGCTATGCCGTGCAGGTTGAAATCACGCATGAGATTCAAAACGGATTTTACGTATATTTTTGTCGGTCGTAAAAGCTCTTCGCCGACCGGGCACCCGAGGTTGGATACGAATTCATCAATTTTCATTCCGAGATTTTCAAATATTATTTTTCGGGCCAGTGACAGACCGTTGCTGTGAATACCGCTCGATGCGATACCGACCAGCCGGTCACCGACCGAGATGGCGGTGCCGTCGATAATGGTCTCCTTGTCTACAACCCCTACGACAAAGCCGGCCACGTCATATTCCCCGTCGGCATAAAAAGACGGCATCTCGGCGGTCTCACCGCCGACCAGAGCGCACCCGGCAGCCTGACAGCCCTGAACGATTCCCTTGATCACATCCTCGAGCACGCTCTGCTCGATTTTTCCCGTAGCGATATAATCGAGCATGAACAGCGGTTCGGCTCCCTGAACAATAATATCGTTGACGCACATGGCAACAAGATCGATTCCTATCGTATCGTGCTTTTCCATCATGAATGCCACGCGGAGCTTGGTGCCGACGCCGTCTGTCGATGACACGAGCACAGGATTTTTGTATTTATTCGTATTCAGCGCAAACATGCTGCCGAAACCGCCGATGCCGGAAATAACCTCGTGTCTGAGGGTTGGCTTGACCATTGTTTTTATCGACTGCACAAAAGCTTCAGCTGCGTCGACATCCACACCTGCATCCTTGTATGTCATCTTCTTTTTCATCGTCGCTCTTTTCTTAAGTAGTACCAGTACGCACCGACAGTCCGGCGCTGCCGTATCCATGACACCTCACTAGTATATACAACATCGTACGGCAATCAATACAATTTTAATAAAATAAGTTATTTCAGAGTATTGCATAGAAAAACCCCTCCGGAGCCTGGGCTTCCGGAGGGGTATCGCGGGGCGCTATTTTCCGAGGGATTTTAAGCGATAATGTTGATAATCGACCCTTTACCGCTCATTGCAGCGGAAAGGACATCTTTTTGAAACTCATAATCCGAGTTTCCTGAACCGCTTTGATTGTTGTTCATTGTGTCAATCGTTTTGTTGATGAGCTGCGCGCCCATTTGATTCTGCGCAATGGACTGAGCCATCATAGTTGTACTCATGGAACCAGCTTGAACTTCCATGGCAGACCTCCCTTGCATATGAAAATAACGCCCTAGTACCTATCGGCAGAATGTTTAAAAATGCTTAGGCTGCCTGAAAAAAAACTTATTTACGGTTATTCTTGTCCCGGCCGTTGAACGTTCATGCCTTGCGAGCCGAAGGCAAGGAAATCTCCCTGCACACCGCACCATATCCGGTGAGATCGCCTCCACCCTCCGTAGCAAAGCTACTGCGGAGGACGGGGCGTCATCCCGCCCCGGCGGGATTCAAGCTGCACAATTGTGGCGCCCCAGCTGCCGGCAGTCTCGTCGGCAACGGCATATGATGCCACAAATGGTATTTTTTCAAGTTTTGCATGAACTGTCCTGCGAAGAACCCCCCTGCCCTTGCCGTGGACAATACGAACCTGCAGTATGTTCTTCTCCCGGCAGATATGCAGATATTCCTCGACAAGCGACGACGCTTCCGAGGGCTTGAATGTATGCAGATCAAGTATGCCGTCGACAGGATAAGCAACCGGCTCGCTCGCATCAATTTCATGTTTTTTGAAATCATCTGCCATAGCGGTGCTGCCTAATCGCTGTGTTCAAATTGACATTATACCGCTACCGGTATAGTATGAGCCTGCACTGCCTGAAAAGCAAAAAAGCATTAACAATAATTACATCAGGAGATGACCATGGCGACACTGGAGGATGTTCACATCGTTGTATCATCAACTCTCCACCGTCATTTCGCACTCAAACCCGTATCGCTCAAGCATCCTTTTCCCGAGCGCCCTGCCCGGGCCCTCGGCCTGGTCACTATGGACGGCGATGTGTTTTCAACCGACCGCCTGCTGCGGATTGTGCTTCTTCGAATGCGTTTGCCGCTGTACCTTCGGGTCTACTCAACCTTTATCAGGCCGATGCTCGAGTATGATCTGCCGGTACTGTCCTGCGAAGTCGTCATAACCGGTAAAAAGCGCATGCTGCTGCTTGACATTCACCGCACCGGCACTCCTGAATATCCTGAAGACGCTCCGTTTTTCGAAAAGCTTGCAGAGATTCGCAACGATTACAGTGATCTGCTGCAACACAGCACGAAAAAAATGACGGAAGACATAAAAAGTGTTTTCTCTCGTGCGGTCTGCCAGGTACGTATCACCGATGCTCTTGCCGACCTGGCACTCGATCTTGTAGAGCGGTACCTGAACGCCTATGCGGAGCTTGTATCATCCACGGCCCCGCTGGAGGGAGATTCACTTGAAAAGGCCAGAGCCGGTTTTGACTGCTACCTGAAAACCATTATCGATCATGACCCGGGCGTAAAGGGCAACAAGATTCTGTTCGGCAAAACAGGCGGCGTCGAGCGCGCGCTTGATGTGTTTTACGGGCTGTAATCAATCTATACGAGTATTTCACGTAAGAGTATAGCCTGACATCAAAACACCGGAACGGCCACGCTCCGTCGCGTCCGAATCCTTTCGGAAGACATGACCGGAGCATTTTTACACTACTATAGACATGCTCTAACAGTTTTTCAGGTGCCGATATTACAGCGCTGCGGCAAGCTTCCTGCCCGCGGCTTCGGCGCGCTCCAGCACCTCCGGCATATCGTCGACATCGTTCATGCCGACTATTTCAGCCAGGCATTCGACGACATTCAGCCGGTGGATATCTCCTATGCACATCCGCAGGGTTTCGATAGCACGTTCATGCCCGCCCCCGGCGACAGTAACCAGGCAGACCGCCGGCTTGTCCGCAAGGGGACGCTGTCCCATCCAGGGCATGTCGGGATGATACTCGGGACCGACACCTCTATAGTACACGGCCATCGATCTATCGATAAAGGTTTTGACCGCACCGGATATGTCCATGTAATAGGTCGGCGATCCGATGACCAGGCCGTCGGCATGCATGAGCTTTTCATAAAGCGGCTGCATGTCGTCCTCGATCGGGCAGGCACCTTCGTTCATCATGCACATGCCGCAGCCCGTGCAGGGCTTTATGGTGAGTCGACCGAAATCGACGATATCGCACTCGCATCCTGCAGCATCACACACCTTTCTGACCAGCTTGTTGGTGTTGCTTTCCGCTCGCATGCTTCCGCATAGTGCAAGAATAGCCATAGTCTTGACCTCCCGATAATTATTGACAGTTCAGCGCCGTTCACCACACCGCACAAACGGCGGTCTTGGTAATACGGCTTTACATGATGCCTTTTTCAGGCTGCCTTTATTTCCGCTTTGAGGCGCTCCTTCTCCTCAGGCGCACGGGTAAACGTTATGACATCATCAAACGGACAGGCCTCCATGCAGCTGAAGCACAGGCAGCAGGTAACCGGCATTTCATTGTCCTGATTGCGAATATCAATATAGAACGGGCAGGCTGCTTCTGCAAGGCACTTTTTACAGTTCCTGCATTTCGATCTGTTGAACCTGATACGCCACAGGCTTCCGTGACCCGCTATGCAGCGGTAGGATGACAGCCAGCAGAAATGCGTGCACATCTTTCGCCAGGGGAACAGCAGCGAAAGGATAATAAGACCGTACATAAAGACGATCGGATACCACAGCACAGTGGTCAGATCGAATACGGTCTCCGCGAAAAACATCGGAAACCAGCACATGAGCAGCGTGGCAGGAATCATGGGCGCCCGCTTGTCGACCTCGCCGCTGATATTCATCGAAGCGGTGCAGCTCTGCGCGTCGATTGCTTTGGACAGCGTGGGTATGGGACGCTTGTAATCCATGTTTTTGTAGAGCGCATCCTGCATGGTCGCATTGGGGCATATCCAGCCGCAGATAACCCGCCCGAAAAGAAACGGCAGGATGGCAACGGTTGAAACGTGAAACATGGCCCAGAAAAACATGTCCGGTCTGGTCCCCTTGATAAAAGCGAAGGAAGTCACCGAGGCCCAGCCCATGAACAGCGCTGTCTGAAACACGGTGCGGAAGCTGATGATCGGAAGCCGCTCTTTTTTGGAGGGCTTTTCCTCTGTGGTGCCGGTCATGAACAGTATAAAGGGCACCAGGCTCAGCAGAAGCGTCAGCACATACAGCAGCATGTTCTGCTGGCCGGGCTCTTTCACGAGCGGCAGCCGGTATGAGATGATCGTCAGGAACAGCGGAAACAGCCACAGGTGCCCGGCAAGCTTGAGCCGGCTGCTGAAAAACGTTATGTGCAGCAGACTGAACAGGCCGGCGCCGAAAACGAAGATGAGACCCGGCTGCAGGTATTTCACGGGCGTGAAAATACCGACGACATACAGCGCAAAGCCGATAAAAAGAACGTATTTATTGATCCTGATGAAGAGCTCTTTTGATATATTCATCGCAACATCCTCCCTCAATGAGATGCAAGTGTAGCCTGCAGTTTCGGCAGGAGTATCTGCCATTCATCGGCGGTAATCATCAGCCCGCACATGAAGTAGGCCCCGATGAACAGAAGCCCGACGCCAAGGACGCCGTAGCGCCGCCAGCCTTTCACTCCCGTGCGCTTGCCCATCATCCACAGGCAGGTAACATAGAAAACGCAGAACATGATCACCTGCCCGCGTGGCCCCTCGAGGGCGCTTTGCGTGAGGGTCTCGACGCTTTCACCCATGCCGAGCGTTTCGAGCAGCGTGTTTGTCAGATGAGAGAGGGTGCCGTTCATGACCGCGATCGGTATCATGGTAACAGAGGTAAACCGCACCGCGTCGATATACCGGCGGTCACGCAGCACAAGATACATGAGAAAGCCGAGACCGAATATGACCGCGAATCCGATCAGCGCGCCTGCCGATGTCGACACCAGGCGCTCGAGGTTGGCGTTGTCCGTGTGAAGAATATCCTTCATGTATTCAGCCCCGTCGACCAGAAACGCCGGGAACGCTGCCCGGTACAGGTCGACGGTTTTTTCCGTTGCGATTCCCCAGGCTTTGCCGAACATGTATCCCGGGATGAATATTTCCAGTATCCTGCTCCACTTCGCAAGGGGTGTGGTGTATGTGCTTTCCATATGTTGCACCTCCTGTTGTATATACATACGTTATTCTGTCGCTTCTGCTTCGTGCGCCTCTTCATCGTGTGCCGGAGGACTCAGGTCCTCTTCGGTCATGATTCCTTTTTCGAGCATATACTGCTTCAGAAATTCGAGATGCTCCTTCTCCTCCTGAAGCCCTTTGATTTCCTCGTCGATGTGAGCGGCCTCGTATTTCACGTAGAATTTCGAAGGCTCTTTCCACTGGCTCGAGCCCATCAGGACAAGCGAAAATGTAATATAGAGTATGCATCCCAGAAAGGTCTTTCGCTCTATTGTCTCGCTTTTACGGGAAAGATACAGCAGAAACAGGGATATGATGCCGAACACAATCGTCACATAATTTGCTATCACCGGCATCATCTCTATGGATATTTTCGAGGAGTAGTTGTCCATATACAGCTCGAACGACCAGATGCTCAGGAACACGAAGAAAAAGGTGCACAGCGAACGCTTGACCGCGCCGGTGAGCCACATTATTTTGAGCATCAGCCACCCTATGACGACGTAAAACCAGCCCCCCAGCAGCTTTATGTTGATATCGCTGAATTGCGGAACAATGCCCTTTTCAAGGGGCATGCTGGCCACCTCGCCGATCAGTGGCCAGGAAACAAGTGCGGCGAAATAGCCGTACAGGTATCCCCTGCTCTCCTTTTCCTCCACGCAGGCACGGTAAAACAGGGCGAAAAACGCCAGCGAAAGAATGGATGTATAAAATATGTTGTAATTTTCCACCGGATTTTTGGCCATGCGCAGCGGGATCATCGTCATGACCGAAACAATAAAAAACGCCTGCCCCAGCAGGGCCACCCAGATTGTTCGCCACATGGGCTTGAAAAATCTGATAAGCTTGAGAAATCTGATAACAGGATTTGCCATGTTCTCCCTCCTTAATCAAAATACAAATACATTTCGATATGCCTGACAGTATTGAGCATACGTACTATGATCATTTTGAAAAAGTTATGTAATAGTTTGCGTTTACCTGTCAAGAAGTAATGAATACTGCTGAAAGACTGACTGCCCGGAGATGTGCTGGTGAGGATATTTTATAAAATAAGAACTGTTGAGGAGAGGCTTGAAAACAAAACCTGAAAATAGCGGTCTGCGGCTTTCAGATCACCGGTGCCTTTTGTCAGGCATGTGCAGTCATTCGACATGCACAGCGATTGTACCGGACCGGCGTTTTCAACTGACAGCCGCGCCGATTTTTTTTCGATTTTCGTATAGGCGGATGCGGGCTGGGAGATAATATGAATGGTGCTTTCATTTTCTACGGTAATCTGAACCCATGAACTGGACATGTAATGGTTAAAGGCCAGCACACAGTGAATGACGAGAAAAAAGCGTAAAAGGGTCAGATTTTTAAAAAATCCTTCAAGAAACATAACGCCGTGAGCCCGATACGTTTTGGATCATTTTTTAACGGGCTCATCCTATCACAACCGCACCTGATTTGCAAGAAAAGCAGCCATCCAAAATCCACCGCCTCATTTCACAGGCGCACTATTTGCAAGCCACCGGAGT
>CAZFIB010000059.1:0-26424 GCA_964518865.1 uncultured Thermodesulfobacteriota bacterium
GAATTACTCCATCTGCCCTTCGAAAATGTGAAGTTATTTATTCGCAAGCCCTAAATCAAGCTGGTGCCCATGGCCGGGGTGCCGGGCCCTGATTTCAGGATAATATTGCTTAGAGAACTTTCTTTTTTCCTCTTTGCTGCGTTGAGCAATAAGACCGTTTCGTTTTACAACCCGATTGATTGTTGAGAGGGCCGGTTTGTTCCGGTACCCTAAATTGTCAAGCTCCTGATGAATAGCAATGGCACCGCAGAATGCATATTGTGTTTGTGGCGTATCCCGCTTGGACAGTTTTATTCTGCTTGTTACAATTGCCTGTTCGAGTTCTTTGTCAATTTTGCAAGGCTGACTGTGGGGTGCTCTTGAGAGTTTCAAAAACCATTTTGGCTCCCCGGTCTCAGCCCGCTTAAGCCATTTATAAACCCAGACTCGTGATCGGTTGAGAGTCTTTTGAATCTCGGTTACTGTTTTGCCTTCGTTTTTAAATTGTACACAACGTTTGCGAAGCAGGATTTCTGATTCGTTGTTAAGCAGTTTTTTTTGTCATTGTATATTCTCCTTTCTTCTCAGAGATTATACAATGTGTAAACGATGTGGTGAAACTCGCCACTTAGCGCACTGCACACCATTCGAGAGCCTTTTTCTGCAGCCCGGCGGGTGGTGCGAACATGCTGCAGGTACCGGAAAAAGGCTCTCGAATGGTGTCAGATGCACTCGTTATGAACATATCCCCCTGAATTTTCAGAAAAACCATGAAGCTCGGTTTTGACGTAAAAACAAACGATATGATTGTTTTTAACGGCCATGTCATCATGAGCCGCTCGGAAGAACCCTATTTGCGCCGCCTGATCGAACAGCTGGCCGGTCTGCCTATCGAAGCTGTTCTTGAAGTCGGATACGGCCTGGGCATTACGGCGCGTATCATCCAGAACGTCCTGCATCCCGTTTGTCATCATATCGTAGAGGTCGAAGATCAGCTTTATTCGGATTGTCTTGAGTTCTGCAGCGGAATTGCAGGCGCCGCCGCTTTTGCCGGCGACTGTTATGAGTATATCTATCCCAGGACGTATGATCTTCTGTTTTTCGATCCCTGTGATTATGATTTTGCCCTGGGCCGAGTTACCCGCTGTGAGTCCTTTACCGAAGAGTTCAATCGTGAAGTAGTGCTGGCACACCGGGTGCTTCGCCCCGGAGGGTTTCTCTGCCATGCTTTTTTCGGCGACGTTCCCCTGCCCGAACTTGACGGTTTCACGCTGCACGAGAAAATGCCGTTTCAGGATGCTCCGTTTTTGCTGCATACCGGTGCGCAGTGCGTATCGGCCCGCCTCGGTTATTACCGGAAGGCATAGCGGTCTTGCTCCCGGATAGCCCGGAGCGGCCTCGACATGACAAAAAAACCATACCCGTTCTCCTGCGAGTCGCAGCCTTTTTCTTCAGCCGACGTCAATCGGAGATGAACAATCTCCCCGCCGTGACAACCGTTCGGCCGGCCTGCCGCTCCTATTGCGTTCATCAATAAAAAACACACGTTTTTTGCAGATAATCAATTAGACAAAGCATCGGATGGCCGTTATCCTTGTAACCTGTTTGAATGCAGGTCGTTGCGATTAAAAAAGCATTACCAGTTCTTTGCTCCGCATATATGACGTTCTGCACGAAAGGTGCGGAAGAACAAAGCATTCTCCGAGCCGTATGTCCTACTGATTGTCGATCTACGGATGTACGGCCGAAAAGGTATGACCCGAAAGGGCATGCCTCCCGTTATGGAAAGGAGAACGGCGCACCAGGCTCAAGGCCGGTCTCCTGTTGTTATGGAACCGGCCTGTTTTATTGGAAAGGAGGTGAAGCCGGAAAAGAGCGCCGGTCGTCCTGACAGTCAACCTGGGGAGGTAGAACGAATCGATTAATACTCAAATAACTAAGGAGGTACTCATAATGAGCAATAGCCGAATTCTGCCGGAATTCGATCTGCTGGTTCCGCAAAGCGTCTCCGAGGCTCTTGATATGACGGCGCAGTACGGCGACAAAGCAGCAGTGCTGGCCGGTGGAACAGACTTACTGATAATACTCCAGAAAGGAACGTCCGTTCCGGATTACGTGATCGCACTCGGCGAAATCAACGATTTGGACTATATCAAACACAGCAAAAGCGAGGGGTTGCGTATCGGTGCCATGGCTACCGTTGCTCAGGTGGTCGAAAACGGCACAGTGAAAAAAAATTATCCCGCCCTCTGGCAGGCATGTAAGAGCCATTCCGCCCCGCAAATCCGCAATGTCGCCACCCCTGCCGGAAATATCATGCGCGCTTCCCCTTCGGGTGACTGCAGCTGCGCTTTGCTGGCGCTGAACGCATCCATCGTGCTTGAAAGCAAGAACGGACGGCGGTCGGTGCCGCTGGACGACTTTTTCATCGATTACGGCAAAACCGCCCGTAAGGCAGATGAAATAGCGGTAGAGATCAGCATCCCCCCGGTGCAGAACGGGACGATTTCCTCGTTCCTGCGTTTGACCCGTACTGCTTTCGATCTTTCAAAGGTGAACGCCGCGGTCCAGCTCGATTTGAGCGGAAAAACATGCAACGAAGCACGAATCGCCATGGGTGCCGTCGCCCCGACCACCATCAGGGTGAAAAAGGCGGAGGCCCTGCTCAAGGGCGCCAAAATAAACGATGCGCTTCTCGAAAAAGTCGCTGCGACAGTATCAAAAGAAATACGTCCCATCGACGATGTGCGTTCAACGGCGGAGTACCGCCGGGAGGTATCGGGTGTGCTCGTCGAGCGGGCGATCACGGCCTGTTTATAATCAAAAGGCAATTGCACGGTAAAAGGAGATACTACGATGAAAAAGCGCTCAATTACCCTGTTTGTCAACGGGGAGGAATACAACATCACGGTTCAGGCGCACCACACTCTCGTGCATGTTTTGCGCAGTCAGCTTAACATGACCGATGTCAAGCATTGTTGCGGGCGGGGTGAGTGCGGTGCCTGTACCGTTCTGGTCGAGGATCCCGCTGCAGCGGGCGGCAGAAAGGCCATCGATGCATGCATGGTACTGGCTGCCATGATGGACGGAAAGAAAATCACGACTGTCGCCGGTCTTGAAGAAGACGGCAAACTGCATCCGGTACAGCAGGCATTCATCGAAGAGGGTGCCGTTCAGTGCGGATTCTGCAGCGGCGGCATGATCATGAAGTCGGTAAGCATCCTTGAAAAGAATTCCAAGGTAAAGGAAGACGAGATCCGCTCGGAGCTCGAAGGCAATATCTGCAGGTGCACCGGATACGTGAAGATCGTTGATGCGGTCAAGAAGGCTGCATCATGGTCGACGAAACGGTAATGATCAGAGTGAAACATATTTAAAGGAGATTTAACATGGCTGAATATTCCGTTGTCGGGCACCGCATTCCCAAGCTGGATGCCCGGGAAAAGGTTACCGGACGCGGCATGTATGCAGGTGACCTTCGCATGGAGGGCATGCTGTACGGCAAAATTGTTCGCTGCTGGGAGTACGCTCACGCCAAAGTGAAAAAAATAGATTTTTCAGAGGCCCGCAAAGTGCCCGGTGTCGTTAAGTGTCTCGGTCCCAAGGACGTTACGCAGCGCCAGTACAATACCACCATCATGAAGCTGCTGGTGCCTGAATCTTTTTCCGACGTGTTCGGAGAAATCGCCGACCTGAGCATTTTCAACTCACAGGTCAAACACCAGGGTGATGCGGTTTGCGGCATTATCGCCAAGACCGAAGAAGCGGCAGAGCGTGCGGCCGAAAAGGTGAAAATCACCTATGAGCCGCTGCCGGTAGTCATGACTGCGGCCGAGGCGAAGAAAAAAGACGCCCCTCAGTTCACGCCCCTGAAACCGGGCAATCTGGCGGCTGATTTTCCCGAAGCTTTTTTCCCCGGCGGAGCCTACGGTCACACAACACCTGACGGCAAAACCGCAGCGGAGCACATGAAAGAGGCCGATTTGGTTCTCGAGGAAACCTTTTACTGCCCGCGGCAGAAGCAGGTCCAGATGGAAAACCACACGTATGTGGCACAGTATGACGACCGCGGCCGTCTTACCTGCTGGACGTCCACACAGATGCCCAAGCCAGTGCAGAACCTTATTGCCGAGTTGTTTGAACTGCCGATGACCCGTGTGCGCATTGTTCAGACACCGGTCGGCGGCGCGTTCGGCTGCCGTCTCGGCATGATCGGGGAGCCGCATACCTGTGCCATGGCCATGGCGGTGCCCGGCCGTCCTGTAAAAGTCGAGTACCTGCGCGAAGAGGACTGGGTTGCCTCCGAGAGCCGTGCCTCGGGTCATTTGAAGGTCAAGGCCGGTTTTAAAAAGGACGGAACCCCGGTTGCCATCGATGCTGATTATGAGGTGTTAAAAGGCGGATACTACACGCACGGTTCAGGGCCTCCTTTCTGCACGGCCGCATTCATGTACGGCATGTACAAGTGGCAGGCTATGGCCATGCGCGCCAATATTTGGTTCAACAACATGGTGCCCTACGGTGCCTACCAGGGATACGGCAACCCGGAAAACACGTTTGCGGTCGAGCAGCTCGTCGACCGGGCCTGCAAGGAGCTGGGCCTTGATCCTGTCGAATGGCGCAGAAAATGGCACAAAGGCATCGGCGATGATTCGTGGCTGATGGGCGTAAAATTCGCCTCCTGCGGGCTTGACGACTGTATCGATAAGGCGACCAAAGCCATTCAGTGGGACAAAAAGAAAAAAGAATATGCCAAGATGAAGGGTACCAAGCGCCGCGGTCTCGGTATCGGTGTCATGCAGCACACCAGCGGTGCCTGGCCTATGCTGCTTGAGTATACGAATCTGGTGATGCGCCTCAATGAGGACTGTACGGTTGAGCTTATGGTGTCGGTGTCCGATCTGGGAACCGGCGGGCATACCGCCGTCACGCAAATGGCGGCTGAAGCTCTCGGCTGGCCCATGGGAGATGTGCATCTTAAGTGCTGCGACTCGGACTGCAACGGATTCGATATCGGCGCGCATGCAAGCCGCAGCATTTACTGTGTCGGCCGCACCGTTACGCAGGGGGCCGTCAAGCTGCGGCAGGAGCTTATCGAGAGGGCTGCCAAAAATCTGCAGGTGAAGCCCGAGGACCTGGCCTGGGGCGAGGACAAAGAAATCTACTGCACCTGGGACTCTGCCAAGCGCATCAACGCCCGCCAGATCGCCAAGGAAAGCATCTACAGCTTTGACGATCCGGCCACCGGAAAAACCATCGGCATACCCGGACAGATCGTGGTCACCGGCGATGACTTTGTGAAACACTGCTCGCCGCCGTTTTCCGCCAGTTGTGCCGAGGTCGAAGTCGATATCGAGACCGGTGAGGTCAAGGTGCTGAGCTTTGTCAATGCCCATGATATCGGCAAAGCCATCCACCCGCCGTCTGTCGAGGGCCAGCTGGAAGGCGGTTCACAGAAGGGCTTCGGGTATGTTTTGACCGAAGACATTTATTATGACAAGAGCGGTCTGTGTCTGAACAACGACTTTACCGACTACAAAATGCTGGGCCCGTCGGACATGCCGACCGACATGCAGGCGATTCTGGTGGAGTCGGCGCCCGACCCCATCGGCCCCTATGGCGCAAAGAGCTGCGGCGAGTCGGCCCTGATGGGTCCGATCGGATCGGTGGCCAACGCCATCTGCGATGCCATAGGTATTCAGATTACCGAAGCGCCGATTACGCCGGAACGTGTTCTTGCCGCAATCAGGAAAAACGGCGGTGTGAAAAAACAGTGAAGCCGCAGTCAGCGAGTTCAGTGCGCGCCGGAAGGCGCGCACTGATGCTGATTGCAGGAGAAAAACCGTGATCACTGTAGATGCAACGGTTGTCGTGCGGGGCGGCGGAGATATCGCAAGCGGCACAATCCAGCGATTGCACCGCTGTGGCTTCAGGGTGCTGGTGCTTGAGCTTGCAGAGCCGCTTGTCGTCCGCCGAAAGACGGCTTTTGCCCAGGCTGTCACGGACGGGGCGGTTATTGTTGAGGATACGAGAGCCGTTCTGATCGACACAGCGGAGGATGCCGTCGGCATATGGCAGCGGGGGGACGTGCCGCTTCTGATCGATCCCGGGGCACGAAGCATCGACATCATCAAGCCGGATGTTGTTGTCGATGCCACCCTCGCCAAACGTAACATTGGAACCTGTCGCACAATGGCTCCGATTACAATCGGTCTCGGACCGGGCCTTTCTGCAGGCATCGATGTCGATGTGGTTGTGGAAACCCTCGAAGGACATTCCCTGGGAAGCCTTATATTCGAAGGAGCGGCCCGAGCCGATACGGGTGTTTCCGTGCCGATTATGGGGTATGCCGAAGAGAGAGTTCTTCGTGCCCCTTGCAGCGGGTACATACAGACAATTGCAGAAATTGGCGATGTGGTAAAAAAAGGCGATGTCATCGCTAATGTCGACGCAAAACCCATTACGGCTGAAATCGGGGGTGTCGTTCACGGACTTATTCAGGAAGGAATGTATGTGTCGCATGGACTCAAGGTAGGTGACATAGATCCCCGTGCTGTTCGGAGTTATTGTTATACAATCTTCGACAAAGCCCGTGCTGTCGCAGGCGGCGTGCTGGAAGCGATTCTGCTGTGCTCACGCCGAAGGTCGTGTTGCGGAAACGAGACGCTCTGCGGCCGTTCATCCCAGGCTGCGGTGTAGGTGAAACGATGTTTTGCGGTTCGACGGCAGCGGTTTTTTGTGCTGTCGTGACAGAGATGCCGCTACGGAATATCCTTCGATTTCTTAATCTGCATACATTTTTAACGGTGAGACTGCGTCGGTGATACTGTTGTTCGTTCGGTATGCAATTCGTCAGGGGGTTGCAGTTGGATACGCACAAGCTCGAAATATTCACTAAAATCGCCGAACTTAAAAGTTATTCACTGGCAGCGGGATATTTTTCACTGTCCCAGCCGACCGTCAGCCATCATATGACTGCGCTTGAGGACTCGCTCGGCCTGCCGCTGTTCGACCGTCGTGGCAAAGAGGTGATACTCACACCTGCCGGTGAAATCTTGTATCGCTATTCCCGGCGCATAAAGACGGTTGCCGAGTTGGCATTCCAGACCCTTGCTTTTTACCGTGGTGACAAAACCGGCACGCTTACCATTGTTTCCGGCCATCTTTTGGGAGAGTATATTCTACCGGTTACGCTCAAGCGGTTTCTCGACCGGTTTCCGGCCGCTACCGGCAGTATCCGGATTGCATCGGCCGGAGATATTCCGGCGGCGGTGCTGGCCGGGGATGCGGATCTGGGTTTCGTCGGTGAGCCCGTCAAAGAAGAATGTCTGCACAGTTCACTTTTTTTCAGCGACGAACTTGTGCTCATTGTGCCCCGCGGACACCGCTGGCAAAAGCGTGCGACGGTGAAAGCCGCTGAACTTATGTGTGAACCCTTTGTCGCACGCATGCAGGACACCTGTCTGCGATCGGTTTGCGATATACAGCTGGCGTCCGCAGGAGTTGCTGCAGACAGCCTTAATATCGTTCTTGAGCTGGGAAGTATCACAGCAGTGAAGCAGGCGGTCAAGTCGGGTTTCGGCATCGCACTGCTGCCGCTGTCGGCGGTGCGCGAAGAGCTTGCGTTGAATGTGTTCAAGCTGTTGAGAATACGGGGTATGAAACTGGCAAAGGATTTTTTCATGATCCACGACAATCGGCACAGCGTCTCACCGCTCGGGCAGGAATTTATCGGCATTCTCGAAACACATGCATAAGGTCATATGCAATAATTTTTCAGCATTCTGCCTTTGTCGAAGAGCTGCCCTCAACCAAATGTTTTTTTCATATATCAGCATCTCGCCAATAATCATCTTCACTTTTATTGAGATTATCGATTTGACCGACCACGGCTTTATTTGCAATTTATTAACATAGTTTGTTTGTCCGGTATTCAAATGGTATCGATTATTCCCCTGAGCCGTATGCGTCAAACCGACGGGCAGAGGTGCCGCACATGAAAGCTCAAAAAATCTCAGGGCGGCCTGTTTTGCAGCACACAGAAAAAATGAGTATCTTCAGAAAAAAATATTTAAAAACCGCAGTGCTCTTTTTTATCCTTTACGCCTTTACGGCAGGAGCGGACGTCGAAGCGCAAGTCGATACAAACCTCTTTACCGTGCATTTCCTGCTTGCCGGCATGACGTCAACTATCGATATCCGTCAGGTATCGCTTTTTCCTTTGGGCTGTCCCCGCTTTCTGGTGTTCGTGTTCGGTAACGGCAGCCTGGGGATATCCTTACTAAAAGATGATACGGCAGGGGATACCATCTTCATGATAGGCGTTGCCTCCTCGGCCGCAGGCGCCGAACCGATCTGCCGTATGGGGTTTTCAAAGGGCATGATCGACCAGATTGTAGAAATCGGAAGCGCTTCGCAGCCCTATGGCGTGGTCTTGCTTTACGGCGGTGTTGCTTTTTCGCAAAGCGTACCGGCCTACACGTGTCAGCTCAGGCTGTCGCTGGCTCCATAATTACATTCAGGAGGGAGAAAATACCGTATGAATTCACTAAAACCGCTTTGTTGCATTCTTGTCACCGCCGTGCTCTGTTTTTTCGGCTGCCGGACAGATGGTATCACATTCCCGAAGGGCGACTATCCCAACGGCGAGCTGCTGGTTTCAGCAGATTTTCTGGAAACCATACTGGACAGCAGCGGTGTCGTTGTAATCGACGCCCGGTCGTCCGGATATGAAACCGCACATGTGCCCGGTGCCATCAGCCTGCTCTGGTCGGAGTATGTTGATGAAAACAACAGGCTGCTGTCTTCCACCGCCATTGCCGAAAAGCTTGGAGAGGCCGGCCTTACGCGATCGATGACCTATATCGTTTATGACGACACGCTGAGTTCCCGGGGGGCTGCCGGCCGGATTTTCTGGATGCTCGAATACCTCGGCTGTAATGATGTTCACATTTTAAACGGCGGCTGGGACCTCTGGGTACTCGAGGCACGCCAAACCGAATCGACCCTCAATAGCCTCCCGCCGAACACGTTCGTCGCTTCGGTGCGTGATCAGCTGCTGAGCACCGGCGACACTATCGACAGCAGGCTCGGTGACAGCGATTTCGTGGTTGTCGATTCGAGGACGGATGCAGAGTACAACGGCTGGCAAATATACGGCGAGGCGCGCGGTGGTCACCTGCCGGATGCCGTGCACATTCCCTATGAGTGGTTGTATGCCTCGGATAACGGTACCGTGCTGGGATACGAAGAGCTGAGCAGTCTTTTTACCGGTCGCGGCGTGATGTCGGATAAATCTGTGACGGCATACGGCACAGCCGGCATCCGCAGCGGATTCGTTTATTTTGCTCTTCGTTTGCTCGGCTATCAGAACATATCGAACTACGCAAATTCCATATATGAATGGGCCGCCGACTCTTCGCGTGAGATGGAAAAGCTCGAAAATTATCAGGCGCTGGTTTACCCCGAGTGGGTGGACAAACTGATCAACGGTGAAAATCCCCCGACATATCCCGGCAACGGTTACGTCATCCTCTTTACATCCTATGAACCACGCTATTCCGAAAACCGAACAGACTACGCGGGAACAGTTTATGAAACGGGACATATTCCCGGTGCGATTTTTACGGATATCTACTCACTTGAAAACGGCCCGAATTCAGAATATGGCGATGGTTACGAGTACCCGGAAGAAGGAAACATAAAACCAATCGACGAGCTGCAGGAGTACCTCGGAAGCCTCGGCATATCAAAGGATATGACGGTCGTTGTATATGCTGATGACGACATAACCATGATGACGGCCGGACGCACTGCATGGGCCCTGCTGCTTGCCGGCGTGAACGATGTCAGATTGCTCAACGGAAATTACGACGCATGGGTCGATTACGGTGGAGAAATCGAGACGGATCCCAATGAGCCGGTTCCTGTGAGCTTTGGTGAAAGCAGCGGCAACCCCCGGTATCTGGCGACAACAGAGGATCTGCTGGCAGTGGTTAATAAGACCAGCCAGAATGCCGTTATTGTTGACGACCGTTCATGGGAAGAATACACCGGTGAATCGAACTCCTACTATCAGTACTTCAGTGAATTGGGGCGCATAAAAACCGCCCTCTGGATCGGCGACTGGTGGAAATTGACACGGCCTGACTTTCAATCGCTGAAGACATATACCGAGGTTGAGCAGAGCTGGACAGAGGCCGGATTTGCGGCAGACAAACAAATGTATTTTTATTGCGGAACGGGCTGGCGATCCGCTTTGTACACTTTTTATGCTTACCTGCTGGGCCGGACCGCTGCCAACTACGACGGCGGATGGTTTGAGTGGTCGTATTACGACAACCCCAGAGAAACCGGTGAGCCGTAATTGTGCTATGCAGGCCTGAAAAAATTCGAGGGGCCCTCAAGCAGGCCGCAGGCGGCTTTTTTAAAAAGCTGCCTGCAGTTCTGAACGGAAAATCCGCGCCCCTCTTCAGTTTTTTCTTTTGTATCGCGGGGGTTGGCGCCGATTTCCGCCCAGAACAGGTTCGCACCGGCTGCCGCGCCGATAACGCAGGGTTCGTGTGTGCAGTTCCCTTTTACCGAGCGGGGGAGGCCGAGGCGGGTAACCGCAACGACCTGGGCCTGGCGCAGTTCTGAAATCATGCCGTACTGTTTGTCCATTGCGGTACCGGGGATCGAGATGCGCCGTGCAGCCCCGCTGTAAGCCGGGGCAAGACCGCCCGTCAGAAGAATAAGCGTGGCAATTTCTTCATCGGCGTGCTCGGGCCCCACAGGCTCAACGCAGGTTCCCAGTGCAAGGCCGGCTTCCTGGAATGCACGGAAGCTGTTGAGTCGCGCCTTAGGGTCGATAGCGGTATCGACACCTTCACGCAGGCGCAGTGCATGGTAGACGCCATCGAAACCGGCAGCAGTAAGAAGCCGCGCCTCATGCGGTGAGCGGTCACCGACATTGGCTATCAGGACGGTTTGCGGGTTGAGATTGTTTTTGACCTCCCTGGCGATTTCGAGAAGCCTCCCGAAGGAGTAGTCGGCTGTCGTCATCATATATACGGCATTTGCTCCTGCCCCCTCAAGCAGAAGAGCGCTTTGGATGCATTCCTCAACCGTAAGTTCCCGTGCCCCGCTGAAGACCTTATTAACAGCGGCAAACGAACAAAACCGGCAATTTTTGAGACAGGGGGCGAGATTCACCGCAAACTGACCGTGGACTTCCGCCCGTCCGGCACTCAGCTCATGTGAAATTCTTTTTGCCTCGGCCATTATACGGTATGACGCCGAAGAATCGGAAGGAAGGGAAAGCATCCATTCAAGCTGCTTTTGTGAAAACGGTTCCTGTTCCTGTGACTGCCGGAGCAGGTCGTCAATGTGTACCATGAGCGTTCCCGGATACGGTTTTTTTGATAAAACTCCACGCAGAATATATAGACAGCACATTGTTCGGGCAGACGGTTACACAGCGGCCGCAGCCCATGCACTCGATAGTGCGTATCTCACCCTTTTTTTTGACCAGTTCCGCAATGGGAATGCCCATGTCGCAGACCTGTTCGCAGCGTCTGCAGCCGGTACAGGCAGTGCGCTCCGCACGGATACGGTAAAAGCCCGCCACGCTCAGCATGCCCCACAGGCCGGCGAACGGACAGAGAATGCGGCAAAAGTTGCGGTTGCCGGTAAAGGGAATCAGCAGAAAACTGGCATAATAGCCATAGACCGAAAATGTGTAATAATATTTACCGGCCCGGTTGTAGGAGCCGGGCGGGTCGATAATCATGAGCACCAGATAGTACAGCATGAAACCGACCGTCAACAGTTTCAGATGCCGCAGCCGCCACCAAAGTTTGTTGCGGGGTGTTTTGTCGCGAAAGGCATATCCGATAGTTTCACGCGCCGTGACGCACGGACAGCACCAGCCGCAGTCGGCACGCTTGCCGACCAGCAGCACGACAAAGAAAAACAGGAAGAAGGTAAGAGAGCCCACAGTATGCAACTGGGGAAAAGGGTCCATCTTGTTGACGAAATACACCGGCACTTTTATCTTCAGCAGTACCGGGAAGACCATCCAGAACAAAAGATAGGTCGAAACGATAAAGATAATGCGTTTTTTCTGGTAGGGGTCTTTTTCGGTAAGGATACGCCACACACCGAACAGCAGGGGTACGGCCGACCCCACATAGCCGACCGGATGGTAGGAGACCCTGAAGAAATAATACTCGAAAGCGACGAACACGAGTATGCCGGCAATGGAAAGTATTTTGATCGGTGTTTTGCTTTGTGCTGTGCTGTATGTGCCGGCAGTATCTGTCGGTGCATCTGTAGACGAAGGTGCGGAAGCGGTCTTCATGGAGTTCTTTCAGTAAAAATGTATTGTGCTCATTCTACAATGATGACAGATGCCGGGGGCGTGTCAATTTGATACTGTCTATACGGCAGCGGCTTTGCATAGTGATTATCTATTTGAAAACCGATCATCAGGAAATGAATAATGTTCTCTTGATATTGTAATAATGGGCTGTGTGCTATGGTGTGGTTTTTTATGGAGTTCGGCGGTTCAACGCGTTTTCTCTTCGTTATAGCGGCTGTCTTTTTTCTGTGTTTTCCATCGGCGTCCGTACACGCGGGTGCGTGGTGCATGAAAAAAGGGGCACTGTACAGCAAGCTTTCCTGCAATTATTACTTTACCGTCGACACGTTCGATGAGGACGGTAACAAGCGCCGGAACGACGAGGGCTCGTATTTTCGCGACCGCAACACGACCTGGTATGCCGAATACGGTCTGCTGGACAGGCTGACGCTTTTCGCATCGCTCCCCTACAAGAACCTTACCTCACATGTGCGCTACCGCGATGAGGACGGCAAAAAACGCCACACAGCCTACTCCTATCACGGCTTTGGCGACTTCGAGACGGGTGTGCGCTTCGGGATCGTGCGTGAGCCGCTGGTTGCTTCGATCCAGATGTTGACCAAACTCGCCTGGTTTTACGACGGCAATGAAGATGTGCCTCCCGGCAACAACCAGAACGATTATGAAATCAGGCTGCTGCTGGGCAAATCTCTCTGGCCGTTTCCGGGATACTGCGGAATCGAGTTCGGTTACCGGTGGCGTACCAACGACCCATCGGACGAATACCGCTATCTGGTGGAATTCGGCGTAAATATAACCAAAAAGCTTTCGTGCCGCTTCAAGCTGGACGGAATTCTGAGTGCAAAAAACGCCCGCCTTCCCGTGCCGAGCCCGCCCCGTGCCGAGGCCTATATCGAGGAAGAAACCGGGCGGGTGATTAAACAAAGCTACGATCAGGAAGGTGCGGGAGCATTTGCCAACCCGTCACTCGGGTATGAATACGATCTGGCAAAGTTCGAGTGCACCCTCGGCTACCAGGCGGCAAAACGGTGGTGGCTGGAGTTCACCTACACCGGGTATCCCTACGGCGAGAATATAGCGGCGGGCGACCAGTATTCATGTGCGCTTATTTATTACTTTGAGTAATAGTAAAGAGTTGCCTTCCGGCGGGCGAATTTACAGGTGTGGTGTACTGGCCGCATCGTCCAATGCAGCGGTTTTCTTAATAAAACCCGTAGGGGGCCTGCTTTTGCCGGAAAAGTTTTTTGGGGATGATGATCTGTTCAGGTAATCGACGATTATTCTGCGGGTGTGCAGAATATCATTCGGTTCGTGCAGCTCGATCGTCCACCACCGGCAGTCTGTTTCGGTTTTGAGCAGATGCAATCGTTCGAGGATATCATCGAGCACGTTGGGGGGTGTATGTCCGGATCCCGGCACTTCCCGGTGATAGATATGGCTGTTTGCGACGCGCTCGGGAAACGCTGAAACAAATTCGCGGAATGCTTCCGGGCCGCCGCCCGGTTCGGCTGCAAGCGCATGCCCGAAATCAACCGTAATGCCTGCTCCGCTGTTCCGAATGAGATAGTTGAATATGCGCGGATTGCTTGTCCAGCCGCCGGCAAGGTTTTCCAGACAGACCGTGACGCCTGCCCGGCGGCCTGCGTCGACCAGTTCCCGCAGATTGTGTGCGGCACAGGTAAGGTCGAGGCCGCTGTTCGCAGGCTGTCCCAGTCCGATGTGCAGAGTCATAAAGCGTGCGCCGGCAGCCTGAATTCTTCGCAGGACGACCTTATAAAAGGCAAGGGCGTGTATGCCGGCACTGCCGGGCAGGGCTATTTCATGCTGAAAAAAACGGCAATGGTAGCGGACCTCGAAATCGGCAAGGTGATTGATTTCCGATAAGAAGCGCTGCTCAGGAAGCTCCGGGTCGATTGTCCAGTCAATGCCGGAAAAGCCGTGCTCACGGGCGAAAGCCGCAGCAGCGGCACCGTCCTGACCGAATATATTACAGAGAGCGAGATGCGTTTTCATGTTTTTAGTGTAACTGCCGTGTGGAAATATTACAAATAGGTAATAGTGATGGAAAAGAGTCATTCATATAGGTAATAACGATTTCAGCATACGGTCACCGCAGGTGTCCGTAAAAAAGATCTTTTGAATGAGAAAGGCATGTGGTATCAGTGCGTATGGAAACCTGCATCGATAGAGAGCTGCCATGCCGGAAAAATGTATTCTTGTTCTGCTCGACGGTATCGGAGACCGTTCGTTTGAAGAATTGAACAATAAAACACCGCTGCAGGCAGCCCGGACACCGTTTCTCGACAGCGTGGCCGCCCGGGGGTCGAGCGGCCTGTTTCACGCCTCTCTGCAGGGGGAGGCCCTGCCGAGCGAACGCGCTCACTTTGCGATGTTCGGCTATGATCTGAGCGAGTTTCCGGGCCGCGGCCTTCTGGAGGCGCTCGGTGCCGGTATCGAGGTCGCCCACGGGGATGTCGCCCTGCTCGGCCATATCGCCGGCGTGCAGGAGCGGGACGGTTCACTGATTGTGGTCAGGGAAAAAGAGCGCCTGCCGGAAAACGAGGCATCACTCATTACCGGTGCGATCGGTTCGTTCAACCATGACGGAATACGTATCGACTTTATTCCTACGGACAACCTGTTCGGCATTGTGCGCATGCGCGGGGAAGTCTCTCCGAAGGTGACCGACACCAACCTGATGCTCGAGGGGCTTGCGGTTCCCGAGCCGCTGCCGCTGAAAGATGCGGCTCAAGACGAACGGGCTGTCCGGACCGCCGCGGCGCTGCGCGCCTATCTCTGCCGGGTCTACCGCATGCTTGAACGGCACCCGCTCAACGAAGAGCGCCGCCGCAACGGTGAGCCGGCGCTTAACTTCCTGGTGACACAGCGCGCCGGTCAGCTGCGAACGGTCGAGCCCGTGGGGGAGCGGTACGGCCTTCGCTGCCTTTCCATAGCATCGGGGATTGTCTATCACGGGCTGTGCAGGTATCTGGGCTTCGACATCCAAAAAGCGTCCGACTCCTCCGACCCGCAAAACGACATAGCTGTTCGCCTGCGGTCTGCCGTCGAACAGATTGACCGCTACGATTTTATTCATGTTCACACCAAGGCGGCCGATGAGGCTGCTCACCGCAAAGATCCGGTCCTCAAGAAACAGGTTATCGAATCACTCGACCGGGGGCTGCAGCAGGGGCTGTCCCGGGTTCTCGAAAATCCGTCGGTGCTGGTTATGGTGACCGCCGATCATTCAACACCGAGCTGCGGCCGCATGATACATTCCGGCGAGCCGGTGCCGCTGACACTATGCGGCCGCTGGGTCAGACGCGACACGGTACACGCGTTCGACGAAATAAGCGCAGCCGGCGGATCGCTCGGCTTTGTCCGCGGTCCGGAGCTGATGTGCATGGTGCTGAACTACCTCGACCGCGGCAAGCTGAAAGGTATTATGGATACTCCGGAAGACCGTCCTTATTTTCCAGGAACCTGCCGCCCCTTTAAACCGGAAAGATAATCGGCAGAGTTTGTCGGCTCTTCTCAAGTTTTCTTGCGGCACCCTCGCGTTTACACAGGACTCATCGGAATCGGCAGATAAGAAATAATTATACAAATCGTCTGCTGTTATCGAAATTATCAATTTGGCTCTTGTATGAGATGTGCTTTATGCTTGACCAAAAAGCTGTGCCGCTTACGAGGAAAGCACTGCGATGAGAGATATGCTGACCAGTAAAAAAGGTATTTTTGCCGTCGGTATTATTATCGGCATTGCAGCCGCGCTGCTGCAGAAGCTGGGCAACCCGGCCAATATGGGTATCTGTGTGGCCTGTTTTGAGCGGGACATCGCCGGTGCACTGGGCCTGCACCGGGCCGCAGTCGTTCAGTATATCAGGCCGGAGATAATCGGCTTTGTGCTCGGATCTTTTCTGTCGGCGCTTGCAGTCGGCGAGTTCAGGGCCCGGACCGGTTCGGCGCCGATTGTACGGTTTGTGCTGGGCTTTTTCGCCATGATCGGCGCGCTTGTGTTTCTGGGCTGTCCCTGGCGCGCTCTGCTGCGGCTTGCCGGCGGCGACGGCAACGCACTGGCCGGCATCGCCGGGCTCGCGGCAGGCGTCTGGATCGGCATCCTTTTCATGAAATCCGGCTACAATCTCGGCCGCAGCCGGAAAACCCATCCGGCGGCAGGGCTTGTTATGCCGGCTTTGATGCTCGGTCTGCTGGCGCTGCTGCTGGTGAAACCCGGCCTGCCGTCGGGGGCATTGTTTTTCAGTCAAAAAGGGCCCGGTGCGCAGTATGCGCCGCTTGCCGTAAGCCTGCTGGCAGGCCTGCTGATCGGGGCGCTGGCGCAGAAAACGCGCTTTTGCACGATGGGTGCCGTGCGCGACGCTCTTTTGATTCGTGATTTTTACCTGATGACCGGTGTTGCCGGTCTGCTGGCAGGAGCATTTGTAACAAATATCATTGCAGGCCAGTTTCACCCCGGTTTTTCAGGCCAGCCGGTCGCCCATACCCAGCATATCTGGAACTTCGGCGGCATGCTGCTGGCGGGGCTTGCCATTGCCCTTGCCGGCGGATGCCCCGGCCGCCAGCTGTTTATGGCGGGAGAGGGTGACGGCGATGCCGGGGTGTTTGTGCTGGGCATGATTGCCGGAGCGGCCTTTGCACACAATTTCGCAACCGCCAGCAGCCCGGCCGGGACTGGCGCATGGGGACCGCTGTTTACCGTTATCGGGCTGGCAGTCTGCACGGCGATCGGGTTCAGCATGCGAAAAAAGCTATAGCGGAGAACATACGCCATGGATGAACGAATCGACGCACGCGGGCTGTCGTGTCCGCAGCCGGTTGTGCTGACCCGCACGCGGCTGCTCGAGGGCGGCGGCTCCTTTGAAGTGATTGTCGATACCGGCGCTGCGCGCGACAATGTCACCAGGATGGCGACCTCAATGGGATGGACGGCAGCCGTGCGCGATGAAGGCGATGATATCGTACTCACGCTGTCACCTGCCTGAAATATTGATATGACGTTTCTGCAAAAGCTGTTCAACTCCCACCCTGAAAAATGTGACCGCACAGGCCGGGGATTGCTGATGTATGAAACCGTCAACGATGTCATGCATGCTGAAAAAGTGCTGCGCAGCGAAGGTGTGGATGATATCCGTGTAGTGGCCCCGCCGCCCCGCTACCGTCAGGGTTGCGACCTGTCGCTTGAATTCCCGCTCATCGATCAGGTCGCTATCGTTCGGCTATTAAAAAACGCCGGGAGCGAGCCCATCGACTGTATCTACATCAACGACGATGCCCTGCAGCCGACGGAAATCTGCCGCACAAAAGACTTCGGTTCACATATCATGGTCAGGGCCGCCAACATGAAAATCGTTTTCGACAAGCAGACGCATATCATTGTAAACATATCCGGAGGCGGATGTTCGGATGTGCCCTACCTGGCTCAGGAAATGATCGGGAAATCCCTTCGTGAGGCACCGTCCCCGCGCGACATAGGATACACGCTTTGCGCTTATACGCTCGCTATCGCGCTCGATGAGGCCCGGAGGCTTTTTGCATGAGTCTGCAGCTTGTGACTGCCGGAACAGTACCCGGAACAGACACCGAGCTTGTCACCGGAGAGGCACGGCTTTCGGGCGATACGCTGCACATCGACGGCGAGCGGGTCGGCCTTAGCCGGGGCACGGCGGCCATGATCGGCGCGGCATGTGCCGCGGCCGATTTTTTCAAAAGCCCGTCTCCGCAGTGCATCATCGGAGGCGACATCGGCCGGCAAAACGGCAGCCGCAAAGTGTACCGCCATCTCATCAAATCGTTTCCGGGCATTTGCTGCGATGTGCTCTGCCTTCACTACATCGTTCCCGATATCGCTCTGCACAATCAGATGACGGCTGCCATCCGCAAGGCCCGTCCCCGTCCCGTGCTTATCGCCGATGCGGGTTTCATGTACGTTGCCAAGGCGGCCGGGCAGGCGGCCATGTACGATCTGTTTCTGCCGGATCTCGGCGAGCTCGCCTTTCTGGCCGACGACAAAGCCATGCACCCTGCCTATACGCGCGGTTTTTTGACAAGCCTTGAAAACGATCCCAAAGAGCTTATCGCCCGCGCAGCGGCTGCCGGAAACATTCCGCCGTGGGTGTGCGTCAAGGGCGGTATCGATCATATCTGTCATGACGGCGCGGTTGTCGATCAAGTCGATTCACCGTCAGTGGAAGCGCTCGAAGCGATCGGCGGCACCGGCGATACGGTTTTCGGCATGGCAGCCGCGCTTGTGGGACAGGGCCGCAGGATACCGGAGGCCTGCCGGATCGCCTGCCGGGCGAACCGCGTGGCAGGCCTTCGGGCAGGCATCACCCCGGCAGACCGGATAGCTGCCGTAATCGAGCATATCCCCAATGCGCTTGCGGAGGTGCTTCAGGCGGACGATTGCATCGATGAGAACCGCAGCACGGCTACCAGGTAAAGAATCTTTACCGCGGCCCGGATGCTTCCCCACACGGTACCGCTGACTTTGGAGCGGCCGATCCGCTGTCGATAACGGACCGGCACTTCACGTATGACAAGCCCCTGCCGTATTGCCTTCACCTGCATCTCAACCGTCCAGCCGAAATTGCGGTCCGCCATATGCAGCTTTTTCAGAGCTGGTGCGCTGATTGCACGGAAGGGCCCCAGGTCCGTGTAACGATGCCCGAAAAGCATGAAGATGCACCAGGTGACGAACTTGTTTCCCAGACAGGCGTGAAGCGGCAGTGTCGCGCGGCCGTCCGGTCCGGCGATGCGGGATCCCAGAACGAAGTCAGCCTCGCCGCCGGCAATCGGGCCGACGATTTTATCAAGTTCATCCGGGTAGTCGCTGTAATCGCCATCAAGGAAAACAAACACATCGGTATCACAGGCATTGCCGATGCCTTTGAGGCAGGCTGCACCGTAGCCCCGCTCGGGTTCATGAAGAACCCGAGCACCGGCAGTGCGGGCGATTACAGCGGTGTTGTCGGTGGAACCGTTGTCGACAACGATGATTTCGTTGACGCTGTGTCGCGGTATTTCGCCGACGACCCGCCCGATGGCATCCTGCTCGTTCAGTGCGGGTATAATAACGGTTATGTTCATGACCATGTGCTCCCTGTAACATATTTTTGCCGCACAGCAGCTTTCATGCGGTGCGCGAGGAACGCCGGCTGCCGTTGTGCAGTTTCGAGTATAAGCAGAAGGTACACGGGGGCATACACAGTCAAACGAACCGTTGTGCTCTCCTGCCACACGCCCGTTGCCACGTACTGCTGCAGAACCAGATACGATACGAACACCGTTCCGCTCAGCAGCACGGCTGTCATGCAGGGGTAGATAACGGCAAACGGTATAATCCAGCAGATGTACCAGGGGTGCACAACCGGTGATACGGCAAAGAGCACACCAAATACTACAAGACCGATGAAATACGGTGCTTGTCCTCCCAGCACAGCGTAGATTTTTTTTCGCAACAATATAATCAGGACAACACAGGTTACAAAAACCGCTCCTGCTGTTATGCGGGCAGCATCAGGGGAGGGCAGCAACCACTGCAGCGCCTCATATGCCGAGGCATTGAAAATCCAGGTGCGGGAATAAATCGAAAGGGTATGAAACAGCCCGCATCCGGCATCAAGAAACGGAAGGTAGGCTGTGATGACGACAGCGATAAAGACTGCTGCGGATACCCTGGGCTTCCTGAGCGGAAGAAGCAGCAGAAATACAAAGGGGATGAACTTGTTGAGAAATGCTGCGGCAAGACCGATCACACACGCGCTGTGCTGCCTTCGGGTAAAAAGATACAGTGCGAGCATAAGAAAAAATATTCCGGCGCTGTCGACGTGACCGCTCCCGGCAAATTCGACGATAACCAATGGATTCCAGGCATAGAGGATAATACGTGACACTTTGAGGTGCAGACAGCGCAGCGTGACAAGCAGCACAAGGATTGTCAGCAGATCGAACCCGAGAAACACGGCATTCATGGTAAAAATCGTCGCCTGCAGCCGCGCGGCCAGACTGAAGATAATCAGGGCCAGCGGGGGGTAAATTGTGGACAAATGACGGTGGTTGATGTGCGGATAGATCACCGTGTCGCGAAGCGGGATCAGAGCGTCATCTTCAGGGGCACAGGTAAACGGATTGATGCCGCACGACACAAGTCGGCCCTCCCAGACATACCGATAGATATCGTCTGAAAGCGAGGGAGGACTTGCAAGCAGAATGATACGAAAGGCCAGTGCGAATAAAAGAATTATAATGAGCCGAAACCTTTCGGAACCCGGATCGCACGCATCATCAAAGACTCTGAGCAGCAGCAGTGCGGCGGCATACACGATAAAGGCAGCCCCGAACACGGCAACGCAGAAGACGGCATGCTGCCGCAGTTCTCCACGGCTGATCAGCATGAGGAAACAGAACAGCATGACCGATCCTGCACTCAGCAGCAGAATGAGGCCGGTGCGGCAGGAAGTCTGCAGTCCGGCAACGGCGTCAAGGGGCGAGCGACAGACGGACATCGTACAGATACGCCGGTTCGAGCTCGGCAAGAGCAACACCACAGTACAGCCATACAAAACAGCAGGACGAGCCGATTTCGATAATCTGATCGATCATCCCGCCCGATGAACCCAGTCGGGCGATGGGAACGGTTGCAGCACCGGTATGCGCAAGACCGAGCATGAAAACGGTTTCGGCAGCCTCACTTTCGTTTTTTAAAGAAATGCCGAGGGTTCCGCTGCCGAGCACCAGGATCAAAAAATGCGGGCATCCCAGCGGGAATCGTCCGGCCTGTATGACTTCGATCGTCTGCGTCATGCCCGGCAGGACAAGGGCACTATTGAGGATATCACTGGTGGTTCCGGCATGGCTTTTTGCGCCGCCGATAAAAAGAAGACAGCAGGCAAGGGTGCAGGCAGCCATGCTGCGTGCCGCACGAGGTCCGCAGAAAACCCGTTGGGATGTATGGAGGTGTCTGTTTGTAGCCATATAACGCTTTCTGCTTGTTTTCAAACAAACGTGGCAGATACCGTGCGGTTTTGCAATTAGATTATTCTTATAGCGGTCTGAACCGCTATAGAAAAAATCAATCGGATAGCTGCAAACGCCCAGTACGCACGTGACCGCGCCGCAGATTCCGCGTGCCGTGCACCAACGAACCTTTCGAACGGTCGGTGGTCAACGTTTTGCCGAACACCCTGCGGCCGCAGGCTATAAGTAAAGACAATTGCCGGCGAGCCGACAATCGATATTATCTATTTGATGGTGATCGTGCCGGCGGGTACCATACAGCTAAACAATGACCAATGAAGGTATCTATGCGTGAAAGGAGAATGCAATCATGATTAAAACCGCCGGTAAACGAACTATTCAGCTGTGTGCAACCGCGCTTTTTTCAGCGTGCCTGCTGTTGACCGCTGCCTGCAACCAGCCCGGCTCGATATCCATGGAGGAGCTCGCTGCCGCCATCCGGAGCGGGGAAACAGCGCAGGGCAGTGCCGACCGGCTGCTGATTGTGGATGTCCGCAGCAGCAGCGACTATCTGGCCGGTCATATCGCCGATGCGCTGGCAGCCCCGCTTGCCCTGTTTGCCGACGGCAGCGACCCCTACTACACGAACGGCTATGATGAAGTCAGCACAACCGCTGAAACCGGCGTTGCCAACTCATGGCTTGCCCACCTGCTCATCAATCAGCTGACCAACGACTTTGTGAGCACCTATGAGGACAACCCTATCGTTTTTTATGCCGACTCGGTCGCCGACGCCAAGAACGCCTTTGAAGCGGCTGTCAAGGCAGGCTACAGCGACGTGTCGTTTTTGGGCGGAACATATGACCAGTGGCAAAGCTCCTACGGTACTTTGGTCGAGCAGTACTGCACCGGCATCGAAGAAGTCGATGCGGAAAACGGCTTTATCGTTATGACCGGGTACGTCGCCACCGAGAATTACGAAAATCTCTCGCAGCGGGCAACGCACCACTGCATCGTCTATCAGGGCGGCGGGCTGCACCTGAACGGGCTGCTGCAGGCGGACACGCCGCCCTTCTGCTTTCAGGAGCTTATGACGCTTGTGGGGGCACGTCCGCAGGGGAACATGGCGGACGGAATTTTTTACGGTGATATGGAAACCTGGCAGAGCAAATATCCCGACGGGCAGAAAATAGAATTTTCCGTCACCTGGGATGGTGCCGGAAAATTCTATACGATCGACGAACTGTTTGAGGAAAAAGAATCCGAGTTTATGCCGGACGGTACCGTGTTCGAACCGCTCGGTATCGAGATGCGTATCGGCGGCACGCGCGACTCGAACCTGAACTGGAATCCGGGCTGCATCGCCTGTTTGTATGCCTGTGTGTGCGGCATAACCAGTAACGCAAAAGCCAACGAGCTTACCTGGTTTGCCGACGGCGGCATCTATGACGTCGTGAACTATCCCGACGACGAACGCAATTATTATGCCGGCCGCTACTATCCGCGAGCGGATCTGCTGCCCGGCTCCGGTGAAGCAATCAGGATTAAAGCTGCTATCAGCAATTAAGGTGTTTTCTTGCTGCTGGAAATCGATACGCAGGCTCCGGTAACCGTTTTGAGCAACCGGGCCGCGTGATAAAACGCCATGAGGACGGCTGCCGTCATATCGCTGCTGTGTGCGGGTCTTTTCCTGGGCGGCCCGGTTCTGATGCTGTGCATCCGGCCCTGGCATCTCGGCGACCGCAAAGCAAAAGACATCGCTTATTACGACACACGACGGGCGCAGCTCTCGCCGGATCCCGGTTCGTATCCCGATGCCGTGGTGCAGGTATTTGCCGCACGGGCATGGGGTGTGCGGGGCGCCTTTGCGGAGCACACCTGGGTGGCTGTTAAACCGGCCGCTGCCGCCGCCTACCGGGTATATCAGGTAAAGGGGTGGCTGTTTTCGGAGCAGGGTGTCTCGCCGGTGACGGCCGCCGTCGATATCCCCGACCGTTACTGGATGGGATCGCCGCCACGGCTTGTCTTCGATCTGCGCGGTGCGGCGGCCGAACGCGCCATTGCGGGCATCGCTGCCGCTGCGGCGTGCTACCCGTATAAAAACTTCTACCGGCTGTGGCCCGGACCGAACAGCAATACGTTTACGGCATATCTGTGCAGGGCGGTTCCCGAGCTTGCCGTCGAGATGCCGGTCACGGCTGTCGGGAAAGACTATCCGTGCGACAGAACGATATTTGCAGCAGCCCCGAGCGGTACCGGCCTGCAGATCAGCCTCTGGGGTATTGCCGGTGTGATACTGGCCGGGCGTGAGGGACTGGAACTGAACCTGCTGGGCCTTTCCGTAAAGTTCGATTTTTTCGACGGCGGACTGGAGCTTCCCGGAATCGGCGGCCTGCATATGCGGCTATGATACAATACATTATTGTCGGTGCGTATTTCGGTGTTCTGGGCATGCTGATGGTGTATTGCCTGCACCGCTGCTGGATACTTGCCGTATACGTGCGGCACCGACATGCAAAGCCCGTGAATCATGCCGTTTCGGACTCACTTCCCGCCGTAACCGTTCAGCTGCCGGTGTATAACGAGATGTATGTCGTCGAGCGACTGATCGATGCGGTTGCCGCCCTCGATTATCCGGCAGAGCTGCTGAACATTCAGGTCCTCGACGACTCAACCGATGAAACCGCCGGCATCGCCCGCAGCCGCGTCGAATATTATGCCGCGCGCGGAGTCGATATCGTCTACCTGCATCGCAGCGAGCGTTCGGGCTTCAAGGCCGGCGCGCTGCAGAACGGCCTTGCAACCGCTGCCGGCGAGCTTATCGCAGTGTTCGATGCCGACTTTATTCCGTCCCGTGCGTTTCTCAGGCAGCTGGTTCCCTATTTTTCCGACGACCGCGTTGGCATGGTTCAGAGCAGGTGGGGGCATGTCAACCGCGACTACTGTATGCTGACACGGCTGCAGGCGATGTTTCTTGACGGACACTTCATTCTGGAGCATACGGCCCGTAACCGTTCAGGCCGGTTTTTCAACTTCAACGGCACCGCCGGCATCTGGCGCAGGGCCTGTATCGACGCTGCGGGAGGGTGGCGCTGTGCGACACTCACCGAGGATCTTGACTTGAGCTATCGGGCTCAGGCGGGGGGGTGGAAATTCGTTTTCGTGCCGGACGTGGTCACACCGGCTGAAATTCCCGTGGATGTGCTTTCATTCAAATCACAGCAGCACCGCTGGGCCAAGGGCGGCCTGCAGACGGCCCGGCTGATCCTGCCGAAGCTGCTGAAGAGCAGCCTGCCGCTCAGGGTCAAAATCGAGGCATTTTTTCATCTGACCGCCAATGCAAATTACCTGCTGCTCATACTGCTGGCACTGCTGACGTATCCGGCGCTGGTAACCAGAATCGTTATGGGCTGGCGGGGGCTGCTGGTTGTGGACATGGTGTGTTTTGTTTTTTCCGTGCTGCCGATAACCGTTTTTTATCTTGTTTCCCAGCGGGCGGCCGGTGAAAACGTGCTGCAGCGTCTTCCCTGCATACCGCTGCTGATGGTGCTGGGTATCGGCCTCGGCGTCAATAACGGGTCGGCGGTCATGGAGGCGCTTTCCGGGCGCACAAGCGAATTTATCCGCACGCCGAAATTCAACATAGCATCCCGAACGGACTCCCGGCGCAGCAAAAAATACCGGGCAACGGCGCCGTTCCGGCAGATACTCATGGAACTGTTGCTGGGGCTGTACTGCTGCTGGGGGCTTGCATTTTCTCTGCAATACGGGGTGTATGTTTCGGTACCGTTTCAGCTCCTGTTCTGCTGCGGCTTTCTGTATGTGGGCTGTCTGTCTCTGCTGCAGTACAGCGAGCAGGTGCGGTGATGCCTTGAAAGACTACCGGCCGTAGTGCAGGGTAAACAGATCGAGATACTCGTCACCGTAGGCGGTCGAATCGCAGCGGCAGGTAAATGCAGGCGACAGGATCGAATCGAAGAGTCCCCGCCACTGGCTGCGCAGCATGTGATAGTCCGTGCGCTCGCCGCGGGGCTGCGTTAGAAGGGATACGGCTTCGGTCATGAGAAAACAGTCAACGCAGGCCTGCACGACATCGACCGGCGCGTCATGGGCGAACACAAAATCGATGATCCTGCCGTAGGACTGGTACACGGATACCGCAAGCTCGGGAGAGTGCACCTCGGGCGTGTCGTTGTTGGCATCCAGCTCAAAAATAACAAAATGGTCGATCCGCGGCTTCAGTTTCTCAAGGTGAACCCGCTTCAGTTCCATCGGCATGTGGTGATATGCCAGCGAGCTCAGCGCCACATCGTATGACGCATCGATTTTATCAGATATCTGCTCGATCCGGCTGTTAACGGTTCTGATCGTGACGTCCGGATATGCTTGCCGCACGGTATTTTCAGCAAGCTCGACCATGGCGGGTGATGCGTCGATCAGCAGAATTTCATCGATATCACCGACTTTGCCGGTTTCCTGCAGGTGCGTGAGGAGCATGACGATCAGTGCGCCGTTGCCGCAGCCGATATCGATAATTCTGAAAGGTTTTTTAAAGTGCGGCATCGAGTGGCCGCACTGCCTGATAAAGCGCTCGCGGGCGCCTTTCATTTCCGGCACACCGGCAAAGTGCACAAACGGGCGCGGGTCGGCAAAGGCCGTGTCCGGCATAATAAAGCGGTTCTGCCGGCGCTCGAGAAAGGCGGCGGCAAAGGCATTGGAGAACAGGCCGTCATCCTCGACCTGGGCCCCCTCTGCGAACCACTGTTTGGCGAGCGGCTCCCGGCCGTGCGCGGCAAGGAGCGTTCCGGCATAGTAATGAAAAAAGGATGTGAGGTTTTCGCGGACGTCGTCCCCGATATTCCGGGGCGGCAGTTCCTTTTCGAGGATTTCGCTGCCGAGGCTGTGCCAGACACGTTTTTCATCATCGGATAAAAACAGCATGGTTCGCTCCTTGTGCCGGGTTTCCGCCAGGCATGTGCAACGGCGCTTCAGGATGGTGCCGAATTTTTTCTATGATACCTGCTTTTGTCTCTGCCTGCAAGGAAGGATAGGATACCCTGATTCACCATCTAAAAAATAAAAAAACTCGTTGGCCCCTGAAAACAGGG
>CAZFIB010000060.1:0-26379 GCA_964518865.1 uncultured Thermodesulfobacteriota bacterium
GCTTTGAGCGGTTCACGTTTTTCAAGCCTCCGGCATTGCCGGAGGTGTCTGACTTATAAAAATCATGAAAAACGATTCAGAGACAATACATGACCTGCCGGGGCGTCCGAAGCTGATGGGTACCTTCGGCGGTGTTTTTACGCCGAGCTTTCTGACGATTATCGGTATTATCTTTTTTATGCGCCTGGGGTATGTGGTCGGCCAGGCGGGCCTTGTGAAAGCATGTATTATCATCGCCCTGGCAAACTCAATATCCGTCCTCACCAGTATTTCCATGGCGGCAATCGCCACCAATCTGCGCGTAAAAGTCGGCGGTGTATATTACATTATATCGAGGACGCTCGGCGCTGAATTCGGCGGCGCGATAGGCGTTGTTCTCTATGTAGCCCAATCGGTTTCCATTGCATTTTACTGCCTGGGTTTCGGCGAGGTGCTGTCGGGATTTTCCGCTGGCAGCCCGGTCTGGCTTCCGCAGATAATAGCCGCCGCCGCCGTTGCCGTCCTGTTCGTATTCGCCTGGCTGGGCGCCGACTGGGCGACAAAATTTCAGTTTGCGGTCATGGCGGTTCTTGTTTGCGCGGTTGTTTCATTCTTTGCAGGAGCTGCCGGCAGTTTCAGTTCCGCGACACTGGCAAGCGGTCTCTCCGCCCGCGGCTCGTCGGCTGGATTCTGGATGCTTTTTGCGCTTTTTTTTCCGGCGGTTACCGGATTTACCCAGGGTGTCAACATGTCGGGTGACCTCAAACATCCCGACTCCAGCATACCGCTTGGTACTTTTCTGGCAGTCGGGCTGACCATGCTGCTGTATTTTGCAGCAGCGTTTCTGCTGGCGGGATCGCTCGATCAGGAAACACTGACGCAGGACTACGCGGCCATGAAGCGGATTTCGGTTACCGGCATGCTTGTGGATGCCGGAGTGATTGCGGCGACCCTTTCTTCGGCCATGGCCTCGTTTCTCGGAGCACCGCGTGTGCTGCAATCGCTGGCAGCCGACAGAACCATTCCGCTTCTGCTTCCGTTTGCAAAAGGGTACGGCCCGGCGCATAACCCGCGCAGAGGAGTTTTGCTTACCGCAGGTATCGCGCTTGCAACCATATGCCTCGGCGATTTGAATATCATAGCCCCGGTGGTTTCGATGTTTTTTCTCGTATCATACGGACTGCTGAACTACGCAACTTATTTCGAAGCGCGTACGCAAAGCCCGTCGTTTCGGCCCCGCTTCAGGTTTTTCAACAGACGGGTAAGTCTTGCGGGCTGGATTGCCTGCTTTTTATGCATGCTGGCTGTCGACGCCGCGGCCGGAATCGTCGCGATCGCTGTTCTGATCGCCCTGTATCAGTATCTGGAGCGGACATCCGGTCCGCACCGGTGGGCGGACAGCCGGCGTTCATTTCATCTGCAGCATTTGCGCGAGCATTTGCTGGCTTCATCAGCCGATCCCGAGCATCCGCGTGACTGGCGACCCCAGATACTGGCCTTTTCTGACGATTCGCATCGGCGGGAGCGTCTGCTGCAGTTTTCCGCGTGGCTCGAGGGCGGCAGCGGCGTCACGACGGCTGTACGAATGATCGAGGCTGACGGTGTGCAGTCGTTACGTGTTCGCGAGCAGGCGCTGCGCGAGATGAAAGAGGACATGCAGCGTATCGGATCGACCGCATTTCCCCTGGTAGTGGCCGTCCCGGACATCGATGAGGGATTTGCCACCGTGCTGCAGTCCTTCGGTATCGGTGCGCTCCAGGTGAATACGATTCTGCTGAATCGCATGAAGGAAATGTCGCAGGGTGTTGTTGCCGTACGCCGGCTCCGCTACGGCCGCAATCTGCGAACGGCGTTCCGCTACGGGTGCAATATCGTAATTCTCGATGCCGACGATCAGGAATGGTCACGGATGCGGCTGATGCCCCGTGAGAGCAGAAGAATCGATATATGGTGGTGGGATGAGGAAACCGGCAGGCTTATGCTGCTGCTGGCTCACCTGATGAAGCGCAGCCGCGAATGGAGCGATGCACAGCTGCGAATTTTGATCGACAGAAAGGATTCCGGGCAGCATGAGGTTTCCTCGATGCTCGGCAGCATGCTCGATGATGTCCGCATAGACGCTGCGTGCGAGGTGCTCGGACGGGTTGTCGATTCAACTGTCGTCAATTACTCCCGGGATGCAGCGCTGGTTATGCTTCCCATGCGACTCGTCGATAAGGAAATCGTGTGTCCGTATGCGGCAGATATCGACGAGCTTCTCAGGCCCCTTCCGGCTGCAGCGCTCGTGCTGGCTGCCGAGGATATCGATCTCGGGGCCGAGCCGGAGGAGGGCACGGCCGGAGAGCAGGCTGCCGTGCATGATGCGGCCCTGCAGGCGCTCAGGAAAGCCCGCGAATCGGCCAAGGTGGCAGAGCGTGCCCGCGACAAGGCCGTCGACCTGTCAGATAAGCTGAAGAAACAGGTTGACTCACATACCGACGCAGCAGAGATAGAGCGACTGAAAAAAGAAGTCCGGGCATCATATGAGGAGTCGGAAAAAGCAGCCCGCAGGGCGGCAAAAGCGGCTGCGCAGGCTGAGAGCGCCCTGGCGAAAGCCGGTACATCGATTGACGGCAGAAAAGCTGTCAAAAACCGATAAAGACATTTGATTGACTGTTGTCATGCAGGGAGGTCATATGCTCAGGTTTATAAAGCGCATGTCGAAAAAGACCGGTCTCGCACCCGGAACACTCGTTCACATAGGCGAGAAAAAGGTACCGAAAACAAGCATAAAAATTATCGGCTACAATCCGGAAACAGTCCGGGAGAAATCCGCTGAGACTGCTGATGGGTGCTTCGAGCGCATGGAAAACGAGCAGGTGACCTGGATAAACATCAACGGCATTCACGATACAAGGGTTGCTGAAACCGTTGGCCGGCACTTCGCCATTCATCCCCTTGTGCTTGAAGACATCGTGCATGCGGGGCAGCGGCCCAAAATTGATGATTACGAGGACTATGTATATCTCGTCCTGAAGATGCTCACCTGGGATGAAGACGCATGTGAAGTCATGGCCGAGCAGGTCAGCATTGTTCTCACCCGTGACAGCGTTGTTTCGTTTCAGGAAACAGAGGGAGACGTATTCAGCGCGGTTCGCGGACGCATACGAAAATCGGTCGGGCGCATTCGACGGATGGGTCCTGATTATCTCTGTTATGCCCTTCTCGACGCGATAGTCGACAACTATTTCGTCATTCTGGAAAAAATCGGGGAACGCATAGAAGCAATCGAAGATGAACTTATGGAAAATCCCACACCGGAGACTCTGCGGAAAATTCATAAAATGCGCGGCGAGATGCTCTTTCTGCGCAGAGCTGTCTGGCCGCTGCGCGATGTGGTCGGCAGTATCGAGCGCGGCAAGGTTTCCAGTATGTCGGATGCGACCGAGCCGTTTTACCGTGATCTGTACGATCATACGATACAGGTAATCGAAACTGTCGAAACCTGCCGGGACCTGGTTTCCGGCATGCTTGATATGTATATGTCTACCATCAGCAACCGGATGAATGAAGTCATGAAGGTGCTGACGGTTATTGCAACCATCTTCATACCGATAACGTTTATAGCCGGAATTTACGGCATGAATTTTAAATTTATGCCTGAACTGGAGTGGCGGTTCGCCTATCCCGCAGTATGGATTGCAATTGTTGTAACAGCCGGTGTCATGCTCGTGTATTTCAGACACAAGCGCTGGCTGTAACCGTGAAAGGGAGGCTGTATGAATGCAACGCTCAATAGCATGATGAACGTTTTTTTTGAAAAACTGCTGATTATCGTACTGATTCTTGTCTGCGCCTGGTTAGCCCATAAAATTTTCAAGCTCATTGCACACCGTTTTGAACAAAAAACCCGCCAGGACGGCATCGTGCCGACAGAGCTTGAAAAGAGAAGAAAAACCCTGGGCGGCATCGTGGACACGACCATCGGGGTCGTTATTTACACAGCGGCGTTTATAATGATCGTCGGCGAGCTGGGGGTTGCGATCGGACCGCTGCTTGCCGGTGCCGGCGTTGCCGGCATAGCCCTCGGCCTGGGCGCCCAGACGCTGGTGAAGGATGTTATCAACGGCTTTTTCATCATCATGGAAAACCAGATACGGGTCGGTGATGTCGCCAACGTTGCCGGGATCGGCGGGCTGGTGGAAGCCATAAACCTGCGCACCACGCGCCTGCGCGATCTGGAGGGCCGGGTCCACATCATTCCCAACAGCTCCATAAGCATTGCGACCAATTTTACGCGCGACTGGTCGCGCGCGCTCATCGAGATCGGCGTCGCCTACAAGGAGGATGTCGAGAGGGTTATCGGGGTCCTCCATGAGGTCGGGCAGGGCATGTGCGATGATGAGGAATTCGGGCAGTACATTCTCGAGCCGCTGACCATGCTGGGGGTGGATTCGTTCGGAGACTCATCGGTCAACATCCGCATGTTCTTCAAGACCCTGCCCATAAAACAGTGGGATGTTGCGCGGGAGTTCCGCAAGCGCGTGAAAAAAGCCTTTGACGAGCGCGGCATCGAAATCCCCTTTCCGCACCGTACTTTGTATATGGGAGAAGGGGAGAACAGCGGCAGGCTCGCCGTGCAGATGCTTGCCGGGAAGGGGGAATAATTTTTATTCACTGTACGAATGTAATGATAGTGCCACTGAAGAAAACTCTTGCAGCAGCTGCTTATCAACAGTCACCAAAGGGACCTGCAAGTCATTTGCCGCGGTGATAAATTCACAATCATAAGCAGAACAATTGCTTGTTGATGCAAGCCGTAAAACTTCATATGACGGAACCTCATATTCTCGACCCCGTAGCAATTCCAGCGCACTATTCATTATCTGCCGAGCCTGCTCGAACGTGATCAGATTTTTTCGCATATAAAGAGTCAGGACATTGCGAAATTCGCTGCGCCATAAAATCGGTGCGGCCCACTCGTTGTCCTTTTGCAGGGCACGTTCTGCCAGAACAGATTGCTCGCTTGAGAGGAACAGATAACCGATAACATTTGTATCAACAACAATCACAGCCTGCCTTCTGTTTTTGCCTTGTTGAATTCCTCATCACTGATCAGATGTCCGGCTGTCGTTTGACGAAGCTGACGAGCATTCTCGATCACCTTGTCCGGATTTATTCGGTGACTTAAAACCGTATTTTCAATGCACATGATAATCTCGCTGTTGATCGAGCGCCGATTTGTTGCTGCAATTGACTTGAGACGGTCGTAAAGCTCATCCGGTATGTTCTTTACCGTTACCGTTGCCATATATAATTACCTCCAAAAGATTTCGATACGAAACCATTATGAAACTAAACAGGGTTGCTGTCAAGGGAGAAACCGGTGAGGAGACCATCAGAATAATACTTGGGACCGCAAGATTCATCACAGATAAAGCCATCTATTAATAGTCAATTAAAATGTCTTTTAAATTGACTATTAAATGTTCATATGCTATGGTTCAGATATACTCATACAGAAAATATTTAAGGAAAATAAAATGATTACAATTAAAGAACATACCACGCTGGTCGGTGTTTCGGAGCTTCGTACAGGTATAGATACTATCCTGGAAAAGGCAAAAGAGGGGCTTGTAATCATCGAAAAAAGACACAAACCCCAAGCTGTCCTGCTCTCCAGCGAAGAATATGAACGTATGCAGAATATGGTCGAAACAGCTGAAGATCTGGTTTTGGGATTTATGGCCTGCGAACGTTTTAAAGCCAGTACAGATAAAGACTACATCCCTATTGAAGACCTTCTCAAGTAACAGCCATGTGGAAGATCACTATCCACCGTCTGGTTGTCGAGGATGATTTTAAAAAGATCAGCAATCGTGACCAGGCCATTATATTAAAAACCATTTATAAAAAGCTTTCTTCTTCCCCGGAGACGTACGGAACCCCCCTTCGTATTGATTTAAAAGGCTACTGGAAATTAAAAATATCCGATTACCGTGTTATCTATAAAATCAAGCAGGATGAAGTACGGGTTCTGGTTCTCAAAGTGGGTATGAGGCGGGACAAAGAAGTTTATAAAGAGATGCTTTCGCGTTTAAGGAAAATATAGGGGATTACAGGTTTCTTTAATAAGAAGGTGCATTGGGATACAGAAAGTATAGGCGCAGGGTGGCTTGTGTGTCAATACATCATGACGAACCGTGCGGGTGCGCAACGACGAGTCGCACTTGAAAGAACGTTTTTACGTTTGCCAACCCTTTCCCCTGATGTAATGATAACGCGCTGCCTGCCGCACACCGGTAAATAATCGATACCATGCTGAAGCTTTCATCGACATCCGCGCTTGTCCTTTTGTGGGCCCGGCAGGAGTGCTATCGAAGCGTCCCGGCGCTGGAGTACCTGGGCACGCTGAATCTGGAGAGCGGAATGACGCTGTACAGACAGTGCAGGGATATCTGCCCTTTCTATGATGAAGTCATAAAGAACAGAAAATTCGGTATCATGCACTTTGTGCACGCTTCCTGTCGCAAGCCGTGCCGCATGACGCAGGTGGTTATCGCCGGAGCGGGGTTTGACGCGCTCGGCATCGAAATAACAGCGCTGTATCCGGACGTGCGGGTGTTCGAAATCGACCGCGAGAATATGGACGCCAAAGCACGCCGCGCAGACCTGCTGAACGATGGGCGCCGCAGGAATATCTCCTTTATCGAAGCAGACCTCGTGCAGGCTGACGTTGTGCAGAAAGGACTTGTTCAGAACGGCTGGAACCCTGCAGAACCGACACTGCTGATATTCGAGGGTGTCAGCTATTACCTGCCGACGGAAGCATTGCAGGCACTTGTTCAGGCGCTCGGTCCGGAACGGATTCTGCTTGAATATCTACGCCCTTATGCAGATGTGGCCGATGACAGGGCGGACATCCCCCGGAAAGTATTCGGCCTTATTTCGAACTCCTGCGGGCTTGAAACAATCGGCTGCTATGCATCAGATCAGATTAAAGAACTGTTCAGCGGTATGGCGCTGAAAGAGGTTGCAGGCATGATGCACCTTGAAGCGATGCGGACCGGGACAAATACCTATTTTCCGACGGACAGCAGCGGCTGGATCGAGGTCTGCCTGCTGGAAAATATCTGAAACCGCTTCATTGTATTTAATGTCTTTTACGGGGATGGCTGAAATCACTCGCTTTTATGGCATGTATCAAAGTAATGTAGCCGGGAGCGGCCTCCGGCCGCGATCCCTTTCGCACCCAGAGCGGTCTCCTGCAAAGCGCCGGTATATTCCACACACCCGGTAGGAGCGACCTCCGGTCGCGAAAAAAGATCACAACTGAAGCAGATCCTGCATGCTCGCACCACCAGGCGGGCACCGGAACAAGGCTCTGGAACAGTGTAAAGTGCACTAATGAGCCGGTGCGGCGGTGACCGTTTCCGAGCAGCGTTCTAAAAATTCAATCCCAGCCCCACGATATATTTTTTCTCAGTCGACTCCGACTGCTCACCGGGTGTTGCATCATAGTCGATGATTGCCTTGATGCTGCTGAACAGCTTTTTATTTATTGCAGCGCGAAGCTCGGCATCCGCCGTGAGAAAGTAATCCGAAAAATCGCCGAGTGCCGGAACATACTGGACAGTACACATGAATTTCAGTCTGTCGCTGGGGTTCCAGCTGAAGCTGCTGCCGAGCTGCAGCGAGAGGTCGTTGTTTCTGTCGACCTGACGCCGGTAGGCCGGGCGGGTGTCGGCATCTTCATCTCCTTCATTGTCGTCCTCATCATCGTATTCAATGGCTACGTGCGATGAATATTTTTCCCGCAGAAGTGAGAGTCCGATATCGGTGCTCCACTGAAGCCTGGCGCTGTCAAGCCACTGATAGCCGGCGCCGGCGCCGGCTATCATGCGATAATCGAGATTTGCAATGTGATCCTTTTTATAGCTGCCGCTCAGGTAGCCGTATATTTTTTTGGTAAAAAAATAGTCATATTTTGCGCTGAGCGTGAAATTCTCCTCGGTCGTTATCTCATCATCGGCATCAGGGTCGAGATCGGCATCGGGATTGTCCTCTCTGCCGTAGAGATACAGGCTGTCGAGCCTGATACGGTGACGCTTTGAGCGGCGCAGGATATGCAGGGCGATATTGAGCTTGGTACTGGTGGAGTTGCCGTGCGAGCTCGAAAGCCCGGCCGTAAGGCTGCGCGACCATGCAACCCGGGGCTTGTCCGGATGATCGATCTCGGCGATGTCGGTTCGTAAAACGGTTATATCAGAATTCGATGCACCGCGCAGCATGGCCCGGCCGTTGACGAACCGTATCGATGCGGCTTTCGTGCTTGTGCCGTCGGCTAATGAGATTGTCAGGGGCCTGTCGCTTTCAATGCTCTGCACTTTTTCGATGCCGACTTTCACGCTTCCGGCTATTTCCGAGGAAAACTCCAGAACGCCGCCTTCCATGCGTACGATTTTACCGACAAGGCGCTCTCCGTTTGCAAAAACAATCGTGTCTGCGTGAAGCGGTGTTGCCAGAAAAAAGAGTGCAGCCGATATGCTTATGATACGTAAGCACGACATGAGGTGACCTTTCTGTTTGAGGGAGGACAACGGTGGACGTGCTTGTGCGAGTCCACCCCTGCAACTCTGTTTATAATGCACTTGTTTATCAAATAGAACGGCAGGAAGTAAAGACGCAAAACAGTGCATCCCTTCGACAGCAGCTAACAACGACATATGTCGGTAAAAGGTGTTTCTCCCTGCCGGAATCACCCCAGGCTTTTTTTCAGGCCGCTGGAAAGAGCGTTCAAAAACTCCTGGGTCGTGACATAGGTATCGCGGGGCGGGCTGCCGGTCCCCTGCACGGCGACAGCCAGATCCCTGGTCATGGTGCCGCTTTCGATAGTGCTGATGCAGACGTTTTCAAGCGTGTCTGCAAAGGTGATGAGATTGCCGGTTCCGTCGAGGCGCCCGCGGTGCCTGAGGCCGGTCGTCCAGGCGAAAACACTTGCAACGGGATTGGTGCTGGTCTCGAGCCCCTGCTGATGATGCCGGTAGTGGCGCGTTACCGTGCCGTGGGCGGCCTCGGCCTCGATTGTTTTTCCGTCCGGGCACATGAGAACCGAGGTCATGAGTCCCAGGGAGCCGAAACCCTGCGCAACCGTATCCGACTGTACGTCGCCGTCGTAGTTTTTGCAGGCCCATACAATGCCGCCCTCCCACTTGAGCACCTGGGCAACCATGTCGTCGATCAGGCGGTGCTCGTACGTGAGGCCGGCCTGTTTGAACGTGTCGGCAAACTCGAGCTCAAACACCTCCTCGAACAGGTCCTTGAATCGCCCGTCATAGGTTTTGAGGATCGTGTTTTTTGTGCTGAGGTAAAGCGGATAGCCGACCTGCAGTGCATAATTCATGCACGAGCGGGCAAAGCCGCGAATCGACTCATCGAAATTGTACATGCCGAGCGCTACCCCGGAACTCCGGAACTCGGCGATATCCCAGCTCTGCTCTTCCGATCCGTCGCCTGGAGTAAAAACCATTTTCAGGGTTCCGGGACCCCGGACGAGGATATCGGTTGCCTGGTACTGGTCGGCATGTGCGTGGCGCCCGACGATGATGGGCGTTGTCCAGTTTTTTACAAGGCGCGGGATGTTGCGGCAGACTATGGGGGCTCGGAATACCGTGCCGCCCAGATAGTTGCGGATGGTGCCGTTGGGGCTTCTCCACATTTTTTTGAGGCCGAATTCCTTTACGCGGCCCTCATCCGGGGTGATCGTAGCGCATTTGACGCCGACGTGGTGCGCTGCAATAGCTGCCGCCGCATCGCGTGTTACCCGGTCTTCGGTAGCGTCGCGGTTCTGTATCGAAAGGTCGTAGTACAGCAGTTCAATGTCGAGATACGGCAGGATCAGGTCCTTTTTGATCATATCCCAGATGACGCGGGTCATCTCGTCGCCGTCAAGTTCGACGACAGGTTGTTTGACGTGAATTTTACTCACCATAAGTGTTCTCCGGTACGGTGCCTGAAAACGGGAGCAGCCGTGTCAGGGCACGGCCTTTCGGCTACAGCTGCATTTTTTTCAGGACGGTCTTCAGAATGCCGCCGTTTTTGTAATACGCTACCTCGGTTGCGGTGTCCAGACGGCAGAGCATTTCCATGGAGCGCCTGTCGCCGTTCTCTCTCTCGATGATAACGGTAATGCGCTGAGCAGGCTGGATGGAGCCGTCAATACATATTGTGAATGATTCTTTGCCGGTAAGGCCGAGCGTATCCGCGGTGTCACCCTCCAGGAACTGCAGGGGCAGCACGCCCATGCCGACGAGGTTGCTGCGGTGTATGCGCTCGAACGATACTGCGAGCACGGTGCGCACGCCAAGGAGACCGGTTCCTTTGGCGGCCCAGTCGCGGCTGCTGCCCATGCCGTAATCACGCCCGGCAAGCACAATGGTCGGAATACCGCTATCCCGGTATAAACACGCTGCGTCGTAAATGCTGGTGACCATCGTATTGATGAAACAGGTTGTCCAGCCGCCCTCGGTACCGGGTGCAAGCTGATTGCGCAGGCGGATGTTTGAAAAGGTTCCCCGGGTCATGACATGGTGGTTGCCGCGGCGGCTGCCGTATGAGTTGAAATCACCGGGCTGCACGCCCTGGTCGATGAGATAGGCGCCGGCCGGGCTCTGCACCGGGATGGCGCCGGCCGGGCTGATGTGGTCGGTTGTAATGCTGTCGCCGACCTTGAGCAGCACGCGGGCACTCTCGATCGGGCGGATCGTGTTCCCGTCAGCCGGCATGTCGCTGAAAAAGCCGGGCTCCCTTATATAGGTGCTTGACTCGTCCCATGCATACAGGATGGCGTCATCCGGGGAGAGCCGGTTCCAGCGGTCGTTTGACTGCTCGATCCCGCTATATGCGCTGCAATACAGTTCAGGATTCAACGCTGCGTGTGCCAGGCACTCGATTTCGTCGTCTGCAGGCCATATGTCATCGAGATGAATATTGTTCCCGTCGATCGTACCGAGCGGCTCGGACGTCAGATCAATGTCGACCGTGCCTGCAAGGGCGTAGGCCACCACCAGCGGGGGTGAGGCAAGGAAGCTTGCCCTGACAAGCGGGTGCAGGCGCCCTTCGAAATTACGGTTGCCGGACACAACACCGGCTGTGACAATACCGCTTTCACTCACTGCTTTTTCAATTGCCGGATCAAGCGGACCGCTGTTGCCGATGCAGGTTGCACAGCCGTATCCGGCAACGTGAAAGCCCAGCTGTTCCAGGAAGGGCAGAAGGCCGGTTTCGTCAAGATACCGCGTGACGACGGTTGAGCCCGGTATCATGCTTGTTTTAACCCAGGGCTTCGGCTGCAGTCCCGCCCGGCAGGCGTTTCTGGCAAGCAGGCCGGCAGCCAGCATAACATCCGGATTACTGGTATTGGTACAGCTTGTGATTGAAGCAAGAATTACGCTGCCGTGGGTAAGCTCGAAACTGTTATCAGGGGCCGATATCGCAGATACCGTCGCAGAGGCATCAGCGGCGCCGATTCCGAAACCGCGGTTTTCCGGCGCAGCCGCAAGGGTTTTTTTCCATGAGGTTTTCATGTCGGACAGATCGATTCTGTCCTGAGGGCGGCTCGGGCCTGCCAGGCTCTGGCGCACGGATGCCAGATCGAGCTCAACGACATCGCTGTAAACAGGCGGGGGTGTGTCCTCTTCCCTGAAAAGCCCCTGTGCCTTGCAGTAGGTTGCTGCACGCTCGGTCACCGCAGCCGGCCTTCCGGTATTTCTGAGGAATGTTATGGTTTCGGCATCGACCGGAAAAAAGCCCATGGTAGCGCCGTACTCGGGCGCCATGTTCGCCACCGTGGCACGGTCGGGAACACTCAGGCTGTTGAGGCCGGGTCCGAAAAATTCAACGAATGAACCGACGACACCCCTGGTGCGCAGCATTTCGGTTATCCTCAGCACGAGGTCGGTGGCGGTCGCTTTTGCGGTCAGCCTGCCGCTGAGTCTGAATCCGATTACCGGCGGTGCCGGTATGGACAGAGGCTGCCCGAGCATGGCTGCTTCGGCCTCGATGCCGCCGACACCCCATCCGGCAACACCGAGACCGTTTATCATGGTTGAGTGCGAGTCTGTGCCGACGAGCGAGTCCGGGAATGCCAGCGGGCGACCGTCGACATCGATATGCTGCACGACGGCGGCAAGATATTCGAGGTTGATCTGATGACAAATCCCGCAGGACGGCGGAATGACGCGAAAATTATTGAATGCTTTCTGACCCCAAGCCAGAAACCGGTATCGCTCGGCATTACGCTCAAATTCACGGGCGGTATTGTTCGCGCAGGCATCCGGCGCGGCGCTGAAATCAACCTGCAGACTGTGGTCGATCACAAGATCGACAGGGATTTCAGGATGTATTCCCCCGGGATCGCCGCCGCGCCTGGCGACTTCGCTGCGCATGGCAGCAAGGTCGACAACGCACGGAACGCCGGTAAAATCCTGCAGCAGAACCCTTGCCGGTTTGAACGGTATTGTGGCATTACCGGGGTTTTCCGGTCTGTAGGATGCAAGGTTCTCTATGTCCTGCGCTGTTACCTCGGAACCGTTTTCACACCTGAGAAGCGCTTCAAGCAGGATTTTTATCGAAAACGGCAGGCTGTCGACTGAACCGAGCCCCTGCTCCTGCAATGAACGTATTCTGAAATAATCCACAGAGGTTGACCCTACGGAAAGCTCACTGCGCGATGAGAAAGAATCAAGGATTTTCAATGGTTTCATGGTTTGATGCTGTACAGTACCTGTTGATTGAAAGTGCTGGTGAAAATAAAAAACGGTATAAATTATCTATAATAAAAGCCGGGATTTTAATTGTCAAGGTATGTCACGGCAGCAAGCTATTTTTTTGTTGCCCGGGCGCACAAAGTATGCATACACTATACTGTTAATTAAGACGGCATATTACAATCAAGACTGTGGAGGTACCAGGATATGGAAAAAAAGCTGAACGATATTACCGCATTGATACTGAAGGCCAAGGAAAAGGCCTATCAGGAAACCAGCGATGAACCGGAACCCGGCCTCACCCGCGCGGTTGAATGGCCGATTGAGTGTAGGGTCGGCCCCGGCCTCGAAGGCGCCATCGCCTCGGAAACAAAAATCGGCTATGTCAACGGTGCAAAGGGATGGCTTATTTACCGCGGCTACGACATATTCGATCTGTGTGCATACTCGACCTTCGAAGAAACCGCATATCTTCTGCTGCACGGCAGCCTGCCGACGCCGGGCGAGCTTGCCTCGTTCAACCGGGATCTTGTCAGGTACCGAAAGCTCAACAAGACACTGCGTCTGATGATGGCCTATCCTCTGGAGGAGATGAACAGCATGAGCGCCCTGCGTTTGGGCACCAACATGATGCGCCAGGAGTTTACCTACATGGACAAGGAGGTCGGCCGCCCGTCAACCGCCGATGCTATCAGCTCTGATGAGGATTCGATCCCCATGGAAACCAGGCCCATGGGCGAGGAGCATGCGATTTACGAGTTCAAGCGGCCGGAGGAGCCCGGGAAGTCCAAAGAGCGCCAGCAGCTTGAAGATGCCTGCGGCAGGAATGCCGTGTATCACCTGATCGCGGGCGCCGCGACCATTACAGCCGCTATAGCGCGTATCCAGAACGGAAACATGCCGATAGAGCCAGACCCCGGGCTGAGTCATGCCGCAAACTTTCTTTTCATGATGACCGGCCGGAAGCCGACACCGGTAGAGGAGCGCATTATGGATATCGCCCTGATCCTGCACGCCGATCACGGTATGAATGCGAGCACGTTTGCTTCGATGGTCGTGGCATCGACGCTTACGGATATATATTTTTCCATAGGATCGGGAATAGCGGCCCTGTCCGGACCGCTGCACGGCGGCGCCAACGAGCAGGTAGTGCTGATGCTGAACGAGATCGGCAGCCCTGAGAATGTGAAACAGTGGCTGCAGACATCGCTGAAGGGGAAAGGCAAAATAAGCGGTTTCGGACACCGGGTCTACAAAGCCTATGATCCGCGGGCGCGCATTCTGGGACCTCTCGCCGGCTTCCTTGCAGAGGGGAGCGGCGAGGTGCAAAATCTTATGGCGACCGCCCGTACGCTCGAGGCGGAAGTCGCTGCAACACTGGGAGCGGAAAAAAATATTTTTCCGAACGTCGATTTTTACTCAGGAATTGTTTACAGCAGCCTCGGCATCGCGACTCAAATGTTCACCCCCATATTCGCGGTGGCCCGCGTTGCCGGCTGGACAGCCCGCGTGTATGAGTATCTGCAGAACAACCGGATTTTCCGGCCGCGCGCGATGTATACCGGGGAGTTCAACAAAACGTACCAGCCGATCGACAAGCGCTGAAGGAATGGGGGAGGGGATGCATCCGAGGCCGGAAAGCAGGGAATCGGTGATCGCGGCGAACTTTCCGAATGTTAGAAGATTTAGTCATTCCAGCGCAGGCTGGAATCCATTGTTTTTCGATTCGAACGATACATCGTATTCGGTTGAAATGACAGATCTGAATGTATGAACCTGTAGAAACGCAACATTTTGCGTCTCTACGATTAGAAGAATAACAATATCCCGGATCTCTTGGGGGCGCATTCCCCGAAGTCTGCTTCGATAGCGAGAATATACGTATATCAAAAAATATGAGATTGCCTCCCTTCGCAGCAAAGCTACTGCGGAGGACGGGGCGTCATCCCGCTTCAGCGGGATTCCTCCCAAGGAGCATACACTAAGCCTCTGATATTCCCTGGTGCACTTCACACTATTCCAGAGCATTTTTCTGCTGCCCGCCTGGTGGTGCGAGCATGCAGGAGCTGCTTCAGCTGCGATCTTTTTCGCGGCCGGAGGCCGCTCCCGGCTGCACTATCTTGATACCTGCCATAGTACCTGCACCCATATGTTCATTACATCAACAACCCCGAGGCGAAGCGCCGGGGTCACATGCTCGCAATGACAGGCGGGGATGTCATCGCGAGGCCGAAGGCCGTGGCGATCTCTACCGATGCCCCGTAGCTTGCTGCGGGGTAGTTCATTTACGTTAATGGTTTTTCTCCCCCTACCGAACCTGGCGTTTAGTAGTAATACCAGATCGTTTTGTAATCCTCGATATTTTCACCCCGGCGCTTCAGTTCATGCAGATAGTCATAAATCGAAACATCGATATCTATGAACGTATCGGCGAGCGAAAGCTTTTTTTCCCAGGGATGGAATTCATACACCCTGCGGCCGCTCGGCAGAATGGAAAGCAGGGCATGATGCTGCTGGGCGCGCACGTAATTTTTACCGAGCCGCGGTACGTTGTACACCGGCTCATCGGTCCGCACGATGCCTGAGGACAGCCGGGCCTCTTCCTTGACCTCCTGCTGCAGGCGCGCCATGGGAACCCGGTAGTTTCTGGTTTCTTCCTTGCCCTTGGTGTTGAAGGTGTAGTAGGGATCAACGCCGATAAGCCTGAGCAGGCGCCGAAGCGCAACCAGCTCGAACCGTCTGCTGTTTTCGATGGTAAACACGGTCTGGTTATACACCGACATGCCGCGCTGCTTGAACTGCTGAACAGCGTGCATCGACTCGGGTGTGATTTCATAGGGGTGCTCGAAGTGGGTAACAAGGACTATTTCGCGTCGACCGGGCTGATGAAAGCGGGATATCCCCTGCATGAGGTTTTCGGTAATACGCTGCGGCAGAACGACCGGCGTGCGCGAGCCGATTCTGATACGCTCGATGTGATCGATGGCGGAAAGACGCTCAAGCACGTCGGCTATGCGCTCATCGGGCATGACCAGCGGGTCACCGCCGGTTACCAGTATTTCCGTGAGAGTTTTATGCTCGGCAATCCACTCAAGTGCGGCATCGATCTTTTTCCGGGGTGCCATGGCCTCGGGCATCAGAACGTCATCGATTTCCCAGTTTCGCTGGCAGTAGACACAAATCTGGCTGCAGGTATTGTAGGGCTTGAAGATCGCTATGTTGGGATAGCGGCGGGTTACGAGATCGACGGGCGAAGTATCGCTTTCCATCATGAAGTCGAACGAGTGATAATTGTCCTCATCGTTCATGCACATGGCGGCAACATAGTCCATGGGAGGTATGACCTGCGCGCGAACCGCATGATCGCGCTGTCTGTCCGGCGCAGGGTCCATAAGGGATGCGTAAAACGGGGTGATGCCGAAAGGAAGCTTTTGTTTGCGCGCCCGGGAGATGGAGTGCAGCTCATCGTCGGTCAGTTCGACAATGGATTCGAGCGTTTTCTCATCCCGCACCAGATTATCCAGATGCCAGCGGTAATCAGCCCAGTCATCCCGGGATGCGTTGAAAAAAGTCAGAATCCGGTCCCGGTTTTCCAGTCGCGTCTGTTTGATAGCATCATCGAGACCCGAAGGGTAGCGCCTGATATAGGCTGTGCTTTTTGCCGCCATGCTGTCGAGCTGATCGGAGCGCATGATGGCGGACTCGCGACCGTGCTTGTCCATGTACCGGGGGTAGGTGTCCAGGTCGTAAATGTGGCTTTCCCCCTTCATGCCGAGAAACATGTGAATCATTTCTTCGAAAAAACCGTTGTTCAAATCCTCCGGAAGCTCGTCGTAGTTCTCATGTGCAAGAAGCCACAGCAGACGGATAAGGCTGAAGTTGACGACACGCTCGCTCCTGACCGACAGTATGCGACGAAAGCAGTTCAGGCAGCTCATCTGCAGAAGCCATTCGAGCGGCTGAATTTTACTCTTGTCGGTATTCAGCACCTGCAGAAGCTCATCCAGGTAGCTTGCAATGAAAAAACGCGCCATTTTGACGTTTTTCGATTCACGCAGCAGAGAGCGTATCGAGGGGTAAATATCGAACATGCGGTCGATGTAGCTTTTATCAAACATGCGGTTCTCCCTTGTCTGTCTCACCGGTGCCGGTAATAAATTCTATTCCCAAATCCGTGTCCACGATCTGTGCGGAAGATGTTTTCGATTTCCCCTGCATGCGTTGCGGGGAATACTGTCTGTGGAAGTTATTACAGTACGGAAGACTGTCAGAAAGACGAACAGCAACTAATAATAACAGTTTTGACTTTTTAATGACAAGTTGTTTTTTATACTGTTAATTTAATGACTTAGCTCAGCAAAATATTTTTTTACGGGTGCAGTGACGGATTTCGATTACCTGCCGGATGCCGTCGATTTCGGCGTACACGTATCCGCCGCTGCGAAGCGGCCCCGGATTGGCAACCAGGGTCGTTTCGATAACATCCGTTCCGCATCCCTCGTGTATATGACCGCACAGGCAGGCAGAGGGCCGGTGGGATTCTATGAATGCACGTATCTCCCTGCTGCCGACGTGCTCGCCGGTAAAAGCGATATCGCAGGCAGTGTTGTACGGCGGCTCATGGGTAACCAGAAGAACAGGTGATGTCTGCCGGACAGCCGTATGGGCATTTTCCAGGCTCAGCCTGAAATCGTGCTCGCTCACTTCACCGGGTGTGGTTCCGGGGCAGGGCAGGGAATAACCGGCACCGATAAAAACAATGTCGCTGATACAGGTGCCGGAGCCGTGCAGGTTGCGGCCGGTATCCGAGAGATACATGCCTACTTCCGGCAGGTCGCAATTGCCCGGAACAGCCAGAATGCTGGGGCAGTATTCAAGGATGGTATCGACGACGTGTGCCGCCTGTCGCCTGCCGCCGAAATCGGTAATGTCTCCGAGAAGCAGCACAAGGTCGATATCGGGCTCGCGGCTGAAAATGCCATGAATATTTTCAGCTGCGCCGTGAATGTCTGCGAGGCCGATCAGTTTCATCAGAGGTTCAGGTGCTCGAGTGAACCCGCTTTCCGTAATAGCACTTCACGGGGTGCAGCAGCGAATAGTACAGGCAGTAGTTGCAGCGTATGCAGCGGGAAAGCTCGAGGCTGCCGTCCCGGATTTCATTCGGCCAGCCGGGATTGATTATCAATGGGCGGCAGAGTGAAATATAATCGACCTCGCCCCTGGAAACACTGTCGTGCATGAGTGCGGGGTCGGAAATGCCGCCGACCGTAAAAACGGGTATCGAGACTTTTTTCTTTATGACTTTAGCGGCATCGAGGTTGTAGTTTTCAGTGAAAGGCGGAACGCGAAGCATTTTTTTTCCGAATTTTCTGAACAGAAAACGCATGACAGGATTGCCGTGCATCATTTTGAGATCATCAAGCAAAAGGTCCACCGGGAAATCGCCGCGAACCGCTGAAAAGCCGTCATCGCCGATGCCGCAGCTGACCTCGACGCCGTCAAACCCGATTTCATCCAGCATAGCGGCCATGGTGAGTGCTTCATCAAGGCGCAGGCCTCTGCGCATCGAATCGCGGCTGTTGATTTTTATCAGCAGCGGAAAATCGAATCCCGCTTCGCGCCTGCAGCGCTCGTATATTTCCTTTACAATGCGCATGCGGTTTTCAACCGAGCCGCCCCAGCGGTCGTTTCTCCTGTTGGTATACGGGCAGAGGAAGGCACTCAGAAGGTAGCCGTGCGCCGCATGCAGCTGCAGCGCGTCGAATCCGGCATCGCGCGCCCTTCGCGCTGCCTTGCCGAATGCGTCGACAATGCGGCCGATATCGGTTTCATTCATCTGGCGGGGTGTTTCGCCGGTCGGGCGATACGATACGGGGGACGGAGCGATCGGCTGCGAGCCGATTATCCTGGAGCTTGTCTGGCGGCCGGCATGGGCGATCTGCAGGGCGATGCAGGCGCCGCTGCGGTGCACGTGATCGGTCAGGCGGCGATATGCGGCAACATGGTCGTCCGAATCGATGCCGAGCATACCGCGGGCGTCGCTCCTGCCGTTCTGGCTGACAAAAGCATAGCCGGTTATGATGAGCCCGACCCCGCCGCGTGCAAGGCGATCGTACAGATTGAGAAGGGCATCGGTGGGAAACCCCTTGACGTCGGCCATGCCCTCATGCGTGGCAGAGCGGACAATGCGGTTTTTCAGCTGCATGCCGTTGATGACGGTCTGATCGAAGAGAGTCGACATTCGTCCTCAGCGGGCGGGAATCGATCCCGCCACTACCCTGCCGTAAGGATTAATCTGCGGGGGAGGGGCGTGGTCCCTCCCGAATAGTATCAGGAAATTCAGCACACTCGGCGTCGGTATCGCTGTCAGGGCCGTCCTTGTTCATGGTATCGATACCGATTCCGATAGCAGAAACCGGTGCGCACGGCGCACCCTGCAAATGAGTATCTACGAAGATTTCACCGGTTCCGTCAGTCCCGCCTGCAGCACATCATCGATCGAGTCGACGAAGATGAAATTCATCCCGGCTTTGGCGTTTTCAGGAGCCTCGTCGATATCTTTTTTGTTCAGGCGCGGAAGGACGATGGATGTTATTCCCGCACGTTTTGCGGCGAGTACTTTTTCCTTGATACCGCCTACCGGAAGAACCTTGCCGCGCAGGGTGATTTCACCGGTCATGGCAATGTCGGATTTAACAGGACGCCCGGTCAGCAGCGATGCAAGAGCACAGGCCATGGTAACACCGGCTGAGGGGCCGTCTTTCGGGATGGAGCCGGCCGGAACGTGCAAATGAATATCCGACGATTCATAAAAATCATCGCTGATGCCGAGCGTGGCTGTTTTTGCGCGCACATAGCTGAGGGCAATCTGGGCGGACTCCTTCATGACCTCACCGAGCTGTCCGGTGAGCACGAGCCCCTTTTTGCCGGGCATGCGGCCGGCCTCGATGAACAGGATGTCGCCGCCGACCGGGGTCCAGGCCAGGCCGGTTGCGATGCCGGGCACGGTTATACGCTCGGCCACCTCGGAAAAGAATCTGGGCTGTCCGAGATAGTCCCTGATGTCATTTTTACTTACTGATGCCTGCGTGATCGAGCCGTCGGCGACTTTTCTGGCAACACCCCTGCAGACGGAGGCGATTTCGCGCTCGAGGTTTCGAACCCCGGCCTCGCGGGTGTAGTCCCGGATAATGCACCGTACGGCATCATCACTTACGGTAAGATTGTCTTCGCTCAGCCCGTGCTCGTCAAGCTGTCGCGGCAGGATATAGCGCCTGGCGATATGCAGCTTTTCATCCTCGGTATAGCCGGGAAGCTCGAGTATCTCGAGGCGGTCGCGCAGGGCCGGTGGTATGGTTTCGATTACATTGGCCGTTGTGATGAAAAAAACATTCGACAGATCGAAGGTAACCTCGAGGTAGTGGTCGGAAAATGCATTGTTCTGTTCAGGGTCGAGCACTTCGAGCAGCGCGGATGAGGGGTCCCCGCGAAAATCCATACCCAGCTTGTCGATTTCATCCAGCATAAAGACCGGGTTGCTGGTCCCGGCTTTTTTCAGCCCCTGGATGATTCTTCCGGGCAGGGCACCGACATAGGTGCGGCGGTGTCCTCTGATCTCGGCTTCGTCACGAACGCCGCCCAGGGAAATGCGGATAAAGGTTCTTCCCAGGGCGCGGGCGATGGAGCGGCCCAGCGATGTTTTGCCGACGCCCGGCGGTCCGAAAAAGCACAGAATAGGACCTTTTTTGCTTTTTTTCAGCTTTCTGACCGCAACGTATTCTACTATGCGCTTTTTTACCTTTTCAAGGTCATAGTGATCCTCGTCGAGCGTTTCTTCTGATTTCCGTATGTCGAGGTGGTCTTCAGAAGACTTCGACCAGGGCAGGTCAATCAGCCAGTCCAGATAGGTACGGGATACGGAATACTCGGCCGCGGCCGGCGACATCATCCCCAGGCGGTCGACTTCCTTGAGGGCCGTTGCCTGCGCCTCTTCCGGCATGCCGGCTTCGCTGATCTTCCGGCGCAGCATTTCCATTTCAGCCTGCTGCTCGTCCTTTTCGCCGAGCTCGGCCTGAATTTTTTTGAGCTGCTGCCGCAGAATATGCTGGCGCTGCTGCTCGGTCATTTCCTCTGCGATTTCAGACTGAATTTTATTGCTCAGGTCGGTCTTGCGCTTTTCAGCCTGCACTATGGAAAGCGCCATTTTGAAGCGCTCCCTGATATCCGTGGTTTCGAGCACCTTCTGCTGGATATCGACATCGGGAGCGCAGTTGCCGACCGCAAAATCTATCATGCGGGCGTAGTCGTCCAGGTTGGCCGCTATTATCTTCAGCTGGTCGGCATGCTGCGGCGAGCTGTCGACAAGCTCGCTGAACTGATTGCGAAGCGTCGCCAGCAGGGCGTCAAGCTCATCGGTCCGGGTGCCGTTGTCGGGTATGGGCAATACACGCGCGATGAAGTAGGGATCGCTTTGCTCATATGACTCAATACGGATGCGCGACACGCCCTGGCATATGAAATTAACTTCACCGGAGGACATGTTCATGAGTTTGAGTATCCGCGCGGCAGTGCCGATTGTGTACAGATCGGACGGGGACGGCATGTCGGGCGGGGTAGTACTGCTCAAAACACAGCCCATGAGCCTGTTTTTTACCGCAGCTTCATTGATCATCCTGGCATAGGCTTCATGCTTGACCGAAATCGGACCGACTGCACCCGGAAAGACGACAAAACCGGTTACCGGCAGAATCGGCAGCGTTTCCGGGATTGCTTCACCGTTCTGCGGGTCTGTGATTCCCGGGTTCAAGCCCTGTCCGTTCTGATCGCTTTCGCTCATAGCATTCTCCTACCCGTCGGTTATATCGATTTTTCGTTTTTCCATGCGCGGCAGGCGGACGTGCAGAAACCCGTTGTCGTAGCGCGCCTCGATATTGCGGGGCTCGATGAACTCAGGGAGGCGGAACCGTTTTTCAAAATGCCCGTAGTCTACTTCAAGGCGGTAAATTGTTTTTTTATCGGCGATATGCGGCTCTTTTCGAATGCCTGAAACGGTGAGCACACTGCTTTCCACCGAAATGTTTATTTCGTCGCGCTTCATGCCGGCAATATCCATTATCAGCAGGAGGCCGTCGGCGACTTCATAAATATCGGTGTCCGGCGACCATTTGTTCTTGCTGTAAAAGCGCATCGAAGAGTGGCTGCTCTCCTCATGTTCCGGAGAGGGGGGCGGAAAGGTAATCCAGTATTTTTTTATGGGTATCATGGCACCTCCTGAAATCGGGCCGCTCATCTGCAGTGCAGCAGCGCACCGGAGCATGCATGAGCGGTGGCATGCAAACTGTATTAGCACAGTCGGGGGTTCGGGGCAAGACACAAAAAAAGCGGGAATGTCACGACACGCTTTGTGTCACCGGCCCGCACACCGGGCAGTCGGGAACCTTTTTATGGGGCAGCCTGGTGAACTGCATCGCTGTACCGTCCCAGACGAGCAGGGTTCCCTCGAGTACGGTGCCGATACCGCTCAGATACTTCAAGGCCTCCAGCGCCTGAATGCTGCCGATAACCCCTGCCGTAGCGCCGACTATGGGAAACGTGACCGGCGGCGGTGAGCCGGGGTGCACGCACCACAGGCACGGTGTTGCCGGAGGGTGGATCAGCATTACCTGGCCGCTCATGCCGAAAACACCGCCATGTACCATGGGTGTGCCCGATGCAACAGCGTGTTTGTTGAGCGCATGGCGGGTTTCGAAGTTGTCGAGGCAGTCCAGGATGATATCTGCCGGGCCGACAAGGTCCCCAGCGTTTTCGAGGGTGATTTTCGTGGTCAGGGGTGTAATGCAGATATCGGGATTGAGGCGCTGCAGGGTTGTTTCGGCGGATTCGGCCTTTTTGATGCCGATTCTCGTTTCATCGTGCAGTATCTGGCGGTTGAGGTTGGAAAGCTCCGGCTCGCCGCAGTCGCAGATGCGCAGGCTGCCGATACCGGCAACGGCAAGATACATTGCCGCGGGGCTGCCGAGACCTCCTGCGCCGGCGATGAACGCGCAGGATGTTTTCAGCTTTTCCTGGGTCTGTTCACCCCAGCCCTCGAAAAGAATCTGGCGGTGATAGCGCTCGCTTTCGCGAGGGGAAAGTTTCGTTTCGTCGGTCATGCGGTTTCTTTTGCGTGGCTGATTTTTACGGAGCATCCTCGAACAGCCAGGTCGTCAGGTATCGCTCGCCCGAGTCGGGGATGATGACAACGATCAGCCTGTCCTTCATATCGCTTCGCCTGCCGATATCAACAGCAGCATGAACAGCCGCACCCGCTGAGATGCCTGAGAGGATTCCTTCCTCTCGCGCGAGCCGCCGCGCCATGGCACCGGCATCGGCGCTTTCGACCGTGCGGATTTCATCGATAATATCTCTGTTCAACACTGCGGGCACGAAACCGGCGCCGATGCCCTGTATTTTGTGCGGACCAGGTGATCCTCCCGACAGCACCGGCGATTCTGACGGTTCGACCGCCACGGCTTTGATACCGTTTTTTTTCTGCTTGAGGACTTCGGCGCACCCGGTAATGGTGCCGCCGGTGCCGACCCCGGCAACCAGCATGTCGACCCTGCCGCCGGTGTCGTCCCAGATTTCAAGAGCTGTGGTCTTGCGGTGCATGTCAGGATTGGCCGCGTTTTCGAACTGCTGCAGCAAAAGGTACTCTTTATTCCGGGCGGCCAAATCTTCTGCTTTTTTGACTGCTCCGGTCATGCCTTCGCTGCCGGACGTCAGAATCACCTCTGCGCCGAGGGCTTTGAGGAGGTTTCGGCGCTCGATGCTCATGGTTTCAGGCATGGTGATGGCGAGGCGGTAGCCGCGGGCCGCGCACGCAAACGCCAGGCCGATGCCGGTATTGCCGCTGGTCGGCTCGACAAGAACGCTGTCTTTGTTCAGGAGGCCGCTGTTTTCGGCAGCATCGATCATGTTCACTGCGATGCGGTCCTTTACGCTCGAGCAGGGGTTGAAAAACTCGAGTTTTGCAGCAATGCGGGCGGTGCAGCCCTCGCTTACGCGGTTGAGATACACCAGCGGTGTTTTTCCGACAAGTTCGGTGATGTTATCGGCGATTTTTTGTGTCATGGTACCTCATACTGTGCAGGGCGGCCGCCTGCTCCGGGTAAGCAGGCGAAAGCCCCGGCAACAACGATAGATGATAAAACAATGCGGTCAATGTTGTCGTTAAACATGGTTACGGCTTTGCGATAACCTCTGAAAAAATCAAGAAGTACATCCGTATCCGGAAGGATGCACCAGGCCATGATCAGCTCCTGTCCCATTCAGAGCGTACTGCCCGGAAATCGGGAATATCTTTGCGGTCTCGCCAGAGACCGGCGGCTTTTTCCAGGACTTTTTTCCGTTTGCTTCCGTTCTCCTGATCGATAAGTCGATCGACGGCCTCCCGAATGAGCTCGCTCTGTTTTTTTGAGATGTCTTGGCAAGCGCCGCCAGTTCGTCACGCTGGCGTTCCGTAAGATATATTTGTGTTCGCACCATTTTTGCACCTCAGGAACCATGTACATCAGTGTTATACATTGCGATGCTGTTTTGTCAAGAAAGCATCGCCTCTCCTGGAAAAAACATGCTGATCCCGGCAACGGAAAAATCACCGGTCAGCTTTTTCTGCATCTCCCGTATTTTTCCGCTTGTCATGCCGCCCAGCAGCACAGTGCGGTCACCGAATTCATCGACAAGCTCCTGTATGTCATCGAGCGGTACAGGAGGCCTGCGGTCATCCGGTTTTGAAAGGGGAGGAAACACAGGGGAGATGAAACAATAGTCGGCGAAATCCTGCAGGGCCCGGCGGGCCTGATTGCGGGAATGGGCTGAAGCGGTAATCACCAGCGGAGATATGTTGCCGGGAACGGCATCATGATCGTCAGTTTCCCGCAGGTGAAGCCCGCAGGGCAGGCCGGCGCAGGCATCATACTGCCGCAGGGGAACAATCGGTACGATGTCCGCCTCCCGGCACAGTGAAACGACTTCAAAACCATGCTCGGCGGCAGTACAGGAGCGGAGGTAGAGAAACCGAACCCCCATTTTCAGCAGACCGGGCACAAAAGATTTCAGTGATCCCGGAGTTGTGGTGTCAGGGGTGATGGCGAAGTATTTCATGTGAACCAGGGAAGCAGTCGGATACGTGATTTTTGCAGGGTACCGGAAATCAGCATACGGGTCAAGCAGAGGCTCATGCTTGTTCAAGTTTCGGAATTACCGCAATGGATTTATTATTATAAAATCATATGTATTTAATAGAAAATACATTGACTTATTACTACATATAAACTACTCACTTTACTAAAGACAGTGTCGAACTGGTATCCGTTGCAGCATACTTTTAGCGGGCGAAACGCGCTATGCGTATGCTGTCAAACGCAACCATAGCTTTTAAGGAGCAGATATGGGCATTGATAAACGCGAGGATAGCAGTCTTCCTCAAAGCGATAACGTCACAGTCAGCCAGATTATTCTTTCCGCTCAAGACAAACTCGCAAAAGACTTTACCGCTCGCAGACATGCCGTGCTTGGTGATGCGTTCTCCCGGTACGGTGTCGAACCCGAAAAACTGTTTGAATACTCTTTGTATGAAGTTTCCTACCTGGCCAATGCCATTGCAAACGAAAATCCTGCGCTTTTTACGGAATACATTGACTGGGCAAAATCTATTTTCGAAAGCAAAGGTATCCCTCTGAGCATGCTTGCGAAGAATCTTGAATTAATAAGGGAGAGTATGGTTTCCGGGCTTCCCCCTGAAACACACAGAACCATTAATGAGTATATTTCCAAGGCTCTTGATGAGATTGAGGGAACAACTGTCAGCATAAAACCCTTTATCGATTCCGATTCGGAGCATGGCAGGCTGGCAGAGAAGTATTTAGCGGCAGTCATTGCCGGTGACCGGCCTGCGGCAAATCGATTGATAATGGAGGCTTTTTCCGACGGTATGCCGATACACGATATTTATTTACTCGTGTTGCAGCCGGTGCAGTACGAGATCGGCCGGCTGTGGCAGACAAACCGGATTACGGTCGCGCAGGAACATTTTGCCAGCGCGATGACCCAGATGATCATGTCGCAGATGTACTACCCGCATATTTGCAATTCAGAAAAAACAGGCAGAACCCTGGTGGCGATCTGTGCCGGCGGAGAGCTTCACGAAATCGGGATCCGTATGGTTGCCGACATTTTTGAGCTGGCACAATGGAATGTCTGTCTTCTGGGCGCAAACATGCCGATGTATGATATTGTGTCAAGCCTGATTGAATACAAGGCGGATGTTCTGGGTATATCGGCTGCTATGGCATCCAGTGTTAACAAAGCACAAAAAATTATCGAGACAGTCAAGTCGTCTGAGGTATCGGAAACATTTATTATAGTGGGCGGATTTGCATTCAACCGTGACAGGAAGCTGTGGAAGCTTGTGGGGGCTGACGGCTATGCACCGGATGCACAGGCAGCACTGCACATATCAGGAAATTTGGCAGCATGACCAGCATCGCAAGACGGTAAAGGAGATTAGTTCGGCAGCTTTATACATATCCCGGCATCAATCCATATCCATCATATCCATATCCAAAATCCACCGCCTAATTTTTAAACGCACCTTTTCACCAGCGGCAGTGCT
>CAZFIB010000061.1:0-26242 GCA_964518865.1 uncultured Thermodesulfobacteriota bacterium
CAGCACTGCCGCTGGTGAAAAGGTGCGTTTAAAAATTAGGCGGTGGATTTTGGGGGTATTGACTTATTTTATAAGCACTCGTAAACTGAAAAGTAAATATATCTCCGAGTTGCAGCCGCCTACGGGCACTGGTCTACGGCGCTGTGACCGACAGGGCTGATTTAGAAATGAATCATGCCTCCCGTATGCGGAAAGGAGAGTGCTTCGCAAAGGCAGTCATACAACGGCCTTTTCTCTGCATACGGAGAAAAGGCCGTTTTTTTTGCACGTCAGGTTAACGGAAAGGATGCATATGAAAACTGTTGCGGTTCAGGATGCGGTCGGGATGGTGCTGGGACATGATCTGACTGAAATACTGCCGGGAAAATTCAAAGGGCCGGCCTTTAAGAAGGGACACGTCATAGAAGAAAACGACATACCCCGGCTGCTCGATATCGGCAAGGAGAATGTTTATGTGCTCGATATTGCTGAAGGCATGCTGCATGAAAACGAGGCTGCCCGTCGGATGGCCGAGGCAGCCGCCGGGCCGGGAATTGCACTTTCCGGGCCGCAGGAGGGCAAGGTGGAGCTGAGCGCCGCCGGGGACGGTCTGCTGGCAGTCGATGCGGGGGCGCTGGAACGGATAAACCGCCTGGAGGGCATCATGTTTGCCACGATCCATGGCGGGCATGTCGTGCGAAGCGGCCGAAAGCTGGGCGGAACGCGTATCATACCCCTGGTAATCCCGGAAAAGGATATTGTGCATGTTGAGACCATTTGCAGGGACCGCAGCCCGCTTGTCGAAATCAAACCCCTCAGAAAGCATACGGTCGGGATCGTGACAACCGGCAGCGAGGTATACAAGGGGCGCGTGGAAGACAAATTCGGACCGGTTCTCAGTGAAAAGTTCACGGCTCTCGGCAGCTGTATACTTCGTCAGATAATCGTGGATGATGATCCTCGGATGATCGCCGACGCCATTGAAACCCTTATTGCAGAGGGTGCTGATTTTATCGCCACCACCGGCGGCATGTCGGTCGATCCCGATGACGTTACCCCGGCAGGCATTACGGCGGCCGGCGGTGAGGTTGTGACCTACGGCGCACCGGTGCTGCCGGGTGCGATGTTTCTGCTCGCCTCGATCAACGGAATTCCCGTGGTGGGGCTGCCGGGCTGCGTCATGTATGTGCGCACCAGCGTGTTCGAGCTGGTTGTGCCGCGCATTCTGGCGGGTGAAGAAGTAACGCGCAGCGATATCGCGCGTCTCGGGTACGGCGGCTACTGCCTGAGCTGTCAGGACTGCCGCTATCCGGACTGCGGTTTCGGCAAAGGATGCTGACTGCATGAAGACGATATTTCAGAACATGGTAAAACTCTTGAAGCAGGGGGAAAGCTTTGCGCTTGTTTCAATTATTACCAAAGAAGGCTCTGCTCCGCGTACCGCAGGAACCCGCATGATCGTTCGCAGCGACGGCACGCAGACCGGCACCATCGGCGGCGGGGCCCTCGAAGCGCACGCGTGCTCCTTGTGTCGGGATGTGTTTGCACACAAGCTTCCGCTCGTCACTGAATTCAGCCTTACCGCAGACGCGGTAGCCTCGATGGATATGATCTGCGGCGGGAAAGTGGAACTGCTGGTCGATTACCAGGACGCCGGCGATCCAGCCCTGCTGAAGGTTTATGAGCAGGCGCTTGACGCTATCGAACACCGCCGCACGGTGCTGCTGATAACCGGGCTCGGCGCTAACCAGGAGGCGACCCGGCTGTGCATTGTCGAATCAGACGGCAGCACGGCAGGGCAGTGGGTTCCCGACGATATGCTGGTGCAGGAGCTGCGCGGGCGTGTCAGAGGCAGGCACCAGACAGCGGTTGAGCTGGCAGCCGGCCGTTACCTGGTCGAGCCTGTCGGCGATTGCGGCACTGTGTATGTTTTCGGCGGCGGACATATTTCCTGCCAGCTTGCAATGCTGACGGCGATTGCAGGCTTCAGAACCGTCGTGCTTGATGACCGCGAGGAATATGCCAACCGGCGCCGGTTTCCGCTTGCCGACGATGTGCTGGTTCCGCCTTCGTTTGCTGAGGCCTTGAGCGGCATAGATATCGACAGTGCCAGCTATATCGTCATTGTCACGCGCGGGCACCGGCATGATAAATCCGTGCTTGCAGCATCCCTGCAGACCGATGCACGGTATGTCGGCATGATCGGCAGCAGAAAGAAACGGGATGCTATTTATGAAGCACTGCTGCAGGAAGGGTACACCCCGGATGACCTCGAGAGGGTTCATGCGCCGATCGGCATCGATATCGGTGCCGAATCGCCGGAAGAGGTGGCAATAAGCATTGTTGCCGAGCTCATTCTGGAGCGGGCCCGCTTTGCCTGCCGGACCGCTGAACAGCGCACGCCGGAGCCTGCTTCATAGGGAATGTGGTTTATGAAAAACATGCGCCTTCTGATTGTCTGCCTGATTTTCCTTGCTGCACCTCCGGCATCGCCGGGTACTGTGCAGGCTGCAGGACGGGAACTGATTGTATCGGCTGCAATGAGTCTCAGCACTGCTTTTACGGACATGGTTTCCGGATTCACAGCAGAGCATCCCGGATGCCGGGTGATTCTCAACTGCGCCTCATCCGGTGATCTCGCCCGCCAGATTGCAGCAGGTGCGCCGGTCGATGTCTATGCCTCCGCATCGCAGGCGTTTATGGATATGCTGGATAAGAACGATGTGCTGCTGCCGGAAAGCCGCACGGATTTCGCGGGCAATACGATTGTGCTTATTGTTCCGGCACACGCCGCTGCAGAACCGGCAGGATTTGCAGCGCTGCTGCAAAGGCATGTAAAAAAAATCGCTCTGGGCAATGCCGGAACCGTTCCGGCAGGCCGCTATGCCGAGGAATGTCTGCGCTATTACGATTTACTCGAACAGCTGAGGCCGAAATTCGTTTTAGGAGAGCATGTGCGGCAGGTGCTGGATTACGTGGCCCGCGCCGAGGTTGATGCAGGCATCGTATATGCCACCGACGCTTTGGAACGCGACAGCGAGGTGCGGATTATTGCGCAGGCTCCTCCGGAAAGCCACGCACCGGTGCGGTATCCTGTTGCCGTCATCCGGGGGTCGCGACAGCCTGATCTGGCAGCTGCCTTTGTCGCCTTTATTGTTGCGTGCGACAAGGGCCAACGCATTCTGATGAACTGCGGGTTTCTGCCTGTGCATTCTCATTAACGGAGGGCAGCCGATGAAAGTACTCCACCTGTGAATTCATCGATTTTGTTTTCGCTGCGGCTGTCGCTTCAGGTCGCAGCCGTTGCAACGGTTTTCGTTTTTTTTGTCGGCATGGCACTTGCCTATGTTCTGGCCCGGCGCCGTTTTCCCGGTCGGGACCTTGTCGATGTTGCGGTGACTCTGCCGCTGGTGCTGCCGCCGAGCGTTACCGGGTATTACCTGATCGTGCTTTTCGGCAGAAACGGTTTTCTGGGGCAGCACCTGTATGCCTGGACCGGCTGGAGCATACTGTTTACCTGGTATGCGGCTGTGCTGGCTTCATTTGTGGTGGCGCTGCCCCTGATGATCAGGACCAGTAAAGCCGCGATAGAGTCGGTGGACCCGGTACTGATACATGCGTCATACACGCTCGGCCGCTCCGAGGCTGAAACATTCCGCCGGGTCATCCTGCCGCTTGCGCGTCGCGGGGTTATCGCCGGTACGGTACTCTCATTTGCACGAGCCATGGGGGAGTTCGGTGCAACGCTGATGCTGGCCGGCAACATACCCGGCCGCACCGATACTATGCCGATTGCTATTTACTCGAGTGCCGGCAGCGGAAACTGGAACCGCGCCAATGTCATGGTCGCCATTTTTACCATAATTGCAGGTGTGTTTCTTTATGTCGCCAACAGATGCACTGAAAAAACAAACTAATATGACGTTTCGCGGCAACGGACATCTGCGCCGGCTGCGGCGCCCCGCGCCCCGGATGCAGCCGCTGCTTGGCGTGCAGCTGAAAAAGCGGCTTTCCCGTTTCGAACTGGATGTCGCCTGGGATCTGGGTGATGAGCTTGTGGTGATATTCGGCCCCTCCGGTGCGGGTAAATCGCTTACTCTGAACATGATCGCCGGACTGATCGAACCCGATGCGGGGATGCTGACCTACGACGGTGCCGTGCTGTATGACGGCGGCCGCGGCATATCGATCCCTCCACAGGCCCGCAGCGTCGGCTACGTGTTTCAGCACCCGGCCCTGTTTCCGCACATGACGGTCCGGGAGAATATATATTACGGCGCCGCCGGTGTCAGCCGGCAGAAGCGATGCGAACGCTTTCGTGATGTGGTGGATATTTTTCAACTATACGGCCTCGAAAAAAAATACCCTCATGAAATTTCGGGAGGGCAGAAACAGCGGGTGGCATTTGCCCGCGCCCTCATCCGGCAGCCGAAAGTTTTACTGCTCGATGAACCTTTTTCAGCCCTTGATATGAAACTGAGAAATGAGATGTGGGACTTTTTGAGAGACATAAGGAAATATTTCAGGATTCCCGTCGTGCTCGTTACCCATGATGTCTATGAGGCATACTGCCTTGCCGAGCGGGTGCTGGTGTATGATAACGGCCGGGTGCAGCATGTCGGAACACCCTATGAGATATTCAATACCCAGAATATGCCGGAATGCGAGTACCCGCTGTTTTTTTCCTACATGTTTTCAAAGGGCTTTCTGTGATGCTCCCCGCCGATACGGCGGGGCATCCCGGTAATTATGACTGATCTCAGAATTGTGACGATTCATACACCTGAGAACAAAGCGGGGCTTTGGTGCGTTTCGGTAAAGGGGTTGTTGTGGACACGACAGTTGTCAAGCGCTGGCACATTTTAAAAAACGTTATTGATGGAAAAACTTCGCTGAAAGACGCCTCCGTCGAACTCGGTGTCAGCTATCGCCAGGCAATCCGCATGAAAAATGCCGTGCTGCAGCACGGCGTTCGGGGGCTTATTCACGGTAATACCGGCAGAAAGCCGCCGAATGCCCTGAGTGACGATAGCAGAGAGCTGATTGTCGAGCTGTCGCAGAGGGAGTATGCCGGGCTGAACGATACCTGCTTCGCCGAGCAGCTTCTCAGTCGGCACGGCGTATCGATCAGCAGGGAAACCGTACGCAAGCTTCGAAGGAACGCCGGAATAAAGCCGATACAGCACAAGCGGCACCCCAGAACAACATCGCCTGCACGCAAGCCAAAAGAAGGTTTAGCGGTCCTTTGGCATGCGCTAAGCCACCAGTGGTTTGCAGCCTCACCCTATGCCTGCTGCCTGCTGGCAGCGATTGACGATGCGACCGGACGATGCCTGGCCGCCCGCTTTTTCCCGTTCGAGCAAAGCGCTTCTTACTTACTGCTGCTGAAAGAGATTGTACATGTCCATGGTGTTCCGCTGAGCATAATCCAGAGCTGCAGCCCGCTGCTGAAACGCGAAGCGGACTGGAGTCTTGAAGAGCAGCTGAGCGGTGAACAGGAACCGACGCCGGTGGAGCGGGCACTGCGCGGTCTCGATATTGCGGTGATTTATGCTGCAACGAAGCGTCAGAAACGGTACCTCGATCGGGTGTTTCAGGAACTGCAGATATCGCTCGTCGAAGCGATGCAGCAGAAACGTATTGAGGACGTAAATCAGGGAAACCGTTTTCTGAGCGACTGTTTTCTCGCAGACTTCAACCAGCGGTATGCCATTCATCGATCGCAGGTTGCCAGAGTCTGGAAAGATGCCCCGGCGCAGGCAGACCTGGAAAGAATCTGCAGCTTTTATTACAAAACGACCGTCAGGCCAAATGGCACTGTCGTGATCGGTGACGTAACGATTATGCTTCCGCCCAGGTGGGAACGCCTGGCACACGCCCGTTCAGCCGTCGCGGTTCGTCAGCTTCTGGACGGACGCTGGCAGGTTCATTACAAAAACAACTGCATAGCCGAACATGCCCCGACACCCGTCGTTGACGTGCGATCAGCACGCCATGCCAAACGAGCACCATCCGTGTGTGCGGATCAGGATGCGACGGCAAGCAGCGCGGGCCAGGAATCAACCGAAGCCGTGTGACGTTATTGCCGGGCACGTGACGTGTCATTTTGGTTTTGCCAATAAAAATACAAAGAACGGGTTGACGGTATTTTTATCGTGCTTTTTAATATTGATATATTCAATGCAGATGATTCTTTCCATAGAACGATCATCTGCCTGACTATACATACAGAACTGTCTCCAAGCCGTTAGTGTCTACGGTCCACCGGGCTATGACACACGGCCGACAGGGCTGTGCTCGAAAGGGCACGGTCTCCCGTATGAGGAATGGAGCGCATGACGGTATCTATCATTGAATACGTATGCCGGCTCCGTTTGTTTGGGGGGCCGGTTTTTTTATTGATGCAAAGCGCAGTGGTACAGGCTGTTTGCTCAGTGCTCTTTAACGTGCGCATTTAATCATACTTAATTAAACGAAGGAGGTTGTGTTATGCCAAGCAGCAGAATTCTACCGGAGTTTGAACTGCTGATGCCGCAAAGTATCGATGAGGCGGTAAAGTTGTTGAAGAAGTACAAAGAGAAGGCAACCGTACTTGCCGGCGGAACAGACGTCATCGTATCCGCTACGCAGGGCTTCGTGACGGAGTATGTCATAAGCCTTGCCAGGGTTCCCGGTCTGGACACGGTCAAGTTCAGCGCCACCGGCGGCCTCAAAATCGGCGCCCTGGCCACGCTGCAGCAGGTGGCGGACTGCCCGGATGTCAAAAAGCACTATCCGGCCCTCTACAAATCAACCGCCATCAACGGCACTCCCCAGACCCGCAATATGGGAACCGTGATGGGCAATGTCATGCGCGCCTCCCCCTCCGGAGACTGCGGATGCGCGCTGCTGGCGCTGGGCGCGAAAATAGTATTCGAAAGTTCCCGCGGCAAGCGTGTAGTTGCTCTGGACGATTTCTTTATCGACTACAAGGTAACCGACCGCAAACCCGATGAGCTTGCCGTTGAAATCAAGGTTCCCGCTCCCAAGAAGGGAGTCGTTTCGGCGTTCACCCGCATCACCCGCACGACCCTTGACCTGTCCAAACTCAATGCGGCCGTGTGCCTGACCATGGCCGGCGGGGTCTGCAAGGGCGCCCGGCTCGTCATGGGAGCGGTGGCTCCCAAAACCATCCGGCTGACCGACAGCGAAGAGCTCCTCAAGGGCCAGAAAATCAACAGCTCGGTTCTGGATGCGATTGCCGCCTCGGTTACCGGTCAGATCAGTCCGATCGATGATGTCCGGTCAACGGCGGAATACCGGCGCACTGTCGCACCGGTGCTGCTGAAGCGGACCATTGAAGAGGCCATTGGATAAGTCAATCACCGACAGGTCAATACATTAAGGGAGTAGATCGCTATGAACAAGTTTCCAGTCACACTCGAGATAAACAGTCAGGAATATTCCATTATGGTGGCCGGGCATCACACGCTGCTGCAGGTCATGCGCGACCAGCTTGATTTGACGGAAGTCAAATACGGCTGCGGGCGCGGCGAGTGCGGTGCCTGCACCGTGCTGGTGGATGACAAAAAGGAGAAAACCGGACGCAAGGCCATAGACGCCTGTCTGGTGCTGGCAGCCACCATGGACGGCAAAAAACTTACCACGTCGCGCGGGCTGGGAGAAAACGGGAAGCCCAACGCGGTGCAGCAGGCGTTTATTGAAGAAAGCGGCATCCAGTGCGGTTTCTGTACGCCCGGCATGGTGGTGAAGGCGACCGCGCTGCTGGAGAGAAATCCCGGTGCCACTGAAGAGGAAATCCGTTTCGGCCTCGAGGGCAATATCTGCCGCTGCACGGGGTATGTCAAGATTGTCGACTCTGTCAAAAAGGCTCAGAAGACCATGAACAGGAAAAAGTAACTTTTTATATACGGAGGACGGAACGTTATGACTACGTCTGTTGTAGGTAAAAGAATACCAAAGGTTGATTCCAAGGAAAAGGCCCTCGGCACCGCGGAGTATGCCGGCGATATGCGCATGAAGGGCATGCTGTACGGCAAAGTCATCCGCTCGCTGGATTATGCCCATGCCAAGGTCAAGAAAATCGATTTCAGCAAGGCCCAGAAGGTCCGCGGCGTGGTGAAATGTCTCGGCCCGGAAGACGTCACCAAGCGGGGCTACAACACCACCATCATGAAGCTGCTGGTGCCGGAAGCGTTCTGCGAGGTCTTCGGCGAAATTGCTGAAATGTATATTTTCAACCAGCACGTCAAGTACCAGGGCGATGCCGTGTGCGGTATCATCGCCGAAACCGAAGAGATCGCCGAGCGCGCCGCTGCGCTGGTAAAGATTGATTACGAGCCGCTGCCGATCTACATGACTGCCGCCGAGTCGAAAAAGAAGGACGCCTACCAGTTCACCAAGCTGAAACCCGGCAACCTTGCCGCGGAATTCGATGAGCGGGCTTTCCCTGATAATGTGTACGGCTGGCCGGATGAGAATACCGGCAAGTGGGGCGACGATCTCGAGCCCGAGTGCGATGTGGTGGTCGAGGGCTCCTTCTACGTGCCCAAGCAGAAGCAGTGCCAGATGGAAAACCACTGCTCGATCGCCCTCTATGACGACCGCGAACGGCTGACCTGCTGGTCCTCGAGCCAGATGCCGAAACTCGTGCAGGTGCTGCTGGCCGAGCTGTTCGAGCTGCCCCTGTCGCGCATGCGCTATGTGCAGACCATTGTCGGCGGAGGATTCGGTGTGCGTCTGGGTATGGTACCCTGCGAGCCCCATGCCTGTGCCATGGCCATGGCCGTGCCGGGACGCCCCGTGAAGGTCGAGTTTACACGAGAAGAGGACTGGATAGCATCCGAGACGCGCTTTCCCGGCATTTACGACATGAAGATGGGTTTTGCCAAAGACGGCACCCCGATATTCGTCGAGGCAAACTTCTGCGCCGACAAAGGCGGCTACTATACCCACGGCAACGGGCCGGTGTTCTGCGCGGCGGCGTTCGTGCACGGCATGTACAAGTGGCGCACCATGCGGCAGAAAGGTCAGTCATACTTTACCAACAATGCTCCCTGCGGTGCATTCCGCGGCTACGGCAACCCCCAGACCTCCTTTGTGCAGGAGCAGCTGATCGACGACGCCTGCGAAAAACTCGGCCTTGACTCACTGGAGTGGCGCAAGAAATGGCACAAGTCGATCGGTGACGAGACCTGGCTGAAGGGCGTGACCTACGCCTCCGACGATCTCAACGGCTGCATCGATATCGCCACCAAGGAGTTCAAGTGGTATGAGAAAAAGAAAAAATATGCCAACCAGAAGGGCACGAAGCGCCGCGGTATCGGTATGGCGGTCATGAACCACACCTCGGGCGCCTGGCCCATGCTGCTCGAGCACACGGTCTGCACGGCCAAGCTCAACGAGGACTGCACCGTAGAGATCATGCAGTCGGTTTCCGATCTGGGTACCGGCGGCCACACGGCCATCACCCAGATGGCGGCCGAGACCCTTGGATTCCCGATTGAAGACGTTCACCTGAAAAGCGGTGATTCCGATGTCTGTGGGTTCGATATCGGCGCCCACGCCAGCCGCACGGTGTACTGCGGCGGCCCGGCCACGATCGAGGCCTGCGAGAGCGTGAAAAAGCAGCTGCTCGAGCGCGCCGCCCAGCTTCTGGAAGCCCGTGTCGAAGATCTGGAAATGGACAGCAAGAAGATCATCTCGGTCAAGGGAAATCCCGACAAGTCCATCGACGCGCGCCAGATCGCCAAGGAGGGTGTCTACAACTTCTTTGACGCAGTCTCCGGCAAGCAGATCGGCATTCCCGGCCAGATACAGGGCTATTCCAGCTTCCTGGCCAATCATTGCTCACCGCCCATGGGCGTCTGCATGACCGAGGTCGAGGTCGATACCGAGACCGGGCAGGTCACGCTGATTGAGCTGGTGAATGCGCATGACATCGGTAAGGCCATTCATCCGCCGAGTGTTGAGGGCCAGCTCGAAGGCGGTGCCCACCAGGGGCTCGGCATGGTGCTGACCGAGGACATTTACTATGACAAGAAGGGCCTGTGCCTGAACAATGATTTTACCGACTACAAGATGCTCGGTCCGAGCGACATGCCCAAGGCCAAGATCATCCTGGTCGAAACCGCACCGGATCCCATCGGTCCGATGGGTGCCAAAAGCTGCGGCGAGTCGGCCCTGATGGGCCCGATCGGTTCGGCGGCCAACGCCATTGCCGATGCTGTCGGCATCCGCTACTATGAGGCGCCGATTACGCCCGATCGGATTCTGAAGAAAATAAGAGAAAGCGGTAAAACATACGAATAACAAGCACCAGCGGGGCCGCCGGAAGACCGGCAGCCCCGCTCTGCTTTTGCCCCGACTGCAGACAGCCCCGGCCGGACAGTGGAAGGAGACTGAATCATGGAAAAGGAAATTGTCGTTATGCGTGGGGGCGGTGATCTCGGATCGGGAGTTGCGCACCGTCTGCACCGCAGCGGTTTTCGCGTTCTCATTCTTGAGGTTGCACAGCCGCTGGTTGTCAGACGCACCGTATCGTTTGCTCAGGCTGTCATTGACGGTCGAACGATTGTTGAAGACGTGACGGCTGTTCGTGTTGCCTCCGTTCAGGATGTCTTTCAGACCTGGGAAGACGGGAATATTCCGGTTATTGTCGACCCTGAGATGCGCACCCTCACTGAAATAAATGCAGATGTTTTGATCGATGCAACACTTGCCAAACGCGATACCGGCATGCGTCCCGACCTGGCGCCGCTGACGGTTGCGCTGGGACCGGGATTCGAAGCCGGCCGCCATGCCGATATCGTCATTGAGACAAACCGGGGGCACGACCTCGGCAGGCTTATTTATAAAGGTGAAGCAGAGCCGGATACCGGCACGCCCGCCCCGGTCAAGGGGCACGGCAGCGAGCGGGTATTGCGGGCACCGTGTAACGGCGTTATGCATCATGTTCTCGATATCGGTGCGCTTGTCAGTGCTGGGGATCTGATATGCTGTGTCGATGAAGAGCCGGTCAATGCCTGTTTTGACGGTATTATCCGCGGTCTGATCATGAACGGCCGTGAGGTCGAGCAGGGCATGAAAATCGGTGATGTAGACCCGCGACCGATCCATGAGCACTGCTTTACCATATCAGACAAAGCACGAGCGCTTGGCGGATCGGTGCTGGAAGCAATCCTGCACAAACGCCATACTGCAGCACCGGTTCAGGCTGCCAGAGAATACAGTTAGGAGTCGGGTCTGACCCGAGGTAACAACTGCCCATCCATTATCTCCCGTCAGACCCCTCCTCTCCTTTTGTGCATACCTGAGTTCCGGATCATCAAGCACTGCACATACGCATCTGTATTATTTTACTTTTCAATAGAGGTTGGTTATGAAGACACTCGATTCACTGCAGCGAATAAAAAAAGCACTGAAAGACAAAAACTATATTGCCGACGATGAACTCGCTTTTTCACTGTATCTGGCACAGAAAATGGAAAAGCCGCTGCTTCTTGAAGGTGAGCCGGGAGTCGGCAAGACCGAGATTGCCAAGGTAGTTGCCGAGGTTTTGAACCGAAGGCTTATTCGGCTTCAGTGTTATGAGGGGCTTGATGCAACGTCGACCATTTATGAATGGAACTATGCCAAACAGCTCCTGAAAATAAAGGCTATTGACGCGACTCACAATCCGTCGTTTCACCTCGAGGATATTTTTACCGAGGAATATCTGATCCCCCGGCCGCTGCTGATGGCGCTGCAGGGTCAGGAGAAGACGGTTCTGCTGATCGATGAAATCGACCGGGCGGATGAAGAATTCGAAGCCTTTCTGCTTGAAATATTATCCGACTTTCAGGTGTCCGTACCTGAGTACGGTACGATTGCAGCCGAACACCGCCCGTTTGTCGTAGTGACGTCAAACCGGGTGCGCGAACTCCACGATGCGCTGAAACGACGCTGTCTGTATCATTTTATCGACTATCCCAGCCCCGAGCGGGAAATGGAAATCATCCTGGCGAAGGTGCCGGGGATAGCTCGGGAACTGGCGAAAAAAATTGCTCACATCATGAAAAGCCTGAGACAGTATGAATTTTACAAGCGGCCCGGGGTTGCCGAGACGCTGGACTGGTCAGAGGCTATCGCGCTGCTTGACAAAAAGGATATCGATGAAGAGACCATGGACATGACCGCCGGGTGCCTCTTCAAGTTCAAGGAGGATGTCAGGCGCTTCAAGGACACCAAGCAGGAGATACTGCAGGCGGACGGCGGTGAGTCGGCATGAGAGTCCTGATCAGCCCTGAGGAGGCCTTCAAGCGGGTCAAGCGCACCTATACCTCCGAAGATATCGCCCGCCGGGCGGTGGCTCTGGTGCATCGCATGATCCGCTTTATGAACTTTCTGCGCGACAACCGCTTTCCGGTGCACACGGCCAGCGAAATCGATGCAGCTCAAGCACTTTCCGTCATCGATATCGAGGATCCATTCCAGTTTTACATGGCTTTGCGCTCCTGTCTGGTCATCAATCACACCCACATCCCGCTGTTCAACCGCCTGTATATGACGTTCTGGGGCACCGGCCCCAGAATCCACAAGCCGCCGGAAGACGAGGACGAGCAGACCGAGGATCAGCAGAGCTCGGTCATGCACCGGCGCCTGGATGAAGAGCCTTCGGAGGGCCGCTCGCGCAAGTCGGGCAAACGGGAGGGGCCGCAGTATGACGAGGTGCCGGCGTTTACGTACTCGGTTCACGAGGCACTGAAACAGAAGGATTTCGAAAAGCTCAGCGAAAAAGAGCTCCCTCTTCTGGATGAGCTGTTCAAGCGCATGCGGCTGAAAATACGCGAAAAAAAAGGCCGCCGCTTCAGACCCAGCAAGAGCGGCCGCATTGTCGACCTGCGGCGCTCGATGCGCGAGTCCACGCAGCACGGCGGTGAGATCGTCAATATCCTGATGAAGGACCGCAAGCCCAAGGAGACCAAGATCATTCTGCTGGCCGATGTGAGCGGCTCCATGGACATTTACAGCAACTTTCTGATACAGTTTATCTATCAGCTGCAGCGCTACCTGCGCGATACGGAGACGTTCGTGTTCGGTACGCAGATCATGCGGATCACCGGCCTGCTGCAGATGCGCTCTGTGCGCTCGGCCATGCAGCAGGTGGCCGGGCATGTGCTGTTCTGGCCAGGCGGCACCAACCTCGGCGGCTGTTTTGAGGAGTTCAACCTCAAGTACGGCGGCAAATACAGCACCAAGAGCCGTATCCTGGTGATCCTCAGCGACGGCTGGGACAAGGGTGATATCGAGCAGCTGCGCCGACAGATGATTCATTTCAAGCGCAAATTCAAAAAGATCATCTGGCTCAACCCGCACCTGAAGTATGAACGGTATAAACCGGTGTGCTTGGGAATCGCTACGGCCCTGCCCTATGTGGACTACTTTCTGCCGTGCCACAATGTCAAGACGCTGGAGAATTTTGTCGAGATCGTCAAAAAAATATAACCGAAGGGAGACTGCCGATGGATATTTTTGAAGAAGTTGCAGCGGCCAGGCGCGCCGGTGTGCCGGTGGTGCTGGCAACGGTGATCGAGTCGCAGGGGTCGGCCCCCCGGGAGGCAGGGGCCCGCATGATGATCAGAGAGGACGGCACGACGATCGGCACAGTCGGCGGCGGCGCCATTGAAAAAATCGTCGTCGATGAAGCTCTTACGATGATGCATGCTTCAGAGGCCAAAATCCTCAAGCACAATCTCAAGGATCTCGGTATGGAGTGCGGCGGGGGCATGACCGTGTTTCTTGAGCCGATGAGCCCGAACGAGCAGCTGATCATCTTTGGCGCCGGTCATATCGGGAAGGCCCTCTCGGAGATCGCCAAAATGCTGGACTTCAAGGTCATTGTGGTGGACGACCGGCCCGACTACGCAAACAGGGAAAACCTTTCACGGGCCGACGGCATTTATTCCTGCTCCTATCAGGAGGCTCTGCAGCAGCTTGCCTTTACGCCGCAGACCTATGTTGTGATCCTGACGTATAAACATGCACACGACTATGAGGTGCTCGAAGGATGCATCCGGAAGCCTTACTGCTACATCGGGATGATCGGCAGCAGGAAGAAGATCAAAACCTGTTTCGATCAGCTTCGGGAACAGGGCGTACGTGATGAGCTGATCGAGACGGTGCACGCTCCCGTCGGTCTGGATATCGCCGCCAACACGCCTGCCGAGATCGCCGTGTCGATTGCAGCCGAGCTGGTAGCGGTCCGCAACCGGAAGGGAGCCGCTTCGAAAGGATGCCCTTCGGCGGCATAGGGAATAGCCATGAATTTTGTCAAGGGCCTCAACCTTAACACCGATGTTGCGGAGATGGTCTGTTTTGTCGGCGGCGGCGGCAAGACGACAGCGATCTTCAGGCTTGCCCGTGAGCTGAAGCAGCTCGGCAAGCGGGTTCTGGTAACGACGACGACGAACATGTTTCTGCCTGCTGACGACGAGTACGACGTCCTGGTTCTGAGCGCTCTGCAAAATGAGAGGGTGCTCGGCTCCTGCCGTGAGGGCAGAATTGTTTACCTGGGCGGCGGGGTGATTGCCGATACATTGAAGATCAAGAGCGTCGCTCCCGGATTTCTCGATTTTTTATTCCATGCCGAGTACTTCGATACCATACTTGTAGAAGCGGACGGGGCTAAACGCAAGCCCATCAAGGCCCCGGCAGAGTATGAACCGGTATATCCCGCTGCAACAACCCTTGCGATCGGATGTATCGGCCTTGACGCACTTGGACAGCCCGTTGAAGAGCGCTTTGTGCACCGTGAACACATTTTCCGCCAGGTAACGTCCTCACGGCCGGGAGATACGATCGATGCGCATACCGTCTCAAGGCTTATCGAGTCTGCCGAAGGTCTTTTCAAGGGAGCGCCTGAAGCAGCACGGCGGCATGTTCTGCTGAACAAAGCCGATAATGAGCAGCACCGGTTAAATGCAGAATCGGTTGTGCAGGCCCTGAAGCAGAGCGCCGTGCAGCGGTATGCGGTAAGCGTTGCTTCGGCAGCGGAAGGAAAAGTGTACGGCAGATATAAGTAAAACGTAACGCTCTGTCACTACCGCACTATCGCGGTGCGGAATACGAAACGATATCTCATGACCGCCTTTTTGATGAACAGATGATATCGGGTATTGTTCTGGCGTCGGGTTTTTCTCGTCGCATGCAGCACGACAAGCTGCTGCTGCCGGTACATGAGGTGCCGGCTGTCGAGCGTGTCATTCGGGCGGCGGCAGGGTCGGGGCTTGGCGAAACGATTCTGGTATGGCGGGTCCCCGCGGTAAAGGCGATCGGCGAAACATGCGGCGTGCGGACGGTATGCAACCCGGAAGCCGCAGCGGGACAGAGCGCTTCTGTGCGGTACGGTCTTGCCGCTGCACATAAGCGTGCCTGCGGGTGGATGTTTCTGGTCGGCGATCAACCGTTTGTTACCGCCGGTCTTATCGATGTGCTCATCGACGCCGCACGGAAGAATCCCGTGAAAATAATCGTGCCCGACTATGAAGGGCTTCCCGGAAATCCGGTCATCTTTCCAGTCCGCTTCAGGGAACAGCTGCTCGGGCTCCAGGGCGATGAAGGCGGCCGGGCCGTAATACGCAGATTTCCCGGCGATGTTCTGGCGGTGCCTGTTAAGAATGCTGTTTTGGGGCTTGATATCGATACGTCGGAAGCGTATAATAAGGCATTGGATATATCTATGAAAAAGATAGATAAAAACAATATATAGGAATCGGCTACCGCACCGTTCCGGGGAGATATCTTTATCATGGCAGGCAGGGAAATCGATGCGCGCGGGCTGGCATGTCCGCAACCGGTGGTTTTGACAAAACAGGCTTTGGAAGGAGGCGACCTGCAGCTGCGCATTATGGTCGACAATGAAAATGCCAAAGAAAACGTTATGCGCTTTGCCCGCAGCAAAGGCTGTGCGGTGGAGGCGGTCCAGGCAGACGGCGGCGCCTTTGCGGTGTGTATTGCCGCGGATAATAGCCTGCACCGTGACACTGAAGCCCGGACGGCGGATCGTTCCGGGCCGGCATCTGGAGAGGTCGTCTACCTTTTCGATTCGGATTTTGTCGGCACCAACCGCGACCTCGGAAAAGTGCTGGTAAACGGGTTTCTTAACGCTTCGCTGTCCCTGGAGGCCCCGGCGCACGCCGTCGTCCTTATCAGCACCGGCGTCCGTCTTGCCGTCGAAGGTTCATATGCGCTGGAGGTGCTTGAGAAGCTCATACAGGCGGGTACGCGGGTGCTTATCTGCGGTACGTGTGTGGATTTTTTTAAAATCAGGAACAAGGTACAGGTGGGAACGATATCCAACGCGCTGGAGATTCTGGAATGCCTGACCGGCGCGGGGAAAGTGGTCAAGTTCTAAATCCCAAAAAATATATTGATCCTGTGGTCAAGCCACAGGATGACCTGGCATGATACATGTAGTGTCATTATGCGGTTTTGACCGCAGAATCTATATGGTTTTGTTTTGAATTTGTTTCGTATATTTATGTGAGGTGTCATCGTGGATAAGATAGAGCTTGTCAAATACGTAAAATGCGCCGGTTGAGCCGCTAAGATCACTCCGGGGGACCTGGAGCAGGTTTTGGCAGAATACGGCGTCAGGCATGACGATCGCCTGCTGATTCCCATGGACGGCAACGAGGATGCGGCGGTCGTACGCTTTCCGGCCGGGAAGGCCCTGGTGCAGACGGTCGATATCCTCACACCGATCGTCAACGATCCTTACCGGTACGGGCAGATTGCGGCCGCGAACTCTCTTTCCGATGTCTATGCCATGGGCGGCAGCCCCTATACCGCTATGAACATCGTATGCTTCCCGATGGACACGCTTTCAAAGGATATTCTCCGGGCGATCCTCGAGGGAGGCCGCGACACGGTGCTGGAGGCCGGCGCCGTCATGGCGGGCGGGCACAGCATAAAGGACGACGAACTGAAATACGGCCTGTCCGTATCAGGTACTATCGACCACGGGCGGGCAGCGACCAACAGAGGACTGCGGCCGGGCGATCGGCTGCTGCTCACGAAGCCCATCGGCACCGGAGTGCTGTCAACCGCGCTCAAGGCCGATATGGACACCGACGGCCGTCTTGAACAGACAATCTGGCAGTGGTGTTCGCGCTTGAACAAAAACGCTGCCGAGGTAATTGAGGCTTTGGACCTAAAGGCTGCAACGGATATTACAGGCTTCGGCCTGGGTGGTCACGTGCTCGAAATGGCCGAAGCCTCCGATGTGTCGGTTGAACTCAGGGCAGATCACATACCCTTTATGGAACAGGCGTGTGAGCTGGCCGGCATGGGAATGGTTCCCGGCGGCAGCCATGCCAACAGGCTGTACTGCCGGGTGGATACCGAGATAGCCGACAATGTCGATACCCTGGCTGTCGATCTTGTCTTCGACGCCCAGACCTCGGGCGGTTTGGTTCTGGCCGTCCCCGAGGACAAGCTGTCAAAAGCATGCGGCATGCTTCTTGACGCCGGAGACCTCGCCGCCGAAATCGGGACGGTTTCTGCGCCGCAGAGCGGTAAAAAACGTCTGCGAATCGTGTAGCCGAATGAAAAAGACAAATGATACAGCTTCCCGCATTGGGCATGTGGAAAACAACCCTGCCCTGATACGGGATGTCAACCGTCTCTGGGAGCGGGTCTACCCCGGGCTTGCACGCCAGGTTGCGGAATGCTGCCGTACGGCTCCCCGGACGATACTTGAAGCAGGCTGTTTTTCGGGCGGCACCGGGCTTGAGCTGCTGAAGCTCTTTCCGGAGGCCCGGCTGAGTGTTGCCGGTGAAATGAAAGAACTTGTCGATTCGTTTACCGATGACTGGCCCGCCCTTCACGACCCGACGATTGCCGATCGCGTGCAGGTGCTTCACACAGGCCTCGATGCGATGGCCGTACCGGATGATTCTCAGGATCTGGTGTTCTGCCGCGGTGTTTTCTTTTTTCTCGATGAGACGGGCACGATCCTGAAGGAGCTGTTTCGAGTGCTGGCCCCCGGCGGCACTACGGTCGCCGGCGGAGGCTTCGGAGCCCATACTCCCACGGAAGTCATCAGCGAAATTGCCGATGCGTCCCGTGAGAAAAACAGGAGGCTCGGTAGAACGATTGTTGCCGTAGAGGACTTCAAGAACTGCCTGGACCGCATCGGACCGGGGGCCTCAGCCTCCGTTATGCAGGAGGGCGGCCTGTGGGCGGTGCTGCGCAAGCAGCCGTAGACGTGTGCCGGTTTCCGGCCACCGTCGTCTCATGGTGATATATGAACAATGCTCAGCGACAGCAGGCGGCAACCGGTGTCATACCGGGCCGCTTTCAGGTGTTTCATAATGACCATCTGCGATATGTGCGTGCCGCTCATGATTTGTGCGGGCACCTGGTTGTCGGCATTACCAATCCGGATCCGAGCCGGTGCCGTAAAGATGGAGCGGATTTGAACCGCAGCCGACCGCTGGCAAACCCGCTTACCTATTATGAGCGCTATGTGCTGGTGCGTGCAGTGCTCGAGGAGACCGGATTTGCGCCCTCTTCGTTTTCTATTGTGCCGCTGCCGATCAGCTATCCGGAGCTGTATCGGTATTATGTACCGATGGACGCCCTTTTTTTTGTCAGCATTTACGATGACTGGGGCAGGAGGAAACTGGCGTTTTTCAAATCACTGCAGCTTGCGACCCGGGTTCTGTGGGAGGTGGCGCCCGGGGAGAAAGGGATCAGCGCACAGGATGTGCGCAGCATGATGCTCAGCGGGGAGCCCTGGCAGCACCTGGTGCCTCCGGCATCCGCACGGCTTTTGCAGGCATGGGATATCCCCGGACGCCTCAAACGCATTGCCGACGGTCAACCCGAGGAAATTGTGGGCAATACCAACGAACGCACTGAGGAATAATAACATGGACGGACAAAGAGCAGTACGCCGCGAGTATTATCCGAGCGGTGAAACAAAAACAGAGCTCAGTTACAGCCATGACGGCAAGCTGAACGGAACCACAAAAACATTTCATAAAAACGGAAATACGGCATCAGAGGTAACCTATCGTGATGACGTTATGGAGGGACCTGCCCGTGCCTATTATGAGGACGGCACTCTGCGGGCCGATTTCAGTTATTCGGCCAACCGGCGTCATGGACCGTATCGTTCATATTACCCCAGCGGCAATCTCGAGGTAGAAGCAGCGTTTGAACACGGTGCGGTCAGCGGACAGTACAGAGCATATTATGACGGCGGTCAGATGAAAGAGGAGGCGCGCTTCGAAAAAAGCAGGCGAGAGGGTGCGGCAAAGACCTTTCATGAAAACGGACAGCTTGAAAGCGAATCTGTTTTCGAAAACGGTGTAATGGCCGAATGCAGGGAATTCGATAAAAACGGCAACCTTGTTCAGCCGCGCAAGCCGCAGGCAGAGATAATCAGGGTTAAAAAATAATTTAATCGATGCTCAGCACAGCCGGCGGCGGACGGAGAAACAATGCTCGACATTCATCGTTTGAAAATATTTGCAAAGGTTGCGGAGCTGAGAAGCTTCTCAAAGGCCGCCCAGGCTATCTATCTCACGCAGCCGACCGTCAGTCAGCATGTGAATGCGCTTGAAGAATACCTCGAGCTCAAGCTGTTCGACCGGCTCGGCAAGGAAGTACGCCTGACCAGGGCAGGGGAAATTCTGTACGGGTTTGCCAAGCAGATAACCGTTATGGCCGACGATACGCTCGAGGCTCTCGATCATTTCAAGGGTATGAAGAGCGGTTCGATTCTGATCGGCTCCAGCACGATCCCCGGCGAGTACGTGCTGCCGCAACTGCTGGGGGTTTTTTCGCAGCAGTTTCCCAATGTTAAAACGGTTTTGCATATAGCCGATTCGCAGCAGACCGTCAATGAGCTTCGTGCCAGAAACATCGATCTGGGGATCGTCGGAGCAAAAATACCCGATTCCTCACTGCAGTACACCCGCCTGCTTGAAGACGAGCAGGTGATCGTCATACCGCACGGACACCGGTGGTGGAATGCCGACGCGATAGAACTCGCTGAGCTGTGCCGGGAGCCGTTTGTCATTCGTGAGAGCGGTTCGGGAAGCCGGATGGCGCTTGGCAAAGAGCTGCTGCGCGCCGGTATCAGTACCGACAGCCTCAATATCGCCGCAGAGCTTGGTAGCTCTACGGCCGTGAAACAGGCGGTGAAGGCCGGCGTGGGGGTGGCGCTGATTTCCGAGCGTGCGGTGCGCGAGGAAATACAGCTCAGGACATTGAAAAACGTTCAGGTGCGCGACATTTATTTTCCGCGGGCGTTTTATCTGGTGCAGGACGGCAGACGCACACTTTCGCCGATATGCAAAACATTCGTGCAGTTTATCAAAAAGGAGCTGCGCAGGGAAAACCAGGAGTAGAGCAATGACCTCTGCGCCCTGGTCGTCATGGAAAGATCGCAGGCCGGACAGAGCAGGGCATGTCCGGCTTTTTTTGTCACGTGCAGGGATATTGCTTCAACGTACACGGCAGGCTGCTGCGGAGCCCGGGGCGTCTTCGATTCGCGATGGCCTGCATCGTTTGGTTTTTATGGCAGGTATCACAGAAGTGTAGCCGGGAAGGAGCGGCCTTCGGCCGCGAAAGAATCGCAGCTAAAGCAGCTCCTGCAGTTTCGCACCTCCATGCAGGTACCGGAAAAAGGCTCTCGAATGGTGTCAGATGCACTCGTTATGAACATATCCCCCTGAATTTTCAGAAAAACCATGAAGCTCGGTTTTGACGTAAAAACAAACGATATGATTGTTTTTAACGGCCATGTCATCATGAGCCGCTCGGAAGAACCCTATTTGCGCCGCCTGATCGAACAGCTGGCCGGTCTGCCTATCGAAGCTGTTCTTGAAGTCGGATACGGCCTGGGCATTACGGCGCGTATCATCCAGAACGTCCTGCATCCCGTTTGTCATCATATCGTAGAGGTCGAAGATCAGCTTTATTCGGATTGTCTTGAGTTCTGCAGCGGAATTGCAGGCGCCGCCGCTTTTGCCGGCGATAGAAAAAACGTACGTTGCCGGCACCATTACCCATTCCGCAGCCCATTCCGCAGCGTTGCATAACTCAGCTCTTTTTGTTACAATGCTTCGTATGCATAAGATATTCTGTAAACCTATCGGACATTTATGGAAGATGCGATTCATCAACGCAGCATCATCGGGTAATCGATCGCCTGTCCGGCACTATGCCGTTTTATGCTTACTGGCCGTATTTCTTGCAGCTTCGGCTGTTAGCCCGATCCTTCACAATGACGACACACTCCACCACGTTCATCCACTGGCGCACAGCGCAATCTGCAAATGGGTCAAAGCCGGCAAGCTGTGCCGAACAGACTCTACCGCCCATACCGCCTTTTCCGCTGCGCTGCCGGCCGTTTTTTTCTTTCGCCCCCCTGTTTTTTTTATCCGCTGTATTCATACACAGGCAGAGCCGTCAAGACCGCTTTGCCTGCCATCCTGCCGCGGCATACGAGCACCTCCCCGCTAAGCGGCTTCCTCATTGAATCGAAACAGTGTTCAGCAAGAGGTGCCGGGATTCGTGCATCCTAAACTGGCTGTATGAATCGCCGGTTATGTAAGCATTTTCAGCAACAAGGAGGTGCTATGCGAACAGTCGTGCTGATAGCGGCGGCTTTTGTCATGTTCGTGCTCGGTGTGCCGCCGGTGCATGCCGATGACTATGCCAGCCGCGAGGAAATGGAACAGATGCGCAGGGAAATGCAGGATCTCAAGTCCCTTGTCGGCGAGCTGAAAGGTATTATCATACGGCAGAATGAAACCATCAACGAGCTTCAGAAACACAAAACAATCGAAGAGTACCGCAATAATGAGCATTCCGGTCGCCCTGAAAATGCCGCAACAGCGGAACATGATCATGATGGTGCAGTGCATGAAGATGAAGGTGATCTTGATATGCATGATATCATCACGGCCATAAAGCCCTCTATCAGCCTGACCGGTGATTTTCTGGCACGCCTCGGTGATGACCATCATGTGAGCAGCCATGACGACCGCTTCGACCTTCGAGGTGTCGACCTCATTTTTTCCGGTACGGTTGACGGTGTCGGCAAGGCGGTTTTCACTATCGCCTATCACGAGGATGACGTTGTGCTCGAAGAGGGCTTCTTCATCGCGGAAAAGCTGCTGCCGTTTCATACTTATCTGAAGCTGGGTAAATTCCGTGTCGACTACGGCCTGCTTAACACCGTGCATCCGCATGCGCTGCCTCAGGTCGACTACCCGCTCATCTATCGAAGCTATCTGGGCCATGAAGGGTATATCGATGAGGGTATCGGCATTTCGGGCCGCTTCCCTTCCCCGTGGAAACAGCCGTTTCACTACAGCCTGCAGGTGCTGAACGGTAACCGGCACAGCCACGGCGACGATCACGTTCACCTGCATGCTTATGAAACCGGACGTATGAAAGACTATGACGATCTTGTGTACGTGGGCCGTCTTCACAATACGCTCCGTCCGTTTAATGCTTTTACGCTGCTCTGGGGACTGTCCGGGCTGACAGGAAAATTCGAGGACGAAGATGCATCGCCCCGCTTTATCTACGGCGGCGGTGATCTCACGCTTCTCTGGCACCCTTTCGGGGATGGCCATAAGAGAATTCGCTGGCAGTCTGAAGTTGTAAGCGCACAGATTGAGGATGAGACAAGCTGGGAACGGTCGTGGGGTATGTACAGTTTTCTCGATTACCAGCTGTTGCCCGATCTGCTGATCGGCGCTCGCTATGATTATGCCGAGTATCCGCTGGAGTCGAGCTATCACTCGACGGCATATACCGGATATCTCACCTATGATTATTCGCACAGCAACCGTCTGCGGCTGCAGTTCAGCAGTCTTCAGCGAAATAGGGACAAGGATATCAACCGGTTGTTTGTGCAGTGGATTTTCACTCTCGGCCGTCATGAGCATACGGAAGAACACCAGCGGTGAGCATCGAAGAATGCCGGGCCGCTTTTGGCGACGGCACAGAGCGCACAAAAACACCAGTACTGAAAGGAACGACGATGATGAAAACATATCCGAAAACCGGCGTCATGCTATCATGCATTTTCCTGTGTATGCTGACGGCCGCCGCCCCCGCTCCGGTACATGCAGCGCTTTTTAACGATATTATTGTTCTCTCAGCCGGCGCACAGGCGGAACGCAGCTTCCATATTTATAAACCCTTCAGCGCGCAGGACCTGTCCGGCATGAATACATACCTTGTTGTCGCAGCGGCGGCAGCCGGTGCTTTATCGCTGGAGTTCAGCATCGCCCCTGATATTGACTTCGGGGAAAAAGTTTACTATAGCCTTACCGGGGCGGCATACAGCCCGGATGAAGGAGTATCGCCGGTATATGCAAAAGCGGAAACGCCCTTTTCCGCCTTTGCCGAAATACCGGTCAGCGGCGGCATCGGTATCGTGCTGGTCGGAGCGATGATCACCGCTGTTGAAGGGCGAATGGAATGGCCGATCAAAGGATGCGTTATTTTTTCAGCCGTCGATGAAGAGACCGATCATCATGACGATGACGATGATCATGATGATGACCACGTACACTGAAAGGGAGGGAATCCTATGAATATGCGAAAACGCTTCAGTTGCATCGCGGTTCTGATATTTGCGGCGATGCTGTCTGCGACCGCCTGCTCAAGAACCCAGGACCGCTCGAATTTTCAGAAATATCTTGACCAGGATACGGCAATCGAGGGAAAAGCCGGTGTGCTGATAACGGCGCTCGGCCAGCCCGAAGAGTATGACTTCACCTTTTTCAACAATTACATGACCCAGATTTTCGAGGCCGTTTTTCCGACGCTTCTGAAGTTCATACTGTTACGCGACAGCGGTACCGTTCTGCTCGACCCGGCACAAGTCGGTGCCCGCGAAGAATTCAAACCCGCTGTGCTGATGGACTGCTTCGGCAAAATTGCGGATGAACGCGGCACCCCCTACGCCCAGCTCGACGTCAAATGGATAAAGCCGCGCAGTGACGACAAGCCCGGACATTTTCTTCTTGAAAAGAAAAACGGCTATATCGATATCGTTGAAAAATCGGCGGTAAAGATAGCCGCCTCCTATTACGGGCGCATGCCCGGCAACAAAGTTCCCTTCATGCCGCAGCATAAGGCTCTGTTCGGTGATATCGAAAAGATGCTCGCCGATGAGTTTCCGGGAACCCCTCTGCGGACAGCCTGGGCCATGTATCCGGAAACGGTCAAACAGGCCGTGGAAGACCTGCTCAAAGAAAAGGTCGAAACCATAGTTTTGTGCGACCTGTTTCCCGTGTATTCAAACCTTGAGCAGTTCAATTCGCTCTTCGTCGAAATCGACCACATGGCGGCCGGCCGGGCAAAAATCGTCTATGCGCCTTCCGTGGGTGCTTATGCTTCCTACAGAAATACATTTGTAACCATGGCGAGGGATGAGATCACCGAGCAGCCGGAAGAATCGAAAAAAATGCTGATACTCACCAGGCACGGCTTTCCTGAAATGAAGGGGGAGCCCTATCACGACCTTGCCCCGGCGTATTACCATAACCTGAAAAGGGAAATCGAACAGGCACTTGCAGGAACGAACACCCGTGTCGTATATGCCGATACGGAATTCGCGGCAGATGACGACGATCCCGACAACGAGCGGCTTTCTTCCGCCGAAGCACTTGCGCAAGGACTGAAAGAGAAATACGATGTCATTGTTTTTCTCCTTGTCGACTTCATGAGTGAAAATACCGATACCGTGTTCTGCGCCCGCGAGGAAACGCTGGAACCCGTTCACTTCACATATACCGGGCAGGTCCCCTATACCGATTTCACAAAGCCGTTTCGTACCGAGTTGCAGGAGGGGGCAACGAAAATAATCATTGCCGGTGCACCGGTAGGCGATGCCTATCGTCCGCTGGTCGCCCGTGGCATCTTTGATGCTGTTGCGACCGTTCTGCGCAAAGAACCGTGGCCGGATTTTCTGCTGAAAAAAGGGTAGCCGTTCACCTCAATCCGATGCAGTGCAAGCCCCTGCCGGCGATACATGCCCGCAGGGGCTTTTTTGCGATTTTTTCATCCTTTCCGTACAGTAATTTCTGAAAAACCCGCTAACCCCGTAATCAGTCAAAAAGCCGGACACGAACCTTTTGAGGCAGTGTCCCTGTAGCAATAATGCGGGCATGCAGGTATCTTCCGGGTTCTTAGTCCGGCCTACACTGTTTTGCCTTTTGACTCTTCGCCTTTTTACCGTAACACTGAGAGTGCCTCCCCCCTCCGTAGCAAAGCTACTGCGGAGGACGGGGCCTTATCCCGCCCTGGCGGGATTCCTCCTCATGAACATACGGTAAGCCTTTGCTATTTCTTAGTTGTTGGCAAATACCATAACATCGTTTACACTTTTTAGTGGCACTAAATGTTTCACCACATCGCTTACACTCGCTTAACAGAACTTGCTCATCGGGAATCTGTTTTTTACCGGCGCTCTAAGCCCATAAGATAACGTTTTTATTAGCTCTTTAGGAGCATCGTCAGTTGCCTGATACCAGAATTATAAGCTTGAATCCTTTGTGCTGAGAATTGCCCATACATATTGAAAGCTTAAATTCTTTTCAACATAAAACTTTTCGTTAAGAATGCTGATATTGCCGTCAACGTCTACAAGGCGAACAAAATGCAACCGGCCCCGGGTTATTGGCAATTCATATGCTGTGTCAAAAGCAAAGGATGCCGGTAAAAATTTCGTTGTGTAACTTATTGGTGTTTGTTTTTTGAAGTTGTTTTTTCTGTATTCCTGATAATTGTTGTGTTTGTTCCGGAACTTTTTGACTCTGCCCGCATGTGTGCTAGATCTTTGAAAGCTGTAGGTTGCCAGAGCATTTTATCAAAACGGCTGTTGAAACTTTCAATGGCAGCGTTTCGCCACGGTTCATTAAATGGGATCAAAACAAGTTCAACGCCAAAATTTAAACAAAACCGGCTCAGTTTGCCAAAGGTTCTTGGATGGTACAGGCTGCCTCGAAACGATGCTTCATTATCAAGCTGTAAATAATGGGGGATGCCAAAGCGCTTCCAGTCCTTGATAATAAAGTTGATAACGCTGTCTGCTCCTTTGCTTTGGTATTGTTCTAAATTAGCCTGGGCCGTGTAAACACCAACCCGATTAACAGAAATTACGGTCCCGAACCCTTTAATGTATCGTGGCGTTACTAAGGGCTGGCGAAAAAATAAATTCACATAAATTTTGGCTAATACAACCATA
>CAZFIB010000062.1:0-23686 GCA_964518865.1 uncultured Thermodesulfobacteriota bacterium
AACTCCGGTGGCTTGCAAATAGTGCGCCTGTGAAATGAGGCGGTGGATTTTGGAGTATGCATATCATTTACAAAGATACGGGGCTGTGATAAATTTTTAAGCTTAAATAAATAGTTACTTCAGACCACGGAAACCGCGTCCGGAAAAATGCCGCAACGAGATACCATACTGCGTCTTCTGGCTGAAAACCGCTGTTCATATGTATCCGGTGAGCGTTTGACCACAGCTTCGGGCTTGTCTCGTGCCGGTGTATGGAAGCACATAGCAGCACTGCGCCGCCTCGGGTTTGTCATTACGGCTGCAATCCGCAAGGGATACTGTTTGGAGCATATGCCCGACAGGCTGCTGCCGCCTCTGATCGAAGCACTGTATCCTGAACGGTCTGTTGTGAAAAAGATATATTATTTCGAACACATCGATTCGACAAACAGGTTTGCCAGGGACCGGGCCCTGCAGATCGCGCCGGAGGAAAGCCTGGTTATTACCGAGGAACAGCGTGCAGGACGCGGGAGAATGGATCGCAGGTGGGTATCGTCTGCGTACAGTGATATTCTGTGCTCATTCATTCTCTTCCCGTCAGTGCATGCAGCATCGGTTTTCAGGCTGACCATGCTTGCGGCACTTGCGGTGGTCGATACAATAGCCGCGCAGTGCGGTCTCGAGCCTAAAATCAAATGGCCGAACGATATCTTTCTGGGCCGCAAAAAGGTGTGCGGTATCTTAACCGAGTTCCTGGCCGATCATGATGGCATTCACTATCTCGTGATCGGAATCGGATTGAATGTAAACAGTGCCATGAGAGATAATCCGGAGCTTTCCGGAACCGCCACTTCGCTTGCCGATGAAGCCGGCAGCGCTGTTTCGCGTCTTCATGTTATGGCAGCACTTTTAAAGACCTTTGAGCAACGCTACCTGTCAGAATCGTGGCGTCAGGGTGAATCACTTAAAAGGGAATGGATGCGGCATTCTCTCATCGACAACAGATGTGTTACCATAACATCCGATGATGAAACCGTCACCGGCACAGCCCGCGGCATAACCGCTGAAGGACATCTTCTGTTTGAGGATGAACACGGAACGTTCAGTGAAATTCTCTGCGGGGATGTGTCGCTGAAATTATAAAAATGACCTGAAGTGAGCCAGAGTGACATTGAAGTTAACGAGGATGAAACAGGATACTTGACACTGGATTGCACAGTTCAGCCCGAAGTTTTCTGCCGGTACATATGTATTTGACATGTGAATTTATACGGGATCGCTATCGGAATCAGTATCGAAGTTTTTGAAAACCCGTATACTACTGCGAGCAGCTGTTTTCTGTGGGGGATGAACGTCAGTGCAACACGAAAAACAGATATACCCCGACAGCACGCGCCGGGTGCACCTTTTTCCGATCGAAAGGCATAATCATTGTCGCACACTCGTGAATTCATAAGGAAACGTACCGAGGAAGTTCTCGGCGGCACCGCAGCATCCCAGGACGATGCAGTCCGTATGCTGTACATATCCCGGCAGCCCGATGTTTTTTATCTGCTTTCACATGCCAATATCATACGGGATTATTTTCGGGGAGATCGGATCGGCACCTGTGCAATAGTTAATGCCCGCTCCGGCAGATGCTCTGAGGACTGTGTTTTTTGCGCACAGTCGAAGCAGCATGCAGCAGACATTGCCACATACGGACTGATGGCGGATGCAAAGCTCATCGAGGCCGCGCAGGAGGCGGCCCGGCACGGAGTGCAGCGGTTCAGCATCGTAACCAGCGGAAAGGGCTGCAGCAGTGAAGCAGAACTGGAGGTCATCTGCTCGGTTGTCCGCCGCATCGCAGACAGTGGATCAGTGCTGCCCTGCGTGTCGCTGGGCATACTGTCGTCGGAGCAGTTTGCAAAGCTTCGCTCGTCGGGTCTCCGGCGTTACCATCATAACCTGGAATCGGCACCGAGTTTCTTTCCGCAGGTGTGCAGCACGCATGCGTTCGATGATCGTGTGCACACCATCCGCAGGGCTGCGTCTGCAGGCCTGGAAATTTGTGCAGGCGGTCTGTTCGGTATGGGTGAGACGCCGGAGCAGCGTATCGAGCTTGCAGCGGTTTTGCGCGATCTCGATGTTGATTCGGTTCCGTTGAACTTTCTGCATCCGATCCGCGGCACACCCCTTGAAAACGCGGCGGCACTGCATCCCCTCGAAATTCTGGCAACGATCGCGGCTTTCAGGTTTATGCTTCCTGCAAAGGAAATACGGGTCTGCGGGGGACGCGGGTACGGACTCAAAACACTGCAGCCGCTCATTTATGCGGCAGGAGCGGACGGTGTCATGGTCGGTAATTACCTGACTACCAAAGGAAGCAGTATTGCGACGGATGTTGAGGAAGTTCACGGTATGGGACTGAAACAGTGACGGACGATGACGGGCAGGCAGCATGGCAATAACCGACACACTTCCTCTGATAGAAGTACTGTGCCCCTATGAATATCTGTCACAGATTGTTCAGGCCACCATATGCAGGCCCTACGGTTTTTTTCTCGACGGCGGAGGCGGAAAGTTCGGCACCAGACGCTACTCATACCTTGTCATGGAGCCGTTTGCCGTCATTTCAGCATATGGACGGTCCGTCACCGTGCAGGAAAACGGGGTCACGCATACCTGCACGGTTGATCCTTTTTCCGTACTCAAAGCAAGGATGCAGGTATACCGCCAGAAAGACCGTACGGATGTACCGCCGTTTTTGGGAGGCGCAGTCGGTTTTTTCGGCTATGATATGGGGCGCCTGATCGAACATATTCCACCGCATGCAGCAGACGACATCGATATGCCCGACATGCTCGTCGGATTGTTCAGCACAGCCATCATCGTCGATCATAAAAAAAAGACGGTGCATATCGCTTCCACCGGTCTGCCGGAATCACGACCCGGGATGCAGGCGTTGAAAGCACACAAGGATATTGACATCATACGCGCACTGCTGCAGCAGAGCGGATGCGGCGGGTATGAGAAAAGCCGTGCTCAAACCTCATCGGTGCGGCTTGCGTCGAACTTCACAAGGAAGAGTTACCGCACCGCAGTCACCAGGGCAAAGCAATATATCGAAGCCGGTGATGCCTATCAGGTTAATCTGTCACAGCGGTTTGTCTGCGAGTCCGGCGAAACACCTGCTGCGGTGTACCGGATGCTCATGAGCCGCAGTCCGGCACCGTATTCATGCTACCTTAATTGCGGTGATTTTCATGTGTTCAGCATATCGCCGGAGTGTTTTTTGCGGGTTTCCGGTAACAGCGTAACAACCAAACCCATCAAGGGAACGCGTCCGCGCGCGAGGGATCAAGAGCGTGATTGCGCGCTCAGCAGAGAGCTGACCGGCAGTGCAAAGGACCGGGCGGAATTGCTGATGATCGTCGATCTTGAACGCAATGATCTCGGCCGGGTGTGCAGGACGTCCAGCATTTCTTTGGAGAAGCTTTTTGCTGTCGAATCCTTTACGGATGTGCATCATCTGGTGGCGACAATCAGGGGTGAGCTGCGCGAGGATATCGACCATGTCGACTGCCTGAGAGCCTGTTTCCCCGGCGGCTCGATTACCGGGGCGCCTAAAATACGAGCCATGCAGATAATCGAAGAGCTTGAGCCGTGCCGGAGAAAAATATATACGGGTTCGATCGGCTATATGGGCTTTCACCGCCAGACCGATCTCAGCATTGCAATCAGAACGATTCTTTTCAAAGAAGACTCGTACACGTTTCATCTCGGCGGCGGCATTGTAGCCGATTCGGATCCGGATCTCGAGTATGAAGAAACCCTGCACAAGGGCGCCAGTATTTTTCAGGCCCTGGGAGTAAAAGACATTGTCGAAGAGCGTTTTTTTTAACGGATCTGTCATGCCGAAGGCTGATATGCCGTTGCCGCCGATGAACCGCGGACTGCTGTACGGCGACGGTGTTTTTGAAACGATGCGCGCGTATACCGGAAGCGTTTTCAGGATCGCAGCACATGTCAGACGGCTGTTCAGGGGGCTTGACCTTCTGCGCATCCCCTGCCGGTTGCAGGCCGAAGACTTGATGCAGGGCGCGGACCTCGTTCTTTCTGCAAACAGCCTCGGTGATGCTTCCGTTAAAATACTGGCATTCCGCAGCGGTGCCGAAGGTCCCGATCCGAATCGCGATGCTCCGGCAGACATCGTTATTACCGCAACCGGTTTTGATGCAGCCAGAAAAGAACGATGCGCCCGGGGCGTAACAGCCTGCATCGCAACGTTCAGGCGCAACAGCATGTCGCCGCTGTGCAGCATAAAAAGCATCAGCTATGCTGAAAATATTCTCGGCAGAATCGAAGCCGGGGAACAGGGGGCCTATGAGGCATTGTTTCTGAACACGGACGGCTATGTTGCCGAAGGAGCGACAACTAATGTTTTTATCGTTCAGGGCGGCGGCCTTGTCACCCCTCCCCAGGATGCAGGCATTCTGCAGGGGGTAACGCGCGACGCGGTCATCGAGTGTGCGGCACAGGAGGGTCTGCGGGTGAGCGAAAAAAACTGCACGCCGGATGATATGCTGCAGGCCGATGAAGCCTTTTTAACGAATTCCGTTATGGAAATAATTCCGCTCGTTGCCGTAGGAGAAAAACGGATCGGGTCAGGGATGCCGGGACCGATAACCCTGCAGCTGATGACAGTATACAAAGGGATGGTCGAGAGGGAACTGGGCGGGTACGGTGAAAAGTCGGGACCATCCTGCATGCCCGCTACCGCAACACGTAAAACAGACATAGAAGATCTTGCATGAAAATAACCGATGTCCGGTTTGTAAAAAGCTGTTTCAGCCTGAAGGATCTGCCCAGGCCGGTGTTGCCTGAAATTGCGTTTGCGGGAAGATCGAATGTCGGCAAGTCGTCGCTTATCAACACAATTCTCAACCGCCGGGGCATCGCGAAAACAAGCTCGACCCCGGGCCGTACTCAGTCGATTAATTTCATTCGCGTAAATACATCCCTGTACTTTGTCGATTTGCCGGGCTACGGTTATGCAAAAGTTCCGAAGCAGGTGCAGGGCAGGTGGCGGGAGCTGATCGAGGGGTACCTGCAAAATCGCCCGGTCCTCAGGCTCATGCTGCTGCTTGTCGACCCGCGCCGCGAGCCGACTGAAGACGAAACGCTGTTTGTCGGCTGGCTTGAGCAGCACCGCATTCCCTATATGGTCGTCATGACGAAAGCGGATAAAGTTAAACGCAATGCCGGAAACCGGGCCGCCCGTCTCTGGCAGCAGCATCTTGGACTGGACACCGTATATGTTTTTTCATCCGTGACAGGCGAGGGCAAGCAGCAGGTCATGAGTAAAATCATTGCAGCTCTGTCTTCTTCGCCGGACAGTCAGCTTGACTGAATTAATATATTTTATTAAAATATGTTAATTTTATTTTGCTCTTTTTAGCGATCATTGCAGCAGAGGCAGATGGCATGAAATTACTTGTCACCGGAGGTGCGGGGTTCATCGGATCGAATTTTGTCAGGCACATTATTTCGACATATCCCGACTACCATATCGTTAATCTTGATAAGCTCACCTATGCCGGCAACCTCGAAAGCCTCAGGGACATAGAGCAGTCGGCCGGGGAAAAGCGCTACACCTTTATACGCGGAGATATAGCCGACAGAGCGTGTGTCGACCGGATACTTGATGACGGAGTCGATGCGATTGTTCACTTTGCAGCCGAGTCGCATGTCGACCGCAGCATCGACAGCTCGACCGTTTTTGTCGAGACCAATGTGATCGGTACGCAGGTGATGCTTGAGTCGGCCCTGCAGCACAAAACAGATTGTTTTGTTCACATATCCACCGATGAAGTGTACGGCTCGCTCGGACCTGCGGGAAAATTCACCGAAGAAACTCCCCTTTCGCCAAACAGTCCGTATTCGGCCAGCAAAACGAGCTCCGACCTTTTTGTGCGCGCGTATTTTGAAACGTTCGGTTTGAAGACCATTATAACCAGATGCTCGAACAATTTCGGGCCGTATCAGTTTCCCGAAAAGCTGATTCCCCTTTTTATCACCAATGCGCTTTCGGGTCAGCATCTGCCGCTTTACGGTGACGGACTTAATGTCCGCGACTGGATATATGTCGCCGATCACTGCAGAGCCGTCGATGCGGTTCTGCATCACGGCAGGCCGGGCGAGGTTTACAACATAGGCGGCAACTGCGAAAAAACGAATCGCGATATTACCGAAACCATACTTCGTGAACTTGAAAAGCCGCCGTCACTGATACGGTATGTGAAAGACCGCCCCGGTCACGACAGGCGCTACGCCATCGACTGTTCAAAGATAATCCGGGAGCTCGGCTGGAGTCAGCAGTATGATTTTGATTCGGCGATGAAGCAGACCGTACAATGGTATTGCGAAAATCGCGACTGGTGGCAGCGTATCAAAACAGGCGAATATCTCGAGTTTTATCAGCGCTGGTATGAAGACAGAAACCGGACTGCATTCTGAATGAACGGCCGGTTACGGGAGTGATTTTGAACATTATTATTACAGGTGCGCACGGTATGCTGGCCCATGATATTGTGCGTGAACTTAAAAATACATGCAATTTAAGCCTGTATGATATACACAATCTCGATATATGCAACCGCCGTAATGTCGATACGGTCATTGCGCATGCCAGACCGGATTATGTCATAAACTGCGCGGCTTTTACAGATGTGGATGCCTGCGAGCAGAAGCGGGATGAGGCCTTTGCCGTTAATGCCGGCGGTGTTGAGAATCTCGCACTGGCCTGTAAAGCCGCCGGCAGCACGCTCGTTCACATCAGTACGGATTTTGTTTTTGACGGCAGCCGTACAACGCCCTATGCAGCAGATGACACGCCGAACCCTCTTTCGGTGTACGGTGCTTCCAAGCGGGCGGGAGAGGAGCACATACTGCGCATACGGCCGTCATATATCATTTTGCGAACCTCATGGCTCTACGGGAGTGCCGGCAATAATTTTGTATCGACCATCAGGAGGCTTTCCGAAGAAAAGGATGAACTGCGGGTGGTCGACGACCAGCGGGGCTGCCCGACCTGCTCGCTCGATCTTGCCGGAGCTGTTAATGCACTGCTTGCTGTGTCGGCTTCCGGGGTGTTTCACTTCTGCAACCAGGGGGTCTGCTCCTGGTTTGACTTTGCGCGAGAAATAGTCAGAATTCTGGGACACGATACACGGGTGATACCGGTATCGTCGAAGGAAACAGACCGGTCTGCCGTCCGTCCTGCGTATTCAGCACTGGATTGTTCGCGTTTCAGAGAGACCACCGGACTGCAGCCGCGGTACTGGCAGGATGCCCTGCAAGAATTTTTAACCTGCTGATTGAAATCCGGCTTCGCCGCGGGCACCTGCAGGTCCGGGGTGCGCTGTTCAAACATAACAAAATGCAGGCTGTGCAGGAACATACATAATAACGGAGAACAGACTATGCGAACACTTATTACAGGCGGTGCGGGGTTTCTGGGAAGTCATTTGTGCGATCGGCTTATCAAGGAAGGCCATGAGGTTATCTGTATGGATAATCTCATCACCGGCACAATGGATAATGTAGCGCACCTTATCGGCCATGAGAGGTTCAAGTTCATTCATCATGATGTGACCGAGTATATGTATGTCGAGGGCGATCTCGATTTTATTCTTCACTTTGCCTCACCGGCCAGTCCGATCGATTATCTCGAGCTGCCTATCCAGACGCTCAAGGTGGGTTCGCTCGGAACACATAAAGCCCTTGGCCTTGCAAAGAACAAAAACGCCTGCTTTCTGCTGGCATCCACATCCGAAGTGTACGGAGATCCGCTTATTCATCCCCAGCCGGAAGACTATTTCGGCAATGTCAGTCCGATTGGGCCGCGAGGCGTATATGATGAAGCCAAGCGTTTTGCCGAGGCCCTGACCATGGCATATCATCGGTATCACGGGGTGGATACGCGCATAGTCAGAATATTCAATACCTACGGGCCTCGCATGCGGTTGGAAGACGGCCGGGTTGTTCCGGCATTTCTCTCGCAGGCACTGCGGGGCGAGGATCTCACAATTTTTGGCGACGGATCGCAAACACGAAGCTTCTGCTACGTCTCCGATTTGATAGAGGGCATTTACCGTCTCATGCGATCCGGTGAACATGACCCCGTCAACATCGGCAATCCCGCCGAGATGACCATCGGCGAATTCGCTTCGAAGGTACAGGAGCTGGCAGGAGTCAGCCTCACTATCGTTTACAAGCAGCTTCCCCAGGGAGATCCCAAGGTCAGGCAGCCCGATATAGCAAAAGCAAACACAATACTCGGCTGGTCCCCTGCAGTCACTCTGGATGAGGGTATCAGGGAAACCATGGACTATTTTCGCAAAAAACTGAAATTATAACGCAAGGAAAACACAAGAGGTTTTTGCTATGGATAATGACGGATACAAACCGCGGCTTGTCGTAATACTTGTATTTATCATAGTGATAGGGCAGATACTGTCGATCAACTATTTGAAGCAGGATTTCGAGAAAAAAATCGCCGGATGCTACGAAGCGCTCAATACAAGTTCCGTATTGCAGGCTGCGCTGGTAAATATTCTTGTTCAAAAAAATGTGCTCGAACGAAAGGATCTGCTGACGGAAGCGCAGAATCTTTCAGTGGATTTGAAAAAAATGATCGAAGAAACGAAAATGCTCGAACAGCAAAAAGCAGAATCACCTCATGACGCTCAGCAGGGTGTTGCGTCTGATCTGAAAAATACTGAAAAAAAAGATTTTTAAATAAAATAAAATTGTGTAAAATATATAATTTATAGTTACCTTTTCAACCATATTCGAAAGCAATAACAACCCGGTGCACAGCTGTGCGGTCACGCAGGGCAATGCTATGAAAAAAACAATTATCATACTCGCAGTGCTTTTCACCCTGTGCGGAACGGCGGAAGCGGTACAGACATCCGTTGTCAACGGTAATACCTATACCGCATATATTATATCAAAACTTGATATTGTCAGCAGCACCATGGAGTTCAATGAAAAAGGCGGACTGCTGTTTTCCGGTTATGAAGGTAACGGTTTTTATTTTACGCTGACCAATTTTTTTGTCGGAGTGTACTGGTCGCTGAACCAGACAATAGGGACGAAAACCGGTGATGTGATTTTTTTAATGGTCGGAAACACGTTTGATCCGTTTATATACGGCACCGGTACTATGACCATTGAATATAGCGATACCTATGGAATGGTTTTTTTCGGTTTTCGGGTCGTGGAATAAACAGTTTTAATTTTAACCAGTAATAGCTTAAATATTTTACATGACGTGTCGGGGAGTAGCGCAGCCTGGTAGCGCGCATGCTTCGGGAGCATGAGGCCGCGGGTTCAAATCCCGCCTTCCCGACCATTTTTTTCCTACAAGGGGCCCCTAAAAATCTGTAGTGTAATTACCTATATAATTATTTATAATAAATGAAATTATATATTTTCCATTGTTTTTTATATGGTAATATACTAATAATTAATCAATAAATAAATAGTTATCTGCCCGACGGTAATACAACAGGAGTTATGAATTATGCGAACGCTGAAGAATGATTTGAAAAAAAATATTTTTTTAATTCTCTGCTTTTGTTTTCTTGTTGTTATTTGCAGCGCCTGTCAGAGTACACCGCCTTATGATCAATCAATTGCAGGTCCTTTTACGATTGAAAAAGTTATGCTTGCTCCAGGAGACGAACTTGAAATCAAGTTTGCCTATGCCGAGCAGTTCAATGAATTGCAGCGCATACGTCCGGATGGGAACATAGAGCTGCAGTTCATAGGTGAAGTGAGTGCTGCCGGCAAGTCCCCTGCAGAGCTGCGGGAGGAGCTGAAAGAAAAATTCTCAAAGCATCTGAAACACCCCCAGCTTGCGGTTATTGTCAGGTCGTTCAACGAGCAGCGCGTCTATGTCGGCGGAGAGGTCAACACGCCGGGTATGATACCGCTGCCGAATCAGATGACTGCGCTTGAAGCGATTATGCAGGCAGGCGGATTCGATATGGAAACGGCGAAAACCGGTAACATAGTTGTCATCCGTCACGATACGGACGGCATGCGTCAGGGGTATGCACTCAACCTCAACAAGGCGCTGAAAGGAGATCACGTTTCGACGTTTTATCTCCAGCCGCGTGACATTGTGTATGTACCGCGTTCGACCATTACGAAAATTAACCAGTTTACGGAACAGTACGTCAATAAACTTGTTCCGGATATAGGATTGACCTTTACACGCTCTCTGGGCCGCACCGGCTGGGGGTATGATACCGGAGATTAATTTTTTTGTTTTTTTAACAAGAAGTCAGGTACTATTTACGTCTGTTAACAAGAATATTGCCTTCCTTCAGAGCTTGCGACTGATGATGCGGTGAGCTTGCGAAGATAGCGCTATTACACCGGGATATTTATGTCTGAAGAGGAATACCGCGAGGAGCAGTCTGAGTTTTCGATTCGCGATCTTCTGTTTGTCGTTTTTCGGCACCGGAAACTGGTGATGTACCTGTTTACCGTTTCTGCGTGTCTATCCGTTGTTGTTTTTTTGCTTGTAGGACTTAAAAAAGAGTATTGCTCGGAAGCAAAGCTGCTATTCAAAGTCGGTCGAGAGACTGTTTCAATGGATCCTATGGCATTGACCGGTGATATGGCCAGCAGAGACGGACGCACACGCGGTGATCAGCTGCGGGACGGTGCCGAGATACTCAAAAGCTATGATCTGGCTTCCATGGTGGTTGATGAGATGGGTCTGGATACCCTGATGCCGAAGGAAAACGAGCAAAATGAAGGATCTTTTAAAAAAATTATTTCAGCTCTTAAAAAAGCAAAAAAGAGTTTGAAAGAATCCGTGTATTCTTTCGGCAAAAAGCCGCTCGATCCCATCGCAAAAAAAGAGGCTGAGCGTGCCGAGCGACGGCACAGTTCAATCTATGGAATTTTAGATTCACTGTCGACAGATGTCGGTCAACGGTCGAGTATACTGACAGTAAGTTATACGGCCGACACACCTGCAACGGCACATGATGTGCTCGATACAATAATTGATATATACCTGCAAAAGCACATTGACATGAATTTTACCGACAGCTCCTACCGTTTTCTGGAGCAGAAAACGCGCGAACTTGAAACATCTCTCAAGGAAACCGAAAAAGCAATCAAAACATTCAAAACCAAAAGTGGTATTATCGGACTTGATGAGGAGTCGCTGATTACTCATGCAGGAGAGGTGCAGAAGCAGCTTATGGAAGCCGAGGCAGCTATTGCTGTTTCAAAAGTAAGAACAAAATTACTCAAGCAGAAGCTGGCTCAGATCAGCGTGCAGCAAAAAGAGGGAGGAACAATCGGTTCTGCTGCTGATGAAGTCAACAGGCGTCTTGCCGAGTTGCGTCTTCAGGAACAGGAACTGCTGTCGACCTTTACTGAAGAAAGCATCCCCGTACAGGAAATACGACGCCAGATCAGCGAAATCGAGTCAATGCTTCCTGAACAGGACTTAAGCACAGCGGATGAACGAAAGGGTACCGAAAGGCTTTTTGTATCGCGTGAGATAATGGAATCCCTGCAAGCTGACTATATCAGAGAAGCGGATACCATAAGCGCCTTGCAGGCTAAAATAAAGGTCCTCAGAGATCAGCTCGAAAAAACGCAGGGTAAGATCAGCAGCATCAGTGAGGGGGTAATTTCTCTTTCGCAGCTGCAGCGTAACCGGGAGATCAATGAGTCAAGCTATCAGAAATATGCTGAAAGCCTTGAGGAGGCCCGCATCGACCAGGCGCTGAAAATGGAGAAAATTTCAAATGTAAGCATAGCCCAGCCGCCCACGATGCCGTTCAAACCGGTAAAATCGAAAAAAAGACTTATTCTTCCGTTGGGTATCATAGGGTCACTTGTTTTCGGTATTATTGCTGCATTTTTTCTTGAATCCCTCGACCAGACGATTAAACGGCCTGAAGATGTAAAAAGACGTCTGCAGCTGCCGACATTTGTTTCAATTCCTTTTAAAGAAAACTGCAGTCTGCTTCCCCGAATAGAAGGGGTGAGCAATCTATCCAAATTTCCTGATACAACGACTAAAGTTTCAAAAAAGAAAACCGCCAAATACATGCCTAAGGAAATAAATAAGTACTTCGAATCTCTGATACACCGAATTCTTTTACCTGATATAAACAGTACCAAATTGCCGCAGATTATTTCTGTGACAAGCTGCCGATCCAGGGAGGGCGTCAGCACGGTAGCGTCTAATCTTGCCGTCAATCTGGCACGCGTGGGTAATAATATAAAAGTGCTCCTGGTTGATATGAAACTGCTTTATGCCGATAATCCGGAACTTTCAACATCCTTGCAGCCCTTTCCGGACCTCGGCAATGTGTTGGCTGTACGGAGAGGAACAGGCAGCAAAAGTCTGCCGCAGCAGGTAGATCAGATGTTTATGGTTAAAGCCAATAAAGAGTACAAGCAGACTACTATTTTAGAACTGCAGGAGATATGGGAAAAAGAGTATGAATTCGTCATTATCGATTTGCCGCCGTTATTCGAAGATTCCCGTACGGAACTTATTGCAAGAATATCCAACAAGGTACTTCTGGTAGTTGAAGCTGAACGTGAACGCTGGCAGGTGGTTCAACGGGCAAAGGAACAGCTTAAAGAAACAGGAATCAACCTGGCAGGTGTAGTACTTAACAAAAGAAAGTATTATATCCCTCAATATTTATATGACAGATTGATATAGATTGTCATAAGGAGCCGGGAATGAGAAAGAAACCGGAGTATGAAAGAGAATATACTAAAATTGAAATATTTATCAGGACAGAACCATAAAATTACGTATATTTATAATAATACCGTGATTAAATAACATTAAAAATAATTATTATTAAAATAAAAATATATTTTTATTTTAATAAATTATTAACTTGAAAGTTATTGCACGTTAATACTCTCATTATATTTAACAGCCTAGTTTTGAATCTACTTAGAGATACATTCCCCGAATCTTGTTTCGTCGCTGCGCTTCTGGAAATGACCGATGGGCATGTCATTGCGAGGTCTAAGCTTGTGGCGAACTTGCAGATACAGCGTAGCAGCTTTTGCAGGGTAGTTTATTTAATTGCTCATAGTTCTTGACAATAAGTATTAAATTAAGCATAATAACGTTCAATATCGTAAATAATTAAAAAATAAAAATACTTAAAATATAATATATAGATTAAAGGCCTGATGGGTGGTGCGCACAACAGCTCCCATCAGGCCTCCCGACCTCACAGTAAAAAAGCAGCTGCTTTATGCATGAGCTTTTTTTATGTGTGAGGTTTTTCTTCTAATTCAATTTTTATCACAACAACAGGCTCTGTTCAACAGATTAAAAGGTAAATATTTCATTTAATATATTATGTAATTAATCATATTTCGGGGCTTTTTAAAGGGGGTGTGCATATGGCAGCGATACATTCAAAAAATGAGCTTGCAAGAGCACTGGAACGGGAGCGGGCACGATCGGATAGAAACAGTCATGAGTTTTCAATTATTGCTTACGACGTTGAAAGTTTTGAAAAAGACAGGATTGATATAAATAAGATAGCAGATAATATTCAGCAGCGTATTAGATGTTATGATGAGCTGGGATGGCTGGATGATTCCAGGCTGGCTGTTATACTTCCGCACACATCGAGCATACAGGCAGAGATGCTTGCACAAAAACTTGCAGATGATGCATTCCCGCAAGGATTGAAAATAGGTTATTCAATTTTAACGTATCCAACACACTGGGGCAAAAAGGAAAATCCATCAGACCTGACCGAACAAAGCGGTATGCCGGTTGAATTGTGGGCGAAAGGTAATGAAATGCTCACGGAAAAACTCAATATCAGCAATGGTCAGGTTATGCCGCCGTGGAAACGCCTAATGGACATCTTTGGCGCGTTTTGCGGTCTGTGTCTTTTGTCACCGGTATTCATGTTCCTGTCTCTTTTGATAAAAACAGTTTCACCCGGCCCTGTATTTTTCAAACAGGAACGGATCGGTTTCCTCGGCAAAAAGTTTATCTGCTGGAAATTCAGAACAATGCATGTGAATAATCCAGAAAATGTGCATGCAAGTTATTTTAGTAACTTGATCAAAAATGAACAGGCAATGAAAAAGCTGGATAAACAGGATGCCAGGATTATACCCTTCGGAAGAATCATAAGAAAAACAGGTCTTGATGAGCTTCCACAGCTCTACAATGTACTTATGGGGGACATGAGCCTGATCGGACCGCGTCCGTGTATTAAGTATGAAGCCGATAATTATGAACTATGGCAGCGCAGGCGTTTTGATACAATTCCCGGCATAACCGGTTTATGGCAGGTGAACGGTAAAAACAAAACCACTTTTAATGAAATGATGCGTTACGATATTCGGTATACTAAAAAGAAAAATATTCTGACCGATACTTTGATACTTTTTAAAACATTACCTGCCGTCATTGCTCAGGTGCTGGATAGATAGCCAAATGCTTGCGGATACAAAAGGGGCAAAAAACCAAAGAGTTATACTTCAATACAGCCTTCAATAGTATCTCTTGACAAGTGTTTACCTTTTTCTTACACTTTTTTTCGCCTGTTTCAGACAACATTATTTTTCGGGGGATTATACATGACTGATACTATAACTATAGGCATCATAGGCTGTGGTTACTGGGGACCTAACCTGCTTAGAAATTTTATATCATTGCCGGATTGCACGGTTAAGACAATTTCTGATCTCAATCAGAACCGTCTTGATCACATGAAAACTCTTTATCAGTCAATCATAACAACAACCGACTACCGTGATATCGTCAATGACCCAACGATTGATGCTGTTGCTGTTGCAACACCGGTGGGAACACATCACGCATTAACAAAAGAGTGTCTGGAAGCCGGCAAGCATGTTTTTATAGAAAAGCCGATGGCATCGTCCGTTGCACAGTGCAATGATCTTATTGAGACGGCATCACAGAAACATCTTAGAATTATGGTCGGTCATACCTTTATTTATTCGTCACCGGTAAGAAAGATCAAGGAAATTCTCGACTCCGGTGAAATCGGTGATCTTCTGTACATCAATACCAGGCGTCTTAATCTCGGTCTTTTTCAAAAAGATATCAATGTTACCTGGGACCTGGCACCCCATGATATTTCCATAATTCTTTACCTCCTCGGTGAACCGCCGTTTGCGGTTAACTGCAACGGACGCGCTCACGTTAATCACGGTATCGAGGACATTACAACACTCGTGCTGAATTTTTCAAACGGCAAGTTCGCCACAATAGACAGCAGCTGGCTCGACCCGTACAAAGTCCGTGAGATGAAATTTGTCGGTTCTAAGAAGATGATTGTATATGACGATACTGAACCACTTGAAAAAATAAAGGTTTATGACAAACGTGTCGAAGTGCCTCCGCATTATGATACGTTTGCCGAGTTTCAGTATTCCTACCATTACGGTGATATGTACAGCCCCTATATTCATCAGATTGAGCCGCTGAAGACAGAAACCAGGCAGTTCGTCGATTATATTACAAACGGTGCCGAGTGTCCCTCCAGTGGTCTGGATGGCATGCGGGTTGTACAGATTCTTGAAGCCTCCTCCGAGTCGCTTAAAAAAGAAGGCTCCAGAATCGATATCACTCATTAGCCGGTATTTACAAAAAACGCTTTTTCCACGACTTGTTTTTCCGATATATTTAATCCTTTGGGGTTATATTCCCGGCAGTTTGCGGCGATGCAATAATCCAGTTATTTTTGAGATACCTCGTCCGCTTGCGGCAGGGAGATTCCTTGGCGGGATGCCGAAAATATTTCGCCATCGGGCGAAGGGCTGTGCATAATACAGATGAATATAAAATTTGCAGGAGCAGCCTCCGGCCGAGATAATCGCACCTGAAGGTACTCCTGCCGGTTTAAATAAATTGATTAATTGAGATGACGCTCAATAGCTGCCGAGCAAAGCACCGAAGATGCTGTCGGGATAAACTGCGTGTGTCCGGCGATAATGCAGGATACCACCTGTCAAAACAACTGACATGTTGAAAACTAAAGAGAGCACTATGACCCAATCGCCAAAGGAAATACTCAAGCGTATCGCACCTGATGTAAAACTCGGAAAAAATGTCAAAATAATCGATTTCGTCAATTTGTACGGATGCGAAATTGGTGACAATACCAAGATAGGAACGTTCGTAGAAATTCAAAAAGGTTCGAGGATCGGTACAAGCTGTAAAATTTCAAGCCATACGTTTATCTGTGAAGGGGTTACCATAGAGGATGATGTTTTTATCGGGCATGGTGTGATGTTTATCAATGATATGTATCCCCACGCAACAGCCGAGGGCGGCGGTCTGCAGACAGAGGATGACTGGATCTGTATTAAGACATGCATAAAAAGAGGGGCATCGATCGGTTCGAATGCCACGATTCTGTGCGGTGTTACCGTAGGTGAAAAATCCATTGTCGGTGCCGGAAGCGTGGTGACGAAAGACGTCCCGCCGCACACCATCGTTGCCGGCAATCCTGCCCGTGTCGTGCGGCAGGTGAAAGATGGGGAGTAAGCGGCTGCGCAAAGCGCACCGGTTCATGAACCCCTTCGTGCTCGTCGTGTCCTTCGTGGTAAATAATTATTTTCTCGCGAGCTGCAGCGAGCCCGGTCAACCACCTTGGTGGTTAAAAAACAAAAAGATAAAAAAGCATGCACCACGAAGAGCACGAAGGACGCGAAGTATCGGCCTGTGGCCGCGAGAAAGCGGAAAGGAAGATTTAACACGAAACCGTAGGCCGGACTAAGAACCTGATCGATCAATGCAGGCCTGCACTTCTGCCGGACACGCTTGGGCTTTGTCCGGCCTACAAAGATACTGCCTTAGAAGGTTTGTGTCCGGCTTTAAGGCTGAAGTGATCTAACGTTAAAATAAAACGGCAGGGTGCGCCATGCGCACCGGCTTATTTTCTTCTTCGAGCTCTTCGTGTCCTTCGTGGTGAAAAAGTTTTTTTCCTGCGAGCGGCAGCGAGCACGATTGAGCATTTCGGTGGTTAAGGTAGCGCTCATATCAGATTTATGGCATATGGAAGCAAAACCGGGGAGTTCCGCTTTGATGATATTATTTTGAGAAAAAAGCATGAAGAATCACGAAATACGATAGATTATGGACAAATAGACAGGAGGCTCAATTGAACGTACCATTTTTAGACCTGAAAGCACAGCATGCAGCGATCAAAGAAGAAGTCGCAGACGCCCTGCAGCAGGTAATGGAAAAAACGGCGTTTGCCGGCGGCCCGTATGTTAAAGCTTTTGAGGATGACTTTGCGTCATTTTGCGGCTGCACGCATTGCGCGGGAGTGGGCAGCGGTACAGAGGCTCTCTGGGCGGCCCTTATTGCACTCGGCGTCGGACCGGGAGACGAGGTCATTACCGCCGCAAATACGTTTATCGCTACCGCCGAGGCCGTAAGCTTCTGCGGTGCAAAACCTGTTTTTGTCGATGTCGAAGAAAAAACGTGCAACATCGATCCGGCAAAGATCGAGAAGGCAATAACACCGAAGACGAAGGCGCTTATACCGGTCCACCTCTTCGGCCAGACGGCGGACATGGACCCCGTGATGGAACTCGCGAAAAAGCACAAGCTGGCCGTTATCGAAGACGCCAGCCAGGCGCACGATGCGGAGTACAAAGGCAGGCGTGCCGGTTCGATCGGTGATGCAGGCTGCTTCAGCTTTTACCCGGGGAAGAACCTGGGCGCGTACGGTGAAGCCGGTGCCGTAGTGACAAATTCCAGTGAAATTGATGCTAAAATAAAAATGTTTCGCGATCACGGGCAGTCGAAAAAATACCACCACAGCATGATCGGGTGGAACGGCCGCATGGACGGCTTTCAGGGAGCTGTTCTCAGCGTCAAGCTGAAACACCTGCCTGCCTGGACGGAATCACGCAGAAAAAACGCAAGAATGTACAATGAAATGCTCAGCGGCATCGACGGCATCGAACTGCCGGTCGAGGAAGCACACAATAAGCATGTCTACCATCTGTACGTGATTCGGATGAAGAACCGCGATGCGGTCATGACTCATCTGCAGGACAACGGTGTCGCCTGCGGTATTCATTACCCGGTTCCGCTGCATCTGACTGACGCATATCGTTCGCTGAAATATGATAGAGGTGATTTTCCGGTTGCCGAACAGTGTGCGGATGAGTACATTTCACTGCCCATGTTTCCCGAATTGACCGAAGAGCATATCCGGTATGTGGCGGAGATTCTAAAAAAACTGTAGCGGCCTCCGGTCGCGAAAATGCGGAAAGGAAGATATTTCACCATGAAGGGCTCGAAGGGGAAGAATGGACGAAATTACTTCTAAGCTGCGGGGCTATATACTGCATAACTTTTTATTCACCGATGATGAACATGCCCTTGACGACAGCGATTCCTTTATGGAAAAAGGCATTATCGATTCAACCGGAATACTTGAGGTGATTGAGTTTATCGGTGAGGAATTCGGTGTTCAGGTTGACGACGATGAGCTGGTTCCTGAAAATCTTGACAGCATAAGTAATCTGACGGCATTTATTCAGAGAAAAAAACAGATCGATGCCTGATTATTTTCGCTAAAGAATAAAGATGCATAAAACCGTTCATGAAGCCTTCTTTGCCGCAGCCGAAACGTATCCCGACAGGGAAGCCGTTATACAAAAGAACAAAAGAGCGACCTATAGCCTGCTGTCCCGGGATGCGTGTTTTCTTGCGCGTCGACTTGCGGATCTTTCCGTAAAAAAAAACGACCGTGTTGCACTTCTCCTCGACGATCCTCTCCTCTATATAACTTTTTATTTCGGTATCCTTTCCGCCGGCGGGATTGTCGTCGCACTAAATACCCAGACTTCGCCCCGAACCCTTGCATATGTGCTGAACGACTGCGGTGTTACGACGGTTGTTGCGCAGAAAAAATATCTCGGATATTTTGAAGAAGCAATGCCCTCGTTGCCGTCTACTATTATTTTTATTACGGTCGACGGCGATGAAAACACTGGAAAAAACATGCCGTTTGCTTTTCTCGATTTCAATGCGCTGATTGGTGACGATGAGTCTGCCGGGCGGCAGAGTATATCTGCAACAGGGACCGATCCTGAAGATATCGCTCAGATTATGTATACATCCGGCACGACCGGCAGGCCGAAAGGTGTGATGCTCTCACATGCAAATTTGACGGCCAACACTTCGTCGATTATCGAGTATCTTCACATCGGGCCGAAAGAGCGCCACATGGTCGTTCTCCCTTTTTTTTATTCATTCGGAAACTCGATTCTTCTGACGCATCTGACGGTGGGAGCGTCCCTGGTCGTTCATCAGAGCCTCATGTACCCGAAGGTTGTGCTGGACCTGATGGAGCATGAAGCGGTGACGGGGTTCTCAGGGGTGCCGTCCACCTATGCCATTATGCTCGACAAATCTCCAATCCGTAACTATCACTTTCCCGCGCTTCGTTATCTGACCCAGGCAGGCGGCGCGATGCCGCCTGCCCGCGTCTCGCAGCTGTGCAGCATGTTCCCGCATGTTGCCGTGTACATTATGTACGGTCAGACTGAAGCATCGGCACGGCTTTCCTACCTCGATCCGGAGAAGCTGCATGCCAAGCCGGGTTCCATCGGCAAAGCAATACCCGGCGTTACGTTAAAGCTTCTCAAAGAGGACGGCACACCGGCCGCTACCGGCGAAACCGGAGAAATAGTTGCTCAGGGCGATAACATCATGGTCGGCTACTGGAACGCACCCGATCAGACCGCCGCGGTTCTCAGAGAAGACGGCCTGCATACCGGCGACCTGGCGGTTACGGACGATGAGGGATATCTGTATATCGTCAGCCGGAAAAGCGACATCATAAAAAGCGGCGCACACAGAATAGGTGCAAAAGAAATCGAAGAGGTTATTGACGAGCACGATGCTGTTCATGAAGCAGCCGTCGTCGGCATCGGTGATACGCTTCTCGGCGAAGCCATACGGGCGTGTGTGGTACTGAAGGAGGCAAAGGCCTGCACACGGAAAGAGATCCTGGCACACTGCCGCAGGCATTTGCCGGCCTTTAAAATTCCGCACCAGGTCCTTTTCGTGGAGATCCTTCCCAGGACGGCAAGCGGTAAGGTGATGCGGAATGAACTGAAAACCATACCGGTGCCCGAACGGGATAATCGCGGATAAGGAATAATTTGTGAAACGATGCAGCACATGTGTTCTGCCGGAGACATTTCCCGGTATATCGTTTGACGATAGCGGCGTCTGTAATCACTGCCGTGCATTCAGGGGATTTGCGTGCGTCCGGGGAAAACAAGAAAAATATAAAAAGAAATTTGCTGGCCTGCTTGCCGCGTCGCGATCCCGCTCAACCCATGATGTGCTCATGGCCTACAGCGGGGGAAAGGACAGTACCGGCACCCTGGATATTTTTGTAAATCGTTACGGTCTCCGTGTGCTGGCGATAACGTTCGACAACTGCTTTATTTCCGAAGGTGCAAAAAAAAATATCACAGCCGTATGCGACAATCTGGCGGTCGACCACCTGATGATACGCCCGTCGGCGCCGATGATGCATTCTGTTTTTCGCGCGGCAGCCGCTGAAGAGCTGTTTTCATCGAAAACACTCGAACGCGCCAGCACAATATGCACGGCATGCATTAGCTTTGTCAAATCGGTTACCCTGCGCACTGCCATCGAAAAAAGTATCCCGTTTGTCGGCTTCGGCTGGTCACCCGGCCAGGCCCCCATCGAATCGTCGGTCATGAAAACCAACGCCGCGTTCGTGAAGATGACCCAGAAGGCGGTCTATGGGCCGCTGCACAGGATTGCCGGCGACGGCATTAACCCCTATTTTCTTTTCGAGGAGCACTTCAGCGCCGCCGAATCGTTCCCGTGGAATATACACCCGCTTGCCTTTCTCGATTACGATGAGCAGGCGGTCATTCAGCGGTGCGGGGAAATCGGCTGGAAGCGTCCCGACGATACGGACGCAAACTCGACCAACTGTCTGCTGAATGCTTTTGCAAACGAAGTTCATATCAGCAGATATGGTTTTCATCCCTATGCATTCGAAATAGCAGGTCTGGTCAGGGGTGGGCACATGAACCGTGAGGAGGGCCTTGAAAAACTTTCCGTTTCGATGAATGACGACGTCATCAGGGAAGTCAAGTTCAGGTTGCGGGTGCCGTAATGTGCGGTATCGCCGGTACATTCTGTATGCGTTCCGGAGGACGACCCTCACGTGACCTTGTACGGCGTATGACCGCCGTCCTTCGTCACCGCGGCCCGGATGCCGCCGGCTATTATCTCGATGATCGGATCGCGATGGGGCATACACGTTTAAGCATTATTGATCTGTCGACCGGTTTTCAGCCCATTCACAACGAAGATGAGACGCTCTGGATTGTCTATAACGGTGAGGTATTCAACTATCCCGAGCTCCGGGAAGACCTTCTTGCAAAGGGGCACCGGTTTTACACTGAATCCGACACCGAGGTTGTCCTGCATCTCTACGAGGACAACGGCCCCGGATGCCTCGACATGCTGAACGGGCAGTTCGCCTTTGCCGTGTGGAATGCGCGAAAGCAGGAACTTTTTATCGCACGCGACCGTGTCGGCATACGGCCGCTGTATTATACGAAGCAGCAGGGACGTTTCCTGTTTGCCTCAGAAATCAAGGCTCTGTTTGCCGATCCTGCGGTTGAGCGTTCGTTCGATCCCGCGGCCATTAGCGATTATTTCACCTGCTGGACAGCGCTTCCCGGGGCTACCGCTTTCAAACAAATCGAGGAACTGCCGCCGGGGCACTGCGCGACCGTAACGGCTGAAGGAATTTTTGTACAACAATACTGGCAGATCCCTTTCCGTCCGCCTGCGGATTACGCAGACGGCACGGAACAGGAACTGTGTGAAGCGGTGCGTGAGCTGCTGCTCGACGCAGTCAGAATACGCCTTCGGGCCGACGTCCCGGTTGGCTGCTATATCAGCGGCGGACTCGACTCATCGGGCATCGCGGGAATGATCGCCGGCAATTTCGACAACAGGGTTAAAACGTTCGGCATTCGGTTCGAGGAAAGCGGCTTCGATGAGAGTGTCTATCAGATGCGCATGGTGCGGCACCTCAATGTCGATCACACCGGTCTGACGGCCGACAACGCCGCAATCGGATCAGGTTTTTTCGATGTCGTGTATTACGCCGAGCAGCCGCTGCTGCGCACAGCACCGGTGCCGCTGTATCTGCTGTCACGAGCCGTGCATGAGAGCGGCTGCAAGGTGGTGATGACCGGAGAGGGCGCGGATGAAGTGTTCGGCGGATACAACATATTTCGTGAAACCAGGGTACGGCGTTTCTGGGCCGTACGGCCCGATTCGACGTTCCGCGGTCTGCTCATCGGCCGGCTGTATCCCTACATATTCAAAAACCGGCGGCTGATGAACATGCAGACGGCTTTTTTCGCCCGGGGGCTCGATCGATGCGACGATCCCTTTTTCTCACATAGAATCAGGTGGGAAAACACATCGAAAGCGAAGCGGTTTTTCAGCGATGCATTCAATGCCTGTCTGCAGGAAAACGATGTTTATGAAAAGATGCTGCATCTGCTGCCCGAATCATTCGACCGGTGGGACTACCTTGCAAAGGCACAATACCTCGAGACGGTGTTGTTTCTCAGCAACTATCTGCTGTCGGCCCAGGGCGACCGGGTCGCAATGGGCAACTCGCTCGAGATACGCCTGCCGTATCTCGACTACCGGGTCATCGAGTTCATGTGCCGGGTTCCGCCGTCCATGAAGATCAGAGGGCTGCGGGAGAAATATCTGCTGAAGAAAGTGTTCGAGGGAACAGTGCCGGACAACATACGCAACCGGGAAAAGAATCCCTACCGCGCACCTGTTGGTCCGGCTTTGCTGCATCCCGACAACCTGGATAAGACCATGCACTATGTTGCCGAAGAGGCGATCAGGGGTGCAGGTGTTTTTGATGCCGCAAGAACCGCCGGGTTGATAAAAAAAATGCGCTCGAGCCGACAGGCCACCGAAACCGAGCACATGGCCCTTGCGGGCATCGTGTCGACCCAGGTGCTGCACGATCGGTTTATCAGGCAGTACCGCTGTGAGGATACACGCAGTGGAGAAAATCCGGCGGTTATGGTCGACCGCCGCTCGAAGTGAGGAACTTCAGCGCCATCCTGGCATTTACCATCTGATCCTGCAGGAGCACCTTCAGGTGCGATCATAGTGTGTAGGCCGGACAAAGCCCCGTGTGACCGGCAATAATAGAGCATGCCATGCCGCGGTTTATCTGGAGCATCCAGGATTACTGAACCCTGTACCGCGACTGTTTCCTTCCCCCTTCTTCGTGACCTTCGTGCTCTTCGTGGTGCATGCTTTTATCTTTAACCACCGGGGTGGCTGATCGTGCACGCTGCCGCTCGCAGGAAAAAAGAATATTTTACCACGAAGGACACGAAGGGGAAACACATGGTTTCCGACTTACGCGGGGAAGACCGGATTTACGAGATATGCACACGGCGCACCGCATCCTCTATTTGTACCTGCAGGAGCACCTTCAGGTGCGATCATAGTGTGTAGGCCGGACAAAGCCCCGCGTGACCGGCAATAATAGAGCATGCCATGCCGCGGTTTATCTGGAGCATCCAGGAT
>CAZFIB010000062.1:23786-24942 GCA_964518865.1 uncultured Thermodesulfobacteriota bacterium
CGTGCACGCTGCCGCTCGCAGGAAAAAAGAATATTTTACCACGAAGGACACGAAGAACGCGAAGGGGAAACACATGGTTTCCCACTTACGCGGGGAAGACCGGATTTACGAGATATGCAAACGGCGCACCGCATTCTCTATTTGTACCTGCAGGAGCATCTTCAGGTGCCGATACTAGCGGCTGCAGGCCGCTTCAACGTGCTCTTCGTGGTGATATCTTTTTATGCACCCTGTTTTTTTAAATACACAATGATTCTGTCAATAAACCTGTCGAAATCCGAAAGGTTGTTTCGGAAAAAACCGAATACAAGCGAATCATCGATGCGTTCATAATAATGAACAAGGATATTTCTGAATGATGCCATAGACTCGAGCACAGACCGGTCATCTTCGTGCAGAATACCGTTTTCCGCCAAAACCGCAAATGCATCTTTGTAGCTGTACGGTTCACGAAGCCTTTCATCTGCAATGATGTGATGAGCGATGTCGATACAGGCTTCAATGGAAATATGAATTGTCCGCTCGACAAACCGTCTGCTTCGAGTATCGCTGCGATATATTTCCCAGGTTATGTCATCAGCTTTTTTCAGCTCGTTAACATGAGTCTGTAAATCGGAAAGGATTCGTTCTATAAGAAGTTTATCCACCATAGGTTACTTTTCGTATAAGACGCGATCAACATAGTGTTTGTGAAGATAAAGAAAATCTTCATAGAGCTTGCGCCCTTTAATTTCGAAATTTTTACGAAGAGGCGGATATCGATCAAAAACAAGGCGTCCGTGGCAACGCACCTCAAATTTCAATTTTTCACCGGCTCTATTGAGGATTACGCCGTCGACCGGAATGCCAAGAAGACCCTCCAGTTCGGAGATACAGGTGCAAAGACGAAATGATTCGGCTTTTTGATCATAGAGCAGAAAGGCGATATCTATATCCTTTGGCTGCCGGGCAGTATTCCTGACAAGGGAACCAAACAGGTATGATGCTATAATAGCCGGTTGACTGGAGCAGTAGTCTGAAACAGTTTTTCCTATTTTATGAACGTCGTGTATACTATTCATAATTTATGTATTGTTTCACACCCTTCGAGCTCTTCCCGATCCGGCGCGATTTTTGGATAATGTCGGAAAGCGGCCATTTAAAAAACTACGGCCCG
>CAZFIB010000063.1:0-24684 GCA_964518865.1 uncultured Thermodesulfobacteriota bacterium
ACTCCGGTGGCTTGCAAATAGTGCGCCTGTGAAATGAGGCGGTGGATTTTGGAAGTTCTAAATGTCTATTGCCGGACGATTACTCCTACAGTGGTCGTTGGGCATCAGTATCATCGTAATCTACCAATGAATATGCGGCAAGAGATTTATTTTCCTAAACGCTTTTTTTACTGTCGTTGCGAGACGCAGGCGAAGCAATCTCCCTATGCACAGCACCATATCCGGTAAGATTGCCTCCACCCTCCGCAGCAAAGCTACTGCGGAGGACGGGGCGTCATCCCGCATTTGAGGGATTCCTCGCAATGGGGGGTGCCGGTACACCTCTGTTCTTTGCGTCAATAACTCCGGCCCAGCCCGGGGGCAATTGCTCGTAAATACATATGTATGCCGGATACTTCGGCTTTTGAAAATGATTATTTTACAGTTGGAGGTTCGCAATGAAAGTAGTGCTGCTGTGTGGAGGAATGGGTACCCGGCTGCGTGAAGAAACCGAATTCAGGCCGAAACCGATGGTTGAAATCGGGCGAAAACCTATTCTCTGGCATATCATGAAAATATATTCATCTCAGGGGTTCAAAGAATTTATCCTTTGCCTGGGCTATAAGGGGGAGATGATCAAGGAATATTTTTTAAATTTCGAACTAATGAACAGTGATTTTACCATTTCGTACGGTAACAAAAGCAATATAGAAATGCATAACTCATACAGTAAAGAAGACTGGAAAGTTTCACTTGTTGACACGGGGCTTTACACCATGTCCGGTTCCCGCATTAAGAAAATCGCTCCGTATCTGGACGGTGATGTCTTTATGATGACGTATGGCGACGGAGTAGCGGATATCAACATACAGAAGCTGTTGGCATTTCATATGTCACACGGAAAAAAAGCCACCGTTACAGGTGTCAAACCTCTGGCACGTTTCGGAGAGCTTACGACTGTCGGCTCGCAGGTTATGCAATTTTCGGAAAAATCTCAAATTCGGGAAGGATATATTAACGGCGGTTTTTTTGTTTTTAACCGTAAGGTTCTCGAGTACATCGATGAAGGCGATGACTGTAATTTCGAACGCGGACCCATGGAGCGTCTTGCTGAAGATGGTCAGTTAATGGTTTTTTTCCATGACGGCTACTGGCATTGTATGGATACCTTCCGGGATTTAACCCTTCTGCAGGAAGAATGGGAAAAAAGCAGACCGGCATGGAAGATTTGGACGTGAGCTGCCTGCAAGCATCGCACGCCTATTATATTTCTTGCAAAAGAAAAAAATATTTTATATATTTTATAATTATTATTCTTTGTAAGCACAATTCATAATTCAAACAGCAGATATGTATAAGAAAGTTCTTATTTTTATACCCACCCGCGACACCGCAAAAACAATTGAACAAACATATAATTTGCTGCCTGAACAGATTAAACAGGAAGCGCGGTTTGTCGTCGTCGACAACAACAGTTCCGACGACTCGGTTGCGGTTGCGCAGCGGCTCGGTTTTCCTGTGATTCGGCATGACCGGGATATGGGATACGGCGGTTCGAATAAAACCGCCTTTGAATACGCGAAGAAACAGAATGTCGACTTTTTCGCCATCCTGCATTCAGATTGTCAGTACGATCCGTCAATTATGGACCGAATCCTTGCTCCTGCCCTTAACGGGGATGCTGATGTCGTTCTGGGGTCGAGGATCATGGGAAAAAAAGCCCTCGCAGGGGGCATGCCGATCTGGAAATACGTTTCTAACCGCTTTCTCACCTTTATTGAAAACAAGGCATTAGGCGTGAATCTAAGCGAATACCATACCGGCTATCGCATTTATTCCATGAATTTCCTTCGCCGTATCCCCTACTGGGAAGACTCTGACGACTGGATTTTCGACAGTGAGATTCTTTTTCAAATCTGCCATTTTAGAGCACGTATCGTCGAACTTCCCATTCCGACGACCTATGACGGCCCCATATCATCAGTGTCTCTTAAGGAGGGCGTCATATACGGCTTGTCGATTTTCGGCCTGATTTTTCGATATCTTCTCCACAAATGGAATATCCGACAACAGAAGCAATTTATCGCGGTGTCTTCATAATACTGAATTGTTTACACGGCAGCACCGGCTTTTTGCATGATGAGCACGTGGAAAAACAAAAAAGTTCTCGTCACCGGCGGGGACGGATTTATAGGTTTCCATCTCCTAAGCCGACTGAAAACGCTCGGTGCACAGGTTTTCGCTCTCTGCAGAACAAACCGCTATAAACGCCTCGATGCTCTTCTTGATTCTGTCGCCGTCGTGCAGGCAGATCTTAGAAATCCGGATCATCTTACAACTATTGTTGCCGAAATAAATCCTGAAATCGTTTTTCATCTTGCAGCCTCTATCGATGTGACACGCTCCTGGGATGCTGTTATTCCCGTTGTGGAAAACAATGTGTTAGGAACCGTTCATATGCTTTTAGCGTGCAGGAACTGCGATACCGAGCTTTTTGTAAACTTCGGTTCGTCTGAAGAGTACGGTACGGTAAACGAACATGTACCTTTGAATGAAAGACGCAGAGAGGCACCTGTGTCTCCATATTCTTTTTCAAAGACGGCAGCGACGCATTTTTGCCAAATGGCGTATCGAGTTTTCGGAAAAAAAACAATTAATTTGCGCCTGTTCCCTACCTACGGGCCCGCCCAGTCGGGGGATATGCTGATTCCTTCTGCTATCATGCATTTGCTTCGGGATGGGCTCTTTTCCGTGTCGGAAGGTTCACAAAAGCGGGAGTTCAATTATGTCGATGATGTTGTCGAGGCGATAGTCCTGACGGCCGCCTGCGAAAAAGTCGGCAATGGTGACATTGTTAATATAGGCTCAGGGTGTTCAGTCACTGTTAAAGAAGTCATATCACTGATCAAAAAAATAATCGGCGGCAATACACGCATAGAGTTCGGAGCGGTTCCCCTCAGGAAAGAAGAAGGGCGCTTCGTGCAGTGCGACAACGGTTTGCTGAAGAACCTTACCGGCTGGTATCCGCAGGTTTCGCTTGAGCAAGGGCTGGAAAAGACCGTAGCCTGGTATAAAAAACACTATGCCAATGAATAAAAATATAAGAGTGGCCGTTATCGGCGCCGGCAGGATGGCCTACTGGCACCTCAAAGGTTACAGGGCGCATAAGTCAGTTGACGTGGTCGGCATAGCAGGCCGCACAGCGGCAAAGGTAGAAAAACTGCAACGCATTTTCAAAGTGCCGAAAGGATATACTGATTACACGCGCATGCTTTCTGAATTACGACCGGATGCGGTCAGCATCACAACTCCGACCGACAGCCACTGTTCGATAGCAATCAACAGTCTTGCTTCAGGATCGCATGTGCTGTGTGAGAAGCCGCTTGCGATGACGCTGCAGGAAGCAGGCCGTATGATAGAAGCTGAAAAAAAATACCAGCGTATTTTGATGCCTGGATTTTCACAACGGTTTTACCGGGAATTTGTAAAAATGAAAAGGACAATCGATAGCGGTAAAATCGGTGATATCAGGGCGGCATGGTTTCGCAGAGGCATTGGACTGCCTCCTCAGAAGTGGTATTCGGATGCGCGCCACAGTCCCGGCGTCAATTTTGAGCTTGCCATTCATGCCATCGACTGGCTTCGGTGGATTATCGACGAACCGGTTCGCCGTGTTTCTGCGGAACTCACCGTGTCTGCGTCCGGCTCTAATATCGATGATACGATATGGATGCTTATTGTTTTTGAGTCCGGAAAGCTCGGTGTGGTCGGCGCTTCATACTGCTTTCCTTTTCTGAAAAGGGATATCGGCATAATCGGCGAAAAAAAAGCCCTTACCGTTGAACGCTGTAAAGTTGTAACCGAGCCTTGCGGAAGTCACTCGCTGGGTAGAATGGCACTGAAGTATCTCGCATACAGTTGTATCATTCCCTACTGGCTGTATTACAATCCGTTTGCCTGCGAAACCGGGGAGTTTATCGACTGCATCCGCCATGGCTCGGAGCCGAGCATCACCAGCGAGGACGGCAGAACAAGTCTCGAGATCGCATGCGCGGCATACGATTCTGCGCGTACGGGCGAGAAAATATCTTTTCCCTATACGCCGGGACAAAAGCCATGAATACTACAATGCCGACCGTTTTGCTTATGAATCCGATTGAAGAGAACCAGCATTTTGTCGTTGATGTCGATCCTGTCATATCACGTCATACAGGAGGCAAGTCGAAAATCGGATTTTTCTTTCCGCTGGGACTCACCTATGTTGCAGCGATTCTTAGAAATCACGGTATCCCGGTCAGGATACTGGACCCCGTGCCGTCCGGCTTCTCATTTAATGATGCGCTGGACTATGCAAAAAAATTCGATGTTGTTATTGTTGTTCTTGCCGCCAGCAATGCTGAGGGAACATATCGTTTTTTTTCAATGCTCGAAGGCAAGAAGCGGATTTTAATGGGTACACACGCGACAGCGCTTTCGAACTTCATTCTGCAGAAAGGCTACTGTGATATCGTTATCAGGGGTGAACCCGAATATACGACGCTTGAAGCCGTTCAGAATTTGAATGACCTGTCAGAGGTCCCGGGGGTGAGCTACCGGCACGACGGTGCCGTTCGTGAAAACCCGGACCGCGAGAGAATCGCTGACCTTGATGTATTGCCGCTCCCCGCGCGTGACCTTGTAGATAACGGGAAATATTACCTGGTTTCATTTCCCGGCCGGCCTACTGCTATGGTACTGACTTCTCGGGGGTGTCCGTTCAGTTGCACCTATTGCGCAACCCACCTGTTTTATAAGAGACGGCGAACCGTGCGATCTCCGGAATACGTTGTCGAGGAGATTCGAAATGTCATCGATACGTACGGCATAAAAAATTTTTTTATAGCCGACGATACGTTCAATATCGACGAGAGACGGGTCGTAAATGTCTGCCGCTTGATGAAAGAGAAAACACCGGATATTCACTGGCTGTGTCTCGGCAGGGTCGATACGATGACCAACGCTATGATTCGGGCAATGGCAGAAGCGGGTTGTAAAGAAATACTTTACGGTATCGAATCGGCCTCATCGGAGGTGCAGGCCATGACGAAAAAAAATATCACCGTAGAGCAGATGGAGCACGCCGTACGGTTAACACTGCAAGAGGGAATTCGCGTATCGGCTTTTTTCATGTTCGGCAATCCGGGAGATACTCTGGAAAGCATCAGGCAGACCGCGCGTCTGGCACGAAAACTCAATCCGACGTTTGCCTCCTTCAATATCGCAACACCCGACCCGGGAACGGAGCTCTATGAACAGGTAAAAGAAAAACTCGGCGATATGTGCTTTGATTCTTTCGACAGGCTTAATACGAATTACAGCCTTTGCAGCATTTCACCGCGGCAACTGCGTAGTGAACTCATTAAAGCGTATTTACTTTTTTACTGCCGGCCCGCTTTTTGGGGCAGTCTGATCAAATTTATTATGCAGGACCCTCTGAACGCACCGACAATGCTCAGAGTATTTGCACGGCAGGCATTGAACGTTCTCGGATAACCGGCGAGGCACATGCACCTTTCAGCGAGATCCCGATTTGCGAGTCATATTACCTGCAGTTTTCTTGCCGTTCTGTCCCTGCATGCTTTTATTATGAACGGTTTTTACTTTGTTCATCCTTCCAACAATATCGGAACGTATTACTCATCGGTTGTTTCACACCTCGACCCGTCCTTTTTCGAAAAATCTGTTTTTATTGATGCCGTTGAACGAAACGATCTCAGAATGTCGGTTTTTTTTGATATCATTCCTTTTTTTTTACATAAAATCGATTTTGAATTATTTGCAATCGTTCAGGGCTTTTTAAGTATTTTTTGCTGCATAGCCGGAATATATTCGCTGGCCCTCACTCTTTTCAATGACCGGGCAGTCGGCTTTATGGCTTCTCTTTTATATACCGTCCAACTGAATGAATGGACACTCGGTTCACCTGCACCGTATCTGAATTTTTTTCACCACGGATTACCCTATACATATCCTCTGATAATCTGGTCCCTGGCTTTCTTTTTCCGTAAAAGATTTTTTGCCGCCATTGTACTTACCGGCATTTCCTGGAACTTTCACCCGATGTGCACTGCTTTTCTCCTTGCAGCATACGCCCTCTATTTTTCAGTGAATGTTCGAACGATCGGCCTGCGCACGATTACAGCCATGGCCGCCGTTTTTGCGGTCCTGTCGCTGCCGGTATCCCTTAAAACATTCGCCCATCTCGCGTATTCCCCGGAGGCAAGTGAACTGTGGTTCAAGGGCGTATACTGGAATGCATGGTATACCTGTCTGCCGTCAACATGGTCTTTGGGCCGGTATATGCATGCCGGGTGTTTTTTTATTTTATTTTTATTATGCTTTATATTTATTTCCGATGTTGCCGTCAAAAGGGATATGAAGCCGCTGCTTGCCGCGGTCGGCGGCATGTGTATTGCCGGCACGGTATTCGCGGATTTTATCCCCATACCGTTTATTATAAAATTAAGCCTGTGGCGCAGTACGATTATCTATCTGATCCTCGCTCTGCCCTGTATAGCCTTCGCCCTGTGCAGTGTTATGCAGAAGGGCATCGGCTACAGGTTGTGCGCCGTAATGATTGCACTGTGCATTACCGGCTATATTCCCTCTTCAGCCGTCTACCTGTTTCCTTTTCTTGTTGCGGCCTTTGCGCTTGCTCTTTTTGAACGGCCTGTGGCTTTCAGCGGAGCTTATATTCAAAAACGCTTCGGCGCTGTTGTGACCGTTGCTCTCATAGCGGGCTTTTGCCTGCTTTATCTGCGTTCAGGCGCCGCCAGTATCCTTATCGCACTTATGCTTGCCGTTTTCTTTTTCCTGCTGTGCGAAGCTTTTTTGAGAAAACGCCGTATCGGCTGCTTCAGCCCGATTACCGCCGGACTTGTGTTTATCGTTTTCTTCGATGCCGGTGTCTTGCTTGCCGGCGGCGGAATTCCGATTTATTTTCACGGATATTATAAGGGTAATTTCGATCCCTGGGCGGACGTCCAACTACGGTCTCGTGAATTGTCCGGCAAAGACGATTTATTTATTATCCCTCCTTATTTAAACGATTTCTCTAATTATTCTTTACGGGCGACCTGCGGGGACTGGGCGGAAGGTGCCAATATTTTATATCTTGACAACCGTTTTGCCGAACAATGGTTCGCACGAATGAACATGCTCGGATGGACAAATCGGTTCAACGCACGGGAGGGATTCAACGATCTAACGACCGGTGACATAAAAAAAGCTGCACGGCGATTCGGTGCGCGGTTCGTCGTTACCGAGGTGTCGAAATCCTTCGATCTCGATCAGCTCTATTGCAATGAAAAATTCAGATTATATAAAATCGAGTAATCAGGGACGGCAGTGCCGGATGTATAAGCTTTTTAAAGCCGAACGGAAGATTACTCCCCGGGCAAAGCTCCGATATATTTTTTATACTGCCGGAAGCTCAGAGCATTATTTTTTTCAAGTATTGCAGTCAGCCTGTCGTAATGGACACCGTTTTTTTTGATATAGAAACAGAAGAAAATTTTGTTATATGTCCGGAGGAACTCACTGTCGATAAACGGCAGCTTGAAAAAAAAACTTTTTTGCAAAGAATCGACCAAATAATACGGTACCATGTAAAGTTTATATTTGTTTTTGTCGATGCCTTTATACATGTTTTTTATCATGTTCGCCCAGGATCTGTTACGCTCATCCGGATAATTTTGATTCTTCTCAAGAATTGTATAATCCCACATCTGATTCATTACAATAATATCGGGGGAGAGAAAAGCGACATCCTGAGAAGTGATAACACCCTTTGCATAAGAGGGCGTGTTGAGGCCCCAGGCATCCACGGTGTGCCATTTTGTGTAATAGGGTAATATGCCGGCCTCGGTGGTGAGCAGGACGCCTCTGGGTGACAATTCGGATATGGCATCGGCGATATGGTGCATAGTAATGTACTTTGAAAATGTTGCTTTCTTGAATGTTCTATAGGTCAACGGTAAAAAAAGTAAACTCGTTACGATAATTGCTGAGAGAAAATAGTCTTTTTTTATGCCGCGACGGTTCATAAAAAATGCAGCGAATGCCAGTATGGTCAGCACTATCGGATACTGAAAGCGGAAAGCAATATTCTGCATCTGCAATATTTTTGCGTAAAACAGAAAGGGAATACCGATTGTAAGCAACACCAGGCAAAATTCTTTGTTTCTGTACGGATGTTTCAACCGGCACAATGCACAGCCGATGAAGACGAGAAGAGGCAAACAACAGGAAAGTATTATCAGGTTATATTTAAGGCTGACTTTGTTGAACAATGCAAAGCCCTGTTTCACATACAGCGACAGGGGAAAAGGATAACCGAAGTAGGCAAATCGCCAAATGAAGTACAACATACCCGGCACGACAAAGATCAGCAGGAAAAATTTTACGGCATCTGCTGCCCTGCTGCGGTTTTCCCAGAAGAAAAAGAGCATAAGCGGAGCGATGAAGACTATTGCGTCAGGACGGATAAGGCAACTGAGCAGGGAGCATATAAAAAAAAGCCGTATTTTTTTTCTGATGCAGCAGTATAATGAAAGGGTAATGAACAACCCGAAAAAAGATGCAGAAAATCCCCAGAGCGATGCAATGGTCATCGGCAGGAGTGTTATGAACAATGCGAACAGCAAAAACCATCGCAGGCTGAGCCTGCCCGCCATGCAGCAGATACAGCAGGCGGTTCCGAGCAGACCGCATAACGACAGCACGATCGAGGAAACATAAATGTCTGCACCGATTTTCCGAAAGAACGCCAGGATGGCCATCCACAGAAAGTCGGTTGAACCTTCAATGGGTACGCCGCCGGGATTGTAGGAAATAATGCCGCTCTCTGCAAAATTTTCTGCATAGCGAAAAAGAATCAGCGCATCTTCGGAGGGAAGCATTTTTGCGGGAAGATAGAGAAACCACACTGCCATCATAATGAACACGGCAGCGGCTATGAAAGAATCTTTTAATGTCATAACGGTTTAATGACGGTTTTTGAAAATTTCGGAGGAATTGAATAAACGTAATAATACTATTCATGAAAGTAAAACACAATCAGAAAAGCATTGTTTGCATGTACTGTTAAGAAATCGGGGAGTTTAATGAAGCATAAAGATCTGGTCGTCAATATCCTTATCATAGTGTTCGTTGCGGCATGTATGGCAGCGGCTGCATTTTTTGTGGCAGGTGATGCCGTCCGAAACGCAGGGACTTCCCACACCCGCCAGGCCGGCAGGTGGCATAACACAACAAAGAGGTCGGCATCCCCTGTGGCCGATACGACATATGCCCGCCTGATCGGACTGGGATACCTGCAGGGGTATACAACGCCTTCAGCAGCAAAAGGTGTTACCGTATATGAAAAAGGGACAGCATATGAGGGAGTCAACCTGTCTGTTTCAGGACATGCGCCTGCCGCATTCCTGCTCGATATGAAGGGCAGCACGCTTCATGCGTGGCAGTACAAGCCTGCATGGGATATCTGGCATGATGTGCGGTCTGAAAACGTAAGCGCTTCATTCTGGAGAAGAGTTCATCTTTACGGAAACGGCGACATGCTTGCGATTTATGAAGGTATAGGTCTCATAAAGATCGACAAGGATTCCAACCTTCTCTGGGCATACCACGAACGGCCGTTTCCCCACCATGACCTTGATGTCGTCGACAATGGCACGATTTATGTTTTGACGCGCCGGAAGAGGGAACTGTCGCATATCAGCACCGCGGATGTTTACGATGAGTACATAACGCTGCTTTCTCCGGAAGGCCGGGTTCTGGCACATCACTCCATTACAGATCTCATAGAGTCGTCGCCGTATGCCCGATTGCTCGATGATGAATTCGTCAGAACAGGCGGTTACTATGGACATATTTTGCATGTAAATACAGTTGAGGTTTTCAGGGGCGATCAGCACCGCATTTTTCCTCACTACAAAAAAGGAAATATTTTATTGTCGATTCTTATAATCAATACCATATGTATTGTCGACCTCGAAAAGGGTGCTGTCGTCTGGGCCTTGGGGCCGGGCATGTGGAAGCACCAGCATCAACCGACGGTGCTGCAGGGAGGTGCGATGCTGGTTTTCGACAATAAAGAAACGGAAACCGACTCACAGGTCATGGAATTTGATCCGGCGACACAGAAGGTTCTCTGGCAGTATGTCGGAGATGAAAACAGCCCCTTTTTTTCCCAGACATGCGGCTCCAACCAGCGACTTCCCAACGGGAATACACTTATAACGGAAACAGACAGCGGCCGCGCTTTTGAAGTCACTCCGTCGGGTGAAATAGTGTGGGAATACATAAACCCTTTCAGAGCCGGCGATGACGACGAGCTTATCGCTTCGCTGTTCGAGATGATTCGTATCGATGCCGCGGATTATCCCTTTATCGGCGAGGTTGATCGGGGGAGATAATAATGCCGATGATGTGTCGCCCGCAGTTGCGGTAATGAGGTTCGAACAGTATCTACACGCATCGGAGCAGGCAGCGGATGCTGTTCGCAAAGGGCTGTATGCAAGTAAATGTTTTTTACGTCCGGATTGTTGCCGGAGGAGCATCTTGTTTTCCTGTTTAAAGGCACGCACATAACATAAAAAATAATCACAGACGGAGGCCGTATCTGATGAGGAACAATAAAAACGTAGTGGCTTCGGCTTTTATCGGCGTTTTTTTTACCGCAATGGCCGTGCTTTCCCTTGAAGTGCTGCTGACGCGTATTTTTTCTTTTTCGATATGGTATCACTTTGCATACCTGACGATAAACATGGCGCTGCTCGGCTTCGGTTCCAGCGGCGCTGTTTTATCGGCATTCCCGAAAATTATTGAAAAAGGCGGCAGCCGGTTGATGGTATGGTGTTCTGTCGCAAGCTGTGTAAGCATCGTTGTCATGATAAGTTTTTTCGCAGGGAATCCGCTGCAGCCCCAGACGGTTTTTTCCGAGCCGCTTCGATTCACCCTGTCTCTGTTCGTTTATTATATCGGCATTACGGTTCCGTTTTTTTGTGCGGGGTTGACCATTGCACTTGCTCTGGCACGCTTTTCAGACAGGATATCAACCCTATATTTCTGGGATCTGGTCGGTGGTGCCGCCGGCTCACTGCTTTCACTGATTTTTATCAATACGCTCGGCGGGGCCGGCAGCGTACTGGCATGCGCTTTTTTGTTGCTTGTCGCGGCCTGTTTTTTTGCGCGGGCAGTTTCCCTCAAACTAACCGGCTTGCTTGCAGTCTGCACACTGTGTTTTTTGCTGGCGATTCCATTCTTCAAAAACAGCATCGAATTTATCCCCTGCGGCTCCAAAGCACTTTCAAAGGTTTATAAGCATCCCGAAACCTATGAAACCATCCACTCAGAATGGAATGCAATAAACCGCGTCGATGTCTTCCGGGATACCGACAATAAAAGCCTGACCCCCTGGCTGGCGGCCATCGCGACAAGCGAAGCATATGAAGGAGATTTTCCGAGAGTCTATGACATTCAGTATGATGCGCACAACGGGAGCAACATTTTCCGGTTCAACGGCGACCTGAAGACATTCGATTTTCTCGATCACCATATTTTGAAAATACCCTATCTGCTGCTCGACAAGCCGCGTGTTATGATCATCGGGGTCGGCGGCGGCATCGATGTTTTCAACGCCTTGAAAAACAGCGCCTCTTCCATAACCGCGGTTGAACTGCAGCCCATAACTGTCGGGCTGCTGAAAAACACCTTTGCCGACTGGGTGGGAAATATTTATGAAACGCACGATCATATACGGCTGATCGCAAGCGAAGGACGAAACTATATTAAGCGTGATACCGATACCTACGACCTGATACAGATTACCGCAACCGACACGTTTGCTGCGCTCACGACCGGTGCATATGTGCTTATGGAAAGTTATCTGTATACCGAAGAAGCCATATCCACCTACTATGACAGACTAACCGATGACGGAATACTCTGCATAGCCGCAGGAGACCACCTGCTTGAAGGCGATACGATAACCCAGCCGATGACTTCGCGGCTTATGCTTGAGTATCTGAATGTGCTGCGCCGCAAAGGAGTTGCGGAGCCTGAGCGCCATATCGCCATTCTTGGCAGAAAAGAAAAGTATCTGAACCTGTTTGCCGCCTGCCCGATTCTCAAGAAAAGCCCGTTTACCAAGGAGGAGGTCGATGCGCTGCGGTCGTTTGCCGACCGAATGCGGTTTATTGTTTTTTACGATCCGATCGAACGAAACCGTTCCAACATGCTTGCAAAAATTTTAACGGCTGAAAAGCACGAGCTGGATAAGCTTGTCGAGGCCTCAAACTACGATATACGCCCCTGCACCGACAATAAACCGTTTTTTTATAATTTCAGCAAATGGCGAAACATTTTCGACTTTGGCGAACTGAAGCGCTATGTCGGTTTTACCCCGGTCTACGGCCAGGTGGTACTGGTCGTTATGCTGCTGCAGTCCATTTTGTTTTCCGCTGTTTTCATTGTGCTGCCGCTTTTCCTGAGCAAGCGGACCAAGCTTCCGGTCGATATTTCTCTTGTCGGCTTTCTGCTGTATTTTTTCTGCCTCGGTATCGGCTTTATGTTTATAGAAATAAGCTTTATTCAAAAGTATGTCCTGTTTCTGGGCTATCCCGCGTATGCGTTTGCCGTCACTATCTTCTCGCTGCTGCTTTTTTCAGGTATCGGAAGCTACCTCACCGGGCGATTCACGACGACACCCGGCATTCTCATACGGCGCATGCTTGTACTGCTCGTACCGGTTGTGTTGTGCTATGCCTGGCTGCTGAACTCTTTATTTGATGCTTTGATCGGCTATGCAATGCCCTTAAAAATTGTTGTAACGGCATTGACACAGCTGCCGCTGGGGCTTGTTTTAGGCATGTTTTTTCCCCTCGGCATCAAGGTGGTACGGGATATCGATACCAGGGTTGTTCCCTGGGCGTGGGGTGTCAACGGAATGAGTTCGGTTATCAGTACTGTTCTTGCAATCATACTTGCAATGAATTTCGGTTTCAGGTTTGTGTCCTATTGCGCGATCGGTATCTATATAATCGGTTATCTGGGTTTTTTCCTGGCACAGCGAAGATACGGGCGGTGTATGATTGCAGGAGAATAGAAAAGATCGGACTGCTACTGCAAATATCCCAAAGCTTTGAGCTTGCTGCGTTCACTTTTGCTCAGGATATTTTTATCGTTGTCAGATGAGAATTCTTCGCAATTTTTACCGGTCAGACGCTTTCTGATTGAACAGCAGGCGGAAATTTTTTCCGTCGTTTTTTCAACAAGAAAATCCCTTGTTTGCAGCAGGGTTTGCGAGAGGTCGTTCTGCTCATCGGGATCGTCAATGATGTTGTATAATCGCAAATCCGAAACTGCCGGATTATGCCCGCCTAAAAGTTTCCATTTATCAGAGCGGATATAAAACCTGATATATTTTTCGGAATCCGAACCGAAGCCGAAAACATAAGGCTTGCCGGTATCCTTGATGTGGATGTCATTCATAAAACTTTTTCCCTGAAGGTACTTTGGTTTTTTAATGTCTATAAAATCAAGAATACTCGGCATAATATCTACAAGACCGACAAGACCCTTGATGCGAAGGCTTTTAGCTGCACCTGGAGATTTTGAAGGCAGTTTTACAAGCAGCGGAACATGTACGACTTCGTCATGGTAATTAGGGTTAGAGTGAAGCAGGTATCCGTGTTCCTGGAACTCTTCTCCATGATCGGAAGTGATTATAATAAGAGCGTCATTGTAGATGTCGAGTTTTTTTAATTCCTCAATCAGCGATCCGATGCACGAATCAGTGTATGCGATACCGTTATCATAAAGAGACATTATGTACTTAATTGTACGGGAATCGATTTTTGTTTTTTGCCTGTTGATTGAGGCCAGATATTCGGAAGCGAACAGCGAGCCATCGCCACCCTTGAAGTCACCCTGATAATATGCTGAAAATGCTTTGTCGAAGGGCGGGGGTGCTTCGTACGGCAATTTATTCATGTCAGAATGAACATCGAAGTAATGAATGAAAAGAAATATTTTATCTTTTTTGTGGCGGCGCAAATATTTTATTATTTCTTTATTCTGATATTCCGCGTTTCTGGCAGGATTATCAGGTGAATAGTTTGTTTTCATCATGTATTCCGTAAAGCCTTCGTCGAATCCGAACGAAGGACTCAGCCAGAGACATGAAGCAAAGCCCAGAGTAACATAACCTGCATTGCGCAGTATCTCCGGCAGTGTTGTAATTGCGGGGTCCATGCGGCCAAGACGATGCATTCCATGAGTTATTGAGTAAAGTGATGTAAGCATTGAAAGGTGTGACGGTAATGTCCAGGGCTGGTGGGCAAAACAGTTTTCAAAGAGAATATTGCTATACGCAAAAGCATCGAGGCTGGGAGACGTATTGCGTTGATAACCATAGCACCCCAGATGATCGGGCCGCAGGTCATCGATCGATATAAATACAATATGCGGATATTTATCTGCAGCTGCCGTTGATGTTCTTATGTATAGTGAAATACCGAAAACCACTAAAAAGGCGAGTCCGATCGGGGCGACCAGAACTTTCATTAAGCGGGATTTTGTGAGCGTTTCAGCTATGCGAGATAGCTTTGGTCTTGCAGATGGTATGCAAAAAGCTGTTCCAATAAGAAGCATTATTATGCCGGCAGCGACTATACCGAAAAGGCAATATTCAGCTACAGCTTCCTCCAGGCAGACGGCGGCCGATCGAAAGAGATTATAACTGAAGTATTTATTAGCAATTATCGAACGAAGACCAAGGTAACAACCGATGATGAATCCGCACAGCACGGGTGCGGTTGCAGTCAGCAGAAGCACGCGGAATATTTTCTTTTTATCCATGAGGGGCTTTTTTTTATTGTATTCCTAAGATGGCATCGACGTAACATGATCAATTATGCACTATTAGTACTATATCATATTTAAACAGTTGAAGCCTCAATGCAGTTTTGAAAAAATGCAATATGATTCTGAGCAAAAGACCCTGGCATATCCCAGCCTGCTGACAGAGCGTCGAATCCTTTTCCCATTAATCGAAAAGTTCAGTACTATGTGAGTCACGCCGTATTTTTTTAAGATCGCTTTTCTTTTCTGATTGCTGGTCTCCGGATTGTAGAACAGTTCGATATCTTTTCTTCTTACGATATTGTCGGTAACATGAGGCGGCGTATGCATAAGGGCGACAATTTTTGCTCCTGTAAAGATTGGAATGCTCCACGAAGTATATATATCAGAGAGAACCACATCGCCTGCATGAAGGAACGAGCGTAGATGGCGCTGCATACGGAGTGGTGACCGGTACTTCGGCAATATTTCATCAGCCGGTACACTGAAAGAATGTTGAATGAATTGTGTATAAACGATGCCGCATTGAATGCCTATTCCGGCTGCTATCACAGCAATCATAGTGCGCTGTACGTTTTTTGTTATGTGGGGAATTCGGGAACATTCGGGCGCCAGGAAACGGGCGAATGTCAGTTGCAAAATGAAAACCGAAAAAAAAACAAAACGTTCGGTAAGATTGATATGCAGAAAATGTCCGAGTACGTAGATGGCGGTGAACACGGCAAACCCGCCTGTCAGAAAAAAAGAACACTTGGCGGCAGTCAGAACCGCAAGAAACGGTATGCCGAGCATTGCGGGACCCGCCCTCAGGAGCACCTCGGAATGCAGGTAGTTCCGTGTTGCTGCATAGTCGGAAGCGGATGCCATTTTGCCTGAACTGAGGTTCAGAACGGTCGTGATAAAGTCAGTATACGGCCAGGCACAGGCCGACAGAACGGACGCTGCACACAAAATGCTCCATGTTGATACCCAGGACAAGTGCAGGCCTTTTTTTTCGATGAAAAGCATAAGGGATGCAATACAAAAAAAGCAGCCGGTGAGGGGATGATTGGTAAACGCAAGTGCACCCAGCACAAGTTCAGCAAATAAATACTTTAATGCGCCTAAGCGCATGAAATGCAGCTGCATCGCCAGGGCTACAAGGGAAAGGGAAAACGATACTACCGACGGAAAATAGGCTGTATATAGCAGGGCTGAAAACATATAGGCATTGGCGCCAGTCCAGCCGGAGCCCCATAGGAAGAGTACGCAGAGCAGACAATAGACACTCAACCGGCGGGACTGGAAGTATTCATTTGAGAATACCATTACCGCAAACATAAAAAGCAGGAAGCCGGTAATCAGACCGAATGTTAGTGTGGAGAATATATTAAGATCGAGAATTCGGCCTGCCAGCGCCAGCGCGACGAGGCTCGGGACATAGCGCGGAGATCCTGTAATATCTCCCGGTAATAGAGGGTCGCCGGGATTCTGCATGTTGCGCATAAGCGCTCTGACTGCTGCTCCGTGTTCCGCGCCGTCGGAAAAAGGAAAATGCGCGTAATCCAGAAACATCAACGGTAAAGCACCGGCTGCCAGCAAAACGGCGATGAGGGTGTATTTGCTTATTATTATTTTACGGCATCTCATGACCCGAATTGCTCCGCAGCTCTTAGAAAAATCTAAAAAGCGACTTCCGGCAATCTGTTAACAATAGTGTAGCGAAAATCGAAATACAATAACTATTGTAAGATAGATCATCCTAGGCATACATTCAGCGGTTTTTGAAAAGCAATACCTGTGCATTAATGAATGTTGTACGGGTTACCAGGACAAGTTTTTGTTTCAGGAAGTCGACAAATTCAGGGGCAGGTTTTCTGTTTGCGGCAACATACCAGACATAGCGGGGGTTGTGATGATTTAGATATTCTGCAACATTTTCAATATCCTGTTTTCGACCCGCAATAAAGTCGACTTTTTTTATGGAATTGTTTTTTTTCAGGTAATAATTGAGGTGAGCTGTAGTCCATACATATCCGATAATGACCGAATTACTATAGGCGTGATCATTCTCGACAACAAACTCGACAGCTTCCCGAAACTGTTCCTTATGGGGTCGGGAGAAATAATCAATTTCAAAAAAAAGATTATATAATGCAAAAATCAGTATCGATACTGTCACGAATATTTGTCCTGTCCGCTTTATCGGGAGCGCGGTTATTGCGCACGCAAACAAAAGATACGCTGATGGCAGGGAGATAATCAGGTTTCGATTGGTAAGAACAGGTTTTGAAATGACTGATACAGTAAAAACGATAGTAAACGGAACTATCAACCATAATAATAAAAAAATTATATTATAAAGTCTTGATCTCTCAGAAGAATGCAACTGATTTTTTCTGGCATGAAAAATAATTTTCAGAAATAAAAAACCATATAAGCATATGACAATAAACAAAAGGATATTAGATTTATTGAACAGGAATCGTAAATAAAGCATAAAGGAATATATCTTAGGTTCTGGGATCCACCCGGCACCTCCGCGTGATAACTGATATAACATTGCAGGAACCCATGGCATATAGGCAGCTAGAATTAATCCATAGATGAGTGAGCATCGCGGTAGAAACGATCTTTTTTGTACTGAAATAATTCCTGCTGCACAGGCCTGAAGTGCTATCAGCAACAGCCCGTAGTAATGAACGTAGGATGCGGCGATGCCGGTAAGGATATAAACTGGTATGCGATATCGAAAAATAAATTTTTTATTTTCCGTAAAACTAAATATAGTAATCCAGAAATATGTTGTTAATAATGAAAAAAGCAGCAGAATTGAATAGGCTCGTGCTTCCTGGCTGTAGTAGACGGGACACCACAGGACCGACATGCAAGCGGCTGCAATCAGCCCTTCTCTGAAAGAAAAAAGTATTTTTCCCAGGAAGAATACTACAGGTATTGACAGAATGCCTGCTATAGCCGAAGGAATTCTGAGAGCCGCTTCCGAGTCTCCGAAGATGCGTTCGGTGATGTAAAGAATTATCTGATATCCCGGGGGGTGGACGTCGGTTTGGGCACAAAAATCAATTACAAGCTTAATACTTTCAAAACTGCTTCTAAACCAGCTTCCCAGTTCGTCGTTCCACAAAGATTCATGTTCAATACCGTAGATTCTTAAAAACGCTCCCAGAAAAAGCACCAACAACAACGGTAGTTTTTTATATTTATCTGCAAAAAGATCTATCATCGTTATTTTTTTGAAACAATCTGCGAAATAACAGCTCAGTATTTATTATAATACTATGAATCCCGGTTGAAAGCTTCTGCACATGCCGCAGTCTGATACCCAGCACGTATCTGCGATACCTCTGAGGACATTGTCAATCATTTGCCTTTTTGCTAACATCCGTACCGTTATCTGCGATACAGAGTATATGCATACCAGAGGTTGCTTTATTCATATCTATTCGAAGTCCGAAATTAATTGTTTGATTTATATTATAATGTTATTTATATTATAATTGTTATGTAAATCAAAAAAAAGAAATAAATACTTTCACAAAGAATTAGTTCTGCACATGGCCTCTCTATATACCTATGCCGTCGAGACCGGGTATAAACTGCTCAGCAAAACAACTCCGTATACCGCATGGAACTTTTTTAGAGAACTGCAGCAAAACCAGTGGCTTTCCTTGCATGAAATAAAACGTCTTAACTGGCATCGTTTAAAAAAAATACTTGATTTTACTTATGAAAACATCCCTTTTTACCAAAAATTATGGAATGACCATAATGTTGACCCCCGAAGGTTCACCTCGCAGGAAAACTTGCGGGATCTGCCGATCGTCGACAAAAGTATTTTAAACAAGGCACGTGAAGAGGACGGATTTTTTCTCAGTAAACACGATGGCTATGAGGTTGCCCACACCTCCGGCACTACCGGCATCCGGTTTCAGGTGCCGTTCAATTTAGAGACGTTTCAGAAAAAGTATGCAAGTCACCTGCGTCAGGTTTATGCCTGCGGGTGGCGGCTCGGGATGAAGTCTGCAACACTGCACTATGCAGGACACACCCAATTTCGGGGGAAATACGCGGGCAGGCCCGGTGACCGTGAACCGTTTATGGGCATACGTGAAACAGCGCTCGGCTTTGCACACCGCCGCAAGGTTTTAGAGCCGTATTACAAGACTGAAACAGGCGATGACCGGTTTGTCGACCGCTGGTACAGAGATATTGCCGGCTATAAGCCGTATATGTTTGAAACCATGGACTATAATCTTCCGATGCTCAAAGATTACATCGAACAAAAAGGATTGCCGCTGCTTTCGATACCGAAGACCTTTGTGCTGGGCACCTACAGCGCGTCCCTGAGAAAGCGTTTGCAGCAGTTTTTCTCCACTGAAATTTTCGATCGTTATTCTCCGCATGAAATTGAAGGAGTCGCCTTTTCCTGCGAGAAACACCGGGGTATGCATATGGCGCTGGAATCCTACTGTGTCGAATTTCTCGATGACGCAGACAGGCCGGTTGAGCCGGAAACGATCGGACATATTATCGTCACCGACCTTGAAAATTATCTTATGCCTCTGATTCGGTATCGAATAGGTGATCTGGGTCATTATTATGATGAGCCGTGTGCCTGCGGCAGGGGGCTGCCGCTCATGGGCGAGATCGACGGAAGGGTGCGAGACAGCATTAAACTGCCGGACGGGAGGAGCGTAGCCCCGTCACAGGCTGCGGCGGTTCTGCAGGATGAAGAAGCGGTTGTCTTGTTTCAGGTCACGCAGCGCACCGGTAATGACTTCAGTGTTACAATTGTTCCCGGCCCAACCTACAGCGAAGATGCGGCGAAAAGCATACGAAGCGGTCTGGAGGCGCTTTTCGGAAAAGACTGCAGCATCAGCATAGAGTGCACGGCCTCTATCGCGCTTGAACAGAACGGTAAATGTTCATTTGTAAAAAACGATTCAGGGTCACCTTAAGCCGCATGGCTGTCGGCATACAGTAAAGGAGCTGTTTTATGACAATCCCCATGGCAAAGCCTTCGGCAGGTAAAGATGAATTGAAATTATTAACCGAGGTTTTTTCGTCAGGATGGCTGGGTGAGGGACATCTGACCGAGAAGTTTGAAAAGCGTATCGCTGCGTATACCGGCGCCGCTCATGTGGTTGCCGTCAACACCGGGACATCCGCCCTGCATCTTGCCCTGCGAGCCTTCGGTGTCGGCCGGGGCGATGAGGTTATTCTGCCGTCGATGACCTTTGTAAGCGATCCGCAGGCAGTGATCATGTGCGGTGCAAAACCCGTATTTTGCGATATGAACGAGGAAACGCTTAATGCCGATCCGAAGCATATCACCAAACTTTGCACAACACGAACCAGAGCCGTGATGCCCACTGATTTTGCAGGGCTTCCCTGCAACGTGCGGGCTATCAGGAAAGCTGTCGGAAAAAAACCGATAAAAATCATTCGTGATGCCAGTCACTCGTTCGGCTCGAAAATAAACGGTAACATTGTCGGCGTATCCGCCGGAGAGGACGCCACCTGTTTCAGCTTCGACCCTATCAAGAACCTTACCTGCGGTGAGGGAGGGGCGATTCTGCTGAGGGACGGTAAACTGGCAGATATGCTGCGATCGAAAAAAATGCTTGGAATAGTGCGCAGCTCATGGTTCAGCTTTTCAAGGAAAAAGGTGGAAGACAGGCGCGTTGTCCAGGAGGGTTTTCGCTATCACATGAGCAATATCAATGCTGCGATAGGACTGGTGCAGCTGAAAAAATTCAAGGCGATGGCCAGGCGCAGGCAGGCTCTTGCACAGCGCTATGACGAGCTGCTGGAAAACAACAGGAATGTATCGATCTTCAGGCGTGATTATGAAAACATCGTGCCTTTTATGTATATTATTCGCGTGTCGCCTGATGACAGGGACGAGCTGATAAGCCATCTGGTAAACGCCGGTATCCACGCCGGCCTTCGCTACTTTCCCTGTCATCTGCAGCCGTTTTTCAAAGCTAAAACCAGGCTGCCGGTTACCGAGCGTCTTGCGCAGGAGATGATCAGCATACCTCTTTTCAGCGGACTGACCGTGCGGGAGGTCAGGAGGATCGTATCTCTCATAAACGCCTATTATACGTAGAGAGGAACTTCACGTTTTTATGGATAATCACCTTGTACGGATAGCGGACTGGGGGGTCACTGAACAGACCGTCATTTTTGCCGATGATTTCGTGCTGAAACGTTTGCCCCCCGATGCCGATGTTCTCGACATCGGATGCGGACGGGGGATGTTCGACGCAAAGGTCGCCCCGCATGTGAGAAGCGTAACAGGTATCGACATCATGCCGGATGAGATACGGGCAGCCGAAAGCATGAAGCGGCACCGGAACATTCGTTTTATTGCTGCCGATGCGGAAAAGCTGCATGATTGCACTGATCGCTTTGATGCCGTGTTCTCCCGCTTCTGCTTTCACCATCTTGACATGGATAAGGTTGCCGAAGGCGTACATACTGTTCTGAAACCCGGCGGGCTGCTGGTGGCTGTCGACTGCATGGAGGACTACTGGAAACTGAGCGGCAGTTTTTATATTCTGTTTGATGCTGTCAGGCGGCTGGGCTTCCTGAAGATGCTCATGCTTTCACCGCGTCTTTTGTTTTTTTTCACTCCCAAGCGGTTTCAGCACGTTAAATCCGATATTGCCCGGATACAGAGTGAAAAGCGATATCATTTCGATGATTTCAAAGCGTTTTATATAAAGCATTTTCCCGGCGCTGAGATCGGCATGGTCGGTGTTGCAGGTTATATTCTGTGGACAAAAAAGTAACGCGCGACATGATCTTCTTCCTCGTGAACTGCATACGATTTTGAAAAGAGGTGCATATGTATTCGGGCAAGCGAATCGGCGCCATTATTATCGCCTATAACGCGGAGCGGACACTTGAGGATACTGTCAGCCTGGTTCCGATGGATATCGTGGACTACCTGATTATCTGCGATGACGGAAGTAGCGACAGAACACGGGAAATAGGTCTTTTTCTGGGCATCGACACGTTTTCGCACAAAAAAAACAAGGGAGCAGGTGCCAATACTGCCAGGGGCTTCGATATTATGCTGAAGCGCGGCGACATAGATATCGCTGTCCTGCTGCACGGCGACAACCAGTACGATCCATCAAGGCTTCCCGATGTAATAGCGCCTATTGCAGAGGGGCGATGCGATATGGTGCTTGGCAGCAGGGTGAACTGGAAAGAGGGCAGGATGCCGCTCTACAAGCGACTCGGAAACAGCTCTTTGACGAATATGCAGAATTTGATATTCGGTCAGCATCTCAGGGATTACGCGACCGGGTACAAGGCATTCACGATCGATGTTTTGAAAACAGTCAACTATCGCGAAAACAAAAACGATTTCGAATTTGATCCGCAGTTTAACGTGCAGGTCATCATGCACGGCTTCAGAGTGATGAATGTGGAAGTGCCGACAAAATATTTTGCTGAGGCAAGTTCGGTAACGTTTTCAAAATCCGTTTTATACGGATACCAAACGCTCAAAGCCGCATTCAGCTTTCTTTTCTATCGGATGGGTTTTCATTATACCTATGCTGATAAATTATTTGCCAAAGTTTACAATCAGTAACCGATTTTCATCCCGTTGGAATCGGCATCGTTCTCCTTGTGTTCACCCGGGCCGGCTCGTAAAGATATGAGCTGTCGAACGAAGACCATAACGCTTGTTGTTGTAGCGTACGTCATTCTGGGAATAATTCATTGCATCGTAACGCCGTTGTGGGCGCCTCCGGACGAAGAACTTCATTTTGCCTACACGCAGTATATTGCCCTAACAGGCCAATTGCCTTCGATGAAGGATGTGGCGGGGCACGAGCGTATCAGTCAGGCCTTCCATCCGCCGCTTTATTATCTGACAGGTTCGTTTTTCTGTATCGGCCTGAAAACTTCTGTGCTTGACACCGTCTATGTCGATGACCACCCCGGTTTCAATATAATAAAACATCCACCCGATGAATACAAAACAGCTTTCAGGGCATATCTGCTGAGATGCTTGTCGCTTGCATTCGGGGTACTGCTGCTTGTATCGATTTATCGTACCGCCTTACATCTGTTTCCCAATAATTGTAAAATAGCTGGCGTCGCCGTTCTTCTGGCTGCAGCCAATCCCCAGTTTATTCACGTATCGACATCCATCACCAATGAGGTGGCTGCAGCATCTCTTGTTTCGGTCTGCCTCGTGCTACTGCTCCGCTACGGAGAAAAGAAGATGTCCGCAGTGAGTTCGTTGGCAACAGGTGCGGTTCTCGGCTGTTGTCTGCTGACAAAAACATCGACCATCTTTCTCATACCTGTTGTCGGTTTTGTTATCCTAACGGCAAACAGAAAACAGCCGTGTGTTTTAGTAAAAGAGCTGCTGATCGTCTTTGGTGCAGCGGGATTGATTGCAGGCTGGTGGTATCTTCTCAACTGGAATGCGCTCAGCTCGATGCAGACATCCCAGCCGTGGTTTATCAGAAGTCAGCCCCTGAGCTTTGAATATGTAAAAGTATGTATTGTCAATACATTTGTGTCTTTTTTCGGCTGTTTTGGTGCTTTGCAGTTCGGTCTTGATGACTGGCAGTATGCATTCTGGGGATGCCTGTTTGCGTGTGGAGCATCGGGCGTAATTCGAAAGCTTATAAACGAAAAACATGAAACTTGTTTTAATTTTAAAGCTGGTGTGCTTTTGATGAGTTTAATAGGCGCGGTGCTTTTTTTCTTGATTCTCAATCTTAAATACTATGCCTTTCTAGGAAAATATCTGTATGTTGCAGTGTCCCCGATAGCTGTCGGTACGGCTGCCGGACTTTTTGCATTTGTGCCCGGCAGCAGATCACGGCAATTTTTCTTTGCACTGCTCATTATACTCTGTATGTTTAATGTGGATGTCGTTATGCGGATAATAAGGCCGGCTTATAAAGAACCTGAAGTGAACCTTGCTGCCGCCCAGGAAGTGTTTTACTGCAGGACTCCCTGGTTGAAACAATGCCGGTCAATCGGTCAGACATTTGTTGCAGAAACGAATAATCTTTGTGCTGTCCGAATAATGTTCAGCCGGGATCATTCAAAAAATTCTGATGAAAAGCTCCGCTTTACTCTTGCACGTGCAGACGCTCCTGAGTGTATTATCCGACGGATCGATTTTTCAAGCAGCGACGCCATGGACACTGCCAGATATTATTTCGCTTTCCCCCCGATTAAAGATTCGGCTAAAAAAAAGTATATTTTTACAATAAGCAGCTCTTCGCAGCATTTCGAGAATGCTACGGGATTATGGTATGCCGATGATAACTTGTATGCTGACGGCGGGATGGTTATAAACGGCAGGCAGCGACCGGGTGATTTGTATTTTGCAGCGTATTCTTTTATTGGAAAAAAACCGTCCTCACAATGGGAGGGGGTTCGTGAAATCGCTATATCGCAGGATCTATATATCACCGTCAGGGAAATGCAACTCTATGCAAGCCGCAGGATATCAGCACGTGAAAAAAGCATTACCCACAAAAAGTACCTTCTGGTGGAAAAGGCTTTTAATCGTCAGATACAGCCAGATAAAAGGCTTTAAACAGTAGGATTCATGCATTCCCATAAACCGGTACGCTCCAGACCTTATCAGCACTGAAAAAGCGTGAATCGTGTAATTTGCACATGGGTTCTTGAAGGATTCTGCCTGTTTTCTGCCATACTGGTCGCATACCAGCTCATGGTTAATGGTTAATTTTTTACAAACCTGTCCAAAATAGCTTTTGCTGAATTATAGATTGAAAAAGTCCTCCGATT
>CAZFIB010000064.1:0-24407 GCA_964518865.1 uncultured Thermodesulfobacteriota bacterium
TATTATGGTTGTATTAGCCAAAATTTATGTGAATTTATTTTTTCGCCAGCCCTAATTATTATTTTGATGGGTTATGGTCTCGGAGTGCAGCATCCATCTTTCCGCCGAGCTGCACCAGCTCATCATGGATATCCGGGAATTCCTCCCGGGTGATGACCGCACCGCCCATGGGCTCGGCATATTCGCCGACGACGGCATACTCATAGTAGTCGAGCACCAGGCGGATATTGGCGGCAGCCTTCTCGTGATCGGCGCCGCCGGAAACGGTTATCAGCATGGCCGGGCGCCCTTTAAGCGGGCGCGTGCCGTGCCCCTCCGCGCCCATCCAGGGCTCACCCGCGCCGGTATAGCAGGTCGGCAGCGAGCGGTCTATAAAATTCTTCAGCGGCCCCGGTACGTTTCCGAAGTAGGTCGGCGAAGCGATGATGAGCGCCTTTGCGCCAAGCATCTTTTCGATCGCAGCCGTCATGTCATCGTCCTGCCAGCACCGGCCGGGTGTTTTCACCTTGCAGGCCCTGCACCCGGTGCAGTGCCCGATGTGCATAAACGCCGGCCAGAGTATCTCATACTGCCGTCCGGATCCGTCAAGCACGGCTTGCAGCACGCTGTGCGTGGTCCTGTTCTTGCGGGGGCTGCCGCATATCGCCAGAATATCCATAGGTGCCGAAACCGCTACTTGACGGCTATCTTCCCCTCGAATTTAAACCCTTCGCTTTTGGCTGTCAGGGAGGTGGGGCTGCGCTCGATATAATACGAGAACGTGCCGCGCTCCACAAAACAGAGGCTCGCGACGGAACCGAATCCGATCGCCTCCGCCGTGAAGTAACCCTCGTCATTCTGGCTGAAATTTACCGGGCTTTTACAGGCCATGGAAACTTTCTTTTCGGGAAAAACGACCCTGATATCCCCCTTGTATTGATTCAGCCATATTACGACGGTCCCCGGTTCGATAAAGATATTGCGCGGCGAAACCCCCTCGTACCCGCGAATCCTCACAACCTGTGATGCGATTTCTTTTACCTGGTTCTTTTCCTCGGGAGAATCGGCGGCAGCAGCGGTGCCGGTTGCGAGAAAGGCAGGAAAAAGAAGCAAAAAAACTATTTTTTTCATGATGCCTCCAGTCATGGATACTGTTTACATCGCAGGCCGGGCCCTGTCCGGATTTCACACGCTCCGCACATTCCCGGGCTCACTGGACGGCCGGCTGCTCTTTCAGCCAGGGCTCCAGGCGCTTGAATTCGATCGAAAAAGCTTCCTGCACCTCCCGGCGGTCCTCTTCGGAACAGACACTGTCGCGCGACATTCGGTACAGAAAATCCTTCGCGCCGCGGCTGCCGGTAATGAGGGCCATCAGGGAGAACACGGCATGCATGAGCCCGACCGGCAGATGCTTTATTCTGACCTCCCTGCCGACCACCCGGCCCACAAGCTCGACAACCTCGTTGAGGGTAAACACCTCCGGTCCTGCTATCCTGAATATCCTGTTGCGGACCCTGTCATTGCCGAGCGACTGCAGAAACGCCTCAGCCAGGTCGGCGGGGTCGAGCGGCTGTACCCGTGTCTCACCTGAGCCGATAAGAGTGAAGCTGCCGGTCTGCCTGATTTTCGGCGCAAAGTGTTCGGCAAAATCCACGAAATAACCCGAGGGACGGAAAATCGTATAGGCAATGCCGGAGCTGATGATCTCCTGCTCGGCCTTGTGCTTGGCAATAAGGGAGGTCGCCGGCACACCGGCATCGACACCGAGAGCGCTGGTGTAGAGAACGTGCTGCAGGCCGGTTTTTCTTCCGGCGGCCAGCACGTTGCGCATACCGCTGAGCTCGACCGCTTCATGGGTCAGGCCTTTTTTGGTGCGCTTCAGCCCCACAACGAACATGACCGCGGCAACACCGTCGAGGGCTCTCTGCACATCGGCAGGGTCGGTGATATCACCGGTCATGACGTCAAGCGTGTCCGCCGCTTCCGGCGGGACCGCAGGCGGCGACAGATCAAAGCATCTGGCCCGCACCCCGGCCGCTGCAGCTTTACTCATGATCCGACTGCCGACATGCCCGTTGCAGCCTGCTATAAGAATCATGGCGTCTCTCCCGTAACTGTGCCCCGCCGCGAGGGCACCTTTTTTTGATGGCCCCGGAGGGCCATCAATTTTAGTATCCTGCATCTGCACAGCATACGCTATGGATACGCTGCTACTGCCCCATCATTTTCTGCAGCTCTTCTTTCGACACCACATCCGGGCGCGTGGCAAAGCCCGGATTCGAAATGTTGTTGGGGTCGAACTCCCGCTTGATGTCTTTCATAATGAGATGAATGTTGCCGAACATCTCGCCGAACATGTCATAGGCCGGCCCCAGCAGGTGGATGACGGCGGCTGCCGAACGGCGCGCAAGCTGGCTCTGCAGAACCTTCATGATGATCGCCAGGGCCTGGTTGCACTGCGCGGGGTCCTGCTCGGGAAACACATCCGTTGTGTGCAGGCACCAGTAGCCGTATTCCTGGGGGCTGATCCATCCGCCGTTGATGCTGAGCGGCTGCACAAAATCCCTGCCGAGTCCCTCCTTCTCAAGGGCTTCGCGCCCGACCAGGTTGGACTCCCTGATCTCATAGACGATTTTATCGATAGAGTCGACGTTCGAAGAGCCGATGCTGAAGTTGTCCGAGGGGCGCGCCAGGCGCTGGGCGTTGCCGAAGCGGATCCACTCATTGGCGGCGCGTTTGATCCATGTCCGGTATGCGGGCTCGTCCTCGCCCACAAATATCCCGCCGACTTTTTCGACGATCCCCCGCAGGACCGTTTCCTCGTAGTCGAGCTGGGCGGGAGAGGTTTTGCCCGCAAGCGCGACAACGCAGAAGCCGCAGGGAAAAACGTCGTTCCTGATGTTGTCGTGCAGGTCCTGTTTGGTTATGGACGAATACGTATAGAGAAACTGCTGCGCGAGATGGGTGGCCACCTCGCCGATCTCGGCTTTTCCCATTTCATAAAAAAGCTCGGCCGATTTTTTCAGCTCCATTTCCTCTTCTTCCGGATACCTGTACGGAAATCTGATCATGAACCAGCGCCAGCGCTCACCCAGCGAGCTCGAGTACTTCAGGTAGCCGGTGCCCTCTGTCGGCAGTGTCTCGGGGCCGGCAAACGGCCACAGCTTGCAGCTTATCTTTGTCACGAAGCCTATGCCGCCCGCGTGTCCGAACATGCCGCCGCGGAGGAATCCGCGCAGATCGGGCCCCGGGCCGTCGTTCCAGAACGCCCCGGCGTTCGGGCAGGCCATGGAGCCGCTGCGCACCAGCTCGCCGTCGGGCAGCACCAGCTCAAAGCCCAGCAGGTTCTGTGCGCCGATGCCGGTAATCCAGCTGTTGCCGTATGCGCCGTGCCATGAATAGTTTGCCAGGCACGACACCTGGCTGCCCGCAAGCGGTGTGGGCGTGTAGAGGCCGTAGTGCATGGCCTCGGCCTGCAGATTGACAAAGCTCACGTACGGCTCGATGACCGCATACATATCCCGCTCATTCAGCTCGATGATGCGGTCCATGCGCTTGGGGTCGATCACCACCGTGCCGGCCCGGGTCGGAAAGGCGTGAAAGGTAAAACCCGACCCGCGGGGAATAAAAGGAAATGCAAACCGGTTGGCGATTTTTACGATCTGCTGAATCTCCTCTGCCGATCCCGGCATGACAATGCAGACGGGGCGCATGTCGAGGCCGCACTTTTCACGCTGCAGCACGCCCGAAGGAAGCCACTGCACGCGCGAATACGCCTGGCAGATCACCGGATCATCAGTGGCGTTTTCCTCACCGACCACATCCCGCAGTGCTTTCAATGCAATCTCTGAAAATGCCATAGTTCCTCCAGATAAATGTGATGGTCCGTCAGAATCCGAGCTTGCCCGGATTCATTATGTCATTGGGGTCCAGCAGGCGCTTGATGCGCTTCAGGGTCCGGTGCAGCGATGCCGTGCGCGGATATACAAGGCCTGCCCACTCCCCGTAGATGCGGTAGAAAAAGGCGCCCCGGTCGACCAGGGCCCTGCTGACGGCGCTGAACACGGCTGCCGAGCGCTGCCTGTCCGCGGGATCCTCCGGGTTGAACGGAATGCAGGCTTCCATGTGAAATGCCCGGCCGTTCTGCTTGGGCTGCAGGTACAGGCCGATATCTTCCGCCGGAAAGTCAAGCGCGGTCGCCGTCTCCCTTACAACCTGCAGAAATTCGGGCGCCCGCTGCAGCTGCGTCAGAAAAAAAATATCGCGGGATGCGCCCTTTGCCCTGAACTTCCAGAACCCATCGCTGCCGCCCTGGTTGTACAGGCAGCGCGACAGCCTGGGCCCTGCATCCCCGACGTGCGGCAGCTCCTCCAGCGGTTTGCACAGAAACAGGCGTGCGGCGTCATGCAGCGCCTCTTCCTGGTAGGCCATCTTTTCATCCGGGTACCACTCCCCGGCGGTCATATTCACCACAAGCACATAGGGCGGCAGGCAGGCGGCCGTGCCGGGAATATCCTCCGGCGATTCGCAGAGCAGCGCCGCCAGCAGCCGGCTGCTCAGCAGCAGGCACTCGTCACCGATGAGGCTGCGTAGCACGTGATACCAGAAGCCGGTGCAGTCCTCGAGCCGCTCGAAACCGAAAAAGCAGGGCTTCTGCCGGCTGGGGACAAAGCCCGCTTTCATGTTCATGACCGTCACGATGCCGAAGCTCCCCAGCGCGCCGGGAATGAGCCTGAACCAGTCGATGCCGGGCCCCATGAAATTGCACAGATCGCTGGGAACCTCATCGGGGATTTTCTCCGGCGCTGACGGTGAAATAGCCATCGACCCGGTGTGAAAAAGCTCGCCGGTCGGCAGCACCATTTCCATCGTGAGGATCGTCTCGTCCAGGTGGTGCTTCGGCGTGAGCCTGGGCTCGCGCTCGAGCAGGCTTGTCAGCGCCGATTTCTGCGGGTGCGGCATCAGCGGCACGATCGGCCGCATGCCCTCCGGAGCGAGCGCGTGCTGCAGGTCGGCGTGTGTGGCACCGGCCTCGAACATAACCCATTTGTTCCGGCTGTCGATGCGCCTGACCCTGTTCATGCCGCTCATGTCGAGCATGATACCGCCCTGCTCGGGTACAGCCGCCCCGTAAAAACCGATGCCCGAGCTTTTCGGCACGATCGGAATGCGGTGTTCGTTCGCACACCTGACTACCGCCTGCACTTCGTCCGTCGACAGTGCCTGAACCGCGACATCCGGCATCCGCTGCATGGTGCAGCTCGTATCCCGTGCAAAGCGCGTGAGATATTCCGGGTCCGTGATGATGCGGCTGCCGTCCACGACGGATTCGAGCATGGCCGTCACATCCTTAACGCCTGCTGGTGCTGCCATACACAACCTCCCTGCTTGCTGTAGTGTTTTTGTTGCACAGGGCCCGCTGGTCAGCCGGCCTCGTTCTCGACTTCATTCGGGGCGCCGACCGGACAGACCTTCACGCAGATTCCGCACTCGACGCACTTCTCTGCGACGATCACTACGGTATCATCGATCATCCTGATCGCCACCTTGGGGCACAGGTCGATGCACCCGCCGCACACAACGCATACATCCGTGTTGATGCTGATCATTGTTCACTCCTTGCGTAATGAATCGAATCCTCCGGAGTCGCTCATCCCCGGCTGCTAATCGTTTCCTCCCGCGATGTACTCACCCTCAAAGGCGATCGAGCGGATAGAGATGCCCCTGACGCCGCCGTAGCCTTCGTAGATATCGCCGTGCACCTCGACCTGCCTGCCGACCAGCGGAACGAGGGTCGCCCAGGTAAACAGGCCCTCCTTTTTTTGTTCCTCTGTCAGCGCACGCGGGATACGGTACGCCTGCGCGCTCTCCGTCACCCGCCGGCCCTGCGGTGGTGTGGGATAGTACAGGGTCCCGTCACGGGCCAGCAGCAGTACCTTGCTGTTGCGCTCGGCGCTTTTTTTGGCGGCCAGCAGCTCCTCATCCGTATAGGGCTTTCCATACGGCCGCCGGTGCGGAGCCGTCGTCCCGTTGAACAGCGAGTTCCCCTCGACAAGGACCCCCCTGACGGTTTTCCCGTCCCGGGAGGCACGGAAAAAAGCCTCCTCCATTTTTTTCACTTTTTCAGCGTACTTTTCCTTGTACGTTTTTTCTTCCGCAAGCGCGGGTCCCGCCATGAGTATCGTAACGGCAAAAACGACTGCTTTCTGCAATATGCTCATCTCGTCCTCCCCGGATGCAATTTTGCAATCATGTGACGTCCCTGGTCTCAATCATGCCGTCCCTGCGCTTTTTGAGGTCTTTTACGATCAAGTAGGTCGAAATGCAGAAGCCGGCGATAATGATCGACATTATGGGCCAGTTAATATGAACCCAGGGCTCCTTGAGCATGCCCCACTTGGCAAGAATCTCGATATCGCTCCACACGATGGTGACCGTCGGTATGGCATAGCGCAGGTTGGCGCCGAAGCGGTCATAGCTGAGCAGCTTGTAGCACAGGTAAAAGAAAACAGAGAAGCAGAAAAAAAACATGACATACGTAAAAACGGAATATGCGCCGAACAGCTCTTCATCGTATGCGATCATCAGCAGGACATAAAAGGTCCAGGTAACCATAATGTACTCAAAGGCCGTACGCGGGCCGTAGTTGCTCACCTTGCCCGTGGCCACGGCACCCCGCATCAGCCGCAGCTTCCGCCGCAGAAAATAAATGAAATTGCACCGCACGCTCTCCTGGAACATGAGGTAGATGAACACCATGATGAGCATCATGAAGGTCCAGCGCATCATGCGGTATTCGGGATAGCTGCCGTTCCAGGTGTAGGTGACGCCCATGCGGCTGCTTCCGTACATGAGGCTGTACTCAAAGGCGAACCACAGCCCGAAGCCCCCCAGGCAGCCGATAAAGCTCTGCCAGCCGTCCGACGAGAGAAAGCGCGTTGCATAAATCGCCAGAAATCCCACTATGAAGCAGGCCCAGGCGAAATCGTACTTTACCGCCGGGTTGTAGCGCTCGATAAGCACCATCACGATGTGACCGATGGCGGAAAGTCCGAATATCCAGACAAGCGACACAGCGGTATAAAAAATTGATTTCAGTGAAATCGGTTTTTTTGCAGCCACTGATCTCCCTCCTTTTCAAGTCCTGCACAGTGCCGATGCATCCCGCGTGAAACACCGGCTACTTTTTACCGAGCTTTGCCTTTGCCTTGGTCAGGTAAAACGATACCGCCTCGATGGATTCTACAAAGCGGGTAATATCCTCCTCGCTCAGCTCGTGCAGAAATTTCTCCAGCTCTTCGCGCCGCACCTTCATTACATGACGAACCATTTTTTTGCCGTCGCGCGTCAGGCTGACCCGAACGACCCTCCTGTCCTGCTCACCGCGCCGGCGCTCCAGCAGATCGTTCTGAATAAGCCGGTCAACCATGCTCGTCATGGTCGAAACCGAAACCCCGTGGGCCCTGCTGAGCTCGGTCATGGTAAAGCTTTCCTGCTCGGAGAACGATGCCATTACCTTTATCTGCGAGGAGGTGAGATCCACTTCCAGGAGCTGCGTCGGGTTGATGCTGCGTGAAATCGCATTGTATGCCGAGAGAATGCGCTGTATGACATCGTTCGGGTCATCTGTGCAGGAATGTCTGTTTGTCATTGCTGTCCCGTGTCGGCGCCTCATGCAGCGGCGCCGATAAAGTTGAGTATATTGATTATCCGCATCTCAAATTGATTAATTCCCTGATCGTTCGTCACTATGTTGCAACGCTCAGTCCTCCAGCGTTTCGGCCATGACATCCGCGGGAAACATCATCATTTTCCCGGCAAGCTGCTGCAGGATGTCGGGCCGCTCCTGCATGATCTTCGGCATTACGGCCTGCAGCCGCGCTCCCAGAAATTTCACGGCAGTATAGGGGTTGAATGTCGGCGGAAACGGCTCGCCCAGCAGACCGAAAACATAATCGATGATCTCGGGCTTTGAGAATATGTAGGCAATGCCGAAAACCGACAGATAGTCCTGATAATCATACTGCTTGATATAGGTGTTGAGCCACCAGTCCTCGTAGGCGGCTACGGCACGCGGCGGTATGCCGAGCTGCTGCTCCTTGATGGCTGCGGCAGCGGCGAGCCCGCCCTTCCATCCGGTCAGCATGGCGCCGAGGCACTCGAGCTCCTGGCAGGCCCCCGCATCGCCCACAATCAGCACGTTGTTGCGGAACGGCTTGATGACCGGTGAGAGTATCGACTCGACGGCGGCAAACTCGCGCACCATCTCCACCCCGGCAAACCAGCCTGCGTACCGGGAATCGGATGTAATATGCTCGCAGGCCTGCTTGAGGTCGATGGTTCTCTCAAGCGTTAAAAGAAGAAAGTTCCATTCCTCCCCGCCCGGGCGGGGCAGCAGAAATATGTACACGGGCTTGTCGTTTATGAATGTAACCGCCGTGATGATTGCTTCATCGTGCGGCGGGGAGAACCCTTTGATAAAATATGAAACAACGTAGAGATCGGCGATATGCCGGCGGCTGTTGTTATAGCCCAGAAACTCGACAACGCGCGAGTTGGCCCCGTCCGCCGCAATGACGCATGAAGCATTGAGCGATCCCCCCCCCGCCGCAACGCTTATGCTGCCGGGGCCCGGCTGCAGGGCGCTGAACTCGGTCTCGGGAAAGATGTCCACCTTTTTCTGCCGGGCATCGTCAAGCAGGCACCGCAGCATGACTTCCTTATCGTATGAAACGGCGATGGGGGCCTGCTGTTCGCCGGGCCCGAACTGCAGCTTGTTCATGCCGGGAGAATACATGTGCCAGGTATAAAGATTCTTGACCGCACCCGTATACGGAAAGCTCAGCCCGGTCTGTGCGAAGCAGAATCTTCCGTCACGCTCGTTGTAGTGAAAAATATCGCCGAAAAAATATTCATTGGGCGGCAGCAGCGACTGGCCGCAGGTACGCGCCACCGTGCCGAGCTCTTTGCGCCGGTCGATAACGGCGACATCCATGCCGTTTTGAGACGCGGCGCTTGCGGCCAGAAGGCCCGAGGGTCCTGCACCGACGACCACAATATCATATCTGTCTTTCATACACGGTCTCCTTGTTGATTATCGTCTTCGAATCACGTCACACAAACTCATCACGGGGCCCGCAGGCGGCCGTTGTGCTCTTCAGAATCTCGCTCATGGGACGGGCCATCCCGGCAAGCTTCTCCAGCACATCCGGGCGGTGCTTTTGGAGCTCCGGTGCCAGCTTCTGCGCGAGCCCTCCCATATGCGCTACCGCGGCATACGGGTTCCAGCAGGGCGGCAGCGGGTCCCGCACCAGGCTGCAAAAGAAATCAAAGTCGTCGGCACTGTCAAGCACATACGGCAGCGCAAAATTCATGATGTAGTCCTCATGGCGGCATCCCTCGACATAAACCGTCCGCCACCAGCGGGCATAGTCATCGAGGGCCCGGGGTGCGACAGCCGAACGCTCCTCTTTCAGTGCAGCGGCAGCAGCGCATCCCGCTTTCCATCCGCTGAGCATGGCCCCCGAATTTTCAAGCTCCTGGCAGGCCCCCGTGTCGCCGGCCAGCAGCAGGCGGCCTTTGAGCGGTGACTGCACCGGTGAAAAAACATACTGGGCCGATGCGAGCTGCTCAAGGCGCCGGGCGTTGCGAAACCATCCGGAAAAAAAGCTGCTGCGGTTCATGAAATAGTCGGCGACGCCGTCGAGGTCGACGCGCGGGTCGAGCGTCAGGAATACGACCGTGGCCTGGTCGTCATAGGGGCGCGGAAATATGAACATGTAGCCGGGCGCAGGCCCCTCGAAGCAGATGCCGGAAATCAGGATGTCGGGCTCCGGCAGATCGAGTCCCGTCATGTACCACCCCCTGGAAAGCAGGTAGCAGTACAATGTCCTGTCGCGGTTAAACCCCGTCAGGCGGGCAATCCGGGAGTTGGTTCCGTCGGCGGCGATTCCGATGCGACCCTCAAACGAGCGCCCGCTGCCGGAAAAGCGCACGCAGCTCTCATCCATGTGCACCCCGGTAACATCTATGCCGCTCAGCACATCGACGCCGGCTGCCGCCGCCTCATCAAGCAGGCTGCGCAGCAGTACCTGCTTGTCATAGGCGATACCCACCGCGCCGGCATCCCCCTGCTGCCGGGTCTGCTCAGGCAGGCCGAACGGCAGCCGCGTGCCGTTGGGGGAGTAGATGTGCCAGGCGAACAGGTGCTTTGCCGGACCCGGATAGGCAAGCGTGAATCCGCTTTTCAAAAAAGCGAAACAGCGGGCGTCCGGATTGTAGCGGATAAGCTCATCGAAATAATAGTCATTCATTGATACCAGCGTCTGGCCGCACATGCGCTCAAGGCGGCCTGCATCGGCCTTGCGCTCGAGAAGCGCAACCCGGTAGCCGGCGCGCCCTGCCGCTGCAGCGGCAAGCAGCCCCGCCGGACCGGCTCCCGCGATTACCAGATCATATGTTTCAGCCATAGCCGCATCCTTTCAGCAGTCCCGGAAACAACGTATAAAAATGTTATTGTTCGCAAGGCGGGTTTCACCCGCCCTTGCTTTGCCGCTTTTCATGCAAAAGGCCGTGAGGGGCTATGCGCAAGACCCTGTACTACACATTCGGGAAGCCGCTTTCTATAAGGCTGCGCATCTGCTCATCGATGGGCAGTGAACCCAGCGACTGCAGCCTGGCCACGATATCCGGCCGTTCCTGCTGTATTTTCTGCATCTGCTTCATGATCGCCGCGTTGACGTTCTTGAAAAGATTATACGGGTTCAGCGAGCAGGGCAGCGTGTCGGTCACCAGCTTGTACAGATAGGTTGCGGCATCCTCGCCCGCCATCCCCGATGTCAGGATCGTCAAAAACTCGGTGTAGTCCATCGCCCCGGGGAAGTGCCGGTTCCACCAATCGATATACTGCGCTGCGCCCTCGCGGTCCGGTTTGTTTTCGCGTAATGCCTCCGAGACCGCATGCGCCGCTTTCAGCCCCGACATCATGGAGCCGGTGCACTCGGCCTCGACGGTCCAGCCCGCATCGCCGGCGATCAGCACATTGTCCTTGAAGGGCGTGGGCGTCGGCGACCACATGTTGGCGACATGCGCCTGCCGGCGCAGCAGCTCCGCCCCGTCGAACCACGATGAAAAGGGGCTGCGGTGAATGCAGCGCTCGAGCTCCGTCCGGTAGTCGATAGCGGGGTGCGCGGGCCCTCCCGCATATATCCAGTACTCATCGTCGCCGTAGGGGCTGGGCTCGATCCAGATCATAACGGGGTACTGTGTTTCCCGGTGAAAAAGCTGCGGAAAAACGATCGCTTCGGGATGCGGCAGGTTCAGTCCCCGCATGTAATAGCTTACCCCCACAAGGGTTCCGTAAAACGAGCGTTCCCGGTTGAGACCCAGCAGCTTGACGATCCGCGAGTTGATCCCGTCGGCAGCGATGGTAAAAACACCCCGGTATTCCTCTCCCTCGGCGGTGATAACGCGGTTGACGGCACCTTCCCGCCGGTGATCGACGACGTTCGATCCGGTAAACACCTGCACCCCGCTTGAGCGCGCATCGTGCAGCAGGCTCTCCAGAAGCTCACGTTTACTGTAGGTCACCGACAGACGGCTCTGCGGCCCCTTTCCTCGATTGGACTCATAGTCACCCAGCCTGATGTAGTGCGCGGCGTCGGGCGTGTAGACATGCCAGGCGTAAAAATTCTTGTACGGTCCGCTGTAGGGCAGCGAAAAGCCGGTTACCGGAAACACCAGACGCTGCTGATGCTCGTTGAAGTACATGCGTTCGCCGAAATAGTAATCGTCCTCTATGGCGAACATGGTCGCGCAGCTTCGCTGAACAGCCGCGATATCGTCCTTGCGTTCCAGCAGCGCCGTACTCAGTCCGTTTTCCCCCGCTACTTTTGCGGCCATAAGCCCCGCCGGTCCGCCGCCCACAATCACAACATCAAATACTTTTGCCATGGGTGCTGCTCCTTTCAGTCGTCATTTTTTCGAATCGTTCCGCCGCCACTCCTGGTAGATATTTTTCCCACGGCGGTGCCGCTTGAGATCGTAAAAAAGAATTTCATCCGGTGTGAACCGCGTCATTTCCATGCCGCGCTTTATGGCCTCGTGCTCGAAGGTTGTCTTGAAAACACGCAGCCCCTCATCGAACAGGGGGTCGCCCGCCGGTATGACCCGGACGCTGCCTTTCATCTGCAGGCAGCGAAAAATCTTTTTGCGGGACTCCCGCGTGTTGTGGTACTCGAGGGCCACCCGGCTGTTTTTTTTCATCTGGGCGAGCTTCCGGGTTCCGATTTCCGAAAGCGCGTAGAAAACCTTATTTGCAGGGTCGAGCGCAAAATCGATGGTCGTCACATACGGCTCGCAGTCCACGAAAAACAGCGATTTGCGGCGGCAGGCAACCGTTGCAAGCGTGCAGGTCTGACGCTGGCCGTAAAACGCCGTGATCTCCCGCCATACCTCGTCGTTTTCAAGGCCGCCTTTTCGCCTGAGGTTGAGCTGCGTGGCGGTGGATTCCGCATCGGCAATGATGCGGTGACACGAAAAGCAGGCCAGCGTATCGATCTCAGGGTGGTCCTCGGGCATCTCCGTGCCGAGAACGATATCGGGCACCTCGGTCTCTTCGGCATCCTCAGCCCGGCACTCGGCCCGCACGGACAAAACCAGAACCTGCAGACACAGTATGATGATACACGCTCGTTTCATAGCCTTTCCCCTTGATAAGCAATATTTTGCAGCTCGCCGGCACCGTCCGTCATGCTGTTTATCTATATATTTCTGAATCCCCACGATATGCGCTGCTGCATATCGTCATCCATGTTTTCCCTGACCTGTATCATCCGGTCCATAACATCGGGCCGCTCTTCATAGATGCGCGTCATGAGGTCCCCGTATGCCCTGCCGATGCAGTTGACGACCTTGAAGATGTCCATTGTCTGCGGAAAGCGCTCATCCGGAAGCGAGACCAGGTAGTCGATGTCTTCCGGTGTGAGGTACTGTGTGAAATCACGGCCGCCCTGCTTGCGTCCGCCCTGCGGCCCGTAATAGTTCTCCTGATACCAGGCAAAGTATTCCTCCAGGCCCGACTCGTCCGCCCGGCCCGCACCGAGCGCCTGAGCGATGATTGTCATCGCTTTCCAGCCGCTGCACATCGACCCGACATTGCTCATTTCCCGCCGCCAGCAGGCATCGCCGACGAAAAGGACGTTATCTTTGAAGGGCTTTTCAAGCGGGCTCATGAGATTCACGATACAGGCGGTGCGGTGTGCAAGCACCTCCGAGTCGCGGTACCATGCCGAAAAGGTCGGCGATTCGTGCAGGAAATACTCGAGCATATCGGGCGGGCGCTGATCCCGGCGGTATGTGGAGGCATAGATGTGATAGCAGTCCTTTTCGGCCACGGGTATCATAGAATAAATACCGCGCGGCGTGACCATGAACAGAAACCCCTCGGGATCGGGACAGGCGGTCCCCCGCACCAGAGCGGAGGTGTCGCGGCTGGTCCCGTAAAAATCCCTGTCCCGGTTGAGCCCCAGCGATCTGGCGATACGCGAGTTTATGCCGTCGGCTGCTACGACAAAGGCGGCCTCAAACTCCCGGCCGTCGTCGCACTCGACCACGGGCCCTGCCGCACCCGTCCTGACGGATGCGACATTTGTGTCGGCAAACACCTGCACGCCCCTGCGGGCGGCCTCATCGAGCAGCTCGCGCAGAAGCTGCTCCTTGCTCACCGATACCCCCAGCCTGCCATTCCGCGGATCTTTGCGGATCTCCGAAAAGTCGCCGAACTCAAGCCGGCCACCGCCGGGTGCGTACAGGTGAAATCCGTATACATCCTGGTGGGGGCCGTCATAGGGAATACGAACATCCAGGCGGGTAAGCTCTATTTCTTTTTTGTCCTCATCGAATGTGACGACCTCCCCGAACGTCGGTTCGTTGACGTTCAGAACGCCGCCGCAGGAGCGGTGTATTTTGGGGATATCGTTCTTGCGCTCAAGCAGCGCGGCCGTCAGGCCCTGTTCTCCTGCGGCACGGGCAGCCATCAGGCCCGCCGGGCCCGCACCGACGATTACGACATCAAAACGTTTTGCCATGCCCGATCCTCCTTATTGTTCTTCCTCGCCGAACGCTTTTTCCAGCACCTGACAGACAGTGCCCAGTGATGCAAGCAGCCGGCGGCGGTCGCGCTCGCTGAGCCGGTCGAACAGATCGCGAGCTATTTTGCGGCGCTTAGTAAGAAACTCCCTGCGGAGCTTTTTGCCTTTCCCGGTCAGCCGGACGATGACCTTGCGGCGGTCATGCTCGTCGTGCATGCGCTGCACGAATCCGTCCCGTTCGAGGCTGTCGATCATCATGGTCATGCTGGGCAGTTTGACGCCGATATTGCGGGCAAGCTCCTTCATTGAAAGCCGGTCGCTGTCGCGGAACGCATACAGTGCCCGCAGCTGCGACAGCTTCAGGTCCGAGCTGACTCTGGGACTGCCGTCTATCAGCCGCCGGCTGTAAATCCGTCCGAAATTCCGCAGCACGGTGAAGTAGTTCAACAGTTCATGTTCCATATCATCCTCACCTGTAGCCGGGAAATCCCAGGCGGGTTGCCGGCTTCATCATTCTCTCGGCGGTCAGCGGGCCGAACCGTTCGAGCTTTTCGGCAAGATCGGGCCGCTCCGCACGAATGCGGTCCATGTGGGGCTGAACGCCCCGCATGATGGTGTCATAAAGGTTGAAGGGGTTGAGCGACCATTTCAGCTTTTGCCGCACCAGTGCGTGCAGGTAGTTGAGATCGCTTTCCGTAAACAGCCGGAAAAAAACCGCGTAGCACAAAAAATCGCGGTAATCGTGCGTGCCGGGCCAGTTTTTTTGCCACCATGCGCTGTAGTCCGCAATGCCCTGCCGGTCTGCCTGGCCTGCGTGCAGCACGTCGCAGACCGCCATCGCGGCCCGCCGGCCGGAAAGCAGAGCCCCGGTGTTTTCAGCCTCGGCAAACCAGCAGCTGTCCCCTGCAAAAAGAATATTGCCGACGCAGGGCTGCTGCGCCGGGCCCCATGCATTTATGACGCAGCAGCGCCTGTGCACCACCTCGATTTTTTCGAACCACCGCCGGAACGGGCTTTTGCGGGTAAAAAACTCCAGCTTCTCATCCCCGCCGATATACAGCCAGTACTCGTCGTCTCCGTACACGCTCGGCAGCATGCAGAAGTGAACCGTCCCCAGGCCGCCCTCGTCATAGGTGTTGCCCATGCAGATCATTTCAGAGCGATCAAACGAGACACCGGTGATGTAGTAGCTGATCGAACCTGCCGTAAACAGAAACGTCCGCGTGCGGTTCAGCCCGGTCACGCGGGCCAGCCGCGAGTTAATGCCGTCGGCAGCGATGCAGAACGATCCTGAAAAACGATCCCCCTCTGCTGTTTTCAGCTCGACGCTTCCGCCGGAGGAATCGGCGGCTGTTACGTTTCTCTCGAGATAATACTCCACGCCTGCCGCCGCACCGTCATCGAACAGCCCCTGCAGCAAAGCCGCCTTGTCGAAGACAGCTGCGGCGGTACCCCGGCCGGATGCGTTTTTTTCATAATCGCCGATCTCGATCCGGTCCTGCGTATTGGGGGCGATAAAGTGGCAGGCATAGAACTCGCGGTACGGGCCGGTATAGCCGACCGAAAAATTGTTGGCCGGGAAAACCCAGCGCTGCTGCTCGCGCGAAAAAAACATGCGCTCGTTATAGAACGAGTCCATGTTCATGAGAAACATCTGCGCGCAGGACCGCTGCACGCGCGCGGGGTGGGTTTTGCGCTCTATCAGGGCCGTGCGCAGCCCGCACCGGGCAGCGGTCTTTGCGGCTTCCAGGCCCGCAGGCCCGCCGCCCACAACCACAAGGTCATACTTTTTCGTCATCGATAGGCTTTTCTTTTCTGTTTCATATATACGGTCAAGCCAGCCCTCATAGAGCACTTCACACTATTCGACAGCCTTTTTCCAATGCCCGCCTGGTGGTGCGAGCATGCAGGAGCTGCTTCAGCTGCGATTTTTTTCGCGGCCGGAGGCCGCTCCTTCTACACGGCTGCACTATTTTGACACATGCCATAGCAGGCTGTCAGAAATCGGCAAGTCCGTACTCCTCCATATCATACCTGAACCCTGAAATCAGATCCCACGAGGCCTCCTCGTTCCCTTTGCGTGCCAGTGTTCCCCGCGCACCGACAATAATCCCCGCGCCCTCATCGATGCAGGCGACATCCCGCAGCCAGTACTTGGTCTTGATCAGCCCCTCCTGCACCTGCCATGTGGCGCCGCCGTCGGTGCTGGCAATAAACACCCCCTTGTTGCCGACGATCCAGCCGGTCCGGCCGTGAACCGTAATACCGTACAGGGGCTTGTCCGTACCCGATGCAATCCGCTTCCAGGAAGCACCGCCGCTGTCGGTGTGCAGGATAACGCCGTCCATTCCCACGATCCAGCCCGTGCTGTTGTCGACAAACCACAGACCGTACAGGGCGGGCATCGGGCGCTCCCAGTCGTACTCGTCGACCTGCTGCTCGAGGTCCGGGCACTCCTGCGCCTGCCAGGTCTCACCGCCGTCGCGGGTGTGCAGAATCGTGCCGAACTCGCCCACGATCCAGCCGGTCAGCTCGTCTGCAAAAAAAACATCGTTGAAGAGCGTGTCGGTGGGCTCGCGCTGTGAAACCCAGGTGCCGCCCCCGTCGCGGGTGTGGATGACCATGCCGAACTCGCCCACGGCCCAGCCCCGGCGCTCATCAAGAAAAAATATATCGAGAATATTGCCGTCGGCGCCGGTGTCCTGCCGCACCCAGGCACTTCCCCCGTCGGCGGTGTGCAGCATCGTCCCCCCCACGCCGGCCGCCCACCCGTTTCGTTCATCGGCAAACGCGATACAGCACAGCAGCAGTTCATCGATGCCGCTGTCCTGCGCCTGCCACGTGGTACCGCCGTCACTGCTGAACAGAATCGTGCCGTAGTTGCCGCTGAGCCAGATGTGCTCCCGGTCGACACAGGCGATGCTGTGCAGGTTTTCCGTCGTAACGAAATCGAACTCGGGCATCTTGATCTTCGAGCGGTCGAACTTGCTGCAGGCCGATAAAAGCAGTGCTGCGATTCCGACGGAAATAATGTAGTACGATGACCTCATAACAACGCTGCGAATTGTTTCCGGTTACAGTTGTAGATGAATAATACTTAATAGCTCCGCTGCTTCAGGCTTTTCACCTGGAAAAGCGTCAAGGGGATATCGATGCCGATGCCCTTGATCTCCCGGTTGCCGGGGCTGCCGTGCCGCCGGATAAAGTCCACGATGTGCTCGCCGTTGAAAATGGCTGTCTGCCCGCCGCCGTATGAGGGGTACACGTTTGCAAACATTTCATACATCTTCCACAGCTCCCCCTGGCGGTTGTACATCACCTTGAAGTTCATCTGCCAGGTCTCCGGGTCGAGATACCACACCTGTTTGCTGTAAATATAATTGGGGTCCTTGTTGATCGCCTCAACCTCCCAGTGCCTGACCCGCTCGCGCTGCACCCCGCTCCAGAATCCCTGCCCCTTCACGCGCTCCAGCTTCGCCGGGTCCTGGTGCCGGGCGAACAGCAGATCGCGCCGGCCTTTCAGGGTGTAGGTGTTGTGGCCCGGGTGCGTGTACCAGCCGTCCTGATCGTCATAGATCATGTCCGTTCCGTCGATGGTGTCGGTGCGCTGGCTGGTGGCATAGCGCCGGATCCTGCGGAACATGGCCGTGTAGACCCACAGGTCGGTATCGCGGTCATGATCCTTGTATTTCAGCTCAAGCATGGTCGTGTCGACAAAGTCGACCGGCGCCAGGTGGCGCTGAAAAAACGAAAGCGCTATGTTGCGGGGGTTTTGTTTATCAGGATATTTCGGAACCGGTGGAGCATCATAGCGCCCCATCCAGTGCAGTTCCCAGCGCATCTGAATTGCATCGCGCTCGTGCTTCGTGCGGCAGTCGACAACCGTTCCGGAATGCTTCAGATGATGGCTGTCGCCCTTGGTGTTCGAGTCGAAATTCCAGGCCGCTTCCGCGCCGGTCGAGGGCTGCGGAAACGGAATGCCCGCCCGGTCGCCGTAGTCGACCAGGTTCTTTTTTTCATCGAGCTTTCCGGGGTAGTATTTCCCGGTAGCCTCTTTCATGCCCTTTGAAACGGGGTAGGTACGGTAGGGGACTATTTCAAACCACAGTGAGTCGGCACCGAAGGTCTGGGGGTTTTTCACGGCCTGATACACAGCCTCGTGCAGAAACTCCTTTACCTGGTCCACGTTCTCGGTTGTGATTTTTTTACCCGACCACTGTTTTTCCCACGCGCGGACTTCGGCAAGCTCCCCCTCCGTATAACTCGGCACCGGGAATTGCACCTCTGCTGCATGAGCCGACGTCCGGATGAGTGCGGCCGTCAGGATAGCCGCTGCAATCGCTGCTGTTCGTTTCATCCTCTCCTCCGTGCCCGTACGCCGCGAAAACCGGGCATACGGCCTGTGTGTGAAGTCGTCAAAATTCATACCCGATCCTGAAATATATCGAGTCCTTGTTCTCGGCCCAGGCCTCGCTGGAGTCGGTCGGGTCGCGCGCGTAGAAATACAGGTAGCCGAGCTCGTAGCGCATGTGCTTGCCGGGTGTGTAGCGCACCGCAAAAACACCGTACCCCCAGTTGCGCGTGTTGTACAGCGCCCTGATCGTCGGCCATACTTCATTGTGCCTGAAGCTGGTGCGCAGCGTCAGGGTGAAGTTGGTCTGCGAGCGGTCGTAGTAGCCGTAGGTCGATCGCCAGCGGTTGACATTGCCCAGGCGCCACTGAGCGAACCAGCCGAAGGTACAGTCTATGACACCGCGGCCCGACCAGATATCGATCAGCCTGTTCCAGCGCAGCGGGTGATCGATGGTTAAGCCTATGTTGATCTGATCGCGCTCGCTGGTGCCGGTAATCAGCTTTTCCCCGCCTGGGGTCGGGTCGACGCTGCGGCGGTTGGCCTTGTTGACGGGAAGCCCGATTTCATAGGACACCTCGCCCCGCACTACGCTTTTCAGCGCCGGCACAAAGGTCTGGCAGCTGACGCCCAAAGCGTCGAAAAACCTGTAGCGCCACAGGCTGTCATGGGTAAGCCGCGGCAGAGAAAGGCCCATGGCGCGACGGGCCGCATTGACGGAAAGATAGCCGTTCAGGGTGCTGCTGTCGAGATTGGCGTAGGAGGCCTCGCCCCGGGTGCGGTTGCGGGCGACCGGGGTCTGATTCATGCCGTGATACCAGCTCACGGTCCAGTCGAGCAGGTAGGTCTCGCCGAACAGGTCGACTTCGGAGTTGCCCCGCACACGCAACGCCCACTGGGAGTTTTTCAGGGCGAATGCCGGCCGAGCGCGGTGAAACATGCGGTTGACGGCGGCACTCTGCCCGAAGGGTCGCGGCCGCATATCCTCCGGCCCCTGCGGGCCCGGATAGGCGCCCATGCTGGTGCCCTCCATGGGGGTTCGAATCTGCTCGAAGTCTCCGGGAATCCAGATCCACTCGAACACCAGCTGCCCCGGCAGATCGGAGTTGTAAAAGCCGCGCATCATCCAGAGGCCGAGCTTGATCTCGTCCCACGGGTCGATCCCGGGCGTTGTGTAGCGCAGGTCGAGCGGATTGATGCGATCGATGGTTCTGACCATCTCCACCTCGCTCCAGAATACGATCTGCTTGCCGAGTCTGATGTTCCACTTGCCGACATAGATATCCGCGTACAGCTCGTTGATCCAGTCGTCCTGGTCGAAAAACGGACCCTGATAGCGCTTGCGGTCGCTTGCGGCGATGCTGCGGCGGTACTCGTCGTCGAAGTCGGGAACCGATTCGTGCCAGTACTGGAAAAAGCCGAACAGGTTGAATATGACATCCTCGTTTTCAACCGCCTTGTACAGAAGCTCGAGGGTTCCCTTGGTGCGCATCAGGCCCCACTTGGTATCGCGGTACTGTCGCTCGTTTCTCTTGATGTGCGTCCGGAACATCGCGAACTCATACAGGCTGCCCTTGACCCGCAGCTTGCCGTCCAGCAGGTGTATGGCTGCCGGCGCCCGGGACGGGACGGCAACAGCAAGCAGCAGCATCCCTGCCAGCAGCAGGGCCGGTATCGCTTGTGATTTCATGATTCCATCCCTCCGTGTGTAGTATTGTCGGCGCTGCCGGCGGCTGCGGATGTAATGAACTTCGGCTTCAGGAAACATATGAGCGTGGGCACCACCAGCAGGGCGCCGAGCATGTTGAGAAACAGCAGGATGGCCAGCAGCACCCCCATTTCCGCCTGGAACTTCAGATCCGAGAATATCCAGATGACCAGGCCGACCGTCAGCGTTGTCGCTATCTGGACAATGGCCTTGCCGTTGGTCTTCAGCGTTTGGGCGACGGCCTGATCGAGCGGCCGGCCGCTGCGGCTTTCCTCGACAAGGCGGCTGACAAAATAGATGCCGTAGTCGACCCCCAGGCCGATGCCGACCGAGGAAACCGGATACGTGTTCACCGTCAGTCCGATGTGGTAGGCGCCCATAAGGGCAAACGTCAAAATATTTGATATAGCCAGCGGTATCGTCAGAATAAGTCCGGCTGCAAGGGAGCGGAAGGTAATCGAGCAGAACAGGAAAATACCGCCCAGGGCAAACACCAGGTTCCATATCTGGGCGTCGGCGATAACCTCGCGCACCCCTGCCTGCACGCCCACGGCCCCGCCGGCAAGAATATACTTCCCGCCCGGCGGGCCGGGGGTTTCCTCGATATAGGCCCTGATGTGACTGATGATGCTTTCCACCGTTCTGGGCATTTTATCGCGGCAGTATATAACGATATTGGCCGAGGTGTCCTGCATGTCGACATAGCGGTCCCACGTGCCGGGCTCACCCGTATAGAGCAGTTTGCGCGCGCAGAAGCTCAGCACGCGGTCCTCCCGGGGCAGATGATACCACTGGGGGTCGTCCTCGTAGGATGCCATGAGAAAGCCGGGCAGGCTGTTGACGATCGAGTAGGCGAACATGACGCGGTCGTGCTGCATCATGTAGCGCTGAAAGCGGTTCATCTCGCGAAGCGTCGGCCCGCTCGTGACGAACCCGCCCTTGTCGCCCTCCACGATCACGTACAGGGGGTTCAGAAGCGGGATGCTGAACGTTATTCTGAAGGCATCCTTGTTGTAGCGGTGAAACGGCCAGAGGATCGACGAGCCCGGGAAAAAGTCACCCACCCTGATCTGCCGGGCGTAGTTCCAGCCCACCAGAACCACAACCGCCGTAACGAGCGCTACATACCATTTGCCCCGGCGGGGAATCCACCCGCCGATAAAGCCCAGAAACCGCTCGCGGTAGCCCTGCCGGGTGCCGCCGAGAGAGGCCATGTAGCGCCGCAGCCGCACGGACTCGGGAATATAGGACAGCAGCAGGGGGGTCAGGATAACCGACAGAATAATCGTTGCAATGCACCAGAAGCTGCAGGATATTGCGATATTCGTCAGTATGGGAATGGTTGCGATCGCAACCAGGGCGATGCCCAGGGCGTCGGTAATGATGCTGGTAATGCCGGGCACAATCATTGTTTCGATCGTCCTGAGTGCCGCCTCCCGGGTGTCGTCGGTAGTTTCGTATTCCTCCAGGTAGCGGCTGATGCACTGCATCGAGTGCCTGGCCGTCATGAGCGATATCAGAAACGGCAGCACAAGAATCAGGGGGTCGAGGCTGAAGCCGGCCAGGCGCATGAAGCCCAAGCCCCACACCGCGCTGAGCGCGGCGGAAAGCACGGGAATAAACACCGCACGGAAGCTTTTATAGTAGAAAAACAGCATGATGATTATGCCCAGCACCGTAATGCCCAGCACCGCCAGCACCTGGCGGCTGTGATGATAGATGTAGCCCAGGTGCATGGGCTCGCCGGCGATATTGATAATGTGATTGTCGTCCTCGGTGTGACGGCGTATGCGGCTGAGCGAATCGAAAACCGCCCGGTAGTCGATGTCGTTTTCAAAGAAATCGACCATGATGAGCGTTTTCTTGCTGTCATAGGAGACATACTGCCCGTAGTAGCGGGGATTGCTGTAAATCTTGTCGCGAAGCTCCTGCATCTCCTGTTCGGTTTTCGGCACCTCCGGAAACATCAGGGGGGTGATCGACATGGTGCCGGAGGTGAACTTGAAATCCTTCATTTTGGAAACCGCTATCGAGCGGATCTTGTAGGGGTCGACGGCGGGCAGCTTTTCAAGCTCGCGGGTTATCCAGCGCACTTTTTCAAGCGTGCGTTCATTGAAAATATCGCCCTTGCGGACCTGAACCATGATAAGCACCTGGTTGGCGCCGCCGAAGGTGTTGCGGATATTGTTGTGCACCTTGATAAAGGGGTGTCGCTGGGGCAGCAGATCCGAAAAACTCGTTTTTACGGGAAGGTGCAGAAATTCATACAGAAAGAAACACGAAAGCGCTCCGATGGCGAGCAGAAAAAAAAGCCTGTTTCGTACGGCAAAGGATGCAAAGGCCTTCAAGCGGTCCCCCTGTCGTGAAGCGCTGCGCAGCGCTTCACCCCCTCATTCAAACAGGTGTCGTTCCGGAAGCGAATATATTTAGACTATCAAATTATTTAATGATTAAATTATTATAGCTTTGAACCGTTGTCAAGTCCAATATTCATTTTTTTTTGATTATTGTCCTTGACGACGGGCGGGGCGAAATGCAGGAGCTGCGTTTTTTTCGCGGCCGGAGGGCGCTTGCCGACTACGGCTATATCGATACATGCCATAGCCGTATTTTTCCGTCATTGGAACTGTACCGGGAATGTTCCCGTAAAAAAACGTAGGGTGGGTGGAACGCAGTGGAACCCACCGTCACGGGACCCTTGTAATCGCGTATCCGGTGGGTGTCGCTTCGCTGTACCCACCCTGCTGCGCCTGCCGGCGATGTTCCCCTACCATGTCGTGCAAACGGTTTTGTGTATCTCAGCACCGGGTGCGTAAGCCATTATGCGGAGTTGAGATAATTTGTTATGCTTTCCGCTATCGTCGTCCATATCCACTCGGCCCGTTCGTTGTCGGCCTCGAGCATTGTCAGCCTGAAGCCGAGACGGCTGCAGCAGAAGCCGGTCAGGGGCACCACACAGATGCCGGTGGCGGCCAGCAGGTAATACACGAACCGCTTGTCGGGCGCCACCCCCTCGATGCGCCCGCGGATGATGTCGCGCGCCGGGTCGTTTGAAATTTCAAGGTGCTGGCGGTCGTTCAGCACACCCTCCTCGAACAGAACCGTCATATAAAAAGCGCCGCGCGGACGAACCACGTGTATGCCATCGACCTTCGACAGAATATCATAGGCTCTGTTCACGCGCTGTTCGAACATGCGGTTGCGCAGCTCGAGGTGCTCGGGATAGCGCGGGTCGCCCATGATACGGGGTATTGCAAACTGGGGCAGGCTGGTCGAGCAGACCTCGAGCATTTTCGCCTTGACGATGCTCTGGATGTAGACCTTGAACTCAGGGTATTTGTCCTGATTGAACACCTCGAGCCAGCCGCAGCGGGCCCCCGGCCAGGGAAGCTCCTTGGAAATGCCGCGCAGGGCGATGCCCGGCCGCTCGCCGATAACCTCGCTCAGACCGGCTGTTTTCGCCCCGTTGTAGACGATATTGGCGTAAATCTCGTCGCACAGCACAAAAACGCTGTGACGGCGGGCGATGTCGATCATGCCCTCAAGAATCGGCCGGGGATACACCGCGCCCGTCGGGTTGTCGGGGTTGATGATCAGCATGCCTGAAATCGAATCATTGTACTTGATCTTGTTTTCAAGGTCCCACAGCTCCGGCATCCAGTTGTCCCGGGGGTCGAGCTCATAGGTCAGGTGCTCATAGCCCGAGTGGGCGGCCTCGGCCGACGAGTGGGTCGAGTAGGCGGGCGAGGGGCCGATCACGCGGGCTTCGCGCCGCATGTAGCCGAAAATCCTGGCTACCGCATCGCCGAGCCCGTTGAACATAATGATATCGTCTTTGGTGATTCGGCAGCCGCCGCGCCGGTTGACGAGGTCCGCCAGAAACTCCCGGGTCTGGGGTGCGCCCTGCGTGTCGATATAGCCGTAGGTTCTGTCATCCTGCACCAGCTCCACGACGATCTCTTTTATCCACTCCGGCAGCTTTTCCCCTTTCTGAATGGGATCGCCGATATTTTCCCAGAATATTTCCATGCCGGACTGTTTCAGCTCGCCGGCAAGCGTGACGATTCCGCGTATTTCATAGGTAAGCTGATCAACGCCTTCATGTACGATCGAGCGTCTCATTTCCTTTCTGGCTCCTTCACCGGGTTATGACAGGCATGAAAAAAACAGCGCGAAATTGTTACTTTACCCGCTTCCCGGCAGTATGTCAATCGGCTATAGCCACCAAAATCCACCGCCTAATTTTTAAACGCACCTTTTCACCAGCGGCAGTGCTGTT